>CAJUGJ010000021.1 GCA_910586015.1 uncultured Lachnospiraceae bacterium
TCTCATGTTCCTCGTTTGCAAAAACCATGTGTGTGTTGTTGGCGCTCTGCGCCCCTGCTCTTAACGCTGTGTTGTTCATACATGAACCTCCTTAAATTATTTTTTGCATATAAAAAGGACTAAGTCCTTTAAAGCCATAGCTTTTAGGATTTAGTCCTAATCGAGAGAATGTATCTTTTTCAGATACACGAAAGGGAAGCCAAAGCCTCCCTTTCGATAATTATATATAGATTTTGCAAATAATATCTTTAAATCGGTTCGCCTTTGTATACTCGGAATGGTGTTTCATGTACTCCTGCACATCTTTCCTCGTAATAACAAGCGTTGTGAAGTAAAAATATTTGCGTTCCTCTATTTTCCTACATTGGCAATCGCTGCCTGTGCTGCTGCCAAACGTGCAATCGGTACACGGAATGGAGAACAGGATACATAAGTCAGTCCAATCTTATGGCAGAACTCAATAGAAGATGGATCTCCACCGTGCTCGCCACAAATTCCAAGTTTAATGTCTGGTCTGGTCTTTCTTCCTTTTTCTGCTGCCATCTGTACTAACTGACCAACGCCTGTCTGATCTAATCTTGCGAATGGATCGGATTCGTAGATCTTTACTTTATAGTAAGAATCTAAGAACTTACCAGCATCGTCACGTGAGAAACCAAATGTCATCTGAGTTAAGTCGTTTGTACCAAATGAGAAGAACTCTGCTTCTTCTGCAACAGCATCAGCTGTTAAAGCAGCACGAGGAATTTCAATCATTGTACCAATCTTATAATGAATGTCTGAATTCTTTTCCTTCTTTACTTGTTCTGCAACTTCAACAACAACATCCTTTACAAACTTTAATTCCTTCTTCTCACCAACAAGAGGAATCATAATTTCAGGTACAATGTCGTAACCTTTCTCTTCCTTTACTTCGATAGCAGCTTCCATAACGGCTCTAGTCTGCATTCTAGCGATCTCTGGATACGTAACAGCAAGACGACATCCTCTATGACCCATCATTGGATTGAACTCATGTAAATTGTTACAAGTAGCCTTAACTTCTTCTACACTAAGTCCCATATCCTCTGCTAATGCCTTAATATCCTCTTCTTCTGTTGGAACAAACTCATGAAGTGGCGGATCTAAATAACGAACTGTCATTGGTCTGCCCTCTAATGCTTCATACATTGCCTTAAAGTCTGCTTTCTGGAATTCAAGAAGTTCATTTAATGCTGATTCTCTTCCTTCTACTGTCTTAGAAAGAATCATCTTACGGATCTTCGGAATTCTATCTGCTTCAAAGAACATATGCTCTGTACGGCAAAGACCGATACCTTCTGCACCAAGGTTTACTGCATTGCGAGTATCTGCTGGAGTATCTGCATTTGTTCTAACCTGTAATTTTCTGAATTGATCTGCCCAAGCCATAATACGACCAAAGTTGCCACCTACAGAAGCTTCTACAGTCTTAATATCGCCTTTATAGATCTTACCAGTACTTCCGTCTAAGGAAATATAGTCACCTTCTTTAAAAGTATATCCACCTAATTCAAAGGTCTTTGCTTCTTCGTCGATCTTAATATCACCACAACCAGATACACAGCAAGTTCCCATACCACGAGCAACTACTGCTGCATGAGAAGTCATACCACCGCGAACAGTTAAGATACCCTGAGATGCGTGCATACCTTCAATATCTTCTGGAGAAGTTTCAAGACGAACTAAAATAACTCTTTCTCCCTTTCCGCCTGCTTCCTTTGCTTCTTCTGCTGTAAAGTAAACCTTACCAGCTGCAGCTCCAGGGGAAGCTGGAAGAGCAGTACCAATTACTTCACCAGCCTTTAATGCTTCTGGATCAAAGGTTGGATGTAATAACTGATCTAAAGATTTTGCTTCAATTCTACAAACTGCTTCTTCAGGTGTAATCTGTCCTTCGTCTACTAAATCACATGCAATCTGAATAGCTGCAGGAGCAGTTCTCTTTCCATTTCTAGTCTGTAAGAAATATAATTTTCCTTCTTCAATAGTAAATTCCATATCCTGCATATCATGGAAATGGCTTTCTAACTTCATTGCTAAATCCATAAACTGCTTATAGCAATCAGGTAAATCTTTCTCTAACTGAGAAATTGGCTGTGGTGTACGAACACCTGCAACAACATCTTCACCCTGTGCATTAATCAGATACTCACCAAAAATTCCCTTTGCACCAGTAGATGGATTTCTTGTAAATGCAACACCAGTTCCAGAAGTTTCTCCCTTATTACCAAATACCATTGTCTGTACATTAACCGCTGTACCCCAATCTCCAGGAATATCATTCATACGACGGTAAACAATAGCACGAGGGTTGTCCCAAGAACGGAATACTGCTTTTACAGCACCCATTAACTGTTCCTTTGGATCTTGAGGGAAATCCTGTCCATCCATTGCTTCTTTATAAACCTTTTTAAACTTGTCTGCTAACTCTTTTAAATCTTCTGCTGTCAGTTCTGTATCATAGTGAACGCCTTTTGTTTCCTTCATCTCATCGATAATTTTTTCAAAATAAGACTTAGGAACTTCCATAACTACATCAGAGTACATCTGAATAAATCTTCGATAGGAGTCATATGCAAATCTTGGATTTCCGGTCTTCTTTGCAAAGCCCTCTACAGCAATATCATTCAGACCTAAGTTTAAGATAGTATCCATCATACCAGGCATAGATGCACGTGCACCAGAACGAACAGAAACTAATAATGGATCTTCGTTATCTCCAAATTTCTTTCCATTTACACCCTCTAACCAAGTCAAAGATTCAAAAATCTGATCCTCAATTTCCTTTGAAATCTGTTTTCCGTTATTATAATATTCTGTACAAGCTTCGGTTGTCACTGTAAATCCCTGTGGGATTGGCATTCCTAATCCTGTCATCTCA
Organism: uncultured Lachnospiraceae bacterium; assembly: GCA_910586015.1. GTDB lineage: Bacteria > Bacillota > Clostridia > Lachnospirales > Lachnospiraceae > MGBC140009. Next base: position 2,903 of record CAJUGJ010000021.1, read on the forward strand.
GCCAAGTTGCAGCCCTTGCCGCCAAGAAGATTTCTCATGCTGGCACTGCCTTCATTAAACTTGTATACCCATTTTGTTGCCATTGGATCTTCCTCCTAGATTAAATTCTAACCGTATCATGTACTTGTCCCAAAAATTTGGAAGAAAGTGTTCCTTACGGTCGTCATTTTTTATTATAACACAAACTTTTTCCGAAAGGAACACTTTTTTCAAGTTTTTCATAATTTTTCTTATTTAATTATCAAAAGTCTAATCTCTGATCTAAATAATCTTTTAATGCGCTAATCGGCACTCTTTCTTGCTGCATAGAGTCTCTATCTCTAACAGTAACTGCATTATCATTTTCGGAATCAAAGTCATAAGTGACACAAAATGGAGTTCCGATTTCATCTTGTCTTCTATACCGCTTTCCAATATTACCGCGATCGTCATATTCACAATTATAATATTTAGATAACTGTGTATAAATCTTTTCTGCACCTGCCGCCAGTTTCTTGGAAAGAGGCAGAACACCGACTTTAACTGGAGCTAATGCTGGATGTAGGTGAAGAATTGTTCTTGTTTCTCCATCCTCTAACTTTTCTTCATCATAAGCACCACATAAAAATGCAAGTGTTACTCGATCTGCTCCCAAAGATGGCTCAATAACATATGGAATATATCGTTTTTGTTTTTCATCGTCAAAGTAACTTAAATCCTCTTTGGAAACATTTTGATGCTGGGTTAAATCATAATCTGTTCTGTCTGCTATTCCCCAGAGTTCTCCCCACCCAAATGGGAACAGATATTCAATATCTGTAGTTGCTTTTGAATAAAAAGACAATTCCTCTTTTTCATGATCTCGTACTCGCATTTCTTCTTCCTTCATACCAAGGGATTTCAGCCAGTCAATACAAAACTGCTTCCAATATGCAAACCATTCTAAATCTGTATCTGGTTCACAGAAAAATTCTAATTCCATCTGCTCAAACTCTCTGGTTCGGAATGTAAAATTTCCCGGAGTGATTTCATTTCGGAATGACTTTCCAATCTGTCCAATTCCAAATGGAATCTTTTTTCTAGAAGTTCTCTGAACATTTTTGAAATTTACAAATATACCCTGTGCTGTTTCTGGTCTTAAATATACTGTATTTTTTGCATCCTCTGTTACTCCCTGAAAGGTCTTAAACATCAAATTAAACTGACGAATTTCAGTAAAGTTATGTTTACCGCAAGTTGGACAAGGAATCTGATTTTGTGCGATAAATTGTGCCATCTTTTCTTGTGACCATCCATCAACAGAACTTTCTAATATAAGTTCCTTTTCTTTTGCAAAATTTTCAATTAACTGATCTGCACGAAAACGTTCATGACATTCTTTACAATCCATTAATGGATCCGAAAAACTTCCAAGATGTCCTGATGCTATCCAAGTTTGTGGATTCATTAAAATAGCACAGTCCACTCCGACATTATATGGATTTTCCTGAATAAATTTTTTCCACCAAGCTTTTTTCACATTATTTTTTAATTCCACACCTAAATTTCCATAGTCCCAAGTATTCGCTAATCCTCCATAGATCTCTGAGCCCGGATAAATAAATCCTCTTGCTTTTGCCAATGCTACAATCTGTTCCATTGTCTTTTCCATTTGACTCACTCCTTTTTCTTTTTCCTTATTTTTATGTGACTATATAAAATATTACACAAATACAAACTTCTCTAAAATGCCAAACTATTAATTTCTAATACAATACTGCTTCCTGTTGATACACAAAATCTGGCTTATTAGAAACAAAAATATTGTTTTTCGATATATCCAATGAATATATCATATTATATATATGAAGCTGATAGTACCATTCTCCAGTGTCATAGTCTGTTCTACGTTCATTCCAAATAATTCTCCCATATTGATTTTTTTTCAATATAAATGCAGTTTCATTTAAGCAGTCCATATGATATAACGGCGACTGTAAATTATGATAGTCTTTATTATGTCCATGCCGAAAAGGTTTCCCACTTTGACGTTCATCATAAAAAAATGATACTTCAAAGCCATCTTCATCTTTACAGGGACTCAAATACAAATTAGTCAAATTAAGTTTGTTGACAGAATTATAAAACTGAAACTGATACTTTTTCATATAAGCAATTCTCTGTTTAATTTCATTCTGGATTTGATTATATGTGAAATCAAGTTTTGGCAAATATTTTTCTAAAGACTGACGAGTTTCTTGAATGGAATTTAAAAAAATTTTTCCTCTTTGGAAAAAGCTGAGATAATGTACAGCTACATCATTAAAAAGTGGTATTTCATCTATTGGATATGCCATTGGAAATTGATGGCGTACCTTTGCACACTCTGAACCTCTCTCATTTTTGTCCCAAATGAGATTAATATTTTGAATCAGCAGCAATTAAATCCCTCCAATATCAAATAAAAATAAGCCTGCCTAAGTTAATATACTTAGGGCGGGCTTTTAAGTCCGTGGTACCACCTAAATTCAGATTTCTCTGCACTCAAAACGCAGATCGTAACTATACCTTACAAAATCTGCTCTCCGATAACGGTGGAGTGTTCCGTCTGTGCCTACTAAATAGAAAATATCCTTCGGGCAGAGGCTCTAAGGTGCCTTTGTGTATTCGCTGGAAAGATTTTCACCAGCCATCTTCTCTCTAAACACAAAACGAATACCTACTATTCCTTTTCATCGCCAATCTCTTTCTTGTGTCTGTATTATAGCTTATAAGGAAGTGGTATGTCAAGGTAAAATTTTTATTGAAATATCAATATGCTTTCTGGAGAGATTTTTAATTAAACAACGTTAATATTCCTTCTCTATTTGCTTTTGTATGAGAAAGAATTGCTATCGATGCTTGTTCTAAAATTTTTTCTTTTGAGTATTGTACCATCTCCTTTTCTATATTAGTATCTCTGATTCTGCTTTCTGCTGCCTGTAAATTTTCTGCACTATTATCAGCATTCCTTTGTGCATATTCTAGTCTATTTTGATAAGCTCCATATTCACTTCTATGTTTACTAACTATTGTAATTGCTTCATCTATCACATCAATTGCCATAGAAGCTCCTTCTGTAATTAACATTGGAACAGTTTCTATTCCAAGTCGGTTGGTAGAAATATTAGGCCATGGAATTTCAACATCTTGATAAGAATTTGCTCCAACTTGAATATGTAAAGCTTCTTTTTGTAATGGATATCTTTCTACTGTTTCAGTTGAATAATAAACACCTATTCCAAATAACCCCATTCTTTCAGAAGCAGAGGCAGATCCTCCAAAACCATGAAGACCTTGAATTACTTTTGATTGCTCTTCACTATACTTATTTGGTCTTGCATCATAGATAATAAGTTTATTTCCTTCAGATGTCATAGCTGTAAAATGGTTTTGTAATTGAACTCCATAACTAAATCCATCATCTGTTTTTATCTCATTATTTTTTTCTATATTTATAAGTTCTGAAATAACCAATTTTGTGAGATCTTCCCCCTTTACATCTGGTTTGGATAATAAACTGTGAATATCAATATCATAAATAAAATGAATTCCCGATATTTTTTGAGTAGAACCATTTCCTTTGTTATCCACAAAATTAATGCTATATTTTCTGGTACATGTACAACATGTTGAAAAAAATCCTTGTGGATTTTTTTTATTGATTAACTCTTTAATATTTGATGCCTTTAAATTGCTAAAATCTAATGTTGTACCAGAATGAGTTACTGCTGTTTCTGTAGTAGAAAGAGTTACTTTATCTCCATCTTTGACTAAATAAGAAGCATAAGGATTAGAACTAAACTGAGCTTTTGAATATGTTCTTACGATTGTTCCATTATATCTTTCTTCTATTGTATTGCCCTGATTTGTCATAGAATAAGTAGTAGTTTCAATAGGGCTTGTTCCATTTGTAATATACTTACTTGAAAGAATATTCCCGTTTACAACTACTTTTTTTTGAGTATATGTAGTTGTAATTGTATCACTTAAATATCCGTCGTTTGTCCGTTTTACCCATTTTGGAAGACTACCAACTGCACTTCCAGTAACATCTGTAAATCCAATATCTGTTTCTAAAGCTTCTTTTCCTTTTAGTACCTTAATTTGATTAAATTCCGTATCCTCTGCAATTCGATCAACTTCATTTAGAAGTTCATTTACTTCTTTTTGTATTTTTTTTCGATCTCCATTTGTATAAGTATCTGTAGCTGCCTGTACAGATAATTCTCGAATTCTATGTAATATAGAATGTACTTCATTTAATCCTCCCTCTGCAGTCTGAATTAAAGAGATACCATCTTGAATATTTCTACTGGCTTGTTCTAACCCACGAATTTGTCCTCTCATTTTTTCTGAAATACTCATACTAGCTGCATTATCAGCCTCACGATTTAGTTGATATCCCGAACCAAGTTTCTCAGCTAATTTTGACTTCTTTTTTCTTATAATACCCAACTGTCTATTTGTAAATGCTTCTGCCATATAATGTTGAATTATTATAAATTCTCCTTTCCCTATTTTTTAGACTTTTTATCTGTTTTATAGACTTTTAATTTTTTCAAACTTAGAAATTTTAATGTAGTTTCTTTTTTTTTAATATTAAAGAAAATATTAGTTAGATTATATATTTATTGTTTTATAATATCAACATATTAAATTTATTAGTTTATTTATCTTTTATTTTATAATATAAATAGGAGCTATTACAAAATAAAGTTTTTAAACTCTATTTTATAATAGCTCCATTACTTATCCTATTTTCAGTTGGAAATCTTTTATAACAATTTTTCCATTTTTTCTTTAACCTTATCGTCCGGTTCTAACTTCACAGCTCGTTTTAATATTTCTACAATTTGAGGGTAGTTATCTTTTAGAATTTCATTTTTGTTTTCCTGCCATTCTTCTAACACACTAAGTGCCGTAAGACGAGTATTTATAATCGGAGATTGGAGAGCGGTTTCTATCAATTTTATTCCTTTTCCCTGATATGGTTTTAGAAATTGTACAATCATACTTAAAATAGTATGATCATTATATTTTTCTCCGCCCCAATGCAATTTTTCTGGTCCTGTTTTCATCATATCTAATGGTAGACGTCTTTCAAACAGTGCAATACATTCTTCTATATAATCTCCATCTGGCATCAAAAAAGAAATATTAAAATAGTTTTTTTCAAAATTGTCTTCGAGGGAATGGAATACAGCCTCTTTATAAGGAAGTCCTAATTTTTTTGCCAATAAAAAGCCTTTTCCTTCTGTAACTGCTTTATTGACACAATCGGTACATTCTTTTGTTTCTAAGAAACTTCTACACTTTTCTTTTAGAGAAGAGGACAACTTGGTATAGTCTGAAATATTAAAAATAATCTCATAATCTGATACATCTAAATTTTGATTTTCTGCCTGATTTAAAAACCGTAAAATAAGTTCGTCTGCTTCTTCTATAGCAGAAATTCCTGCACATGGTCCTTCTTGTATGAGTGATTCCAGAATTTCTCCTGCTCCATGAAATTCTTCTTTTGTCATATTTTTATTTAGCCATGTAAACATTTCTGTTTTTTCAAAGCAGGTAAGGGCGGAATATTGTGAAAGAACCGTATTATGAATTCCCTCTGTCAAAAGCCAGTACTTTGTTTCTGGCTTCGTAGCTTCCAACTGTTCAATAATAAAAATTCTTCCCCATCCCTTTACTTTCTTTGCAGCTTCCAAAAGTTCCTCTTCTGCATTTTCCCATTCACGCATAAGAAACGCCACAAACAGACTAAATTCATCACTCAATGCTAATGTACGAAGTATTTCATCATACGATTCATCTCGATACGAAAATAATTCTAAGATACACAAACCATATTTTACTAACTCTCGCTCGTTGCTGTGCTTTATTAAATGATAGGCAAAATTAAATTGTTTGGAAGGATCTAAATTTTCACGATGTTCTATGATATATTCCTGTACTCCATCTATTACGCTCAATGCAGAATTTTGTTTGCTAAATTCAGAAAGTTTCTTTTCTGCTTCTTCATTTTTGCCTTCTTCTATCAAAAAAGGTATCTCATAAAAAGCGTTGATATCATAAGAACTTCTAGCCATATGATACATACAGATTCCATCTTTTGCTCCGTCTGCAAATTTTAATTTGCCTTCTTCTACCTCTTCTTCAGGAGGAAGACTACTATCTTGCTTCGGTAGACTTCCATCTACTATATGCTCTTTGATCCATTCATACAGAGAACTCATTTTTCCCTCTCCCCTTTCTTGTTCAAAAATTCCATCTGATTTATCTTATCAACGTTTTTCGACATAAGATAAATCAAACCGAACTGCATTTTTTAATTTGTCTGGCACATTCGTTTCATCTAATAGCTTTCTGATTTCATCTGCCTGTGGTGTCCTAACAGTTTCATACATATTTCTGTTCCATAATCCACCTAAAATTTCTTCCTTTAATTTTTCGTTTGATATTGTCTGATAGAGCATAAGCAAATAGGGCATTCTCTTCCAAGATCGTTCTAAAAACATAAGCAAAATGGCATAGTGTTGAATATGTTCTTGTTTTGCATTAAGAATAATTTCATAGAGTGTTTTTGGCCCGTAGAGTAAACCAGAGCGTCGAATACAAAGATATGCTGTCTTTGAAATGGCAACTCTTTGATCAGTCAAAAAGGAAAGATAAATTTTTTCGCCCTTTCTGCCAAGCATCCGTTCTAATGCTATTAAAGTAAGCCTTACTAATTTTTGATTAGGAGAAGACAAATATTTTTCAATCTTATCTGCATATTCACTCCCTGCATTTTCTCCAAGTCCAATCACTGCATAGAGAGTTTTATCTGTTTCTAAATAATTATAATAATATGTATTAATATCCATTTGTCTATATTTCTTTAATATATACGCTGCATATTCCCGAATAGCATGGTTTGGATCTAATAAAAATTCTTCTAATCCATTCCAAGCATTTAAACATCTATGAAATTTTTCATATAAAGCATATCTTCGTACAGAACAATTTCTATTTTTTAAATACTGTTCTAATATTTCATCGGAACATGAATAGTCTGATAAAATTTTTTGAATCAAAAGACATTTTAGATATCCGTTTTTTTCTAATTCTAAAAATCGGTTCATCTCTTCTAAAGATTTTTTCTGTCCTCTATCTATACAACATAGATACCAAAAAAATACTTTTCTTCTCTCATATGGCTGTTTGAATAGTATTGTTTCATCTATTTGTGGAAGTAGTTGATAAAGTCTATTATAAAATAATTCTTTTTGTTCTTCCCATTCCTTCCACTCTCTTCTTCCAGATCGCTCCACTTTTTCTAAATAGAGAAAGGAAACTAACAATTCCTCTGCATTGCAGACTTTCAAATGCTCTTTTACTTGTTTCATTGCACACTTTCTAATAACATGGATCCAATCATTGCATCGAAGAAAAAGAAATGGCAACATATAAGGAATTCCTTCTGCTTCCAATACACAACGTTGTCTAAAATATCCGTTTGGATGTAGTGTTCCAAGTTGTAATACTGCTGCATATTCTTCCTGAGAGGAAAAATACATTTGACGTTCTTTTGGATCTACTGTTTGCCATAACATATTCGTTTCTATATTAGTAAAGTTACGAAATTGTTCTGAAAGAAAAAGAATTTCACGATCTGTATGACAGTCCATATATTGTTTTATATTTTTTGCTGCATTGGCAGCCTGTATTGGTGTTCCAAACATGGCAGCTACCATCTCTTTTGCCAGTGACTGCATCTCTTCTACTTTTTTTTCTTTACTTAACATTTCTTTTGCCACTTAAAATATGATTAAATATACTTACTTTTGAATATTTTTTCTAGTAGCTTCTCCTTTCATTTTATGATTGTACTTCTTTAAGTCTTAGTATTTCCTCTTAATTGTTTCTCTCATTTCTTTAATTTTGCAGTTTTATCTATATAATACTTTACTAAAGAATCATTTTTCCATCTTCTAATAATTCTAGCATATCTAAGGATTTCAGCTTATATTCTACATATTCTTTTTGGTAATCTTCTATTAAAGAAGAAAGTTCTTGTAAAACTTCTTCTTTTACCGTAAAACTATAGAGCTTTTCTATAGGTGTAATGCAGATAAATTGTAGGGTATAAAGTGTAGATTCTCCTATCCTTTTTATTGTTCCTGCATTAGAAAGACAGCGACTACAAAAAGTTCCTCCATGTCTTACACTAAATGCTGTTAGATCGTTTTTTGTCTTACAGTGGACACATTCCAATACCTGAGGTCCTTGTCCCTCTAAATATAATAATTTTAATTCATAAATCCTTCGGATTAATGTCATGGGAATGGTTTTTTTAGAAAGTGCCCTTAAAGACTGATACAATAATTTTAATACTGCCTTTGCATCATTTTCTTCTTCTGTCATTACTTGTGCAAATTCACAAAAATACAATCCATATGATACTGCATTTAATTCAGAACGCAGTTCTCCAAAATAATTTCGAATCTCTGCTCTGGCAACCCCATAAGAAGAATGTCCTTCATATAGAGTAAATTCTCCAAAACAAAATGGCTGACTACAGCCAAGAAGTGGACTGTTTGGTCTTTTTGCCCCACGGGCAAATGCTGAAATTTTTCCTTTTTGTATTGTTAATATCGTTAATCTTTTATCATAATCACCAATAGGCATGGTAGAAAGTACCATGCCTGTTACAGTTATCTGTTCTGTCACAAAAACAGCCTCTTTCTTATGGTCTACCGTTTTTTTCCGGTGTGTGCTTTACATTTGCAGCATAAGATAAATAATCTGATACTGCTCCTGTTACTTCAAATCGATTCCAGCCATCTGCTGTATGGTTTTCTAAAATTGATGTTTTTTCTCCTTTTGTTCCGGTTTCTGTTGATTCTAAGAATTCATGATTTAGTTCCATCGTATTCTCCTGTCAGACCGGTGGTCTTATTCCTTTTCTGATTTTATTCATCCTTTTTCTGTCTTACTTTTATCATACCCGTACCAAAGAGAAATACACTATTAAGAATCTCCCATCTCTTCCAAGAAATATCTCTTGACAGTTTTTAGTCTGCTGCATCTTCTCGGTATCCATAATTTTTTATTAAAAAGTCGCTATCTCTCCAGTCTTTCTTGACCTTGACCCAGAGTTTTAAATTTACTTTCATATCTAAAAGATTTTCAATTTCTATCCTTGCTTTTGTTCCGATTTTCTTTAGCATAGAGCCTTGCTTTCCAATAATAATTCCTTTGTGAGAATCTCTCTCACAGATGATAGTTGCATCAATATCCATAAGATGCCCCCCTGATCTTTCTTTCATCTGATCAATAGCAACTGCAATCCCATGTGGAATTTCATCGGATAGTAATTTAAGTGTCTGCTCTCTAATAAACTCAGCTGCAATCTGGCGTTCTGGTTGATCTGTAATCGTATCTTCCTCGTAATACTGTGGTCCTTTTGGAAGACAAGAAAAAATCAGTCGTAGCAGTTCCTCTTTGTTTTCCCCTTTCAGCGCAGAAACAGGAATGATCTGTGTAAAATTACACTGTTCTTTATACGCATCAATACAAGAAAGAATTACTTCTTTTTTGATCGTATCTATTTTATTGATAACGAGCATAACGGGAGTATCTGTCTGTCTTAACTGATCTGCAATGTGACGTTCCCCTGCTCCAATAAAGGTAGTTGGTTCTACTAACCATAAAATAAGATCGACTTCCTTTAATGTACGTTCTGCAACTGTCACCATATATTCACCAAGTTTATTTTTTGCCTTATGAATTCCAGGTGTGTCTAAAAAAATAATTTGTCCACGTGAATCTGTATATACAGTTTGAATTCGGTTTCTTGTTGTTTGAGGCTTGTCGGAAGTAATGGCAATCTTTTGACCAATCAACTGGTTCATCAAAGTCGATTTTCCTACGTTTGGTCGTCCGATTAATGTGACAAAGCCAGATTTATATTCCCTTTCGTCTTTCATAAATCCTCAATTCTAGTTAAAATAGTTATTTTACTAAAATAACGAAGAAATTTCTGTAAATAAATTAGCGTCCTCTTTGATTTTCGTTTCACTTCCAACTACACAAAAATGTCTATCTTCTATCACAGCTTTTAAAATAGCAGAAGTTTTTCGGATATCATCTACATTTACCTTTAAAATCTCATCTCGTTCTTTTTGTTTATCTTCATACTCAATTCCCATAAGTAAAGCATTTAAAGAACGAGTTCCTTTCATAAATGGAGTTTTAGGTCTATCAATCGCACTCATTGTTCCAATAACATACTTTGTTATTTCACGTTCGTCTGCTTCAAAACCTGCTATATAATCCACTGCTTTTTCAAAGACTTCTTTTGTCGCATGTAAATTTGGATCTCTGTAAGAAGAAAAAGTAGAAACACCATCTATTTCAGAGAAATCACTAAAACATCCATATGCACCACCTTTAACACGGATATTCTGCCAGAGATATTCATAATTTAAAATGGTACGTACTACTTTTAATACTCCAGTCGGAAGAAATCCCTTTTTTAGATAATTTCCGCTTATTACTACATATTGAACCTGTCCTGGATAATAAAAACCTTCTTTCTTATCCTGTGGTTGAAATTCAAACTCTGCTGTTTTCCATTGAGAAACACTACCGTTTTTAGCTGCGTTTAAGAAATTATTTCTTCCTCCATCAGGAAGAGACTCGATTAATTCTTTACAGGATTCTTCAAACGCCTTTATTCCCTCTGATTCTGCAGTCAGATCTAATAAAAGATTTCCCTTTGTAAATAGACTTCTTGCTGTCTGTTTTAATTTCTCAATGATTTCTTCTGCCTTTTCATCAAATGATTTTACAATTTCATCGATAAAATGATAAAAACTGATGTTTTGTGTAACTTCAGTAAAATAAGCAGATGGAGAATCATAAGAGTTTGCTCTGATTACTGCTACGCTGTCACCAGCTGTACTCATACTCATCTGCATTCTTGATCTTAATTCATATATAATTTCCTTCAGCCTCTTTTTATCTTCAAAGATCGACTCTGAAAAAATCTCCTGAAGTAGTTTTAGAGCTTCCTTTGTTTCATCATATAATACTTTGGTTCGAACTGAAAAAACAGGTAGAAACTCTTCACTATTCAAATTCCTTTCAACAGTAGATGTTGTAGAAAAAATTCCTCCGGTATGAATATTAATTTCATTGGATAATTCTAAGAAACTATGTTTCTTAGTATCCACATAGGCAAATGCAGATCTTAATAATCCCAAATATGGAATCAATTCTTTCGAAACTGTACCTGCATCAAACCAAAGTCGTAGATATAAAATACCATTGGTAGAAAGTTCATGATAAACGGTAGGAATTCCCTGTATCATGCCTTCACGATTTATAAAATTTAATGCGTTTGGTTCAATATCTTCTCTTGCAAGTAGTGGAATAGAAGCAAGCTGTTCTGGAGTAGAAGGCATTTCCTGATACTCTCTTAAATGTTTTGTTTCTGCTATAATAGTATCTATCTGTTGTGCAGTTAATGTGTTCTTCTTTTCTTCTAACTGCTTTGCTAACTCTTCTTCCTGCTTTGCTGTCATTCCTTTCTTTGGCATTACAGTAAGCAAATTAGAATGATCTGGTTTCAATAAATAGGTTCGAATTAAATCCTCAAAATATCCTGTTTCGATCTTTTCTTTAAACCGTTTAAACTGTTCATTCTGGTGCATATACGAGAATGCCTTTGTATCATCATACAACCAGCTTCCATACATTTGAATTCCATATAATAATCCCTTTGGAAAGCTTCCATAATCCGCTTCACGATATGCAAATTCCTGACTACTAATAGCTGCTCTAAGTGAATTTTTGTTTAATCCATTTTTTGTAATGTCTTGTAATGTCTTTTGAATACACTCAAAAAATTCATCTTTTTTATCTGGATTTGTATTTTTTGCAACAATGGAATAGTTTGGTTGTAATCTCTCATAATCAAAACTACTCCAGATATCTTCCCCGATTCCAGTATCTAATAATGCCTGTTTTAATGGTGCTCCCGGTGCATCAATTAAAACTTTATCTAATATCCGCAATGCTAAAATAGTTTCTATATCTAATGCGTTACTTACTGTAGCACCATAGATAAGATAGGTTTTATTTTGTTCTTCTTCCTGTTCTCCCAGTGGATAATAACGTGTTGCTTCTTGTTTACCAAGTGGCTTTTGAAGTCGAACTGTGGAATCTACTTCTAATAGATCATAGGTACTTAAATATTCTTTATCTAACCAGTTTAGTTTTTCTTCTATGTCCATATTGCCATATAGATAGATCCAGCAATTTGATGGATGATAATATCTTTTGTGGAAATTCAGATAGTCCTCATATGTTAAATTTGGAATATCTTTTGGATCACCACCTGAATCTACACCATAAGAAGTATCTGGATAAAGACACCGATTCAGTTCCCGATATACAATCTGCTCTGGAGAGGAATATGCTCCCTTCATCTCATTATAAACCACGCCGTTAATTGTAAGTGTGTCAGAAGGATCATTCATCTCATAATGCCATCCTTCTTGCTCAAAAATTTCACGATAGTGATAGATATTTGGATGAAAAACCGCATCCATATATACGTGCATAAGATTTTGGAAATCTTTCTCATTACAACTTGCAACTGGATAAATAGTTTTATCTGGATAGGTCATTGCATTTAAAAAAGTATTTAAAGAGCCCTTTGCTAATTCAATAAATGGATCTTTTAATGGAAATTTTTCTGAGCCACATAGTACAGTATGTTCTATAATATGAGCTACTCCTGTACTATCAAATGCAGGAGTACGAAATCCTGCCATAAATACTTTATTATCATCTTCATTAGATACCACACATACTCTTGCTCCTGACTTAATATGCCGAAATACAAGCCCTGTACTTAAAATATCAGAAAGTGTTTCTTCATACTCTAAACGATATGCTAAAAGAGCCGAAAGTTCCTTGCTGCTTTTTATATTTCTTGCCATAAATTCTCCATTCTGTGATCGTTTATTTTTATTTTACAAGTTCTAATGTTTCTCTTGCGATTGCAAGTTCTTCATTTGTTGGAATTACCATAACTTTTATTTTTGACTCAGGAGTAGAAATTAAAACTTCTTCTCCACGTAATTTATTCTTCTCTGTATCAATAGCAACCCCCAAGTAGGTCAGATATTCACAGATACAACCACGGATTGTTCCATCGTTTTCTCCTACTCCTGCAGTAAATGCAATCGCGTCTACGCCGTTCATTGCTGCTGTATATGCACCTATATATTTTGCTACTCGATATACAAATGCCTCCACTGCAATCTTAGCTCTATGATTTCCTTCACGTTCTGCCTTTTGTACATCTCTAAAATCACTGGAAACTCCTGAAATTCCTAACATTCCAGATTTCTTATTTAACATATTGACTACTTCATTAATATCCTTGCCCTCTTTATTGGCAATGTACTGTACAATCGCTGGATCGAGATCTCCACTTCTTGTTCCCATAATCAGACCTTCTAGCGGGGTTAATCCCATGCTGGTATCAATACATTTTCCGTTTTGTACTGCAGAAATACTTGCTCCATTTCCTAAATGGCACACAATTACTTTTGAATTTTCTTTTTCTAATCCTGCAAACTCAACTGCTCTTTTGGAAACAAAACTGTGGCTTGTTCCATGAAATCCATATCTACGAATACTGTATTTTTCATAATATTCATAAGGAATTGCATACATATATGCCTTTTCTGGCATTGTCTGATGGAATGCTGTATCAAAAACCGCTACTTGAGGAGTTCCTGGCATTGCTGCTTCACATGCCTCTACTCCGATTAAGTTCGCCGGATTATGTAGCGGTCCTAAATCGAAACATTCTCTTACAACACGTTTTACATCCTCGTTGACAATAATTGAATCACTATAATTTTGACCAGCATGAAGTACGCGATGTCCTACTGCTTTAATTTCCTTTATATCAGTGATTACTCCATGTACTTTATCTACTAGAGCATCTAAGACAATCTTTACTGCCACTTTATGATCTGGCATTGGTTGCTCAAGTTCAAATACCTCTTTTCCTGCAGGTTTATGGGTGAGTTTTGAACCCTCAATTCCAATTCTCTCACAAAGTCCCTTTGCCAACACACTTTCATTTTCCATGTCGATCAACTGATATTTTAAAGAAGAACTTCCACAATTAATTACTAAAATTTTCATGATACACTCCTATTTAATTATTCTGGCACTGTACTGCCGTAATTGCTACTACACCTACAATATCATCTGAAGAACAGCCTCTTGATAGATCATTTACTGGCTTTGCAATTCCCTGTGTCATTGGGCCATATGCCTCTGCCTTTGCTAATCGTTGTACTAACTTATATCCAATATTTCCTGCATCTAAATCAGGGAAAATAAGAACATTTGCTTTACCTGCCACTTTGCTGTCTGGTGCTTTAGAAGCCCCAACACTAGGAACAATCGCTGCATCTGTCTGTAATTCTCCATCCAATTCTAATTCTGGTGCCATTTCCTTTGCCAGTTTTACTGCCTCTACTACCTTATCTACATCTGCATGTTTTGCACTGCCCTTTGAGGAATGAGATAACATAGCAACTTTTGGTTCTTTACCAACTAACATTTTAAAACTCTCTGCTGAAGAAATTGCGATTGCTGCTAATTCTTCTGGATTCGGATTCTGATTTAATCCACAATCTCCAAATACAAATGTTCCATTCTCTCCATATTCGCAGTCTGGAACTTCCATCAAGAAGAAAGCAGATACCAGTTTTGTTCCTGGTTTTGTTTTAATAATCTGTAAACAAGGTCTTAATGTATTAGCAGTCGAATGACATGCACCAGAAACCATACCATCTGCATCTCCACTCTTAATCATAAGACAGCCATAATAAGCATAATCATTTAAAATAGTTTCCTTTGCAAGCTCTGGGGTCATTCCTTTTGACTTTCTAAGCTCTACAAATAGATCGATATACTGCTGTGTTTTTTCATAAGTAAATGGATTAATAATTGTTGCTTTTGAAATATCTAATCCTTTGCTATTTTCCTCTATTTGTTCTGTTGTTCCAATAATAATTAAATCTGCGATTTCTTCCTTTAAAATCTTTTCTGCCGCCTCAAATGTTCTACGATCCATTGATTCTGGAAGAATGATCGTCTTTTTGTCTTGTCTTGCTTTTTCTTTGATTTTGTCAATAAATCCCATAATAAAACTCCTTCCTAAATTTTATCCTATCTACAGCAGTATGTTTAGTTTAGACTAATATAATTATTATAATACGAACTTTTTAAGGTTACAAGGGGGAAATCAAGAGATTTCCATAAGTACGTAAAATTTCCTTTTTATCTGACTGTACTTTTTATAAAGACTCTGCTAAACTCTTATTTGATTAAAGTATGAAAATTAAAAAGGGGAAAAATAATGAAAACAGCGGCAATTATTGCGGAATATAATCCGTTTCACAACGGACATCGCTATCAGATTGAACAGACAAGAAAACTGACAGGAGCAGATACTATTATTGTTTTGATGAGTGGAAATTTTATTCAAAGAGGAGGTCCTGCAGTAATTGAGAAATATTCTAGAACAAAAATGGCTTTAGAATCTGGGGCAGATGTTGTTTTTGAACTGCCTGTCTGTTTTGCAACTTCTAGTGCACCATTTTTTGCAAAGGGAGCAGTTATGTTACTTGATCTATGTGGTTGTATTGATTTTCTTTGCTTTGGCAGTGAATCAGGTAATCTTTCACTTTTTTATTCTCTGTCTGATCTTCTTTTAAATGAATCGAAAAATTTTCAATCCTGTTTAAAGCAGGAACTACGATCAGGAAAGACTTTTCCAGCAGCAAGAGAAAAATCTATCTTAGAAGCACTTCATTTTTGTAAAGGTAATGATATAAATTTAGAGTATTCTTCTGTTTCTGAATTTTTATCTTCTCCTAATAATATTTTAGGATTAGAATATGTAAAAGCTTTGCGGGAAAGAAATAGCACTATTACTCCAATAACCATTTTACGAAAGGGTTCTGGATATCACTCGAAGGAACTAAAAGAAAAATATTGTTCTGCTACAGGTTTTCGTTCTTTCTATGAATCCTTTGCACAGACCAAACAAATTCTTTCTTTCGATAGATTAAATGAGCATTTTAAGGATCTGCTTCCAGAAACTTCTCTAAAGATTCTATTCGATGCTTTTGGAAAAACTGCTCCGATTTGTGAGCAAGATTTTGCTTCTATTTTGCAATATCTTTGTCTTACATCCTCTAAAGAGCATCTATCTTCTATTTTTGAAATTGGATCAGAACTTGCAGACAGAATTCATAACCAATCTGTATTTCCTTGTTCTTTTGATGATTTGGTGGTAAGATTAAAGACACGTCAGATTACAAGAACTAGAATTTTGCGTGGATTGTTTCATTTGCTTTTAGGACTTCGAAAAGAAGATATGAATTCTTATCTTCAAGATAATGGCTATTTAAGGCTACTCGGATTTCGAAGCAGTGCTACAGTATTTCTAAAACATTTAAAAACTTCTGCCTCTATTCCTGTATTAACAAAACCTGCGGCAGCAAAAAGGCTTTTATCTTCTGTTTCCTTTCGTATGTTTGAACTCGATTTGCTCGCTGCACGCCTTTACCACCAAATTGTTTATACATGTTATGGTATAGTTCTTTCTGATGAGTATAAACAAAGTCCTATTATTGTAAAAACATAACTAAGAAGATCTCTTCATATAATAAAATAATTCGAAACTTGGGGATTATTATGAATTCGAAACGATTTCTTTTAACTGCTAAGAAACTTCCCTTTCTATTATTTTTATGTTTGATGTTACTTTTTCCTACAGCAACTCTACAAGGAGCGTCTACTGGTCTTTTACTTTGGTTTCAAAAAATTCTTCCGGTTTTACTTCCTTTTGTTATTCTCTCTGGGCTTATTATTCGTCTTGGACTAATTAGTCCTATTTCAAAAATTCTCTATCCAGTATTAAAGTATCTTTTTCCTGTCAGTCCTAGTGGATGTTATCCTATTTTAATCGGTTTTTTATCTGGACTTCCTATGGGTGCTAAAACAGTAGCAGATCTTGTTCAACAAAAAAAAATTAATCCACTAGAAGGTAGGTATCTTGTTTGTTTATGTAATAATGCCAGTCCTATGTTTATATTAAATTATATCGCTGCTTCTGAACTTGGCGTACCAAAACTTGGTCTAGTATTATGTATTATCTTATATCTATCTGCTATCTTTTCTGCTAGACTTGCCTATCCAATAAGACCACTTTCTATTTTAAATGCTTCAAAACACTACCAAACTACTATGTTTGCTACTTGTCTATCCGATGATAAAACTTCACAAAATCAACCTCAAACATCTCTTTCTGCTCAATTAGATTGTTCTATTTTAGATGGTTTTACTGTAGTTACAAAAATCGGAGGCTATGTCATTTTATTTTCGATCCTTTCTTCCTATTTAATGATGCTTCCAATTCCATCTATTTTTCAGAGTGTTTTAAGTTGTACTTTAGAAATAACGACTGGAATTCACCAAATTACTCTTTTAAACCTTTCTCTATCAGTAAAATTATTTTTATCTGTTGTATTTACTGCATTTGGAGGTCTTTCTGGTCTTGCACAAACGCAAAGTGTTATTCATTCCAGTGGTCTCTCTACTTTTTTCTATTTTAAGATAAAACTAATAAATGCCGCTTTTGCTGCATCTATTAGTGTTCTATATCTTTTTATATTTCCCGTTTAATTTGCGTGATCTAAAAAGGAATCTGGATCAAAATCATATGTATCGTCAGAATATTCCTGACCAGATATATCCGCACTTTCTTCTTCCGATGATATTTGCATTGATCTTGTTCCTTGCTGTAAAGGATTTAATTGATCGGTAATTTCTTTGCGGTTTTCTGTTACAATATTTAAGTTACCCTGTAAACTCGCAATAAAAGTTTCTGCTTTTTCTTTTGTGGTTTCTAACGTATCTGTAATTGTATTTTCTAGTTCTACTAACATATCATTTGTATAGGCAAGTGCTCCTTCTCTGATTTGTTCTGCATCGCTATTTGCAGATGCTAACATTGCATTTGCCTGTGCAGTTGCATCTGCCATAATTTCATTTGCCTGTTGATATGCCTGTTGAACAATTTCATTCTCATTAATTAAACTTTCTGCCCTTTTTCTTGCTGCATCCTGAATTTCTGCGGATTTTTTTTCTGCATCTGCTAAAATGGCATCTCTATTTGCAATGATTTTCTGATAACGTTTTATCTCATCTGGAGTACGAAGCTTCAACTCATCTAGTAAATCATAAAGTTCATCTTTTGGCACAATCACCTTTGTCTGGGATAATGGCTGCATTTTACAGCTTTCTATAAATTCATAAATATCGTCAATTAACTGTTCAATTCTGCTCATGCCCATAGATCTACACTCCTTTATTATATTTATCCAACACTGTCTGAAGGATACACTCCGGCACAAGCCTTGTAATATCTCCGCCGTAACTAGCAACTTCTTTTACAATACTAGAACTAAGATAAGAGTATTCTACACTTGTAGTCAAAAATATAGTATCAATTTCTGGTGCAAGTTTATGATTAATCTGTGCGATTTGTAGTTCATATTCAAAATCACTGACA
Source organism: uncultured Lachnospiraceae bacterium (assembly GCA_910586015.1). Classification (GTDB taxonomy): domain Bacteria; phylum Bacillota; class Clostridia; order Lachnospirales; family Lachnospiraceae; genus MGBC140009. The sequence continues at coordinate 21,564 of CAJUGJ010000021.1, forward strand.
GCACGCAAACCACGAACAATCACCTGTGCCCCACGTGCTCTTGCAAATTCTACCGTTAGTCCGTCAAAGGCTTCCACATAGACATTTGGAATCTCTTTCACTGCCTGTTCAATTAACGCAACTCTTTCCTCAGAAGAAAACAAAGGACGTTTTGTACTATTGAGCAAAACACTGATAATTAATCGATCCAAAATCTTTGCAGAACGCTCAATTACATCTAAATGTCCTAATGTAATCGGATCAAAGCTTCCCGGATAAATTCCTATCCGCAACTGTTTTGTCGCTGACATATCCATTACCTCCGTCTTTTTTGTTATTCTTCTGTCTTTTTTGATAGAAATACATGTTTATTTGTCTTATAACATTTCTCACGATCTATTATAAATCCCATTTCAGATACATAGGAAAATTCTGTTTTTATCGAACTTTCTACAATAATCCAACTCTGTTTATGTATCAGAGTACAATTTGACAGATAAGCCAACACTTGCTTTTCTAACTCTTTCTCATAAGGAGGATCTAAAAAAATCAAGTCAAAAGTCTTTTTCTCTGTCTGAAGTTTATTTAATGCTAAAAATACATCTCCGGCTATGATCTTTGCTTTCTCCTCTAATTTAACTGCTGCTAAATTACTTCGGATACACTCTAGTGCCTGTTTATCCTTTTCTACCAGTATGGCTTGTTTTGCCCCCCTGCTCAAAGCTTCAATTGCAATGGCACCACTTCCAGAAAATAAATCTAAAAATATAGCATCTACCAGAAATGGATTTAATATATTAAATAAAGTTTCCTTAATTCGATCCGTGGTTGGACGAACTTGCAACCCCTTAATTGTCTTTAGTTTTGTTCCTTTTTTACTTCCTGCGATTACTCTCATTGTTTCCCTTTTTTTCAAATACTATCTTAGCCTATATGTTATTATAATTCAACTACTTTTTTATGTATTTATAATTTTAAATTATTTTTATCAATATAGTGTTACATGTCAGATAATTTAAATTTGTGAGGGGGACAAATGCCCCCTCCAAATTTAAGCAATTTTTCGTTTCCGTAAAATTACTTGCCAGATGCCATTTTTTCTTCTTGGGCACGGATCATCTTTTTTACCATCATTCCGCCAACACTGCCGTTCTGATAAGAGGTAAGATTTCCGTTATAGCCATTAGATAATGGTACTCCAAGTTCAGAAGCAACCTCCATTTTAAAACGGTTCATTGCCTCTTTTGCGTCTGGTACTTCTACTCTGTTTCTACTACTTGCCATAATAAACTCCTCCATTTTCCAGACCATATGCCTTCGCTTTTAAGGCGACAGGAAACTTTTTTTCGTTATGTAGCAACTCCTGTCGCCACAACGATTTTGTTTCCATTGGCTTTGGACTTTTCAACTTTGTTGTTTGTTACGCTGATAGTATATGCAGTTTTGTTCCTGTTAATCTGGCAATTTTCGGTAAATATCCTCACTATTCTTTTTTCTTAATCCCATAATACCACTTACAGATTTTAAAGGAATAAGCAATAAACTCGAATTGACACAAACCCCAATTTTTTCTTTTGCCTGTAACAAATCTAACAATTTCGGTTGAAGAGAAAGTGGCAGATCTCCATAGCCAACTCCAAATTGCCAAATCACTTCATCGTCTGGATAATTTTTTGCCACTTGATCTTCTACAAACCTTCGGACTTCTTCGATTGCAGCATTGGCAGCTGCATCTAAAAGAAGTGCCTTTAACATATCTTGCTTTTGAAATTCTTCTATTTTATCATCTACTGCTTTTCCAAGAGTACAACAGCTAAATACTGCTCTATCACATCCTGATAGATGTTTAAGAATAGAGTTTCCAGTAAGAAGAAGTCCTCCTTGTTGTGTTAAAATGCCTTCTTTTGTTCTTTGAATTTCTGTTGTTAAAAAAACATAGTCTGGCTGCATTACTTGTTTTAGTTCTAATTCACATTCTTGTAATGTCTGTAAAATATCTTCGGTTGGTTGATGTTTTCCATATCCTAAATATCGAAGTGTTTCTTTGCGGTTAATTAATTTAGTATTATCCCACAGTTTCATTTTATTTTCCATTTCTTTTGGTTTATCTATTCTATGTGACAGAGATCTTTTATTACTTCAGAAGCTATTAGTAAACCCGCCACAGGTGGAACAAATGCAGTGCTTGTGGGTATTATTTTACCTTCCATATTTTTACCTTTCATTTTTGGAAGCTCCTTGGAATATACTACCTTTAATTTTGTAATCCCACGCTTTTTTAATTCTCTTCGCATTACCTTTGCTAAAGGACAGACTGAAGTTTCATATAGATCAGCAACCATAAATTCAGATGGATTTAGTTTATTTCCTGTTCCCATACTAGAAATAATAGGTGTATTTGCTTCTTTTGCTTTTAAAACCAATTCAATTTTTGCTGTTATTGTATCTACTGCATCTATAATATAGTCATATTTAGTAAAATCAAATTCATTTGAATTTTCTGGAAGAAAAAAACAGTTCCTTATGGTTACATTTAAGTTTGGATTAATGTCTAAAAGTCGCTCACACATAACTTCTGTCTTTGGTCTTTTTAGAGTACTGTGCAGTGCAATAATTTGTCGATTTAGATTGGTTATACTTACAATATCATTATCGATTAGATCTACAGCTCCTACTCCACTGCGCACTAATGCCTCTGCACTATATCCTCCAACACCCCCAAGTCCAAAAATAGCAACGTGCATCTGCTGTAAATGTTCCATCGCCTGTGTCCCTAATAAAAGTTCTGTCCTTTGAAATTGTTCCCTCACCTTGACACCCCTTTTTCTTTAGTTCTTTTTACCTTTTCGAATCTTCTCTATTAATTTCTCGTCAAACTTGCCACTTCTTAGCATAGTAAGTTCATATTGGTAAGGAGGTAGTGTCTTTTCCTCTTGTCCCTCTTTTGCTGTTACATAAGGAGTTTCTAAAATTTTAGGAATTTCTAAAAAGTCTTTATGGTATACGATATGATGTAATGCCTCATAGCCGATTGTACCAAATCCAATATTTTCATGTCTGTCTTTTTTTGAACCACATGGATTTTTACTGTCATTGATATGAAAAACTGCAATCTGATTTTTTCCAATAAGATGATCGAATTTATCTATAACCTCATCAAAGCCATTTACAATATCATATCCTGCATCATTGACATGACAAGTATCAAAACAGATCCTCAATTTTTGATTATGCACAACTCCATCATAGATCTCTGCAAGTTCCTCAAAACTTTTTCCAATTTCACTTCCCTTTCCTGCCATTGTTTCTAAAGCAATGTATACTTTAGTATCCGCAGACAAAACTTCATTTAATCCCTCAACTGTTTTTTTAATTCCTGCTTTTGCTCCTGCATCTACATGAGATCCAGGATGTAAAACTAAAATAGTACTGTGCATTGCCCTCGTTCGTTCTAACTCACTGGCTAAAAACTCAACGCCAAGAGAAAACGTTTCTGATTTTATAGAATTGGCAAGATTAATAATATAAGAGGCATGAACAATAGGATCACTAAGATGATATTTATTCATATATGCAAAACCAGCATCTAAATTTAACTCTTCAATTGGTTTTCTTCTAGTGTTTTGTGGTGCACCTGTATAGAGCATAAACAAATCTGCACCATAAGAAACTGCTTCTTTTGCTGAACCTAAAAAAAGTTCTTTGCTATTCATTCCAACGTGGCATCCTATTTTTGTTGTCATATTGGTTTCCCTATCTATATATTTCGGATTGTATTCGAAGAATACATAGATGAGTTTCCTCCTTTTTTGAAATTTCAATAATTTTTTCTATTCGATAATTATTTTTTATATGGCACTTAACAAATTCTATATTATGTGTATATAATACTAAAATACCCTGTTTTTTCATATGTTGCAATGCTTTTTTAAAAAATTTTTCATATAACTTTTTAATTTCTATTTCTTCTTCTTTGTTTTTGGTGAATGGAAGATTTGTAATTAATTCATCAAACATCATTTCATGCTGAAAGGAAAAGAAATCTCTATGAATATAATAAATAGTAAGTCCTGTTGTCTTTGTATTTTCCCTTGCTCCTAAAATTGCCTCTCCAAATGTATCTACTCCATAGATCGCATTTGTCTTACCCCAATTTCCTCGTTCTATTAACATTGTACCAACTCCACAAAATGGATCTAAAACTTTAGCATTTGGCGTTAAATAATCAGAAGCTAAATACATAATAAGTGCTGCTACATTTGGACGAATACTTGCTGCAACGACATTCTTTCGATAAGAAAATCTCAAATCTGGAAGAGTCATTAATTTTACTAAAGTTGTATAAGTGCCCTCTTTATTTTCTATAAGACGAATTTCTATTTCATAGTGACTGGTTGAATTTAATAACTGTCTTTTTGTTTGATACTCAATCTCTATTGCCAATCGTTTTGCAAATTTACTCTTTTCTTCTTTTGTGCTTCTACTTCTGATTTCTAATCGAAAGTAAAAGGGAGTAGTAGTATTATGGCGTTCTTTTAAAAAATCAAGTAACTTACTTTTAGCAATTTCTTTAGCCGCCTTTTGTGTATCATTTGAAAGCTTCTTCATTCCAGATACCAAAAACAGCACTTCACGAAAAGTCCGATTTGAAATGACTTCACGAATTTTTTCAGTTTTTACTAAAACTCCTAAGTTCCATTCTTTTCCTATTATTCCTTGTTCCTTCAACTGTGTTATTGTATATACTGCATACTCTTTTTCTGTCACCAAAAACAATTCAGATGAAACTTTCCAACCTGTAAACAGATGTTTTTCTGGTATTAAAGTAAAACTTTCTAAAAGTCTAATCTCCTGTGTCAAATGTTTTTTATTTTCTTGTGTAATTGGTTGTAACAGTAATTCTTCTTTTCTTTTCAATAATTCTTTAAAAATTTTAGAATATTCTAATTGCTGAATCGTTTCTAAGTAAGAATTCCTTACAAAATTCATTTCTTCTTTTTGATATGCTTCCCATAGAGGATTTAAAAAACAAGAATCTGCGAGTAATCCTAAAATTTGAGCTGTATTTTTTCTAACTTTCGGATCTTGATGTGAAAGTAGCGAAAAAAAGAGCTCATATTTTTCTTTAAGAGAACCAACCACATTTTCTCGTTTTACTCCATCAGATAATGCCTGTTTTATATCTTCCTTTAATTGAATCAATGTTTCTCTATCCACATCATCTTTCAATACATCTTCAAAATTCAACATAATTTTTCCACTTAATCTTTCTTTATTTTATAATTAATATTAGACCGATTATAACCTTCTTGTTTCCTCTTGTCAATTTCTATACAAAGGTATAAAATAAAAAAGAGGTGATAGAGATGGCAGATGACACAACCAAAAAAGAATATACCCCTATTCTTCCGTTTGATATTTCCTATGGACATAATTTAGATACTTATGATCATATGCCTTATGTCCGTGATCCCAAACTATGCAATACAGATACAGTAGCAATGGAAAGTGGAAATGTCTATAAGTTTTATCGGTGTAATGAAAACAAAAGCCAACTAATTGGCGGAGATCCTCCTGTAAAATACAATATAATATCTGAAGAAGAGGAAGAAGCCTAACAAAAAGAGCTGCTGCATCTATCATTTCCCAATCACTGATGCGACAGCTCTTTTTGTTTCGTTTTTATTTTTTTAGAACTGGAAAAGCGGCTTTTCCAAGAAAACATGCAGTAATTCCAAGTTGTTGTTCTATTCTTAGTAATTGATTATACTTTGCTACTCTGTCACTCCTTGAAGGAGCTCCAGTCTTAATCTGTCCTGCATTGAGTGCTACTGCAATATCTGCAATAGTTGTATCCTCTGTTTCACCAGAACGATGTGATACGATTGCTGTCCATCCCTGATTTTTTGTCCCCTCAATTGCATTGAGTGTTTCTGTAAGTGTACCAATCTGATTTAATTTAATAAGAACTGAATTAGAGACTTGTTTTTCAATTCCTTTTTCAATCCGTTCTGTATTTGTCACAAACAGATCATCTCCTACAAGCTGAAGCTTATTTCCCAAAGCTTTTGTTAATTCTCTCCATCCATCCCAGTCCTCTTCTGCCAATCCATCTTCTAAAGAGAGAATTGGATATTTATTGCTTAGATCCTCCCAATAACGGATCATATCGTCAACACTTTTTACTTCTCCAGATTTCCAGAATAGATATGCTCCTTCCTTTCCAGCTTTTTTTGCCTCTTCATACATTTCTGTAGAAGCTGCATCAATAGCAATATAAAAATCCTCTCCCGGCTGATATCCCGCTTGTTCAATCGCCTTAACTAGATAGGCAAGAGCTGCCTCATCAGAAGAAAAATTTGGTGCAAAGCCTCCTTCATCTCCTACCGCTGTAGAATATCCATCTTGTTTTAATAATTTCTTTAATGTATGGAAAACGGTTACACTGCGTTCCATACATTCTTGAAATGTTGGTGCACCTACAGGCATAATCATAAATTCCTGAATATTTAGGGAAGAATCCGCATGTTTTCCACCATTGATAATATTCATCATAGGAACTGGAAGTGTTCTGGCATTTACTCCTCCTAAATACTGGTATAATGGAAGTCCTGCACATACCGCAGCTGCTTTTGCCACTGCTAAAGAAACAGATAAAATTGCATTTGCTCCAAGAACGGCTTTATTTTTTGTTCCATCAGCGGCAATCATAACTGCATCGATTTCTGCTTGATTAAACGCATTTCTTCCAAGAACGGCTTTGGCTAGTTCATTATTGACATGGCTGACTGCCTTTTGTACTCCATTTCCCAAATATCTTATTGGTTCGCAATCTCTAAGTTCTACCGCTTCAAATGCACCTGTTGAAGCACCTGATGGAACTGCTGCAATACCACAACTTCCATCGCTTAATAGTACTTGTGCTTCTACTGTAGGATTTCCTCTGGAATCTAAAATTTCCCTTCCCATAACTTTTTCAATTGCAACTTGTCGTTTCATAATTACCTCGCTATTCTCATTTTTTCTCTGAAAGTATTCCCATCCTATTTCATTTTTACACATAATACGGTATACTAACCATAGTGCCAAAGTTTAGATAAAGCACAAAAATTTAGAAATTTTAATATGGAGGTTTTTATGAGCGAACTTTTTAAACAGCTTCGTCCTATACTAGAGCGAAATGCTGCTTATCACGCAGCTTTAAGTTTATTTAGTTGGGATAACGAAACTCTAGCACCAGAAAATGCTATAGAACTAACTTCCCACATTATTGGAACTCTTTCTATGGAATCCTATTCTCTTTTAGTCAATGACAATGTGAAATCACTTTTAGAACAACTTTCAAAAGCAGATGATTTGACAGAATCTGAAACTGCGATTGTTCGTATTTTAACCAAACAGCAGGAAGATATTTGGAAAATCCCCCCTGAAGAATATCGAGAATATAATGAATTATCTGCGATTGCAAGCTCTATATGGGCAAAAGCAAAAGAGGAAAACAACTTTTTATCATTTGTACCATCTTTAAAAAAGATTATTTCCTTTCAGAAAAAATTTGCGTCCTACCGTAAAAAAGAAGGACAAAGTCTTTATAATGTTTTATTAAATGATTATGAAGAGGGAATCACCACCCAATTTTTAGACCAATTTTTTGATAAGCTACACACCCATCTTGTTCCCCTCATTCAAAGAATCGGTCAGAAACCACAAATGGAACACGCCTATAACAGCTTTCACTATCCAAAGGAAAAACAGGAAACATTTTGTCGTTTCTTAGCAGAGCATATCGGCTTTGATTTTAGTCGTGGAGTTATGGCACAAAGTGCACATCCATTTACAGATTCCTTACACAATCATGATGTACGAATTACAAATCACTATTATGAAGATAGTTTAGAAAGTGCAATTTTTTCTGTAATTCATGAAGGTGGACACGCTATTTATGAAATGAATATTTCCGATGATCTAACTTTAACTCCTGCTACAATGGTTTCTATGGGAGTTCATGAATCTCAGTCTCGTTTTTTTGAAAATATGTTAGGACGTCAAATAGAATTTTGGAAGCCTATTTTCCCTCATTTAAAAGAAACGTATCCAGAACAGTTAGTAAATGTCACACTTGATACATTTTATCATGGTATCAATTTATCACAGCCATCTTTCATTCGCACAGAAGCAGACGAATTAACCTATCCATTACATGTTATGGTGCGTTATGAATTAGAAAAACAGCTCATTGACGGAAATCTCTCTGTAGAAGAACTGCCAGAAGTTTGGAATCAAAAATTTAAAGAGTATTTTGGAATTATACCACCAGATGCAGCAAATGGCGTTCTTCAAGATGTGCACTGGGCAAATGGTGCCTTTGGTTATTTTCCTTCTTATGTATTAGGAAGTGCAATGGCAGCTCAAATCTATTCTTATATGGAAAAGCATCTTCCAGTTAAAGAATTATTAGAAACCGGAGATTTAAAGCCAATTCGAGAATTTCTTGCAAAGCATATTCATCAATATGGTGCAATGCGACCAATGAATCGACTTCTAAACGACATGATGGGTGAAGGGTTAAATGTTGACTATTATATTCAATATCTAACAGAGAAATATTCTAAGTTATACTCTCTTTGACACTCCCCATGCCTAAAGGCAGGGCTTTACGGTGCATATGGTAAATAAAAAAAGTGCTATGCAAAACCTGCATAGCACTTTTTTTAATTATCTTTGATAAAAACAATGATTTCCTAAAATATAATATTTCGAATAAGAAGACAATTTTGCACTTCCCTTTGTTCGAAAGAACAAAAAGTCACCAATATTATTGACACCTGCGAGTGCTTCAACAGCTGCCTTTTTACAATCTTCATTCATCAGTTTTTCAAATCTTTCAAATCTTCCTGTACTTGAACCAGAAAACTGTCCCTTAGCATAAACTACATCAGAAATTGAATCGCCCCATTTTCCACTTATTAAACGATTGATAATGACATTTGCAACTGCCAATTTACCCTCATAGCTCTCAGAAAGTGCTTCACTGGCAATTACTGTAGCAAGTAGATAAATTTCTTCATCACTTACTGTTATCGCCTTACGATTCGTTGTGCTGACCTGTACCTTTTTTGCTTCTACTAAAGACTTTTTAATCTCTGCCTGCTTCTTGCTTTGGTCTGCTTTTTCTTTTGCCTTTTGTTTTGCCTCTGCTTCTTCTTCCTTTGAAATTGCCTTTTTTAAAGATAAGCTGACTTCTGAATATTTTTTTGTTACATAAGCAGTTTGACCTTTATATTCTACTGCATAAAACTCATCCGTAGAAAGTTCTGGATAAGCGAGAAAATTCATCCCTTTCGTCGCCTCTAAAAGAATTTCACAATCTGTATTTGGCTGTTTCCGAATATTTACTGAGCCTGCTGTAATATTTACATTCAAAGCATTTTCTGCTCTCGCATACTCAAGAGCATCACCATCAAAATAAAGATAATCGTTATTAATATAACCTGCTACATTTCCAGAGGAAATTTTTGTCCACTTTTCTCCTCGCTCTACAATGGTACCATAAGAATTTTTATAAAGTTTTCCTACAACTTCAGAGTCTGTAGAAGCCTTTGCACGTATATTAACATATTCCTTTACTTTTGCAATTGCTTTATCATAGACAAAAGAATCCATGATAGAAAATCTCTTGCTTTGCTGAGTTAGATCAAGTCCAAGGGAAGCCGCAGATACACTGACAGCAATCGCATCTAATTGTTGTTGTGGTGATAACATTGTAAGTTGTGCCTGCCTTACTTGATGTCCGATCTCAAGAGCTTTATTTGCCGATCCTGCATATCCCGGCAGACTACCAATCAAAATTCCTGTAGAACCTCCAGAAAAAGCTGTGATTTCATCTGTTGAATTTTCTAAAGAAAATAAACTTAATTCGCCCTCATCTTCCTCTATATTTTTTGAAACAGAAGAACTTTCTTCTGAACTTGAAATTCCTGCCAAAGTAATTTCACCTGATGTAGTATCATCATTGCGATTATCTGTAAAAGCATGTGTGGTTACAAGCAGCGTTAAACAAACCACAGCGGTTGTTTGAGAAACTGCCACTTTCGATTTCTTTTTCATACAATTACCATACCTTTCCGTTACATTCTGATACTCTATTAGTAAAAGTACATGTCAAAATTTATTCTGTAATTAAAAACTATTTTTATTTATTACAAAATTGTTACAGCTATTTTAGCAAATTATAAAGCATCTGTCAACCTTTTTGTAAAGAATCCCATTAAATATTTTTTCTGGAAACACCTATTTTATTAGGACAAACCTATAAATAAAACTTTTTGGAGTATCTTAAAGCAAACGATTCAAAAATAAGCTGCTTTTATAATCATATTGAATTTCTACTTGCATATTGTCGGAAAACAAGATACTATAAAGAAGAAGATACTAATTTATCGTAACATAATAAGGAAGGATAAAATTTTATGAAACTTTGGGGCGGACGCTTTACAAAAGAAACGAACCAATTAGTCCATCGTTTTAATTCATCTATCTCTTTTGATCAAAGATTTTATAAACAAGATATTGAAGGTAGTATTGCTCATGTCACTATGTTAGCAGAACAAAAAATTTTAACTCAGGAAGAAAAAAGGGATATTATTACAGGTCTACAGGGAATTTTACAAGATTTAAATTCTGGTTGTTTAACAATTGATGAAACGAGTGAAGATATTCATAGCTTTATTGAAGCTGTACTGATTGAACGAATTGGAGAAACAGGTAAGAAACTGCATACAGGAAGAAGTCGAAATGATCAAGTTGCTTTAGATATGAAGCTTTATACAAGAGATGAAATTATTGAATTAAACCATCTTCTTCGAGAGTTATTGGAACAAATCCACACTCTTATGAAAGAAAATACAACTACTATTTTACCGGGTTTTACGCATCTTCAAAAGGCACAACCAGTAACACTTGCCCATCATCTAGGTGCATATTTTGAAATGTTTGTTCGTGATAGAGGACGTCTTAGTGATATTTATGAACGAATGAATTTTTGTCCACTGGGAAGTGGTGCATTAGCAGGTACTACTTATCCACTAAATCGAAACCGGAGTGCACAGTTACTTCAATTTACAGGAGCAACAAAAAACAGTATGGACTCTGTTTCTGACAGAGATTATTTGATTGAACTGCTCAGTGCACTTTCAACAATTATGATGCATCTATCCCGTTTTTGTGAAGAACTTATTTTATGGAATTCTAATGAATATCGCTTTATCGAATTAGATGATTCATACTCCACTGGCAGTAGTATTATGCCACAGAAAAAAAATCCAGATATTGCAGAACTTATCCGTGGAAAAACAGGTAGGGTTTATGCTGCTTTGGTTTCTCTTTTAACAACAATGAAAGGGCTTCCTCTCGCCTATAATAAAGATATGCAGGAAGATAAAGAATTGACTTTTGATGCTATTGATACAGTCAAAGGATGTCTTTCTCTATTTACTGGAATGTTATCTACTCTTGAGTTTAAGAAAGATATTATGGAAAAGAGTGCAAAGAATGGATTTACTAATGCTACAGATGCAGCAGATTATTTAGTAAATCATGGAATTCCTTTTAGAGATGCCCATGCTATTATTGGAAGGCTTGTACTATTATGTATTGACAAAGGTTGTTCCTTAGAAGAATTATCCCTATCAGACTATCAAAATCTTTCACCAGTATTTCAGGAAGATATTTATAAAGCAATCTCTTTAACCTCTTGTGTAGAAAAGAGGAATACTTTAGGAGGTACTGGAATCGATGCAATTACAGAGGAACTTGCCTGCAATGAAGAATATCTTTCTAAAAAAAATGCCTGTGAACAATTTAATTGTATTGGAGGAATTGAAGAATGAACATACTATTTTTCCTAATTCCAAAAAGTGATGTCACTTATATTAATGAAGATAATTCCATTCAAGAAGCCTTAGAAGTTTTAGAACGTCATAGTTACTCTGCTATTCCTATCCTTGGAAAAAACGGAAAGTATATTGGAACATTAACAGAAGGCGATTTACTTTTTGGACTTCGTCGTAAACTTTCTCAACACTTACACGAATTAGATAAGATTGAAGTTCGCTGTGTACCTCGTCGGAAAGACAATATACCTGTTTCTATTGATGCTAATATAGAAGATCTCATCTCTATGGCAACCAGCCAAAACTTTATTCCTGTTTTAGATGATGATGATAAATTCATCGGAATTATAACGAGAAAAGATATTATTCAATACTGCTATGGCAAAATTTCTAAGTAGGATATAAAAGGAAGTGTAAAATAAAATCTATTTTGCACTTCCTTTTTCGATAAGTTTAATATAAATTTTTTAGTTCTTCTGCAAGCTGAATTTCTGAATTAAAACGAATTCGAACTTTTTCTTCTCTTTGTTCTTTTGTATAAAGATATTGATAGATATTTTCTAAATCCTCATATAATTTCTCTTGTGTTCTATCTTTTTTAATTTGCAAATACATCACTACCAAATCTACTCCATATAAAGAAACAGAAATTTTGGTAAGATGTAGTCCGTTTTTTAAATAAAATGACATCCTCCTTTTACAGTTTTCAAGCTCCTTTTCTGATTTTGCTGTCAATCCACTCTCTACCTCAAAAAGAATTCCATCATAATTGTTTGGCATCTGACAAGTTAGTTTTTTTAAGAAAGTTCCTCCATATCCCTTTGAACGCTGATTTGCACAAACAGCTAAATAATCCATTAATATACTGTTATGATTTTTTCCACATGCAAAAAAGGCATAGGCAACTAATGTAGTATTTTCAAAAAGCCCATAACATATATATGTTTTCTCTCTGCATCTTTGCAAAATTAATTCTAATGGTTTTTGTTCCTCTGGTGGAAAATCTTTCAAAAAGTATTTCTGATAGATCTCTGAAATTTCTTCTTCTATTAAAACACGGATTATAGTGTTCTCCATCTCTAACCTCATTTCTAGGCTTGTTTTAATTGTATTTCATATAATTTTTTATAAATTCCATTTTGATGAAGTAACTCTTGATGTGTTCCACTCTCTCGAACTTTTCCTTTGTGCAAAACAATAATATTGTCCGAATGTTGAATAGTGGAAAGTCGATGAGCTACCATAATCGTAGTTCTTCCTGTCATAAGTTTTTTTAATGCTTCCTCTATCAGCTTTTCTGTTTCTGTATCGATATTAGCTGTTGCTTCATCCATAACTAAAATGGATGGATCATATGCCAAGGTTCTTGCAAAAGAAAGTAATTGTCTTTGACCTGCTGACAAAGTCGCTCCTCGTTCTGTCACTGCTGCCTCATATGTCCCCTCTAAGTGTTCAATAAAGGAATCTGCATTGACATATTTTGCAGCCTCCCTAATTTCTTGATCTGTAATCTCTTCATTGCGAAGTCGAATATTACTTTTAATATCTCCTGTGAAAATAAAAACGTCTTGTTGTACCTGTCCAATCGCTCCTCTTAACTGAGCTATATCCATAGAACGGATATCAACGCCGTCAACCAAAATCCTGCCTTTTTGAATATCGTAATACCTTCCAATCAAATTTAAAATAGAGGATTTTCCAGCTCCTGTTGCACCCACAAATGCAACCTTTTGTCCCGGTTCAATCACAAAACTGACATCTTTTAAAATCCAGTCTTCTCTCTGATAGGCAAACCATACATGTTCAAATTCAATTTTTCCTTTTACCTGTGGCAAATAGTTTGGCTGCTTTGGATTGACAATCGCAGGTTCTTCGTCTAATATCATAAAAATCTTCTCGGCAGAAGCCATTGCCGACTGTAAGGTTCCAAACTGCTCTGCAAGCTCTTGAATTGGTTCAAAAAAGGAACTGATATATTGAGTAAATTGATACAATGTTCCAACTGTTATGACACCTTTTAAAACAGAATCTCCTCCAAGTAAAAGTACAATAAACATGGCAATGACAGACAACATATAGATCGATGGACGAAAAATTGCAAATACCATCATTTCTCTGTAATTTGCCCGAAATAATTCTTCATTGCGTTTTGCGAACTCTGCATTTTTTTCTTTTTCTCTTGCAAAAATTTGAATGAGTTTCATTCCTGAAAGATGTTCAGAAAGATAAGTATTAATTGCGGTAATTTTTGTTCTTGCAATTCGATAAGTGGCACGGGAAATTTTTTTAAATAATATGGTCAATCCTATAATGAAAGGAAGCAATAAAAAAGAAAATAAAGCAATTTTCACATCTAAAGCAAGCATTACAAAAATCAGTCCAAGAATTTTTACAATATTTTTAATCAGTCTCACTAAAATACTGGTATACATTTCATTGAGTGTTTCTACATCATTTGTCACCCTTGTCACAATTCGCCCTACTGGTGTAATATCAAAAAAGCGAAGGGAAAGCTTGTGAATATGTTCAAAAATTTCTTGACGGATATTATAGATGATAGTCTGTCCAGTCAGTTGAAGAATCCATGTCTGCAAAAAATTACAGACAAAGGATGCCAATAAAACGATTAAATAGATTATTGCGATCTTTCTTACTTCTGAGAACTGAACCTGTGTTGAAAATAAATCTACTACTTTTCCTATCAATTTCGGTCGATATAATTCTAAAGCAGTAATAATAAAGACAAGTGCAAATGTTTCCGCAAAATAATACCAATATGGTTTGGCATATTTTAATAATCGAAAAAAAACATTTTTATGAATGGAGCGTTGTTCCATCTCGATTTCACTATGTTCCATGTTAATCACCTCTTTCCTTTTCTAAACAGCCTCTAATTGCTGTTCCAACTGCTGCTGTTCATACATCTTTGCATAGATTCCACCTGCTTCTAAAAGCTGTGCATGTGTTCCATACTCTACACATTCTCCTTCTTCTAATACAAGAATATGATCTGCATTTTGAACGGTAGAGATTCGATGTGCAATCATAATTGTAGTTTTTCCCTGTCGAATCTGTTTTAAGTTTTCTAAAATCTGTTCCTCTGTACTTGTATCAACTGCTGAAAGTGCATCATCTAAAATTAAAATTGGAGCATCTTTCATCAATGCTCTTGCAATGGAAATTCTCTGCTTTTGTCCTCCAGATACTGTAACTCCTCTCTCTCCGACTAAAGTTGCATACTGATTTGGAAATTCTATAATATTTTCATGTACACAAGAAAGTTTTGCAGCTTCTTGTACTTCTTTTAAATCTCCATAGGCTTTATCTACTTTATTGCTGCGACGCATGGCATCTTTCTCTAAAAATTCCTCAATCTGTTCCTTTTTTGGTAAAAACAGATAATTTTGTTTCTCCTGTGGCAATTCTAATAACTCTCTAACTCCAAATGCAATATTTGCCTGAATCGTATCGGAAAAAAGAAAATTGTCCTGTGGTACATAAGCAATTTGTTCCCGTAATACATGTAAAGGAATCTCTTTAATATCCCTTCCATCTAAATAAATCATATTTGGTTCTGTCTGATACATACGTAATAACAGATTAGCAATTGTCGTCTTTCCACATCCTGTTCGCCCTAAAATTGCCAAAGTCGATCCTTTTTCTATCTTGACCGAAACATTCTTTAATACAGGAGGAAGTGATTTTGAAAACTGAAACGTTAAGTTTTCAAAAGAAATTTTCCCATCTAGTTTTGTTATAGAATGATCCACTGTTTCCTCATCTTTAATTTCTGGCTGTTGTCGAAAGATTTCTTCAATTCTTCGAAGTGATGCTGCACCTTGAGAAAAGAAAGTAATACTTTCTCCACAGGCAAGCATTGGCCAGACTAACATAAAAATATATTGGTGAAAGGAAATAAAACGTCCTGTTGTAATTTTTCCCTTCAGAACTAAATTTCCGCCATAGATTAATGCAATTACACTTGAAATTCCAATAATTACATCCATTAATGGCATGACAATCGCTTGTAGTTTTACTACTTTTAAGTTTTTATCCTTATTCTTTTTATTCATCTTTGCAAAAGCGGCAATCTCCTTTTGCCCTTGTACAAACGCCTTGATAACACGTATACCAGAAATACTTTCCTGAACTTGATCTGTTAAATCCGAAAATGCTTCCTGTTTTTCACGAAATCTTCGTTCTACCGCTTTTCCATACCAGATTCCACCACCTAAAATAATCAACATAGGGATAAGGGCTAACATTGTCATTCCAAAATCAACATATATAATCATTTTAAAAATTACCATAACTGTCATGATAATAGCATCAAATGCTGTAATTACTGCTGGTCCAATTGCCATTCGTACTGCGTTTAAATCATTTGTAAAGTGTGCCATTAAATCCCCTGTCTTATGTTCATTGTAATATCCCATAGACAGTGTACTTAAATGTTTAAACATATCTCCTCTTATTTCATATTCAATTTTTCTAGCAGATCCAAAAATAAAATATCTCCACCCAAACCTTCCAAGTGCCATTCCTGCTCCAGTGAGCAAAATCAAACTTGTACTGTGAAGTACTCCCGAAAAGTCCATTGTACCGTTTTTTAATCCGTCTGTTATTTCTCCAGTAAATTGTGGAATATATAAACTGATAAGATCCACAAAAAATAAAGTCAAGATTCCAAGCAAATATGGTAGTTTATATCGTTTTATATACTTGCTTAACATAGCATCCAAAATCCTCCTCCACTTTGATTATAGTCATTCGTTGAACTTTTATTATGCCGGATTTTTTGATAAATTTCAACCTAAATTTTATTGTTCTTAATAAAGGAGATGTCGCATTAAGAAAATCAGATACAAGATATTGTAAAATTTAATGTAATACCAATACTATATCTTGTATATTTAGTTCTTAGTGCGACATCTTTGTAAAATTTTCTTTTTATTCTTTTAATTGAAATTTTCCTATTAAAGTATTTAGTGCTGTTGCTTGTGCTGATAATTCTTCACCCGTTGCTGACGTTTCCTCGGCAGCAGCAGAATTTCCCTGTACTACTTCTGAAATTTGATCAATTCCTTGCTCTAGCTGTTGAATCGCTTCTAACTGTAACTCTGTCGATTTATTGGTTTGTTCTGCTCCTGTTCTCAGTTCACTGATTCCTTCAATCATTATCTTTAGAGCATCTGAAGTCTGTTTTGTACTTTCTCTGCCAGTTTCGATTTCTTGAATAGAAGTAGCAATCAAAGTTCTTGTATTTACTGCGGAGGCAGCACTTCCTGCAGCAAGTTTACGGATTTCATTTGCAACAACAGAAAATCCTCGCCCTGCTTCTCCTGCTCTGGCGGCTTCTATCGAAGCATTTAAAGATAATAAATTGGTTTGAGAAGCAATTTCTTCAATATCGGAAACAATATCTTCAATCTTTTTAGATGTTTCTGTAATTCTATCCATTGCTATTGTAAGTTCCTGCATCTTTTTACTACTTGTTTCTGCCTCTTTTACTACATTTAAAGAACATTGTACTGCAATACCACTATCGTTTGCATTGGAACGAATTTGTTCTGTAATATTACTAATACTTGCTTGTAATTGTTGTATTGCCCCAGCTTGGTCTGTTGCACCTTCTGCTAGACTTTGGGCACTTTCTGCTAGTTGTTCTGCACCTATATCTACCTGTCCAGCAGTACTTTGAATTTGTTTTAAAGTTTCATTTAGACGCTTTTTAAGTTTATTTGTTGATTGTCTTAAACCAGCAAATTCTCCAACATAAACTTTTTCGTTATTGGATTCTACCTTAAAATTTCCTTCTGCCATCTCACTGAGTATCCAATCGGAATCTGTAATCACTGCCTTTAAATTTTTAACAATACTTTCTGTAGCATTTGCTAAGATTTTTGTTTCATCTTCCTTTGTAATGTTAGGAATGGGAGCTGTTAAATCTCCTTCTGCCAGTTGTTTTAATCGTTCAGAACAATATTTAATTGGCTCTCCAACTCCCTTTCCAATTCGAACTGCAACCCATGCTCCAATACATACCGCAACTATAATAGAAAAGAACGTAATTAACATACTTGTTATTGTACTACTTGTAAATTCACTTACTGGTGCATTAACTGCAACACTCCAACCATTTGTTCCTTTAATTGGTGCATAGGCAAGAATTTTTTTCGTACCTTCATATGTATAAATGCCAGTTCCACTTTTTCCTTGTATCATTTTTTTCTCTAACTCTGCCAAATTTTTTAGAGAAGAATCTGTTTCAGATTTTTTAATTGTATTATCCTGAGCTTCTGCAATAGAGGCGGTACTATGGGCAATTGTTGTTCCCCCTGAATTGATAATATAACAACCTCCATGATCACTTATTTTTATCTTGGCTACAATATCATTGAGAAAAGAAGATTTTGGCGTTAAAAATATTACGCCAGAAACTTTTGAATTTGGAACTCCATTTTGCCAGATAGGAGCAGAAATAATAATGTTAAGTTTTCCTGTTGTCCTTGAAACTAAAGGATCAGAAATATAACTTTTTCCATTTAAAGATGTTTTAAAATAATCTCTATCACTATAATCTGTATCATCTGTAAGACATTTTCCATCTAACCCAATCAGTTTTCCAAACTGCATATCATAATATTGTACCTTTTCATCTATAATTTCTTGTCTTTGTTCTATTGTATAAAATTGATTTGTCAGTCTGGCAGTACATCCTAACTCCCATACTACATTCACTTGTGATTGCAATTCCATTTCAATTCGTTCTGCTGTTATTTGTGCAGTTTGTATCATTGTCTGCTTTAAGGTATCTAATGTACTTCTATAATTCATATACGCAGAAGCTCCTCCAACAATACTTAAAGAAATCACAATCATCCAAATCATCCCCGCTTGGATTTTCTTTCTGATTGAGGTCATACGTATAATACCTGTCTTATCCTCCTTTTTTACTTTTTGTGATTTCACTTTCTTTTCCTCCTTGAATATTTTTTAGATCAAAAAAAGACAGCAAAAGTTAGCCTTTTAAAATTTCTATCTTTTGCTGTTCTATCATCAATTCCTCCCTCCCCATAAAAAAGTCCTACCGACTTTATTATAATACAAGTTGGAGTAATTGTTAATATATTTTTTTAATCCAATTCTATCTTGCCTGTATAAAGTTCATAATAACGTCCCTTTAATTTTAATAAATCTTCATGTGTTCCTCTCTCAATAATTTCTCCATGTTCTAATACCATAATTGCATTTGCATTTCGTACTGTAGAAAGTCTATGGGCAATTATGAATGTTGTTCTTCCTTTCATCAGTCGATCCATACCATGTTCAATATGTCTTTCTGTTCTGGTATCTACAGAACTCGTCGCCTCATCTAATACTAAAATAGGGGCTTTTGAAATTGCTGCTCTTGCAATATTTAATAACTGTCTTTGTCCTTGACTTAAATTTGCTCCATCGCCCTCTAACATAGTATCATATCCTTGTGCAAGTCGCATAATAAAAGAATGTGCACTGGCTGTCTTTGCTGCAGCTTCTACTTCTTCGTCGGTTGCATCTAAACGTCCATATCGAATATTTTCTCGTACTGTTCCAGTAAATAAATGAGTGTCCTGTAATACCATTGCAATATTCTTTCGTAAACTATCCTTTTTTATTTTTTGTAAAGGAATTTCATCAATTGTAATCGTTCCTTCATTAATATCATAAAATCGATTTAATAGATTCGTAATTGTAGTCTTTCCTGCTCCTGTCGAACCTACAAATGCAATTTTTTGTCCCGGTTTTGCATAGAGTGAAATATCTTTTAAAATTATCTTTTCTGGATGATAGCCAAAAGTCACATGATCTAATATAACCTTTCCAGAAACATCTTTTAGCTCTATAGTATCTGTTCCATCTTCTGCTTCTGGTTCTGCATCCATAATAGCAAATACTCGTTCTGCACCCGCTAATGCTGTAAATATGGTATTTACCTGCATAGAAAGTTCATTGATAGGTCTGGTGAATTGTCTGGAATAGTTTGCAAATACGGTAAGTCCACCGATATCAAATCCTTTGGTAATACATAAAATTCCACCTACTGTTACAATAAGAGAATAATTGATCTGTCCTAAATTTCCCATGACCGGTCCCATGATACCTCCAGCAAACTGTGCACGAATCTGCTGATCTTTTAGTTCATTATTTAATTTATCAAATTCTTTAATACATTTATCCTCATGGCAAAAGACCTTGACTACTTTTTGCCCTGTCACACTTTCTTCAATATATCCATTTACTGCTCCTAATGCTGTCTGTTGTCCTACAAAAAATTTTCTTCCTCGACTGGCGATTCTTCCTCCAACCTTAACGAAAATAGGAACCATAATAATAGTAACAATACTCAGTGTTATATTCATATATAACATCATACATAACGTCCCAATTACGGTAAGAGTTCCAGAAAACAACTGAACGATTGTATTATTGAGCATTTCACCAACCGCGTCTACATCATTTGTAAATCGACTCATTAATTCTCCGTGATTATGAGTATCAAAAAATCGAACTGGAAGACTTTGCATCTTTTCAAATAATTCATCTCGAATCTTTTGTAAAGCTTTTTGGGAAACTTCAATCATAATTCTCTGTTGTAAATATTGTGTAAAAACTCCAACTGCATAGATCAATGCCATGATAAGTAGTTTTCCTATTAGATCCTTTAATAAATCAGATAAAGTATTTGATTTATTAACACTTTGAGCATAGGTACGAAAACTATCTCCTAATCCATTAATAATTGGACGAAGCATATAAGAACCTAACAGAGTGGAAATCGAAGAAAGTGCTACACAGATAAAAACAATCATTATTTTTCCTGTATCTTTTTTTAAATATCCCATTAATCGCTGTATTGTTTTCTTTGCATCTTTTGGCTTTGCTCCAGGACCTTTCATCCTTCCTCCCGGTCCTGCTGGACCTATCTTTGGCTGTGTTGTCTGAGATTTTGATTTCGATTCCATTATGCAGACACCTCCTTTGCTTTTTCTATCTGTGAAGAATAAATTTCCTGATAGGTTTGGCAGCTTTCTATTAATTGTTCATGCTTTCCAAAACCTACAATTTTTCCTTCCTCAAGTACCAAAATTCTATCTGCATCTTTGACAGAAGAGATTCTCTGTGCAATAACAAACTTTGTGGTTTCTTTTAACTCTTTTTGAAAACACTCTCGAATTCTTGCTTCTGTTGCTGTATCTACAGCACTTGTACTATCATCTAAAATCAAAATCTTTGGTTTTTTCAACAGAGCTCTGGCAATACAAAGTCTTTGCTTTTGTCCTCCAGAAACATTGACACCTCCCTGTCCTAGTTCTGTTTCATAGCCATCGGTAAACCCTGTTACAAATCCATCCGCCTGTGCATTTTCAGCCGCCTTTCGAATCTGTTCTTCAGAAGCATTTTCATCGCCCCATTTTAAGTTATCTGTAATGGTACCAGAAAATAAAACGTTTTTTTGAAGTACCATTCCAACTCCATCTCTTAAATGACGCAACGAATATTCTTTTACATTAATTCCATCTACGAAAACTTCTCCCTCTGAAGCATCATATAACCTTGGAATTAATTGTACTAAACTGCTTTTTCCGCTTCCAGTAGAGCCAATAATACCAATTAATTCTCCCGGTTGTACTAAAAAATTGATATCTTCTAAAACTTTCTCTTCTCGATCTTTATAATATTTAAAAGAAACATGACGGAATTCCACACTTCCTTTTTCTACTTTTCTGTCCTTTTTTGTAGCATTTTCATCACTTAAATCTAATGGTTCATCTAAAACTTCTCCAATTCGCTTTGCAGAAGCTACAGCCCGGGAACTTTGTAATAAAATCATAGCTACCATCATAAGAGACATTAAAATCTGTACAATATATGTTGTAAATGCTGTCAATTCTGCAACATCCATTGTTCCGACAATAATTTGTTTTCCTCCAAACCATACAACTGCCAATGTCGTAATATTCATTGCCAGTGCCATTAAAGGCATATTAAAAATTACAATCTTAAATGCACTCATTCCAGTATCTTTTAAATCTTGGTTTGCTTTAGAAAACTTTTTTATTTCATGATTTCCACGAACAAATGATTTTACCACCCGAACATTTGTAAGATTTTCTTGAATTGCTGAGTTTACACTATCAATTTTTAACTGCATCTTTTCAAACCTTGGAAATGCTGTATGTATCAAACCAAACAGTGCTGCTGCTAAAATTGGGATTACTACTGCTATTACTGCGGCTAGACTAGAATTGATTGTCAATGCCATAATTAACGCACCAATTAACATTCCCGGAGCACGTAACATCATAATTAATGCCATACGAATAACATTTTGAAGTTGTGTAATATCGTTTGTCAGACGGGTTACAAGTGAACCTGTACTAAAATGATCAATATTAGCAAATGAAAACTCCTGAACTTTGCAATACACATCTTTTCTTAGTCCCGCTGCAAATCCCGCAGATGCTTTTGCACTAAAATAATTTCCTCCTACTCCTCCAAACATCATAATAGCAGCAGTTATTATCATAACTAATCCAATTATAAAAACATAGCTGCTCTTTGCCCCATCAGACTCAATATGTTTGATCGTTAAATTCATAAAATATGGAAGCAGAACCTCACCCAAAACTTCTGTCAGCATTAAAATTGGTCCGACAATAAAATAGAGCAGATTTGCCCGAATATACTTTGTATAACGCTTCATAACGAATCTCCTTTCTAATATTTTATTTCGAATCGATATTTTCTTTCATTCTACGAATAAAATCAGTAAAAACCGAAAGTTCTTCTAAACTAAATCCTGAAAATAACTGTTCGTTTATCTGATCAAAAATCTCATGGCTCATTTTTACAATTTCAGATCCCTTTTTAGTTAAGACAACTTTATGATATCGATTATCCGTTCCATCTACTGCTTTCTCAATATATCCTCCCTTTTCTAACTTTTTTAATGATACTGCAACTGATGGAGTTGTAATTCCTTCCGCCTGTGCCATTTCTGTTTGAGAACATCCTTCATGATTCGATAAATACATCAATAGATGATGTTGTGCACGAAATACTCCTGTCTGATTTAATCTACTTTCTACCATTCGGCAATGTTGTCTGTTTAAATCTATAAAGTCTTTCACTGCCAACTTTCGTTCTTGCTTTGTCGTTTCCATATTCACCTCTCCAATAAAAAAAATCAAGTAATTAACCAGCTAATAATTAACTAATTAACTACTTGATTATATAACAACTTATTTTAAAATGCAAGAAATTTTTTAAAAATTATAATGCTTCTAACTCTTTTATCCACATTGTTACACAGGCATCACTTGGCATTCGTAGATCTCCTCTTGGAGAAAGTGAAATAGAACCCACTTTTGGCCCATCTGGTAGACAAGAACGTTTAAACTGTTGTGAAAAAAATCTGCGATAAAATACTTTCAGCCATTTTAATATAACCTCTGATTCAAAATGTCCTGTAAATGCTAAAACTGCTAAACGGTAGATTTTGGATGGTGGAAATCCAAAACGCATCATATAGTATAAATAAAAATCATGTAGTTCATATGGCCCTACTAAATCTTCTGTTTTCTGAGAAATCTTTCCATCTGAAGGAGGAAGTAATTCTGGACTGACTGGTGTATCCAACACATCTTGTAAGATATGACGTAAAGCATTATTATTTGTCTGTTCAGCAAAATAGGAAACTAAATAACGTACTAAAGTTTTTGGTACAGATGCGTTGACTCCATACATCGACATATGATCTCCATTATAGGTTGCCCATCCTAACGCCAATTCGGACATATCACCAGTTCCAATCACCATTCCATTATATTCATTTGCCAAATCCATCAACACTTGGGTGCGTTCTCTTGCCTGTGCATTTTCATATGTCACATCATGGTTTAAAAGATCATGACCTATATCTTTTAGGTGTCTGGAAACGGCTTCTTCTATTCTTATCTCACGAAATGTAACCTGCATCTGTTTTATTAATTCTACCGCATTTTGGTATGTGCGATCTGTTGTTCCAAAACATGGCATGGTTACAGCAATAATTCCTTTTGGATCTAAAGACAGCATATCAAATGTCTTTTTAGCAATAATTAAAGCTAATGTAGAATCTAATCCTCCTGAAATTCCGACAACGACCGTTTTACAATTTGTGTGCATCAGCCGCTTTTTTAATCCTATTGCCTGAAGCATTAAAATTTCTTGACATCTGTTTTCTCTCTCCTTTTTGTCTGTTGGTACAAAGGGAGAAGAATCAATAAAACGTGTTAATACTGTTTCTGGGAGCTGTTTTTTTATATCGTCTTGAATAGATGGTATAGAATAAGAAACCGTAACATATCCTGTTTTATCCTCTGGAAATGTTGAAATTCTCCGACGTTCTGAACTTAAACGACCTAAATCTATCTCTGAAATAATCAAACCTGTAGAAAAACGTTCTGATTGTTTTAATAAAATCCCATTTTCTGCAATCATATTATGACCTGAAAATACCAAATCCGTTGTGGATTCTCCTTCTCCAGCATCGGCATATAAATAAGCACAAATAAGTCTTGCCGACTGCCCACCTACAAGTTCCAAACGATAATTATTTTTCCCTGTCGTTTCATCACTTGCGGAAGGATTTGCAATAATATATGCTCCTGCCATAGTATGTGCTCCACTTGGTGGCTGTGAAACCCAGAGATCTTCACATACTTCAATTGCTGTCACTAAATTTTGTACTTCTTTACAAGAAAATAATAACTGACTTCCAAAAGGGATCTGTTCTCCAAAAAAATCGACTGATTCAACCGTTTTGTTACCAGAACTAAAATATCTAGCTTCATAAAATTCCGAATAATTTGGTATATTTAATTTTGGAACAAAACCTAATATAGTTCCATTTTGTACTGCAGCTGCTATATTATAAAGTCTGTTTTCTTTAAAAAACGGCAATCCTACAATAGTAAGTAGAGCCATTCTCTTTGTGGCTTGAGCGATTTCTTTTAAACTTTTTTTTGCTTCAATTAACAGAGTTTCCTGTAAAAAGAGATCTCCACAAGTATATCCTGTAATACATAATTCTGGAAAAACTAACACGAATACTTTTTGTTTTTCTGCCTCTTGAATTAAACTTATAATCTGTTGTGTGTTATAACTACAATCCGCTACTCGTACCTTTGGCGTTCCTGTTGCTACTTTAATAAATCCGTGTTTCATACATAAACTCCTTTCGTTTGTCGTAAGATTTTCGTAAAAAACTCTATCCTATGTTATAATCTATCCATAGAAAAAACCATTAAATGCCTTCGTATCAAAGACACTCTTTGTACTTTGATAAGTTAACATAAGAGGTTTTTCACATAAGTCGTTGTGAAAGTAAAATCTGAAACATATAGAAAATCTACTGCATGACATGAAAAGTCTTCGTACCGGATGCAGTTCCAGTAGAGTATATTTTTGTTGGAAAGGATGAATGACCACTAGGAAACGGTAAGCGTCAACCATCCTATGATGTAACGCTACGAAAGGTAAAATACTGATCGGGGTTGAAAGGTCGGAGGTGAAAACTGTTCCTACTACTGAGCAATTCCAAACCTATGGTCTTTTGTCATGGGTAGTTGACATTTCTACCTTCATGAAAATATCCATGTATCTTTTATAATCTAAATTAAATATGAACTTTCCCCCACTTACTCTTGTAACTCTGCTAAGAGGCGGGGACTTCGTAAGAAGATTGGTATTTTCGTTTTCACCTTTTCAGGTAACCCTTATTCTTACAGGCGTATCCACTTCGCCTCTACTGTATAGAGTATCTAAACTCACAACGCTACTTTTTCTTAAAATATTCAATGCACCATTTATATCTGCATTCAGAAGCTTTCCACTTGCAGTTTTGTATAGTCCTCTTTGTATACGCTTTCCGCTGAAACGGTAAGACTGCGGGTTATCTGCATTATAAACAGGAATCCTATCTTTGTCCCAGAACGATGCCTTTGAAGTATAGCTTTCTTCCTGTTTAACAAAAACAATGCTGTTTAATTCACACAAATATTCCAGTTTTGAACGTAATTTCCCATATGGAATACTAACAAAATTCTGATGATTCTGTTTCCCCATACCAGCATTACACTGGAATGTTTCATGATAGCCGGTTACCAGAGTACCTATATCATGTTGGATACAGTAATGGAGGATCCTCTTTGCAGTTTTACTCATGTAATCATTCATTTGTCTGTTTCTTTTATCTGCTAAAATTTTCTGGTGGTTTGTCGTTCTTCTTTTCTCTCCTTGTTTGTCCTTGATCCTTTCCAGTCTTGCGTTTTCCTTGTTGAACCATTGGTTCATCGATTTCAGTCTTCTTCCGTCAACGATGAAACTTTTTCCTTCACTTGATACAGCGGTTACAAGATTATTCACGCCCAAATCCAGGGCAAGTGCATTGTTTTTGTTAAGATTTCTCTGAATACATCCAGCTTCATGAATATACTGGATCTCAAAGAACCTTGCTCCTGATTTCGGAATGATCCTGATTTCCTTGATCGGCTTTCCAATCAGTATCGGCGGTATGGTAATTTCAACAGGGTCATGTGTTTTCTTGAATAGATTCGAATATGGAAGGATCAACTTATTTCCATTCAGCCTGATAAATCCTATCACAAGTGTAGTAAATCCGTCTTTTTTAAGATAACGGGGAAATTTACAATCCCTGAAAGAATATTTACCTTTTTTTGCAAGTTTCAATAATCCAAAAAAACTTTTAAATGCACCATCTACTTCTTTTAAAATTTTTTGTGCCATATTGGAATTGAGCATTTTATAATTTGGACTGTTTTTCAGCAAAGTATAATTCTTTTCATAGTTGAGATATTCGCCCTCTGTGAAGTAATACTGACGGATATGATAGATTGCTTCATTGGCAAGGTTTTTGGCTGTATGACACAATTCTCTTAAAATATAGTATTCTTCTTTTGACAGATGTTTCACTTGTTGCTTTACGGTAAGATACATCGTTTTTCTCCTTTCTTTCGTATTTAGGATAGTTCCTATGTATCTATTATAGCATATATTTTACGGATTATCAATTATTTTAGTAAAAGTTGGCAGAATAACCCCACGTTCGCTTATTTCGTTCGCTTAGAAGTAGGAGTGTTCTGCCAAAATTTAGATAAAATCAAGATATTTTTATCATAACATTGACTTATAAATAATATTACATGATAATTGTTATTTTAACTCTGTTACAAATTTTTTAAAAATATTTCTAGTGCTTATAGCAATGATAAGTGATACAACTCCTGAAAAAAGGACAACAACATATTCAAAACTTTTACAAATTTCAAATAAAATACCATATAACGCATTGCCTAATGGCTGTGCACACATAGAAAAAGTAAGAACAACCGCAATCACCTTGCCAATTAAATTCTGTGGCGTTTCTGTTTGTATAAAAGACAGCATCTGTATAGAAAAAATTGTTGAAAATACCATAATAATAAAACAGCATATAGTTATAACAATATAATTTATTATTCCCGACGAAAAAAGGATTAATGCAGCTCCAATAGGAAATACACATATAGCACAAGTTATTATCAAATTACCTGCCTTTTGAATAGATAGTTTTTTTGAAAAAATACCTGTGCAAATTCCTCCCGTCAATCCTCCTGCTGCCAAAGCTGCCTGTGCAAAACCGTAAAGTTTGTTTGCCTGTGCTGCCTCTAAATCGAATACTTCTGTTATCAAATATGGTAATGCAACCATAATCATTGCAGATAAAAATAAATTGATTCCACAAACTACTATAACAGTTTTTCCAATAATCGATTTATCTTTGTGTATAAACCGAATACTTTCTGTAAAATCTGTTTTTGCTATTTTCCATATACTCCCATTTGAATTTGGTTTTCGAAATGGTATTTTAATAAAAATTTCCATAACTGCTGATATCACAAAACATATCATGCAAACCCATAATATAGGCTTAATTCCATATGTACTGTATAAAATTCCTCCAAGGACTGGACCTATCAAAGATGCAAAAGAACTTATTGTATTGATAATAGAATTTGCTGTCATAAAATGATTTTGATCTACCAATGCAGGAATACTTGCCTGTACAGAAGGCTGATATGCACCTGCAATACCATATAAAAGCATTAGTGTAACCGTCAATAAAACAATAAGATTTACTCCATTCATAAGCAGAGAAAATGCCAATATAATTGTTGCTGTAAAGAAATCTAATATTACCATAACATTTCTTTTATTTACTCTGTCTGCAACAATACCTCCTACAGGCGATAACAGAACAGAAGGAATAAACGCACATGCCATAACTGTTCCATAAAGTGCTGATGAACCTGTCAGATTTAATAAATATAATGGTAATGCAAATCTTAATGTAGCATTACCAAACAGAGAAATAATCTGTCCAATAACAACTAATGTAAAATCTTTTGAAAATAGTTTTTGATTCATTTTTAAACCTCCATTTTTTCTATTCCTTTTGCTAGAATCTGATATATAAAATTAATTTGCTAATGGAATTTATATCTATAATAGTCTTCATAGTATCTCCTTTTAGTACCGCGCGTTGGTATGTATTTTTTTAAATTTTTTTGTCCTTTTTATAAGGCAGAAGTTCACTTATTCTTTTGACATATAACTGTCAGTTCTCGTACTCTTTCTAACATTTCTTCATCTATAATATCTAATCCAAAACCTTTCAGCATCTGACCAAATATCTTAAACTTACAATAGGATTCATCTACAGAACTATCAAATATCAAAGGATTTGTCCAGATATTCGCTATAAATATAATTAATTCTGACAACTGTTCTGGATAATCTGTTTCAATAGAACCATCTGAAATACCTTGTTTTATAATTGGTAAAATATAGTTTGGAGCTACTTCCTGTATCGTATCATGTAAAAGATAAAAAAGAAGTTTTGGATTATTATAAAAATTGGGGGCTACTGTAAATATATCATTCTGTACAGGTCGATTGATTGATTCTTTGAAAATAGCTTTCAGCTTTTCTTTACCATTCAAATTAGGATTATCACGAATAACTAAAAGCATCTGATTGGATTCTTCTGTTATTTTATCTGTAACAGCAACTAAAATATCTTCTTTTGACTTAAAATGATGATAGATTGCCCCTTTACTAAGTCCTCCTAAATTATGAATAATATCTTGAATTGATGTATGTTCATATCCCTTTTCCATAAACAAGCGAAAGGAAACATCCAATATTAAATTAACTGTTTCTTCTGGATGCTTATTTCTTGCCACTGTTTTTTACCTCCTTAACATACCAATGGTATGATTTAAACATTATCATATTAGCAGTTGATTTGTCAAGATATTTTTTAATATAACAAGTATAGACAATTCCTTGCTGATTTCTTTAGATGAGTGTATAATAATTTTTTAAAAAGATATTGTATGATAGGAGTAAACTTTATGCAGAATATATCTATTAGATCTAAAACCTGTAATCTCTGTCCAAGAAATTGTGCTTCTTTACGGATAGATAATCATATTGGCAGGTGTGGTATGTCTTGGGACTTAAAGGCAGCAAAAGCTTCTCTACATTTTTGGGAAGAGCCTTGTATTTCTGGTACGAAAGGCTCTGGAACCGTCTTTTTCTCTGGCTGTCCACTTGGCTGTGTTTACTGTCAAAATAGAGAAATTGCACTTGGTTTATCTGGAAAAGTTATTTCAGAAACTCGTCTGGGTGAAATCTTTTTAGAACTTCAAAGCAAAGGAGCAAATAATATTAATCTTGTTACTCCAACCCATTATATTCTTTCTATTAAAAAAGCTTTGATAGTAGCGAAGCGAAATGGTCTTACTATTCCTATTGTCTATAATACAAGTGGTTATGAATTAGTGGAAAGTTTGCAGTTACTGGATGGTCTGATTGACATTTATCTACCTGATTTAAAATACTATTCCAGTGAACTATCTACACGTTATTCTAAGGCTTCGGATTATTTTACTTACGCATCTTCTGCCATTAAGGAGATGTTTCGTCAGGTGGGTACCCCTATTTTTAAAAAGGTTTCTTCTCAAGATCTTATGACACGTGGAATTATTGTTCGTCATCTTGTTCTTCCCGGACAGATAAAAGATTCCAAAAATGTTCTTCGTTATCTCTATGAAACATATGGAGATCAAATTTATATCAGTATTTTAAATCAATATACTCCTGTGGCAAAAAATCTTTCTCTCTATCCTGAACTTTGTAGAACTTTAACACAGGAAGAATATAATGAAATTGTGGACTATGCTATAGAACTTGGTATTGAAAATGGATTTATTCAAGAAGGAGAAACTGCAAAAGAAAGCTTTATTCCTCCATTTGATTATGAAGGACTTTAGAAATAAATTCACAGGAGCTGTTGCAAAACAAGAATTTTTATCTATAGAATAAATCTTATTTTGCAACAGCTCCTTCTTTAGTTAAACCCCCAAAATGCCGGCTCTTGTATTTTGACTCCTAGCAAAGCTAGGTGGGTGACCGCACGTAAGGTTCTGTCTTCCACTGCACAATCGGAGGCCTGACATAGACTTACAAATATAGGAATCCCGTTTAAAGTAAATGTAGGTTCAAAATGACAAGAGTTATCGTACACCCCAGGAATTTCGTTTCATCTGCCTTTATTATATCCTATCTCTTGTATTTTATCAAGAACTTTTTCATAAAATATCTGTCAATTCATCCTTAATTTTCTTCTATAGCCTGAAATTGAAATGAAAATTCTGTTCCTATGCCCAATTTACTTTTTACATCTATTGTTCCTCCATGACGTAGTGCAATTTGTTTTGCAATTGCTAAACCTAGTCCAGATCCTTTTGCATTTTGACGAAGTTTTGACTTATAAAACTTTTCAAAGACACTTGGCAATTCTTCTTCACTGATTCCAATTCCTTCATCTCGAATAGAAACATAAATTCCATCCTTTCCACAAAATGTAACATGAATAGTTGAACCTTCTGGAGAAAATTTAACTGCATTATCTAAAATTACTAAAAACATTTGACGTAGACGATCATAATCACCATACATCATATAAACTTCTTGATCGTGATTTAATTCAATTTGAATTTTCTTTTCCTCACTGAGTGGACGGATACTTCGAACTAACTCTTCAAAAATTTGAAGGAGATTGACAGGTTCTGTTTCAATAACAAAATCTGGATTTTGCATTTTTGATAGTAATAAAAGATCTCCCACTAATCGTTCCATACTTTTACATTCCGAAAGCATCCGTTCATAATACTGTTTTGTTTTTTCCTCTCCCGTTACTACACCATCTACTAAACTTTCTGTATAAGCTCTAACGACAGTAATTGGAGTTCTAAGTTCATGCGATACGTTTGCAAAAAAATCCAATCTCATTTGATCCAAATTTTTTCTAATCTTTTCATTCTCTTGCAATTTATCAGTTAAAAAATCTAATGTTCTTGCTAAATCTCCAATCTCATCTTTGCGATCAATTCCGGTTTTTGTGTCATACTTACTATCTACCAAATCTAAAGCGGTTTCTCTCATTTTCATAATTGGCTTTGTTAATTGTCTGGCAAACATAATAGCAATAATAAAAGAAACTACGGCTGCACCTAACATACTATTCACCATCATAGAGAATCCATTATCTGCTGCTTTATCCTGAACTTCCATCTGAGCACTTAATAAAAGTGCCCCACAGGTTTCTCCATTTTTTCCTATAATCGGAATTCCTAAAGTAATCATAGTACAACCATGAATTTCACTATAATATGTTCCATATCTTTTCTGTCCTGAAAAAGCAGTTCGAATAATTTTTTGTAATTCTTCTGAAAGGGATACATCTTTTAGATCTACATTTTCCATTTGTTCATTCATTGGTTCTTTTGCATCTGAATTGGAAATTGTCCAAATTTCGTCTGTTGTAAGTTCCAATAAATTTTCTAAATAGTTTCTACACTGTGTATATTCCTCGTTTAAAATATATTCATTTAAACGCTTTGAAATGGTTGCAGCCTGTCCTTCCAGATTTTTTCTATAATCTTCCATCATTGTACTTTGATACAAACGCATATAAATGATACCAAGCACAACCGAAAATAAAATCATCAAACACGCATAATTAATATAGACCCGGAAAAACAAATGGCTTCCGGTTCTTCTTTTCATAATTTTCCTCCATTACTTCTCAAGATTTCTCTTCTATTTCGAACTTATATCCGACACCCCAAATAGTTTTGATACTCCATCCTGGATGTGTTACAGTATCCAATTTTGCACGAAGTCGTTTAATATGTGAATCTACTGTTCTACTATCCCCAAAATAATCAAATCCCCAAAGGCTATCGAGTAAATTATCTCTGGTAAATACTTTATTGGGATTACTTGCCAGTGTCCACATTGTTTCTATTTCCTTTTTTGTCATCTGCATTTTTGTAGTACCAATATGCAGAGTATATTCATCTAAATTGATAGTCAAATTATCGATTGTAAGCATATTTTCTGAGGACTTTTCTTTTTCTTTTCTTACCATACGTCGCATTACTGCACGAACTCTTGCCATAACTTCACTTGGACTAAATGGTTTGACAATATAATCATCTGCCCCAATATCCAATCCCATAATCTTTTCAAAATCCTCTCCACGAGCAGTAATTAAAATTACTGGTACATCTGATTTTGCACGTATTTTACGACAAACCTCATAACCATCTTCTTTTGGCATCATAACATCAAGTAAAACAACATCTGGAGAATATTTATGGAATAATCTTACAGCTTCTTCTCCATCTGAAGCAATGACTGGTTCAAACTCTTCTTTTCGGGCATAAGCAGCTAAAACATCTGTAATATCCGGATTATCGTCTGCAATTAACATGTACTGCATGTTTCCCTCCATTCTGTTCAATCGACAAACTCTAAAAAAGCACATATAATAATATTATATTTAATTTCTTTGATTTAAACAAGTATTTTTTCACTGGAAAACTTAACTTTTTTGTATTGAATTCTTAAGTTTTTTTTACGCTCTGCCATCATTCTGACAAAATATTAACCTACAATCAAAATGGATGTGACACATGAATTCCGTAATAGGAGGACAAAGCCATGAAACAGATAAAGTCACTCAGGCGTATTGTTTTCTTCGGATTTGCACTGCTGTTTAGTCTGTTGTTACTGTCTTCTCCGCTTATCACAAAGGCGGATGAAACGACAACTGTAACACCAGCTACAGGTACAGACACGTCAGCAGAAAAGGATACCTCTAAAGATGAAACGAAAATACCTTTAATCAAACTTAATGTTCGATCGAAATCCTTAGTAAAAGGAAAAACTTACAAACTCAATGTATATAACTTGACAGAAGAACAAAAGGTAAGTTTTAAATCTGATACACCAGAGATTGTTTCCGTAGATGAAGAAGGGCTTATTACTGGAGAGGACTTTGGAAGTGCTGTTATTACAGCAACTATCAAAGAGGGAACGAAACTTATAACCACCCTGACTTGTGATATTACGGTCGGACCTCCTGCAATCAGTGTAAAACTGACCAAGAACGAACTTATGCTTATGGTTGGAAAACGCACGAATTTAAAAACCATTCTTCAGCCTTATAATACTGTTGAGGAAATTAAATATCTAAGTACTGATACAACAGTTGCAACTGTTAGCACTGGTGGTCGTATTACAGCAAAATCAGTTGGAGCAGCTACCATTTATGCAATGCTTGACAATGGAAAATTTGACTGTTGTACTTTAACTGTAGTAGATGAAGAAACTTATCAAAAACTTATGGAGGAAGAAAATTCTTTGGATTCTGATTCTCCAGAATCCAACTCCTCTGAAGAGGAAATGGATATTACTCCTAGTACAGAAATGTAATTGATTTGGGATGCAGAAACAAAAACCACCATCAAAGAAAAGAACGTTAAACACATTCTTTTCTTTGATGGTGGTTTTTGTTTCTGCATTAACTTAACATTCCTCCTAACATTCCTCCTGCCCCCATCAATAGAAATGTCCTTATGTAGCTTCCTATAGAAAGAAATTGGGAAGTATCGTAAGTAAGTGCTAGTAAAAGATAAAGAAGAAAACATAGAACTGCCATTAAAAACCCCCATAAAAAACGTTTCTCCTTTACTTTTTTTCCAAGAAACAGTCCTGCTATAAATGCTGGAAGACAATCTGCTACTACAATCATAATTCCTATAAAAATTCCAGAGATGTTTAGTTTCTCCATTAAAAGTGCAGTAAACATCAATAAGATTCCGGTTAATACTACAGTCAACATTACAGCGGTCAATAAATATAGTCCCTTCGAGAATCCTTTTGATTTTTCTTCCATGTATAGCCTCCAATCATTCGTTAGTCTGTACATGGTATGCACAATATTCACTTGTTATTCCATTCGTTTATTGTATTAGAGATAATTACTTATTTTATTACAACATGGTTTTCTAAATTTTGGTTATTTCTTTATTCTATAAATTTCTGCGTCTAAATTTTTATCATTCCTACATTATGAAACCAAAAAGAACGATTGATTTTCTTAGCTTTTTTTATTATACTATTCTTGTACTTGTAAGTTATAACTAACATTACTTTAATAAGTCAGATACTATAACATATACACATAGAAATGAGGTCAATTTATGAAATATATTGATTTACATGTTCATTCTAATCGTTCGGATGGTACAGACTCCCCCGCCGAATTAGTGAAAAGGGCAGCCGCCCGTGGTCTTAGTGCTGTTGCACTTACCGATCACGATACTGTTAATGGAATTGAGGAGGCAATTCAAGCTGCTAAATTAGAATCTCAAGCTGGTAGATCGATTCAAATTATTCCCGGAATTGAGATTTCTGCTGGTTATAAACAAAGAGACATTCATATTTTAGGTCTATTCATTCAATGGAACAATTTAGATTTAAAAAATGCTTTAGAAATTGCTATACAATCTCGAGAACGTCGAAATGAAGAAATGGTATCTAGACTTAGAAAGGCAGGAATCTCCATTACGATTGATGATTTACGCAACCAAGAACCAGATACCGTAATTACTAGGGCACATTTTGCCAGATTTTTGACTGAACAAGGTTACGTACATTCTAAAGCAGAAGCATTTGAAAAATACTTAAATCCTTCTACTCCTTATTATGTACCAAGATCCTACATAGAACCATCGAAAGCAATCTCTCTTATTAAAAACTCTGGTGGTATTGCAATATTAGCACATCCTCTTTTATATGAACATACTTTACAGGAAACAAAAATTTTAATGGAAACTGTAATCCATCATGGTATTGAAGGTTTTGAAGCAATCTATTCTTCTCACTCGGATTCTGATGAACAACTTGTTCGTTCTTTTGCAAAAAAACATCATCTTCTTATTACAGGAGGTTCAGACTATCATGGTTCTAATAAGCCACTAATTCAGCTTGGTACAGGAAGAGGAAACTTAAAAATCCCTTATTCTATTTTAGAATCCCTTGAAGATTATTTAAAATCCCGAATAAAGTAAAACCATTGATAGATATTGATAAGTTGCTTTCTCTGTGTGGCGAATATATTACAACTGATTTTCAAGAATATGACAAATTGAAATTTGGGGGCAATAGCATGTTGATAAAAATTGGGAGATTTGATTGTACGGAGTGCTGGGATGGTGTGTTTTATAAAAATTTATCAAACTATCCGAACATTACTGAATGGGAAACTCAAACAATTATGGACTTTGTTGAATATGAAGCTAAATATGGAAGGACTTGTGATATTGAAGCAGAAGAAGTCGTTTTGAATCGGATTAAAGAATATAAAACAATAGGTAAAAATAAAAAACGTGTATCAGTACCAAAAAAAATAACGGAATGTACTGCTTGTCCAAAGTATAAAGGCTGTATAACTGATTTTGTGTGTCATACTTCTCCTATCGAAAATGCAATAAAAATATTTGATTGTGGAAGTCTACTTTCACCCGTTTTAGCACGAGGAATACCTGCAAAGGAACTTAAAGCTGAGAAAAGAAATGCAGCTAATGATCCCGAAGATTATTTCGATTATATTATGTTTGCATGGGGAAACTGCCAATCAGGAGATCGTTTAGTAATGGAACGAAAGTTGGGAAGATTTCCAAATAAAATCGATCTTAGTATAGATTTTACACCCGGAGTGCGTTTTTTCTTTCGATATCATGAGATTGTTCAGCATCCAAATACAATATTTGAAGGTGTTTTACCACTCAAAATAAAAGATGAGGTCGTATTAAAGAATTGGGTTTATGCGATTATTGTTCCCACGATTTATCAAGATATTGTCAATCAACATATTCCCGAAAATTTGAAGGAAAAGATTCATTTTATCCAGAATGATTGTAAGGATATCTGGGAATGGTCAGAAAAAGTATATGAATATGTAAAGAAGATTTAATGTAGTAAATTTAAGTTTGTCAAACTGATAATCCAAGCAATAGATACTAATGTCGAGCTTCATATTACTACAAAATGGAAATATTTTAAACTATGTAATATTTTGCTATCTTTATAAAAAAGACCAGTAAAAAACAATTTCTTACTGGTCTTTTTTATAAAAATTTATTTCTCAGTTATTTTTCTTTCTGATGATGTCATTTCTGGCTTTTCTACTTCTACAATTGCTGTTTTTTTCATTGGAATACGACAATTTTTATTACTTCCAAACTCGACAATAATAATCTCTTCCATTACATCAATTACTACACCATAAAATCCACTTGTAGTTAAAATACTGTCGCCAATTTGAATCGATGCCACTAAAGCATCCATCTTTTTTTGCTGTTTCTTTTGTGGGCGAATTGCCATAAAATAGAATAGTGCACCAATGACTACAATATATATCAACATCACTCCTATTGACATTGCTCCTGCATTTGCTGCTGGTTCTCCTGTTGCTGTACTTGACTCAAGAAATAATAAATGACTCATAATATCCTCCATGTTCTGTTTTCTTTTTTCATTACTCTTCTAGGTGCTGACGAAATCCCTCTAACTTCTTCTTTTTATACAGAGCATATGTTTTTGTTTCGATTGCACCTCTGATTTCTTCCATCATTTTGTTATAAAAGTAAAGATTATGTGTCACTAAAAGTCGCAATCCAAGCATCTCTTTCGCCTTTAATAAATGTCTGATATAAGCTCTGCTATAGGTTTGGCAGACAGGACATTGACATCCCTCTTCAATTGGTCTGTCATCTAGTTCATACTTTGCATTAAGTAGATTCATCTTTCCACCATTTGTATAAGCATGTCCATGTCTCCCATTTCTTGCTGGATACACACAGTCAAAAAAATCAACTCCACGTTCTACTGCCTCTAAAATATTCTCTGGAGTTCCTACCCCCATCAGATATGTTGGTTTTTCTAAAGGAAGATATGGAACTGTTTTTTCAATAATTTCATACATCGCTTCATGTGTTTCCCCAACAGCAAGTCCCCCCAAAGCATATCCATCCAAATCTAAATCAGAAATCTGTTTTGCATGTTCTATTCGAATATCTGCAAATGTTCCTCCCTGATTAATACCGAATAACATTTGTTTTGGATTAATTGTATCCTCTAAAGAATTAAGTCTTTGCATCTCTTTTTTGCATCGTACTAGCCAGCGACTTGTACGGGCAACGGAATTTTCCATATACTCTCTGGTTGCAGGATGTGGTGGACATTCATCTAATGCCATTGCAATGGTAGATGCTAGATTCGATTGAATCTGCATACTCTCCTCTGGTCCCATAAAAATTTTTCTTCCATCTACATGAGATTGAAAATAAACCCCTTCTTCTTTAATTTTTCTTAATCCTGCCAGAGAAAATACTTGAAATCCACCAGAATCCGTTAAAATAGGTCTGTCCCATACCATAAATTTATGAAGTCCACCTAGCTTTTTTATCACCTGATCACCCGGTCTTACATGGAGATGATAGGTATTAGAAAGTTCTACTTGTGTGCCAATTTCTTGTAAATCCTTCGTTGAAACTGCCCCTTTAATTGCTGCTGCCGTTCCGACATTCATAAATAATGGAGTCTGTACACATCCATGTACAGTAATCAATTCACCGCGTTTTGCATTTCCGTCTTTACAAATTAAACGGTACATACCAACCTCCATTTATATTTCTTTTTTTAATAGACGAGCTACTGTAGTACAAGTATACATAGTATAACCGATTTTTTCAACCCAAAAATAACAGTTCTGTCCTATTATATCTAAATTTTTTATAAAGACATAAATACAGAGAGGTCAGTTCCATGTCATAATAGGTATGAAACTGACCTCTCTGTATCATTTCGTTACAAGGCATACTTTAAAGTTTGCTTTATCTCTGACTCATAAATTTTTGGCAAATCCGCTCAAATCCTGCATCTTCTCCATGGCAAGAAACCATAATAGGATTTGAAATAAGGCTTAAAACTCCTAAAAAAGATTTCGCATCTACAATAATGCGGTTATAAATTACATCAATATCAAAGTCACATCTTCCTGCGGCATTAACAAACTCTTTTACTTCTTCTGGCTCTTGTAACATAATCTTTGTTTTTTCCATAGTCATCATTCCTCTCAAAAAAAATCAACTATTAACTCTCCAGAATCAATAAGCTGTATTAGCTTATGTTCGTGTTATACCACTAATTTCATGATTAGTCAATAATATGCAGAGGAAAAGATTTTGTATCCCTATTCCTTTTATTTTTGTTTACACCATACAAATTTTTATGTGTTTTATTTAAAAATTTATTTATTTTCGCCTTTTTAATTTCTATAATTTACCCTATTTTGAAATTCTTAACGTTCGAAACAAACAAGATTTTTCCTGAAATTTAAATTACTTTTTCACTTTTTTATTATTATAGAAGAATTAATCTAATTCTTTTCCAAGATGTTGAATTAAATCATTAGCAGATGGCATATAGATAGATGGAATAGCACATGTTTTATCTCCAAGCAACTTTTCTGCAAATCGTTCGCAAATAAAATCAAATGTAGCCTTTGTATATTTCACCTGTAAAAGATTTGCTACTTTGTCAAAGGTCAATGGTGGAATCGCATATCCCCACTGTACATCATCCTCACTGACATAGCGTACTTGTTCTAAACAAGTTGGAGTCATCTCATAACGAGTATTCGTCTTATAGTTAATACAAATAATGTGAATATAATCTGTTTCTGAATCTATTTCTGTTTCTAAGCGACAAAATTCCTGTTGTCCTTTTAAATTGTCTTCTCCATCTAATATAAGAATTGCTGTTCCGCTTCCTCCATATGTCTTTGGAAGTCTGGAATCAAACTGTAGTTTTTGTAGTGTACCAGATCTCAATAGAGAAATCAGCTTATCAATACTATCCTGATCTAAAACCCCACTGTCAATTTTACGCTCTTGTGTTAAAAAACTGACTAAAGTATCAATCTCTTTTTGTGAGAGCAACGCCATATTTTCATTCATACTCTTACCTTCCCTTTCTTAAAATAAATTTTTACTGCCTGCATAAAATTATAGCATATCCTTGTCTGCAAAGTCAATGTGCTTCCTATTTAGGATCCCTCTGCATAAATTTCTATAAAATCTTAAATTTAACTTGTGTAATAGCGAAAACACTGGTATAATTTAAAAAACAATTAATTGTAACTAAACTCTCTTTTACTGTAAAAAGGATTCTAATTTTAAGAGGTGAAAATCTTATGATAAGACGAAATAAGATTTTAATTGTAGATGATATTGAGTTAAACCGTATTATTTTAGCACAACTTTTTGGAAAAGAATATGAAATTTTAGAGGCAGAAAATGGCGAGGAAGCTTTAAAACTTTTAGAGCAATATTCTAAATCTATTGTCATTGTTCTTTTAGACCTTTTGATGCCTGTATTAGATGGATTTGAAACTTTAAATCATCTTCAAAATACAAAAATACTACACCATATTCCTGTCATTCTAATTACTGGCGATACTTCGAATCAGGCGGAACAAAAAGGGTATGAATTAGGCGCTTCGGATATTATTACCAAACCGTTTGATTCTAAAATCGTGAAAAGAAGAGTTTCTAATATTATTGAACTGTATGAACATAAGAATAATTTAGAGTTATTAGTGGAACAACAGACAAGAAAGATCCAACGTCAGTCAAGAAAACTCGAAGAAACCAACGATCAGATTATTGAAACTTTAAGCACTGTTGTAGAATTTCGAAATTTAGAGTCTGGGATGCACATTCGTCGTATCAAAGGCTTTACAAGAGTACTGGCAAGATATATGGCAAAACACTATCCAGAATATGGATTAACCGAGGAAAAAATTAAAGTGATTGTTCAAGTATCTGCTATGCACGATGTTGGAAAAATTGCAATTCCAGATAGCATTTTATTAAAGCCCGGAAAATTGACAAAAGAAGAGCGACAAATCATGGAAACGCATACTACAAAGGGCTGTGAAATTATCAATACTATCTCTGTTCTTCAAAATAAAGAATACTTTGGATATACCTATGAAATATGTCGTTATCATCATGAACGTTACGATGGAAGAGGATATCCTGATGGTCTAAGGGGAGATGAGATTCCAATTGCTGCTCAGATTGTTTCTGTTGCAGATGTTTATGACGCTCTAGTGAGTGATCGTGTCTATAAATCTGCCTATTCGAAAGCAGAGGCATTTGAAATGATCTGTGAAGGAAAATGTGGTATCTTTTCTCCGAAACTGCTTGATTGTTTTCGAAATACGAGAAAAAAATTAGAGGAGTTTGCCGATCGGAATACTCAACTACAATGTCAGGGAAACGTATAATTTTAAAAAGCTGCAAAATAAAGTTTTATTTTGCAGCAAATTTTTCTTGACAAAAAAAAAGAATCGTAGTAGAATGTGTTCGTAACATGAATAAAAAAATATATAGGGGTATAGTTCAGCTGGTAGAATATCGGTCTCCAAAACCGCAGGTCGTGGGTTCAAATCCTACTGCCCCTGTTAATGAAATAAAAACGGAGTGGTTTACACTCCGTTTTTAAAACCTCTATCTTTATCACTATCAATAAGAAAAAAGAGAGCATAGCATTTCAAGCCGCCCTTCTTTTTAGCCGAAAGAATATTCAGCATAATCACTGTCGGTCTGCCAATCCCCTGTTTCCTGCGGATAAACTGGCGAAGTTCCTGTTGATTGCAAAGACAGCGAAACGAAAAGCTCTTTTATTTAGGTTCAATAAGTGTTATGGACAGTTAAAAACCTGTTTCTGATATATTCAATACAACTAATTTTCCATTGAAATCACCTCCACATGATCAAAAGGAAATAGAACTTACATACTTTTTAGCCATTCCGCTATTTCTTCTTTTGATGTTGCGGCTTCAAATCTTTCTCCTTCCTTCCATTCTGTGAAATCCGAACATAAATCATGCAAATTATCCGTGCTGAAACCGATACCGCTGCTATGAGAGGTACAGAACGGAACGATTGTTTTTCCTGAGAAATTGTAACTTTCTAAAAATGTACTGATGATTCGGGGAGCCTGCCCATGCCAGATTGATACAATTTTTAAGTGGGTGCTATCGTTTTTACATTTACCGTAAATGTTCGAAAATCAATACTTTTCAGAAAGGCAGATGCACCCATGTATGGACGGCTATCGTTTTTTGAATTGAAATTGTCGCACTTTCGATATTCCATAGTGTAAAATTTAACGATAGCCTGTTTTTGAGAGTGGCTATCGTTATTTTTTGCACCTAAGGGATTATTGCAATTTTTAATAATACCTATCAACTGGAAGTTTCTTCTCTATTAGCGGTTATATTTTGCTCCTGCATAAATCAGCA
>CAJUGJ010000022.1 GCA_910586015.1 uncultured Lachnospiraceae bacterium
AAGTTCGTGAAAGGTGATATTTCGCGAACTTTTTTTAGTACAATCTTCCTTGTATGCTATAATTTCTAATTTTACCATAAAAACTATAGCATACTTTATTTTTTTATGCAAGTTGATTTTTATAATACAATTTATTATAAAATCAGTCAATTCCTCTTTTAAAATGTCCTCTTGTAATGTTTTTATCCTCTTTTTTTCCACCTAAAATCTGAATTACTTCCTGTTTTGTTTCTAATGTAAAGTTCCATCGTACTGATTTTGGATTTAATTTACCAATCTCTTCTTTAAAAGATGTATTACAGATAGAATAAATATCTGAATTATAGATAGT
Organism: uncultured Lachnospiraceae bacterium; assembly: GCA_910586015.1. Taxonomy (GTDB): domain Bacteria; phylum Bacillota; class Clostridia; order Lachnospirales; family Lachnospiraceae; genus MGBC140009. The sequence goes on from CAJUGJ010000022.1 coordinate 332, forward strand.
AGAAAAACAGTCCCTACAATGACTGACTGTAGGCATTTTTTTACCTATTCGATCGGTAATCCACAAAGGCTTTTTCTCATTCTTTAAACAATTAGATGTATTTTTATATAAACACTGAGCAGATACCATTAACGGCAATCTTCCATAGATTAGAAGTTCCATATCTGTAATATCTAATTGTTTTAATTCCTTTGCATTTAATTCTATAGGAGCTGTCATCTGAGATACACCTAATTCATAAAAAAATCCTTTTGCCTCTTGGTTCATGGCATACATAGTATAATCGAGTCGTAATTCTTTTTTTGATATTTTAGTAGCAAATTGTTTTGTTAAAAAGGAAAGTTCTTCAAAGTTTCTAATCAAATATCCAGAAACATTTTCAGAAAACAGCACAGAAGATAATGTACAATAAAAATCATAGGTTTTTGCACGAAAGATATGTGGAAGGGCTAAAAAAAATCGTTTTTTATTGTCTACACAAAGTTTTTCAGCATCTGAAATTTTTTTAATTTCAAAGTCTGTTATATCTAAATATACCTCTGAAATTCTTTCATCATCACATACTACTTCAAGTTGTTCTAATGTCATAACACAAGCTGTCTGTATTTGTTTTTCTTTTTGTGAAGTTAATCTTGTTTTTAATGGCATACTTTTTGATTGTGTTTTTTTAGGACTTTCCCTATGAAATTGTTTTATTATCTGCTCAGTCAGATTATCTAATGCTTTTCTTCGAAGTTCTTTTAGACTTCCTATTGGGAAAAATACTGCTTCTTCTAATTCAATTTGTGCTTCTTTTAATTCAAATAAAGTATCTCCCAATTTGGCAAGCTCCATTTGTATCCTCTCTTTTGTCATTGGCTGTGTTTTAGCAGGTTGTGCAATTTCTCCTGTTACTGTTACAAAATCTTTTTGTTGTCCACAACACTGGATGGTTAATTGAGAGGGTTTTGTACAAGATGCCTGAAAGAAAGCTTCAATTAAAATTTTAGGTTGTGTTTCAAAATACTGTTTAGAAAGTTCAACCAAAAGTTTTTTATTTTTTGTTCGATAGATCAAATATCCCTTCTTTATCCTGCTGCCTTGAAGAAATGAAATTTCATAAGAAGAGCCTTCTTTTTTTTCTTCCTTTACTGTAAATTCATATTGGCTGTTTCCCTTTTCCCTAATCTCTAATACATCTCCAGAAGATACTGGTTTTTCTAAAACAATGAGTGCCCTATTTTTATATACCTGTTCTACTTTTCCCACTAAAACTCCACTGTGATTTGGTCGCTGCATAGACATCATTTGAGATCCATTTTTTTCATGATAATATCCATTGCAAAAACCACCTCGATTATATAAATCCTGAAGTTTTTGTATTTCTTCCTCTAATTCTTTTGGATGTTTTTTATGATATAGAATATAATCTTCTTTTCCAAGCTGTTGATATAATGTAATTTGTTTTCGGTATGCTGCTGTTACCCCTGCTACATATTCATAATGTTTCATTCTTCCTTCTATTTTAAAGGAATCAATCCCAGATTCCATTAATTGTGGAATCTGGGATAGCATACACATATCTTTTGGACTTAATAAAAACTTTCCATAAGTCTGCCCTTTTTCTAAGCTGTACTCCATTCTACAAGGCTGGGCACATCTTCCTCTATTTCCACTTCTGCCTCCGATCATACTACTCATTAAACACTGTCCAGAATAACAATAACATAATGCTCCATGTACAAAAGCTTCTAATTCTAAAGAGGTACTTTCTCGAACTCGGCGTAATTCTTGAAAAGAAAGTTCTCTTGCCATTACCAGTCTTGTTACGCCATACTGGGACAATAAATTTCCTCCCTCTGCCATCGTTAGTGTCATTTGAGTACTTGCATGGATTGGCAATAGGGGAAATTCTCTTCGAATCAGTCGAATCGCTCCGACATCTTGTACAATAACTGCACTTAATCCCTGACAGTAATAAGGATATAAATAATCATAGAGCTTTTGTTCCATCTCTTGTGTCTTTATTAATGTATTTACTGTCAAATATAGTTTTTTGCCTTGTAAATTCATATAGTCAATCGCACGTAATAATAATTCTTCCTCTGGATTATCGGCATATGCTCTTGCTCCAAACATACTTCCTCCGATATAGGCAGCATCACATCCAGCACCTACAGCCGCCCTTAGGCTATCCATTGAACCCGCAGGAGAGAGTAATTCTATTGTTTTCATTCTAATACCAACTCTTTCTTACACTCTATCACTTATTTGTTTGTTCATATTTTTTTAAATTCTTTCTACATTCTGAAAGTTCTGCTTCTAAACGGATATTCTTTTTTTCTTCTTCTAACTTTTCTGTCTTTAGCTTAGAAAGTTCCTTTTCCACTGCCTCTAGTTTTGTTTGGAGAGAAATCAAATCATGTTTCAGATGAAAAATTTCTTCACTTTTGGCATCATTGGACTCTGTTTCTTCTTCCATTTGTTTTTTTAATTTGAAATAATCATCCGCTATATTTAGCTGCATAAGAACTCCCTTTAAGTCTGAGTCTAAATAGCGATAGGATTCTTGATTAGAAAATAGCTCCTGTTTTTGATTAATATAGGATGCCACTCGTTGTAGATACTCCCCACTTTCGTATCCACTTAATGTGATCTGCCTCCCTCCAATGATCACTTGTACTTCCGTCTGCTTGTTCATGTTAACCTCGATTCCTACTTCCAAGTATTTTAGGGTACTTATGCCTTTTTAGGGTGTAATGTAATATGTTGATATGCTAACTGTGTCACCATACGTCCTCTTGGAGTTCTTACAATCAAACCTGTTTGAACTAAATATGGCTCATAGACTTCTTCTACTGTTCCTGAATCTTCTCCAATTGTTGTAGCAACTGCTTCGATACCTACAGGTCCTCCATTAAACTTTTCAATCATTGCAACTAAGATTTCTCTGTCAATATTATCCAATCCCAAACGATCTACTTCTAATAGATCTAAAGCAAATTCTGCAACTTCTCCATTAATTTTTCCATTATATTTCACTTGGGCAAAATCTCTGACTCGTTTTAATAGTCTATTTGCCAATCTAGGTGTTCCTCTCGAACGTTTTGCTAACTCTATTGCTCCCTTTTCATCTATCTCTACATTCAACATCTTAGCAGAACGCAAAATAATCTGTTTTAATTCCTCTACTGTATAAAACTCTAAGCGGTGCACTACTCCAAATCTATCCCTAAGTGGTGCACTCAACATTCCTGCCCTTGTTGTTGCACCAACTAATGTAAACTTTGGAAGTCCCAGTCGAATCGCTTTTGCTGTTGCTCCTTTACCAATCACAATATCAACTGCAAAATCTTCCATCGCTGGATATAATAATTCTTCTACTTGACGGTTTAAACGATGGATTTCATCGATAAAAAGGAGATCTCCCTCCTGTAAATTATTTAAAATTGCTACTATATCGCCTGGCTTTTCAATGGCAGGTCCTGTCGTAATTTTTAGATTTACTCTCATTTCATTTGCAATAATTCCTGCCAGAGTTGTTTTTCCAAGTCCTGGAGAACCAAAAAACAAAACATGATCAAGCGCTTCTTTTCTTTGCTTTGCTGCTTCTATGTATATTTTTAGATTTTCTTTGGCTTTTTGCTGTCCAATATAATCTTCTAATCGCTGTGGGCGCAGAGAACTTTCTACACTTTGATCTTCTTCTGTCAGTTCTGTACTGATGATCCGCCTTGCCATACTTTCTCCTCACAATCTTATCTATCTTCTAATCCCTTTTAAGCTCTGTTTTAAAATTTCTTCTACTGTCATATCCTCTGTTATTACGATCTGTTTTACTGCACGAAGTGCATCTGTTGCATTATACCCCAATGCCACTAATGCTTCTATAGCTTCCCTTTGTGTTCCTAAATCTGAATTTATTTGTTCTGTTGTATGACTTACCCCTTGCTCAAATCTATCTTCTAAATGAAATTTATCTTTGAGATCCAAAATGACTTTTCCTGCTGTCTTTGCTCCAATTCCCGGTGCTTTTGAAATTGTCTTAGCATCTCCAGCTAAGATAGCAAATCTCAATTCATCTGCTGTCATTGTCGATAAGATCCCTATTGCCCCTTTTGGTCCAATTCCACTTACTGTAATTAACAATTTAAAAACAGTTAAGTCATCCTTATTTGCAAATCCAAATAGTGCAACTCCATCTTCCTTCATCTGTAAAAATGTATAAAGCTTTTTTTTCTCTCCTACTGGTGGAAGGCTTCGATAAACGGATTGTGGAACAAAAAGCTCATATCCAACTCCATGACAATCTAACACTACAGTATTCTCTGTAATATCTGCGATAACTCCCTCAATAAATGCAATCATCTGCCATCCTCCATACTAAATGTTCATAGTTAAAAATTATTATACCTGAATTGATATAAAACTGCAAACGCTATTTTCTATTTTCACTCTAAAGTCTTCCAAATCTACCTCTTGAAACTAAAAGTCTTCCCTCTTCCATAAATTTCAACACTTCATATACATCTATTTCTAAACCTTCTGCAATCTGTAAGGCGTTACTATTTGGATATTTTTTCAAGTAATCTTCAATCTGATTAAACATTTCCTGATCTTTTTCTAAACAATCTTTACAAGTAAACTGTCGTATTCTAGTTTTAAAAACTTTTTTACAGTGTTTACAAACATTTATATACATAAATCTTTCAACTCCTTACATCAATGTGGCAAATACATTTAATACCTGCTGTGCCAATTTCGTATGCCATGGTCTAGCTTTCCATTCTTCATACGTAATTTCATGACTGATTGACATTGTCTGATCCAAATCTTTTTTGATTTCATCGATTTTCTTTCGATAACATAAAAATACACCACATTCATAATGTAAATAAAAGCTTCGATAATCCATATTAATTGTTCCTATAATACCACAGTCTTCATTAATAATTGTCTTTGCATGAATAAACCCCGGTGTATATTCAAAAATTCTTATCCCTGCTTTTAATAGTTTTCCATAATTATAATTTGTAAGTAATTTAACACTCTTTTTATCTGGAATTGCAGGAGTAATCAGTCTGACATCAATTCCGCTGCTCACAGCAGCGATTAATGCCTCTCTCATACTTTCTTCAATTACTAAATAAGGAGTGGTTACATATAGATACTGTTTTGCATAATATATAATCTGCTTATAGATTTCTTCGACTGGATTTTGAGGATTATTTGCTGGTCCATCTGATATTACTTGACAAAACATTTCATTTTCTGGAAAACTTTCTATCGTATGATATGGCGTATAATCTAACATTGGTCCATCTTTACAAACTTCCCACATTTGTAAAAATGTTACTGTCAATCCCCATACAGCCTCTCCTTTGATGCGAACTGCATTATCTTTCCAGATTCCAAAACGATGTACTAAATTTACATACTCATCTGCTAAATTCATTCCTCCTGTATAGCCAATGCTTCCATCTATAACAATAATTTTTTGATGGCTTCGGTAATTCATATAAAGCTTATCTGTGTATTTATGAATTGGATTAAATACACGAATCTCGAATCCCTCTTCCTCTAATTTCTTTTTAAAGTTTTTTTGTGTTCGAAACATTGCTCCAAAATCATCATACATAAATTTAACTTCTACGCCCTGTGCTAATTTTTTTAAAAGCAACTTGTGCATCTGATCCCACAATGTTCCTTCTCCCACTATAAAAAAATTTATTAATACAAACTGTTTAGCAGATTCAATGTCTTGAAAAATTGCTCGAAAAGTATCCTCTCCCATTGGATAATAAGTTACCTCATTATTTTTATAGAGGGGAAATCCTTGACTTTCCAAGTATCGCACCATTCTCGATTTTGTCGGATATCTCTTTGAAAACAGTTCTACTGTTTCCTTTTGAAATTCATAAAAAGTTTCTCCATGTTTTAGTTTACTTTTTACTTGTTTTTCAATCTTTTGTTTTGAGCTTGTATGTCCCCAGAGAAAATACATAATATGTCCTGTAAGAGGCAACAGTAAAACTGTACAAATCCAAGAAACTTTATAAGAGGAACTTGTACTGTCATTGACTAAACCGATGATAATAATAATACTGGCAATCTCAAGTATGGTATAAAAGTAAAGAGTATATGTCCTTAACCACATAGTTAATCCAACAATCATAACTATCTGAAGAAAAACTAATACCGCAACCAATGTCACTCTTAAAAATCCACTTAAATAATTTTTTATAATTCCGTTTTCTTTGTTTTCCATCAAGTCATTTCCATCCTCTGTCTTTTCACTTTTGAATATGTAGTATTCCCAAAAATCTATTTGTTCATTTATCCGAAACTTCCATCTGAAAAAAATCCAAAATATTTTGTGCACTCACAGGAAACATATAATTGGCATCTACCCCTACATCAAATCTTCGAATTCCTTGTTCTAAATTTTTAAAATTATAATCTTCATGATTGTGTTGATGTCCATGAAGATGGATTGTTCCTTTAAAAAATCCATTCCATTCTGCAATAGGATAATGAAACAACACAAAACGAGTATTGAAAACGGTAATCTCTGCATACTCCTTAATCCAGCCAAAAACAGAGGGATCAAAGTCAGAATGTGCTACAAAACGATCATGGTTTCCACGAACTAGATACTTTTTCCCCTTTAATTGGGATAAACATTCCATTGCAAGTTCTGGTCCTTTCATTGTAACATCTCCTAAAATATAAACCTCATCACTTGATGAAATCTTTGAATTCCAATTTTTTATTAATGTTTTATTCATACTTTTAAAATCTGTAAAGGGACGATTGACACTTCGAATAATATTATCATGATAAAAATGTAAATCTGATGTAAAATATACCATTTATTTTCCTCTTTTCTTTAACGAAAAATTGTTCGCCTATCACGAATGGTAGTATATCATAGAAAGACTTTACTGACAAGCGATACTTATTATACTGTTTTTTTACCAAAAGAAATAGTATAATACTTTAAAAGGAGGCTACTATATGATTTTATATCGTCCTATTGGTGAAGCAGAACGAGTTCTTATTGAAAAAAGTGGATATACTAAATTTCCACCCCGTCTACTAGAACAACCTATTTTTTATCCTGTTTTAAACGAACAATATGCAGAAGAAATTGCCAGCAGATGGAATGTAAAAGATGAACGTTCTGGCTATAGGGGCTATGTTACCCGCTTTGAAATTGATGATACTTTTATTTCAAATTATCAAATACATACGGTTGGAGCACCTTATCATCAGGAATTTTGGATACCTGCCGAAGATTTAGAAAATTTTAATCATCATCTTTGTACAAAAATCGAAGTCATAAAAGAATTTAGTTAAAATTTTTTATGAAAAATCCATGCTAAGTCTATTTTTCTTAATTTATTGGAAGTAACTAAAATAAAGAGCTGTCGCATTGAGGAAATCAGAAACAAGATACAGGGTTAATATCTTGTTTCTGATTTCCTCAATGCGACAGCTCCTATATAAATAGTTATCTTATTCTTTTGCGATTTGCTTTGCCAACAATACTAGCAGCGGTTTTTTGTAAATCTTCAATAAGATCCTGCTTGCCATCAATTATTTCTTGCTTATTAGCAATAATCTCCTTCAAGCGTTTAATTTCCATATCTTTTGCATTGATTACGTTATCTTTAATATTGATTACGTCATCTTTTGCATTAATTACTTCATTTTTTTCTTGAAGAGTATCCAATAATCTTTTCTCTTCATTTTTGAGAACTGTATTTTCTTTTTTCAGAGAATTATTTTCGGTTTCTAATGATTGATCGTACAACTTTTTTGTCTGTTTTTGTCGATTTATATATACAATAGCTTCCGACATATTATATTCTCCTCTAATTATTCAACAGGAATGATTTCCTTCTTATTATAAGCTCCACAAGCCTTGCAAACTCTATGTGGCATCATAAGTGCTCCACATTTGCTACATTTTACTAAATTCGGAACTGTCATCTTCCAATTTGCACGACGGCTATCTCTTCTAGCTTTAGAATGTTTATTCTTTGGACAAATTGCTCCCACGGTTACACCTCCTTAAACTCTTTAAATATATCACGGATAACAGACATTCTTGGATCTAGTTCTGTTCGATTACATCCGCACTCACCTTGATTCAAATCAGTACCGCAGATATTGCAGATTCCTTTACAATCTTTTTTGCACAGAACTTTCATTGGGAAACCTATCAAAAGCTCCTCATAGATAAGTTCGTCCACATCTAAATCGTATCCGATGAAATAACTTGTATCATCTAAATCTTTAATCCGTTGTTCTTCCGTCTTTTTAAAATCCATCTCTTTCAAAAACTCTACCGAAATCGGTACAATGACTTCTTTTAAGCAACGGTCACAAGGTATACGAAGGGAAACTTTTGCTTTTAACTCGATCTTTACTTTTTTATCTCCTAAATTTTCGAGCTTCAAAGATACTGAACCCTTATCTGCAAATTCATAAACAGCACCATCTCGTTTAAAATTTTCTAATTCGATAGGTACTGTCATAGTGCGTACTTCATTCTTTTGATTCAAAATCTCTGACAGCGAAATTATCATCTCTTCTCCTTCATCAACGTCTAAAAATTCACACTGTTTGTATTATAACGACTGTACTTTGGTTTGTCAATCCTTTTTTTACTTTAGTCTTTAATTGCATTTAGACAGTTTTTCATCAGCATAGCAATTGTCATTGGACCTACTCCTCCGGGAACAGGAGTGATGGCACTGGTATGTTCTACTACCTGTTCAAAATCTACATCTCCACAGAGTTGATTTTTTTCATCTCTATGGATTCCAACATCTATAACAACTGCTCCTTCTTTTATATAGTCTGCGGTAAAAAATTTAGGTTTTCCAACTGCTGCAATTAAAATGTCAGCCCGTTTTGTTACCTCTTTTAAATTTTTTGTTTTAGAATGACAGATGGTTACTGTTGCGTTTTCCCGAAGCAAAAGCATTGCCATCGGCTTTCCAACAATATTGCTACGTCCAACAACCACACATTCCCTTCCTTCTATATCAATATTGGATCGCTTTAATAATTCAATCACTCCTGCAGGCGTACAAGATATAAAACCACTTCTTCCAATACTTAAATTTCCTACATTTTGTGGGTGAAATCCATCTACATCTTTTTTAGGCGAAATTGCACAAATAATTTTATCTTCATTGATATGTGAGGGCAGAGGAAGTTGTACTAAAATTCCAGTGATATCTTCTTGTTTATTTAATTCATCTATTTTCTGTAATAATTCTTCTTCTGTCGTTTCTTCTGGAAGTTCATAGGATAGAGATTGAATTCCTACATACTCACATGCCTTTTTTTTATTTTTTACATAAACTTTTGAAGCAGGATCATTTCCTACTAAAATAACGGCAAGAGATGCACTTTTCCCTTTTTCTTTTTGTCTTTCTGCTTCTTTTTTTACTTCCTCTTTAATCTGAGCAGAAATCTCTTTTCCATCAATTATAAAATTGTTCATAAAATAACCTCCATCCCTATTTTTTGTGGCTTCATTCCGCATTTTTTATAAAATTCTTCTGCACTGTTGTTACAACTCCATACATTTAGTGTTACATTATAACACCCCTGCTTTCTTGCAAAATCCACTACTGCCCTATAAAGTTCTGTACCAATATGCTGTCCTCGAATTGTTTCATCAACACATAGATCATCGATATATAGAGTTTTAATATCTGTCAAAATATTATCATTGGGATGCTGTAAAAATATACAAAAGGCATACCCTTCTATTTTTCCTTGTTCCCCTTCCGCAATAAAAACTGGTGATGTATCTGTTTGAAAAATTGATATTAATTGCTCGTTGGTATATTTTTTCCCTCCAGCTTTAAATAAATCCGGTCTGCCATTGTGATGTACCATATTTACCTGAACCAACAGACGATTTATTTCTGAAATATCTTCCTGTTTTGCTCTTCGTATTATCATAAATTATGTTCCTTTCTACATTAATGGTGCAAACAATCGTAAAATTGCTTGCCATAAATTTTTAAAAAATCCCTGTTTCATTAATTCTGGTGTGATAAATGTACTTTTCTCAATGGTCTTTTTTGCATCTTCTTTTACTGCCAAAACACTTTTTGTTTGATATAAAAATACTCCACATTCAAAATGTAGATATAAACTTCGATAATCTAAATTAATCGTTCCTACTGTTGCAACTTTATCATCGCAAACCATACACTTTGCATGAATAAATCCAGGAGTAAACTGATAAATTTTAACCCCTGCCTCACTTAGTTGTCGGTAATAGGATTGTGTCAGACAAAAAACTGTTTTTTTATCTGGAATCTGAGGAGTAACAATTCTTACATCTACTCCTCTTTTAGCAGCTAAACACAGTGCAGTTATCATTTCATTATCAATAATTAAATAAGGAGTAAAAGCATATAAATATTCTTGTGCAGCATTAATAATATTCAAATAGACATTTTCTCCAACTGTTTCTTCGTCTAATGGACTATCTCCATATGGTTGTACATATCCATCGCCTTCAAATGGCTCTGGATGATAGTAATGTGGTAGAAATTCTTCAAAATTTTGATCCGTTGGACGCAAGGCATTCCAAATCTCTAAAAACATAAGCGTCAGATTCCAAACCGCTTCCCCTTTTAGCATGATTCCAGTATCTTTCCAATAACCAAATCGTTCTTTTTCATTAATATATTCATCTGATAAATTAATTCCACCTGTAAATCCAGTATGTCCATCAATTACTAGAATTTTTCTGTGATCTCTATTATTCATTACAATAGAAAGAATAGGAACTACAGGATTAAAGGCTTCACAATGAATTCCACACTCTTCTAGTTCTTTATAATATTGATATGGTAATGTAGTTAATGATCCAAAATCATCATAGAGTAGACGAACTTCTACTCCCTGTTTCGCCTTTTGTTTTAAAATTTCTAAAATATCTCCCCACATTCTTCCATCATGAATAATAAAATATTCCATGAAAATAAAATGCTTTGCTTTTTTTAACTCTTGTAACATAACAGGAAAGTTTTTCTCTCCGCTTTCAAAATATTGTGTTCTTGTATTTTTATAAATTGGAAATTTCACAATATTGCTCAAATATTTTACCTGACCCAGAACCCCTTTATCGAAAGCACCTATTTCTTTTAAGATAGTTTTATCCTGTTTTCGATATTCTTCTAATAATGTATCTACCTGTTCAATTTTTCGTCTTAACTTTCTTGTAGGTTTTTTATTTCCACAAAAAACATAAAGCAACCCACCAAATAACGGAAAACATAAAATTGGAATAACCCATGCTAACTTATAGGCGGGATTATCTTCTTTATTAATTACAATTAAAATGGCTAAAATGCTAATAAAAGTAAATAAAATATTGATCCACCAAGACTGGCTTGTTAAATCCAATAAAAAAATAATAAACCATATCACTTGAATTACAAGTAAGATCCCTACAAGAAAGATTCGATTAAAAATTCGATTGACAATCTTTTTTTTTGATTTCATAACAATTTCCTCCCTTTGTATCTTCACTATAATAAAGGAGCAATTACCCGCAATATCCGTTGGCAAAAACGCATTGATAAACTCCTTTTTAGTGTTTCTTGTATCAGTAATGTACTTTGTTTAAGTGTTTCTAGCATATCTTCCTTTATAGAGGAAATTGATTCTGTCTTATAGAGGAATACCCCACATTCAAAATGCAGATATAAACTTCGATAATCCATATTAAAAGTACCCACACATGCTGCCTTATCATCACATAAAAATACTTTTGCATGAATAAATCCTGGATTATACATATAGACTTTTACACCATTTGCAGTTAGTTGTGGAAAATAAGAATCTGCCAACCAAAATACTACTTTACTGTCAGATACTCCCGGAGTAACAATTCTTACATCTACCCCACGCTTTGCTGCAAGACAAAGTGCTGTCATCATCTCATTATCAATAATTAAATAAGGATTAAAAATATAAATATAATGTTCTGAAGCATGAATCATATTTAAATATACATTTTCCCCCACATTCTCATCATCTAATGGTGTATCACTATAAGGTTGTACATAACCACATCCACAAAATTCCTGATAATGAAACTGATGAGGTCGAAAAGAATCAAAAGTAAGATCGGTCGGTCGCAGACCATTCCATAAACTTAAAAACATTATTGTTAAACTCCAAACCGCTTCTCCTTTTAACATAATTCCAGTATCTTTCCAATAACCATACTCATGAGTCAGATTAATATATTCATCTCCTAAATTAATTCCACCTGTAAATCCAGTATGTCCATCAATTACAGTAATTTTACGGTGATCTCTATGGTTCATAACGACAGATAGATAAGGTACAAAATGATTAAATGCTTCGCAGCGAATTCCATATTGTTCTACTTCTTCATAATACCGATAGGGTAGATACATAAGACTTCCTACATCATCATAAATTAATCGTACATCCAATCCTTCCCTAGCTTTTTGTTTTAAAATTTCAAAAATAGAATTCCACATCACTCCATCACGTAAAATAAAATATTCCATAAAAATAAAATGTTCTGCCCTCTTTAGTTCATTTAGCAGAACTTCATAATTTTCTTCTCCTGACTTAAAATATACTGTTTTCGTATGATTATACATCGGAAAACCAGAATAATTTCTAATATATTCCTCTTGACAGAAATATTTTCGGTCTATATTGTCTAAAGCCTTTAAAATTTTAAAATCTTGTGTTAGCAAAGGCATAATTCTTTTATCTGAATTTTCTAACTCTCTGCGTAGATGTTTTGTTGGTTTTCTCTCATATAACAGTAAATACATCAAACCTCCAAATAGAGGAAAGGCAAGAATCGGAACCACCCATGCCAGTTTTACCGCAGGATTCATCTCTTTGCCGACTAGAATGAGAATAGCCGTTAAACTAATACACTTTAATATAATATCAATCCAGATAGAATAGGCGATCAATTTGTGCATTACCACAACAACCCAAATTACTTGAAGTGCTATCAGTAATCCTACAATTACGATTCTGCTTAAAATTCTCTTTAGAAATTTCATGTGTTTCATCCTTTTCTTCTGCAAAATCTTTTATAATTCTTCATTATAATCTTTCCTTAATTAACTGTCAAAGAAAAAAATTATGAATAAGTTCTTTTACTATAAAAATACTCCCTTGTTAAAAGGGAGTACTTTCGATACCTCTATTATTTCCTATAATAATTAATTAAACATCCTTCTAAAATAATATCTCTCTCGTCTTTTGTCAGTTCTCCAAGGCTTAACGTAAATTCTTTCATTTCCTCTCCAACAATATATGCCTTTACTTCGGATTCTCCATTTTGAATTACTCTTCGAATATCTTTAATATATAAATAATCTCCATTTTTAAATGGCAGTTCTTCTGTTAAAATAAATGGCAACATACCCCAGTTGATCAGATTCGAACGATATCTCTTTGTCGCATATTCTTTAGCAATATTGGCAAGTCCTCCTAATACTTTCTGGCAGCTTGCGGCTTGTTCTCTGGCAGAGCCATCCCCTGGTTTTACTGCATAAATTACACTCCCGATCTCTGTTTCTTTTGGATCTACTGAAAACTTTTCATTGATCTTTTTAAAAATATGTTCTACTTCTCTGTTCGCTTCATAAATATCTTCTGCTGTGTTTGCAGTTACTCTTGCTTTTTCTGCCTGATGTACCTGTTTAGCACGACCAACATAAGCAGGATCCTTTCTTGAAAGTGTAAATTCTGCCAGTCCAAGTGGATTAGAACGGTAGGAAGAAGTTTCTCCAGAAGGAATTAACTCGTCTGTTGTTGTTACTGGATCTAAAATAACAGATACTACTTTTAGTACCAGATCTTCTGTCAGTCGTTCCATCTTAGGCCAGTCCTTAATTCCCGGTCCAAATTTAATTTCTACAGAAGTGTCTGGTTTTCCAACTCCATTATATACTCTGTTTTCATAGATTTTACTATCAAAAAAATACTTAGGTTTGGAAAATTCTCCATCAAATTCTTGTGCTGAAGTTAAATATCCTCGATTTGCTGCTGTTGCTGCAATAGAACGGGCATCCATTAAAGCTACTGATGCAATTTGTCCATTTGTTACTTTCGAACCTTCTCTATTTGGAAAATTTCTAGTGGAATGACGAATACTAAAACCATTATTTGCAGGTACATCTCCTGCACCAAAACATGGTCCACAAAATGCTGTTCTTACTGTTGCACCTGTTTCTAACAGTTTTGCTACAGTTCCATTCTTTACTAATTCCATAAAAATCGGTTGACTGGCTGGATAGACACTAAGAGAAAATTCATCTGCTCCAATATATTTTCCATTTAAAATATCTGCTGCATCACAGATATTTTCAAATCCACCACCTGCACATCCAGCAATAACACCCTGATCTACATATAGTCTTCCATTTCTCACTTTATCTTTTAAAGTATAAGATACCTTATTTTGATTTAAGCTGATTAATGCCTTCTTTTCTACATCATCCAAAATATCCATTAAATTTTCATTGAGCTCTTCAATAGTATATACATTACTTGGATGGAAAGGCATTGCAATCATTGGCTTAATTTCTGATAAGTCAATATAAATGAAATTATCATAATAAGCAACTTTTTTAGGTACAAGCTCTTTATAATCTTCTCTTCTTCCATGAATTTCATAGAACTCTTTTACTTTATCATCAGTCTGCCAAATGGAAGAAAGACAAGTAGTTTCTGTTGTCATAACATCAATACCAATTCGGTAGTCTACACTTAAATTTTCTATGCCATCTCCTAAAAACTCCATTACCTTATTATTGACATATCCATTTGCAAACACAGCACCGATGATTGCCAGTGCAATATCCTGTGGGCCTACTCCTTTGCTTGGTTTTCCAGTTAAATAGACTCCAACTACCTTTGGCATATTAATATCATAGGTCTTATTTAATAGTTGCTTTACTAATTCTGGACCACCCTCTCCAACTGCCATTGTGCCAAGTGCTCCATATCTTGTATGAGAATCCGATCCTAAAATCATTGCTCCGCCGCTTGCAAGCATTTCTCTTGCAAATTGATGAATCACTGCCTGATGTGGTGGTACATACATTCCGCCATAGCGTTTTGCGCAGGACAATCCAAACATATGATCATCTTCATTAATTGTCCCTCCAACTGCACAAAGACTATTATGGCAGTTTGTCAGTACATATGGCACTGGAAATTCTGTCAGTCCACTTGCCCGTGCTGTCTGTATAATGCCTACAAACGTAATATCATGCGAAGTTAATTTATCAAACTTTAGTTTTAGCTTGTCCATTGTTTCGGAAGTATTATGTGCTTCTAAAATTCCATATGTTATTGTATTCTTTGCCGCTTCTTGTTTTGTTGGAATGTCATTTCCTAACTCTTTTGCTAATTTAATATCTATGTCATCTTTTTCTTCTATAATCTGTTTGCCATGAATAACATAAGCTCCTCGTTCAAAAAGTTTCATCCAAAAATATCCTCCTAACGCTATTTTAATAAAAATTATTTTAACATGCCTGAATTAGTAAGTCAAATAAAGTTTTTTAGCTTTATCCTTGAAGTTTTAATTAATATCAGTTAGAATAAAGACAAAGACGAGATCCAAAAAGTTCGTCTGATAAAAAGGGAATGGAGGTAGAGATTATGAAATATATGCGTTCTGCTTTGGAGGTAGAGGCAAAAGAATACGAAATAGGTAAAAATATGGAAGATGGATTTGAACTATGGAGTAAAGTTTTAACAAATGGATGGATTTCAACAGATGAAGTGATTCAAATTACAAGACCTGACGGTTCTATCGTTTGTCCATTTATTCAAAACAGACGAGGAATTATCTTTTTACGTGAAGGAGATTATATTATTTATGAGGCTGATGGAGAACGTCATGTCTGCAATAAAGACAAATTCTCCTCTCGCTATCAGTCACTATAATAATACTATATAAAAGGGGAAAAATAATGGAACGGAAAAAAATTGTAGTAGCACTTGGCAGAAGTGCTTTTGGTGAAACATTCCCAGAACAAAGAATTAATGTAAAAAGAGCCGCCAATACTATTGCTGATTTAGTAGAATCAGGATATCTTCCAGTGATTACTCATAGTAATGGTCAACAGATCGGTATGGTTCACACTGCAATGAGGGAATTTTCTAAGTTAGATCCTAAATATACAGTTGCTCCTATGTCTTTATGTGGTGCAATGAGTCAAGGATATATTGGATATGACCTTCAAAATGCCATCCGTACTGAATTACTAAATCGTGGAATTTATCTGCCAGTTTCCACAATTATCACTCAAGTAAAAGTTGATCCATTTGATAAAGCCTTTAGCCATCCTTCTAAAATTATTGGAAGAAAAATGACGAAAGAAGAAGCGAGTATAGAAGAGAAAAAAGGAAATTATGTAGTAGAAAAAGAAGATGGTTGGTATAGAATTGTAGCTGCTCCAAAGCCATTAGATATTTATGAAATCGATGCAGTGAAAGCTCTGCTTCATGCTGAACAAATTGTCATTGCAGGAGGTGGAGGTGGAATTCCAGTTTTAGAACAGGCAACTATATTAAAGGGCGCAAGTGCTGTTATTGAAAAGGACTGGACTGCTGCAAGACTTGCTGAACTAATAGATGCAGAAGTTTTAATTTTTTTAACAGGAGTAAAAAAAGTTTCATTATATTATGGTACATCAGAACAAAAAGAGTTAGATACGATTACCGCTACACAGGCAGAAACTTATATAAAAGAAGGGTACTTTTCTAAGGGTGCAATGCTTCCAAAGATAGAAGCGGCAGTTTCTTTTGTTACAGCAGGCAAGAACAGAAAGGCAGTCATTACAAAGATGGAACATGCTATAGATGGATTGATGGGACAAACAGGAACTACGATTGTAACAAAGGGTGTTTAAGATTTTTATGAGGAGTTGTGCACTAACCATTTAGTGCACAACTCCTTTTCACACCTCAATATCTTCCTGATAATCTATTGTATCATAGCGAAATCCAAACATATGATAGAAGTCTTCCCAGTATCCATCAATATCTGCATATTCTCTTAAATTTTCAGTTGTAATCAGATCCCAATTTTTTGTCACCTTGCTTTGTACTTCTTTTTTTAATTCCCAATCATCCATACGAATTCTTCCCAGTTCATCTGTCTTTGGCTGTTTTGTAAAAAGTTCTGTACGAAATAGTCGTTCTATCTGTTCAATACAGCCTTCGTGAAGTCCCATCTCTTTCATGATACGATACAATATACTAAGATAGAGTGGTACAACTGGAATTGCAGAAGATGCTTGTGTTACAAGAGCTTTATTCACACTGATATATGCCTTTAATCCCTGTTTTTCATAGATCTGATTTAAGTTTAGCGATGTTTGATATAAGTTTTCCTTTGCCTTTCCAATTGTGCCATCTTTATAAATCGGATATGTCAATTCAGGTCCTAGATAAGAATAAGCTACTGTAATACAAGAATCTGCTAAAACTCCTGCGTTGGCTAGGGAATCGATCCAATCTTTCCAATCCTCCCCTCCCATTACTTTTACAGTTGCCTCTTCTTCTTGTAAAGAAGCTGGTTCAATTGTTACAGTAGTGACTTCATTTCTTCTTAAATCAAGTGTCTTATTCGTATAGGTCTGTCCAACTGTTTTTAAAACAGATTGATATATTGTACCATCTTTATCTGTTCTTTTCGGTGCTGCCAGACTATAAATAATCAAATCCACATTTTTCAGATCTGTGCGAATCGTTTCAATCACTTGTTGCTTCATTTCTTTGGAAAATGCGTCTCCATTCAATGTTTTGGCATATAACCCTTCTTTTTTCGCTTCTTGCTCAAATGCTTTTGTATTATACCATCCTGCTGTTGCAGTCCGTTTTGTAGATGCCTCTTTTTCAAACATAACTCCAAGAGTTGCTGCACCACATTGAAATGCTGCACAGATTCGAGATGCCAATCCATAGCCTGTAGATGCACCGAGAATCAAAACTCTTTTTGCACCCAAAATTTTTTCCTTATCCTTGACATATGCTATCTGTCTTTTTACACTTTCAAAACATCCGGTTTTATGAGCTGTTGTGCAGATAAAACCCTTTACCTTTGGTTCTACAATCATGATAATCTCCTTTTTAATGCAATTTCTTATTTATTTTCTAAAGGAATAGATCGAACACAAATCCCGCTGCAAATTCCTTTGACTTCTACATAAACGGTTGCAGTATCCTCATTATCTGATCCTTGTACCTGATTTGCTGTTTTTGTCATAACTCCCTTTTGTTCCATATAAAATTGAACATGTTCTGGCACTTGAATTAAAACTCCGCTCATAATACTTTCTAATTCTATAACAATTTCCTTTGGTTGATCTATATTTAATTTTAATAAAATGGCACCAAAACATGCCCTTACTGTTATTTTTTCTATATCCTCTCCTGTCAATTCAATTTTTTTTGCCTCGAAAAAAGCATCATAGTATTTTTCTGAAGAAATATCATTTTGTGTTTCCATCATTTTAGATTTCTTTTTTCTATAAAAAGAATATACCCCTAACGCTGTCCCTGTTACTAGACAAGCAGATAACGTTTTAACATTCCTTTTATGTCGTTTTTTTCGTTCTTGTCTTTGTATTTCTTGCAACTTCTTTTTTTCTTCTTTCGTTTTCTGTAATACTTTTGTTTCTTCCATGAATTATCTTTCCTTTCCCTAATTTTAAGATTCCTCTTCCAATTCTTCTGTCGGATTAAACTCTTGTGGTAATTGTTCTTGAATCTCTTCTTTTGTTTCTAATTCCTCTAATATATCATTGACTTTTCGGCAGATATAGTGTACTGCCCTTTGGTAAATTATAATCTCGGCATCTGGAATATTTCCACCATCTTCTCCATCTAATGACCAAGGTAAATCCTCTAAAGAAGTAATATGTACTTTTGAAACTCTAGCATAGTGGATATAGCGATTATTTAAACTATTACTCAACAATTCATAGATAATTCCATTTAATTCCAATAAGTTTTTTGGCATTTTAATTAAGAGCATTTCAAATAACCCATCATCAAACATTACATCTTTTCCTGTTAGTCCACGAAAACCCCCTATTGAATCTGAATTTGCTAATATTCCGAGAATAAATTTTCCCTCTACCACTTCATTATCATACTCTGCACGAACCTCATAAGGACGAACTCCTGCTAATTTAGTAATACCACTTAAAAGATAAGCCGCTCGCCCAAGTACATTTTTCATATTTTGGGATGTTTCATAGGAAACATCTGAAAACAGTCCAAATGCTGCTGTATAGGTAAAATACGTACCATTAATTGAACCGATATCACATTGAAAAACTTCCCCTGTTGCTGCAAGTTCAGCAGCAGCAAGTATATTTTTAGGGATTTTTAGACTATATCCAAAGTCGTTTGTTGTGCCCGCGGGAATATAGCCAATCGGAATTTGCTTTCCACATATCATCATTCCTCCTGCTACTTCATTTAATGTTCCATCCCCGCCTGCACAGACAATGCGTTCACACCATTCTTTTTGGACATACTCCATTGCACATTGACGTGCATCCATTCGACATTTTGTTGGATAAATCATAATTTCATAGCCTGTATTTGAAAAGATTTCAATAATATCTGATAGCTTTGATTTGATTTTTCCAGTTCCCGCATTTGGATTGTAAATAAATAATAGTCTTTCTTTCATTTTGACCTCAATTCCAGCATTATGTCCGTTTACTTTTGCTCTTTTACTTCTTTTAAATCTTTCCTTCGCTTTGTTACCATTCCACCAATTCGCCCGGTTTCTTTTGCAGAAAGTGCTCCCCAGCCGTCTTTCATTACTTTATCAAACAATCCTAATTCCTTTGCAATTTCATACTTTGTCATTTCCTCTGGTTTTACTTTAGAAAAATCAATCTTTTTTTTCGTCTTCATTTTGCTGCACTCCTTTCCATTCTGTTCAAAAGTGTAGCCGAAATTTCAGACTTTAATCATCTAGTTTCTATTTTACTACAAAAAATATTATGTTAAAAGTGTTTTTATTATTTTTTTACTATATAGATATTGTTTTTCCTAAAGAAAAGGAATAGATAAGCTTTTCTTTAATTGGCTTTTTTAACAGACGATTTAATGCTTTTGCATATTGAGTAAGCTGTCCTCCATATCTCTTTTGAAAAAAGTCGGTTTCTGATTCCTCTTTTGGAACATAATCTGTTTTATAGTCTACTAAAACAATTTGTTCATCCTCTTCAAAATAGGCATCAATAATTCCCTGAATTAATAAAATTGCATCTCCTTCATATTCTGCCTTTACTTCACAAGCAGGAAGTCCTAGTACAAACTGACATTCTCTATGTAACTTTTTTTGTTTTGCTGCTTCGCTCATTCTACTAGCTAAAGAAGAAGATAAAAATTTAGCGATCTGTGGTTTAGAAACTGCTTCTATCTCTTCTTGGGTCAATTTCTTTTCCAGTTGTATTCTTAAAAGTTCTTTTTCTACAATGGAACTATAGCTATCTTTTAACTGTTTATTTTGTAAAACCCGATAATCTATACACTCTAAAAACCGATGATAAATCGTTCCTCTATCTGTAGGTTTTGAACCCGGTTTTCCCTCTAAAAAGGCAGGAATCATTGGTTCAAACTCTTCTGGTATAACACTTTGAAATTGTTCCATCTCTTCTTCCTTTAAATCTCCTCTTCTCAACTCAGATACCGATGTTTTTATTGGAAGGATAGCTTCTTTTTCAAATGGATATTCATAAGATAATACGTTTAGAAACTGTTCTTGAAGTTGTTTTTGTTCCAAAATTCCATCCTTGGTAAAAAGTTTTTGTTTTAACAATTCTTCTTTCCATACTTTCTTTGCTTCTTCTAATACTAAATCTTCTTTTGTCAAAGTTTGAATCAAAATTTCATCGATTCCAACACAGGCAGGACCAACAAAATCCAAATAGCTTGAAGCACTGGAAAGAGTAGAGAAAAAAAGCTTTCTATCCTTTGTCTTTTCGCTTTCCTCCCACTTTTTTAATACTTCTTTCGGTCTTTTTATCAATCCTGTTAAGATTAGTTTTTCCTTTGCTCTTGTCATTGCTACATATAAAATTCGTTGTTCTTCTGACAAGTTTTCCATACTTCCCTTTTGTTGTAGAACCCTTTTTAGTAAAGTTGGTGTTCTAGTACGCTGTTTATAGTCAATATATTCTGGTCCAATTCCATAGTCTGGATGTAAAATCAACTTTGCTCTTGCATCACTTTGATTAAATTTCTTCCCCATTCCACATACAAAAACTACTGGAAATTCTAATCCTTTACTTTTATGAATACTCATAATACGAATGGCATTTTCCTGACCTGCCGTCATTCCTGCCTCTCCATAGTCAATCTGATATTCTATCAGACGTCCAATGTAACGAATAAATTGGAAAAGTCCATGATAACTCGTTGCTTCAAAGGTTTTTGCACGTTTTAATAGCATATCCAAATTTTGTTTTCTCTGTTCCCCGCCCGGCATGGCAATCACATAATAATAATATCCTGTCTGATCAAAAATTTTATGTAACAATGCAGTAACTGGAAGTCGGAATGCCTCTTTACGAAGCTCTAAAAATAATTTTAAAAATTCAGAGAGTTTTTGAACCAATTCCTTATTTATTCCCGATTCTATATAGGCTTTTAATGCTTCATATAAACAAACGGTTCGCTTTGGAGCACGTATTTGTGCAAGTTCTTCGCTGGTAAGTCCTACGATTGGAGAATATAAAACTGCTACAAATGGAATATCCTGTTTGGGATTATCTAAAATTTTAAGCATATTCAACATGGTTGTTACTTCTGGGGTTTTAAAATATCCCGTCTGCGTTTCAGCATGAGCTGGAATTTTTTGTGACCCTAATACTTCTACAAACGTTTCTGCCCATCCTGTCATTGTTCGAAGCAAAATAACAATATCCCTATATTCGCAGCGTCTGACTTCATTTCCATTTGAAAGAAGTAATCCTGTATTGGGATCTGTTAATTCTCTAATTCGTTTCACTGCTACTAATGCCTCTAACTCCCGTTTATTATATTCTTCTATCTGTTTTCTTTCTTTTCTGCTTTTTGGCTCATCTTCTTGAATTAGCTCTTCATCATCTGCATCCATTAAAATTAATTCTGGTCGAAACTCCGTTTCTCCTGTTAATTTTTCCTGTAATTGTTCCGATGATGGATACGATGCTCCCAAATGAAGTGCTGCTTCTTCATTATATTCAATACCTCCAAAATTTTTCTGCATAATTCGTTCAAAAATTCGATTAATACCAAATAGAACTTGTCCCCTGCTTCTAAAATTGTTGTGTAGATCTATTTTTTGATATTGACTATCTTTTGTTGTATAAGAATCATATTTTTCCATAAATAATTCTGGTCGTGCCAGACGAAACTTATAAATGCTTTGTTTTACATCTCCCACCATAAAAATATTTGGCTGTTTGTCTAAAATTCTAGAAATACTATTTAAAATAGTTTCTTGAACTAAATTACTATCCTGATATTCGTCAATTAAAATTTCTTTATATTGTATACTTAATTCTCTTGCCGCCGCTGTTGGAACTGCCTTCCCCTCTTTTTGCTCTGTTAAAATTTTTAAGGCAAAATGTTCCATATCCCCAAAATCTAATATGTTTTTTTCCTCTTTACATTTAGAAAAACGTTCCGAAAATTTTTCAGTCAATCGAATTAAAACTTTCACTGAACTAGATGCCTGTTTTAAGTCTTCAAGCATCTCTTCTGGTTCTTGAAAGAAAAATTTCTTTTTTATATCAAGTAATTGTTCTTTTATTAAATCTCTCATTGCTTTTACTTGCTCTCTCTTTTCTAACAGTACTCCCTCATCCTTTTTTCTGGAAAGTACAGAAAAGGAAAGAGCTTTCATCTCTTCAAATAGTTCTGTATAGGTGGTTTTTTCTAATAACCTTTGAAGTAAAATTCCATCTAGTGCTAAGGCCTCTTCATACATCCAAGGACCGTTTGGTTCTAAACAAATAGTTCTTGCCCGCTCATTAATTTGTTTTATATCTGTAAGTACCATAATAAGATAGGAAAATAATTCTTTCATCCATGGCATTTTTTCTAATTCTTCTATACTTTCTGCATCAAATGCCGCTGCTGCCTGTCTAAACCAATCCTTTTGCCAAGGATAACTCATGGAAAATTCAAATAACCGCCTTACATACTCCTCTAAAACTTCATCCGTACGTGCTCCTGAATAACACTCTACAAATTCTAAAAAGTCTTCATTTTCCTGTTCATATTCTTCCTCTAATACTTCTGACATTACATCGGATTTTAATAAGGTAAGCTCTGCTTCATCTGCAATACGAAAGGAGGGATCTAAATCAATACAATGAAAATAATTTCGAATAACAAATAAACAAAAGCTGTCTATTGTCATAATCTGAGCATTATGTAGCAGAGATTGTTGTTGTTGTAAATGTGTATTGGATGGTTCTATTAGTAAGAGTTTTTCAATCGCATTTCCTATTCGTTCTTTCATTTCAGAAGCAGCTGCCTTTGTAAATGTTACCACTAAAAGTTCATCAATATTACAAGGAGAAACTCCTTTACTAATTCGCTCAATAATTCTCTCTACTAAGGTTGCCGTTTTCCCAGAACCAGCTGCAGCAGAAACTAGAAGATTTCGATCTCTTAACTCAATTACTTTCCTCTGTTCTTTTGTCCATTGTACCATTTTGTTCTCCTCCCTCCTTATGATTTCTCTCCTCTATCTTTTTCCAAACTTCGTCCTTTGAAAGTTCTTCAAATCTGCGATATTCACATCCTTCTAGTTTAAGATCAAACCCACAGGCAGAAGCGTAAGGACAATATCCACAAGCATTTTTTTCTTTTTGTTTATAAGGATTTAGAGCAGTTGTTCCATTCATAATTTCCTGTCCAAACTGTAACATGGAATCTTCTACAAATTTCAATAATTCATAAAATCGTTTTTCTGATACAACATTTGATCGTTTTGAAAGTTCCCCGGTCTTTGTAGTTTCGATTGGAAGGACTTGTGACTTAATTAAAGGGCGTAATCCTCCATCTTCTGCTAAGAACTCAGTATCCATAGAAGTAATAATGGGAACTTCTTTGCTTGCTAATCCGTCCATTACTAATTTTTGCTTAATATCTTCCTCTACATGATGAGATCTCTCCACAATTGGATCAGAAATATGATAGTAAAATACTCCAGCAGGTACAATCTTTTTTTCTGGATGTTCTTCAGAAAGTTTTCTCATTCCAGCACTTAAATAAACTCCAAGTTGCAATTCTAATCCATAATATAAACTGTTTAAATCAAATGTAGTGCTACCAGACTTATAATCTACAACTCGCACATAAATCGTTCCATCTTTTTCATATAGGTCTAGTCGGTCAATTCTTCCTCTTAAATTTAAGTACTTATCTGCATAAGAAAAGGCATATTCATACGCATCTGGTTCAAAATATCCGGCAGATACCTGTCCGTGTACTACCGTTAATGTTCGATTTAAAACCCTCTCTAACCGTTTGATTAGATAGGCGTTTCGGCTGCTGCTTGTCAAGATCCCATTTCCATAATCCTCACATGCTTCTTGTACACATTCCTTCCCAAATTGTTTGATTTCCTCATTGGTTATATTTCTCCAAGTTCGATCATGTTCCTTTAATTTACCTGAAAATCTTTCTAACGCCATATGATAGAGCGTTCCAATATCAGGAAGTGCAACCTTATATTCTGGTCGTTCCTCTAACCCAAGACCATATGCTAAAAAATGAGAAAATGCACATGCTGCATAGTTTTCCATTCTTGTCACACTTCCAAGTAAAGTTGCTCCATATAACTGTGAAGCAGCCTTTTTTGAAATCCCACTCTCTTTTCTCTGATAAAAGGCTGCTTCACAAAGTTTATAGAGTTTCTTTTCATTTCCCAATTCATTTTGTCTATATAAATGAAATAATGCTTGAAATTCCTCTGTCTCCTTTTCTCCATCATAATTTCTAAGACAATTTGCTAAATAGGTCTGTCCTTTATCTGTTCCCAATAATGCAAGTAAAGAAGCCTCTGTTCCTTTTGTTTGTATTTTTGAAAAGGAATATCGTTCCACGAAAGAAATTGAAAGTTTTGGGAAAAGACTTAACACTCTTCCAATTAAATAAGAAGGTTTTGCTGTCTTTCCGTCAGGATCTAAACGAATAAATGATAAATATAATCGTTCTTGTGGTTTTGTTAGGTTTAAGTATAAATAAAATTCAGTTGTATAAGAAACTTGTCGTTTGGTTGGAGCAAGCTCTACATCTTGTTCTAAAAGTAACTGTCTATCTGCATCCGATAAGATTCCTCCTCCGGGAATTACCTTTGGTACAAGCCCTTCATTAACCCCTAAGAAAAATAATGCCTTAATATCTTTTAAACGAGTTCGTTCAATATCTCCAACTACTACCTGATCTGTTCCGGGTGGGATTAATCCCACTTTTGCCTCTGTTAAACCAGTTTCCAAAATTGCACGAAACTCTGTAAGTGGCAGGATATCATCTCCTAATAATTCTGCCATTCGATCAAACAATTCTAATACAAGACGATAGATCTGTTCATATTCTCTTGCTTCCTGTCTGTCCGTAAAATCTTCACTTTCCTTTAATTCTGCTGCAATGGAAAGCAACTTTTCCTCTATTTGATAGGTTCGCAGAAATTCAAATAGTGCTGTTAGACATTCCTTTACTGTACTTTTTTTTGAGAGAACCTGATCGAGTGGCTCTATCATATTTAAAAATTTTTCTCTCAGTTCATTGATCTTTTTTAAATCCAATTCATAAGCCGATCTATATTTTCGTTTCCACTCTTTCTGATATCGACTCTTTCCTCGAATCCCAAGTGCTTTTACATACCACTCAAACAAATCAATCTCATCATTATCCCAATCTAAAAGTCCTGTTTTTAACATACGAAAAACAGATTCATATGTATACTTATGTTCCATGACATCTAACACTGCTCTTAACAGTTCTGAAAATGGATTTGATAAAATATCCCTTTTATAATCAATAAAACAGGGTATCTTCGCTTTTTCCATTTCTTCCTGTAATAATTCTGCATATCCTGCAATATCCTCTGTAATAACTGCAATATCCAAATAACGGTATTTTTCTTTTCGAATCAATATCTGAATTTCTAATATGATTCTTGCAACTTCTTCTTCTCTATTTTTTGCTTCAAAAATCTGAATTCCCTTTGGTTTTTTTTCATATATTGCTGGTTGATATCGAAATAAATGTTTTTCTAAAAAAGCTAACTCTGGATAATTATGATATCGATATGAAATTTTATCATCAATCATCTGAAAAGATATTGTTTGATTTTCTTGTTGTGCAGCTTCTGTTAATCTTTTAATTGTCTGTGAACTTAAATAAAATAATTCATGTTCTTTTAAAGCACGACCACAAAAAATAGGATCTATTGTTACAGTAACATAAATATCTTCTGCCTTGCGAAGTAATGTATGAAGTAGTTTATATTGAGAAGGTGTAAATCCTGTAAAACCGTCTAAACAGATTACACTTTTTTGAAGAAAAAGGGATTGCTCTGAAATTTCACTTAAAACATCTAAAATTTCTTCTGTTGTAATATATTTTTCTTGTAAAAACTCTTGAAATCCCTCATAAATCGTTCGAATATCTCGAAGTTTTCGATTTAATTGTGGTTTGTTCTTGGTACGCTCTAAAATCTGATCTAATTTTTCAGAATTAATACTATATTGAAATAATTCTGAAATCATAGATTTCATTTCATCAACAAAACCCTGTCTTCCAACATTTGGTGCAAACATCTCTAACTCATGCTTCTTTTTTAATAGAACTTTTTTAATAATCATACTTTTTCCGGAGTCCTCTAAAATAACACGTTTTGTTCCTCCTAATTCTTCAAACACTCTCCATGCCAGACGTAAAAAACTTAAAACATCAATATTTAAAATACCTCCGTCTGGATGTACCATTACTAAATCTTTTTGGGTTTGAAGTGTAAACTGTTCTGGTACAATCACCAAAAAGTTTTTTTCTTTCTGTATTTGTGCCTGTTCGACTGTGTTTTGGTATAATTGATAGGTTTTTCCAGAGCCTGACGAGCCCAAAATAAAATGTAATCCCATTTGCTTTCCCTCCTTGTCTTATCTTTTTCCTATCCTTTGTCAATTCCAAACGTATATTTTCTAGCTTCCCTGCATAAATTGTAGCAAATGCAGCTAGGGAGGTTTTGTTATGTCAAATACCAAAATTGTTGTTTTAAAGCGAAAACAGCTCTTATATACTGGTATTATTATTATCGCAGGCATTGTATGTATCCTA
Source organism: uncultured Lachnospiraceae bacterium (assembly GCA_910586015.1). Classification (GTDB taxonomy): domain Bacteria; phylum Bacillota; class Clostridia; order Lachnospirales; family Lachnospiraceae; genus MGBC140009. The sequence continues at coordinate 27,734 of CAJUGJ010000022.1, forward strand.
TGTATGATTCTATTTGTCTCTAAAAAAGATGACAATGATGAATCATCTCCTTTTTTAGCTCCACAAGACGAAGCCCGCTATCAAGCTGGTATATATACTTCTGTCATTTCTCTTGGCGATACCCTTTTAAATTTAGAGCTAATTGTTAATTCCAACCAAATCACTTCTGTTCAGATTGAAAATTTAGATGAAAGTATTGCTACTATGTATCCGTTAATTAAACCTGCACTTAATTCGATTGCAGAACAACTAATTGCTGGCACAGATCCTTCTGAGGTTACTTTGTCAGATGATAGTAAATATACTCAAACACTGCTTTTAAATGCAATCAATACTACTTTAAAAAAAGCATTGTTAGAAGAATAATTCTACATAAATTGTTTTGCCTTCTGCTGCTAAAAACAAAAAAAGAGAAAAGACGGTACGGAAAACATTTTTTCTGTCCGTCTTTTCTCTCCTTTTACGGCAGTCTGTTTCCATATCTATGGTTCATTTGTCTGTGCCGTATCTTCATAATATCTCTTACTTTTTTCTATTGCTTCTTCTTCGGTATCTCCAAAAATAAATTGATACATCTGACTGGTATTTTCTATTGGATTTGTACAAACTAAAGTATATTTTAATCCGTTATATGGTGTAGTTCCGCAGTCATAAAAAGTTCCTTCTACTGGGAATCTTGAAGAATCTAAAGATGTAATCCCGTTTTCTATCACCATTTCTAATCCTTTTGAAATTTGATCTACTGTTAAATTACTCGTAATATAACTAAGGCAAGTATTTGCTATACTGATTAACTCAAAAAAGCCTTTCGATTTATATTTCTCAAAAATTGCATTTAATACTCTGCGTTGGCGTAAAGTTCTTCCATAGTCGTCTGCTGCTCCCCCTAAAGTTGGAACATAACGTACTCTACAATATCCAACCACTTGGTTTCCATTCAACGTTTGTACTCCTGCAACTACTCTTCTGTTGGCAGGATTTGAAATATAATTTGTTGTATTGAGATAATCTCTCTCTGTCTTTGTTAATTCTATTGTAACCCCACCTAGCAGATCCACAATATCTTCAAACGACTCAAAATTGACACTTGCATAAGCATCAATCTTAATCTTATAGAGCTCTTCTATTGCCTGAACAAGTAATGCTGCTCCTTGGGCACGATCTTCTCCCATGGCATATACTGCATTTAACTTACATGGTCTATGTCCAGGTAACTGTACATAGCTGTCACGCATAATAGAAGCTAACTTTACGGTCTTATCCTTTGTATTGATTGCAGCAAGCATCATCGAATCTGTGTTTCTAGCTCCATAGATCTCTTCAATTCCAAAAAGAAGGCAAGTCATTACATAATCTTCTTGTCTTGGCAAAAGCACTTCTGGTGGTTCTGATATCTCAGAATCCGGAGGATTTTCATTATTTTCTATTTCCGGTGTTGGAGTTGGAGTCAAAATAGGAGTTGGTATAGGTGAGGGAGTTGGCTCTACATTTTCAATTTGATTGTGTATAAATCTAGCTGCTAAATTGTACATTATTTTCTTTCCAAAGAGTCCAATGATTAAAAGCAAACTTCCTAAAATACATCCTGTTATAATAAGAACCCGCTTTTTAGAAGATTTTTTCGGCTTTACTGTATCATCTAAATCCTCTGTTTCAAACTCCTCTGTTTCAGAAAAATCACCTAACTCTTTTTTAATTTGAGAGCTGAGAGATTCACTCACATTATTCATAAAATCATCTACACCGTCTGAAGTTTTATCCTCTTCTAAAGAATCCCCTTCATCCAAAACTTCATCTTCCTCAAAATCCATCCATTTATGTCTGTCCAAGGTTTCATTCCCCTCAAAAGAGCCACGATCTTCTTCGTTTCTCATTTGGCTTCCTCCCGTGCCGCCGTACTCTTACAATTTAAGTAACTTTTATTTTATCTAAAAAATATGTTATTTTCGTGTCAAAGTCTTTTCTAATCTATTAAAGTAATTGCTCCAGTGTTGTTCGAATTGCGGCAATAAATTCTTCTGTATTTAAAGCAGTCGCAGATGGATGAGTTGTAATGATTGCAAGATCTTTTGTCATTTTCCCACTTTCTATTGTTTGAATACAAGCTTTTTCAAGTAATTCTCCAAACCGAATTAATTCTTTATTTTCGTCAAGTTCTCCTCGTTTTTTTAACGCTCCTGACCATGCGAAGATGGTAGCCACTGGATTGGTTGACGTTTCTTCACCTTTTAAATATTTATAATAATGTCTTTGTACAGTTCCATGTGCTGCTTCATATTCAAAATTTCCTTCTGGAGAAACAAGTACAGAAGTCATCATAGAAAGGGAGCCATAAGCAGTTGCTATCATATCACTCATAACATCACCATCATAATTTTTGCAAGCCCAAATAAAACCACCCTCAGAACGGATAATTCTTGCTACTGCATCATCAATCAAGGTATAAAAATAAGTAATGCCTATTTCTTTAAATTTCTCTTCATACTCTTTTTCATAGATCTCTTGAAAAATATCTTTAAATGTATGATCGTATTTTTTAGAAATAGTATCTTTTGTTGCAAACCAGAGATCTTGTTTTGTATCTATAGCAAAATTAAAGCAGCTTCTTGCAAAACTTTCTATTGATAAATCGAGGTTGTGTATTCCCTGAAGTACACCTGTTCCTTTAAATTCATGAATTAATTCACTTACTTTTGTTCCATCTTTAGCAGTATAGACTAATTCTGCCTTTCCCGGTTGTAAAATTCTCATCTCTGATGCTTTATAGACATCTCCATAGGCATGTCTTGCAATCGTAATTGGTTTATTCCAGTTTTTTACATACGGTTCAATACCCTTAACCAAAATCGGAGCACGAAATACGGTTCCATCTAAAATAGCACGAATTGTTCCATTTGGACTTTTCCACATTTCTTTTAAGTTATATTCTTTTACTCTATCGGCATTTGGTGTAATCGTTGCACATTTTACTGCTACTTTATACTTTTTCGTAGCCTCGGCAGATTCTACTGTAACTTTATCATTCGTTTCGTTTCGATATTCTAATCCAAGATCATAATATTTTGTATTTAGTTCTATAAATGGCAAAAGTAATTCTTCTTTAATCATTTTCCAAAGAACTCTTGTCATTTCATCGCCATCCATCTCTACAATTGGATTCTGCATTTTAATTTTATTCATATATTACCTCATCCCTTTCTTTTTATCGTATTACATCCATTCCGCCCATATAGGAACGCAAACTTTCTGGAATTGCTATCGATCCATCTGCTCTTAAATTATTTTCTAAAAATGCAATTAACATTCTAGGAGGAGCCGTCACTGTATTATTTAAAGTATGAGCAAAATATTTGCTGCCATCTTCTTTTTGGATACGAATTTTTAATCTTCTTGCCTGAGCATCGCCAAGATTCGAACAGCTTCCTACTTCAAAATACTTCTTTTGTCTCGGTGACCAAGCTTCTACATCTAATGACTTTACTTTTAAATCTGCTAAATCTCCTGAACAACATTCTAATGTTCGAACTGGAATATCTAAAGATCGGAAAAAATCCACTGTATTTTTCCATAACTTTTCAAACCACTGCATAGAATCTTGTGGTTTACAAACTACAATCATTTCCTGTTTTTCAAACTGGTGAATTCGATAAACTCCTCTTTCCTCTAGTCCATGTGCCCCTTTTTCTTTTCGGAAACAAGGAGAATAACTGGTAAGTGTAAAAGGCAGATCTTCTTCTTTTTGAATTGTATCAATAAATTTTCCAATCATAGAATGTTCACTTGTTCCAATTAAAAAGAGATCCTCTCCTTCAATTTTATACATCATAGATTCCATTTCAGCAAAACTCATAACACCAGTAACAACATCACTGCGGATCATAAATGGAGGAACACAATAAGTAAAACCACGATTGATCATAAAATCTCTGGCATATGAAATAACAGCCGAATGTAGTCTTGCAATATCCCCCATCAAATAATAAAATCCATTCCCTGCTACTTTTCTTGCACTGTCTAAATCAATTCCATGAAATCTCTCCATAATTTCTGTATGATATGGAATTTCAAAGTCTGGAACAACTGGTTCACCAAACTTTTCGATCTCTACATTTTCTGTATCGTTTTTTCCAATTGGAACACTTTTATCAATAATATTTGGAATTACCATCATAATCTTTTGGATCTGTTCAGAAAGCTTTTTTTCTTCTTCCTCTAATTTTGCTAAATGCTCTGATTTTTCTGTTACCTTTTTCTTCATTTCTTCGGCTTCTTGTCTTTGACCTTTTGCCATAAGTGTCCCAATCTGTTTTGAAATCATATTTCGTTCTGCTCTTAGTGCATCTGCCTCCTGCTTTGTAGCACGATTTTTTGCATCTAATTCAACTACTTCATCTACAAGTGGAAGTTTTTCTTCTTGAAACTTATTTCGGATATTTTGTTTTACAATCTCTGGATTTTCTCTGATAAATTTTAAATCTAACATAGTTTTTCTCCTTCCTTTTTTAAGATAAAAAAAGATCCATCCCATAAACTTTATGGGACGGATCTTTTCCGCGTTGCCACCCAAATTACCGAAAACTTCGGTCACTCTTAGTATAATAAAGGATACTACCCTTCGAACTCTTCGTTCGCTGCAAAGAAAGTGGAGAGATATTGTCCTTTGTCAGTTTGCACCATCCACTGACTCTCTGAAAAAAATTTCAATATCGTAGTTTTCTTATAGCCTTTTTGCATTATTTTTATATTATATCCTGTTTCTTTTGATTATACAAGTACTTTTTTCTTTACTTTGTCTTTAAAATTCCTATAATTGTTGCTAACTTTATTTTTTCTCCCTGATAGAGAATTAATCCTCGATATATTTTTGCCGCTAATATGACAGTAAGTAATGAAAAAAGTATTAAGATAACTGTACTGATAAATCCCTCTAAAATTCCAATAGAACCTGTTGCAAGCTCTGCTGGAACACAAAAAGGAGCAGTCAAAGGAACATAACGGCATACTTGAACTAACCCTTCTTTACCCATTAAAAAAGCCAAGTAACTGACTAGCCAGCTGATAATAATCGGAAATTGGAACAAAGCTTGAGTAGAAGCAGTTTCCTCTGGTCGTACAACAAGGCATCCAGCTAAAGCAGCTAACATGTTATAGAATAAAAATCCTACACAAAAAATAACTATAGCTAAAATAACAGACGGTATACTCAATGCAGTTTCTCCAATATTATCTCTTAAAAACTGTATTACCTGAAAAATGCTGTTACTATATCCCGGATACATAGAACTTGCTATTGCATTTCCTGCTACTAAGCCAAATACTGCTGAAAGAATCCATATACAAAACTGTAAAAGAGCACTGACCGTAATAGCTAGTACCTTACCTATCATTAAACTATAAGGATGTACTGAAATTAACAACATTTCTGCTAATTTTGATACCTTCTCAACAGAAACTTCTTTACAGACAGTCTGTCCATAAAACAGTAAAAGAAAATATAATAACAGTCCAAATAACATTGGTGCAAATAATCGAATCAAAGTGGTAGCTGTATTCTCTTCTTCTATCTGAAAATTATTTATATACGTATCTGTTTTAATCTGAACAGCCTGTTCTTTGGTTACTCCTGCCTGAAGTAATTTATTTACTTTAAAACAATCTGCCATTACATTTAATAATTGCTGTGCCTGTACTTTATCTATTTGGTTAGATTGTGGAATTGCAGCCTGCAATAAAAAGTTTTGCTCTTCTTTTGTAATAATTACGGCAACTGCCTTTGCCTGTTCTGCCGCTTTTTTTGCAGCTTCTTCTCTGGAATTATTCTCATAATGAAATGTTATTGTTTCAAACTGTTTTTCATCTATTTGTTTTAACATTTCTTTATAATCTATATCTGCAATTTTTGTGTCGTCATAGACAAACACGTCCTCAATTTCATTAAATTGCGATCCAATTCCATATTCTATATCTTGTTCTACATTATTTGAAAAAGAATCATCTTTTTTTTGTTGTGCAGAAATGATAGTAATTAGAATAATTGCCCCAAACAGTATAAAACCAGCTAATATAGTGACAATTTGAAACCCTTTCATTCCTATCGTCTGTTTTAGTGTAAAATCATAAACTTTTTTCCATCCGCGAAACGAATCTTTACTCATGATGACTTCCTCCTTTTGATGTCTTGAAAATCTTAAACATCTCCTTGAGGTGAACTCGTTCTCCATTATGCAAGATTAACACCTCATAAACTCTTGCCACAAAGAGGAATAGTAAAATTACTGCAACAAGTTCTAATGCCATTGCCCCTATTATCAGACCGATACCAGCTTTACCTGCCAAGATCGCTCCCGGAAGAATATAAGGAGCAGAAAGAGGAAACAAAAAAGCAAATATAACAAAAGCGTTCACTCCATCTCCTAATAACCCTCCTGCTGCTCCTATGCCAATATAAGCTCCTATCAGATCGACAATGGTAAATAACATCTGTCCTTCTCCAACTTCCTCCACTTTACTAACTGTCGCTCCTGACAGACCAGCTAAAGTTGCATAGAATACTAATCCTAACGAAATCATAATAAGGCAGAGTAGAAAATTTCCTAAGTTTAGATTATTTAAAATATCTGCACTTAAAATTCCACTTAATGGGTTTCCTGCCTCTGGAAATAGATAATTACTAATCTTTCCTGAAATAAAAACTACAATTCCCACTGAGAAAAGTTGTAGTACAACTGCCAATAACATAGAAAGTACTTTTCCCACAATAATTGCCAATGGTCTGATTGAAGTCAATAAAAATTCTACTACTTTCGAAGATTTATCAGAAACAATGGACATTGCCACTTGACTTGCAGACATTGTACTAACCATTAAAACAATAAACAATAATCCATATATAAACCAATATTCATTCTGTGTAATAGAGGTATCCTCTTCTACCACTTCTAATCCATTTTCGTCAGAAATATATGTTTGTGTTGTAACAACTTCTAATGCTATTTCAATCTGTTCTTTGTTAAGTCCAGACAATCGCATTTTTTCTGTTTCAAAATAATTTTTTAGTGTCTGTGAAAATTGTTCTACTTCCTGTCCTTTTACTTTTCCTGCCTTAGAATAATATATCTGTAAAAAATACTCTGTTCCTATGGATTGAATCCATACAGCAACTGTTGAGGTTTCTTCTGTCTGTATCTTTTCTATAATCGTTTCAAATGCAGTTGAATCTGGTATACTTATCACTTCTATTGCTTGATATGGTTCATAGACATTCAGTCCAGAAAAATCCAATTCCAAAAGACTTGTTTCATTTTTTACATAAAGCTTTGTTATGTGATTTTCTATTGTCTTTGCTGTATTCCCTAAAAATAGATTTAACAGTGGCATAGAAATGAAAGATATGAAAAGCAATATGATTAAAGAGCCTTTATAAGCTTTTGATTTTAAGGTTTGGCGAAATGTAAAAGAAAAAACATCCTTCCATCCTGTCAGTTTATCCCTCATTTGTTGTGCCCACCTTTTCTATAAAGATTTCATGTAGCGATGGTTCTCTTAATTCAAATCGTACCACAGGAACTTGATCTTCTACCAATTTCTTCAAAAACTGCATTGCCTGTTGTTCACCACTTACCTTTAGGTGATATACTTCAGGAGTTTTTGCTGCAATTTTTAAACCAAATGAGGAAATATAGGATGCTATCTCTATATCACTCTTCACAAAAAGATTAACACGCCCATAACTTTTTTTAATCTCATTTAGATTACCAGATAATACGGTCTTTCCTCTGTTTAAAATCGTAATATCAGAACAAAATTCCTCTATGGTTGGCATCTGGTGACTAGACATAATCAGATATTTTTCTTTTGCGATCTCTTCTCTAATAATTTCTTTAAACAGATCGGTATTTACTGGATCTAATCCACTTAATGGCTCATCTAAAATCAAAAACTGTGGTTCAGAAAGCAGAGCTGCCATTAATTGGATCTTTTGTTGATTTCCTTTTGAAAGCTGATCTGCACGATTTGCTTTCACTGCTTTCTTTCCTTTTTTAGTTGGTGGAAATACATATTCTTCCACCTTTAATCTCGCTGACCAATATTGAATTCGTTTCATAGCATCTTTCTTTGAAACACCTTTTAATTTTGCAAAATACAAAAGCTGATCTAAAAGAGAATATTTTGGATATAATCCTCTCTCTTCTGCTAAATAGCCTACATTCATTTTCACTGCATCAAATGGTTTATTATTCCAAAGTACCTCTCCACTATCACTTGCCAACATTCCAAGCATAATTCGAAGAGAAGTTGATTTTCCTGCTCCATTTGTACCAAGCAGGGCATATACTCCCGGGTTTTTCATCTCAAAATTTAAATGATCTACTACTACTTTATCTCCATATTTTTTTAGCAGTTCTTTTACACAAAAAGACATTGTCCTACCTCCGCAAGTAATGAAAAAATATGTTATTTCCCAGCTATCGCAAGTTCTCTTATAAGAACTGCTGGCGAGCCAAAGACAGAATATCCCCTTGGTGGAAGAAACTCTATCTTGTTTCCAACTCCTATAATTTCTTTTAAGAGTGTATAGAAGTTTCCTGATACAGTGATATTTTTTACTGCCTTTGTCAATGTTTTATCCTTTATTAAAAATCCTTCTGCTGAAAGAGAAAAATCCCCAGTTACTGCATTTGCTCCTGCATGAAGACCATTTAATTCTGTGATATAAACTCCATTCTCCATTTTAGCAAATAGTTCTTCTAATGTCATATCTTTTGCACTTAAAAAGAAGTTATATGGCATAATAGAAATTGGAGAAGAATACGATGCCTTTGAAGCATTTCCTGTTGTTTTTACTCCTGCTTTCTTTGCTGTCTGCCAGTTGTAAAGTAAAGTTTTAAATTCTCCCTCTTCAATAATAGTCTTTGTTTTCGTTGCCGCACCTTCTGCATCAAAAGAACAAGTTATAAAAGAATCTTCATAAAATGGATCATCGATTATGGTCACCAGTTTAGAAGCAATCTGTTCTCCTTCCCTTTTTATAAGTAAAGATAGCCCTTTTTGAGCATTTTCAGCGGAAAAAATAGAAGAAAAAGTTCCCAACATGGTTGCCATTTGATCTGCTGAAAATACAACTGGATATGTTCCGCTTTCTATACTTTCCGCTCCAATTTTTTCAATTCCTTTTTTTACTGCTCTGTTAGCAATTTCTTTTGCATCTAATGAATCCCAATCGGATATCTTAACTTCATAACTGCTATACATCTGTTCCTTCTCTGCAATGACTGGAGATACTTCTAATTCAGAAACAGTAATGGTGTTACTTAAATCCAATCCTTTTGAATTGCAAATCGCTTCGGTTGTTGTATATGCTGCTGAATAAGTCATTGTGCCACCTGTCACACGCTTATCTGCATCAAGAGCTTTTCTTTGTGCCTGTAAAGTCTTTTCAATGAGTTTAGAAGACTGCGGAAACTCTATATATTTTTTATGTGCTGTCTCATAGTGTTCTTCTGCTTTATGCAGTTCTATTTCATCCTCTGTTTCAATCGATTCTGCATTTTCCATTGCTTTTTTAACAAGTTTTTTAGCTTCTTCTAAAGTAAAACATTCTGTGGAAGCGTATCCCATTGTTTTATTGACAATACATCGAAAACATACTCCTCCATTTTCGGAAGAAGAAAATTGATTTACCTCATTTTGATCCGAAACTGCCATAACATTTACTTGTACTGTATTTTTATAATAAACTTCATACTCTGTTAAACCTGCATCCTCTGCTGCAGTTACTACATAATCTTTAAATTCTTGAAACTGCATACTAACCTCATTTCTACCATAAATGGTCTTTTCACTTTTTATATTAAAACGACTTATTATCTTCCGCCGACAGTAATAGAAGAAACACGAATTAATGGCTGTCCTACATCCGTTGGAATACTTCCACTTAAAGAGCCACACATTCCCTGCCCACGCTCTAAATTTGTTCCAACCATATCAATTTTTGTAAGGATTTCTGCACCTGTACCAATTAAACTAGCCCCTCGAACTGGCTCTTGAATTTGTCCGTTGCGAATCATATATCCTTCTGTGACTGCGAAATTAAAACTTCCTGTAACAGGATCTACCGAACCGCCTCCCATTGATTTTGCATATAATCCATACTCAATTGACCGAATAATATCCTCATTTTTATCTGGACCATTCTCAATAAATGTATTTGTCATACGAGAAGTTGGTTCAAAAAGATAACTTTGTCTGCGACTGCTTCCTGTAGACTCCATATTCATACGTCTTCCATTTAATTTATCTATCAAATAGGATTTTAAAACTCCATTCTCAATTAATACGTTTCGTTTGGAAGGGTGTCCTTCGTCGTCAATATTAATCGAACCCCAAGCGTTTGGTATCGTTCCGTCGTCTACTGCTGTCACTTTTTCTCCTGCAATCTTTTGTCCAAGTTTTCCTGCAAATTGAGAACTTCCTACTGCGACAGATGTTGCTTCAAGGGAATGACCACATGCTTCGTGAAAAATTACTCCACCAAATCCATTTTCAATTGCCACTGGCATTGTTCCTGCTTTAATATAGTCTGCATCTAACATAACAAGCGCCTGTTTTGCTGCCTTTTGTCCAATTTCTTTTGGAGAAAATAAATCAAACATCTCCAAGCCCATTCTACGTCCTGGAGAACAAGAACCGGTTTGATTTTCTCCTTCTTTACTTGCAACTGCATTAATTACTAGACGGGTACGAATTTGACGATCCTGCGCAAATAATCCCTCGCTATTTGCAACTAGGATTTTATGATCTACATCTAAGAAAACACCTGACACTTGAGAAATTCTTTCATGATACTCTTTAGCAGAAAAATAAGCTTCTTTTAAAAGATCAATCTTTGTTTGATTTTTACATGAAGAAGGAACAATACGAATTGGGTGAATATCTCCAAAAATTCTCTCTGTTAAACAAACCTGCGAAATAGTTGGAGAATCGGAGAGTGTATCTGCCACTTTTTTGGCACATGCTAGTAAACCTAAACGGCTCATATCTGTTGTACATCCTGAAATACAGCGGCATCCTTTAAAGACTCGAATACCGACTCCTGAAATTACTCTGTCTGAAATATTTTGTACCCTGCTGTCAATCATATAAATACTTTTTTCATCTGTATGTTCAGCAAAGATCTCTGCAAAATCTGCTCCTGTGGAAAGAGCTGCTATTAAGACTTCCTGTAGTATATCTTTCGATATCATATTTTTTCCCTCATTTCTGTACAATCTTATTTACCTGTTTTTTAATAATACCACAAGTTTTAATATCCGTCTATAAAAAAATACTTCAACAAAATAAGAAAGTCAATATGTCTTACATTTATTGCGTTAAAGTAAAAAAGAAAGAAAATAGATAGTGAAGATATTATCTTCACTATCTATTTTCTTCTTCCAATGGACAGTGCATATATGCTTCTGCTTCCTGCCAAGAAACATAAAATCCACTGCCATGAGAGCAAAAAACGGAACCAGATATTGCCTGTGGATCGTGTTCTGCGTCATATCCTATTTTTTCAATTACCTCTTTTGTATTATGACAAGGCAAATATCCACTTACTGTTAATATTATTGTACCCGAACCTTTGACAAGAGAAGCAAATTCTTTTGGGTAATCCATCATAGTTGCTACAGGTGCTTTTCCTGTCAGCAAAACTTCTTGTTCTCCTAAATCTAATTGTGTCACTGTTCCATACCTTTTTTTAATATCAGCAATTACATGTCCTGACATTTGAGATGGTACCGTAATTTGTACTTGATAAATTGGCTCTAATAATATAAGATCTGCTTTACAAAGCCCCTGATAAACTGCTCTATCTGTTGCCTGTCTAAAGTCTCCCCCTTCTGTATGCTTTAAATGAGCCCTTCCACAAGTTAGTTGAATTCGTACATCTGTAAGTGGTGAACCTGTCAACCTTCCTTTGTACTCCTGTTGTTTGAGATGGGAAAGAATTTGATTTTGATAATTTTGCGATAAAATATCTACATGCGTATGACTTTCTGTCAAAATTCCAGTTCCAGATTTTTCTGGATCCAATTTTAGATGGACTTCTGCATAGTGTCTAAGTGGTTCATAATGTCCATAGCCTTTAACTGGTTTCGCAATGGTTTCTAAATACTGTACCTCGCAAGTTCCTAATTCCACCAAAATTTTAAATCGCTGCTCTAAGGTTTCTTTTAATACCTCTGCTTGAATTGTTCCCATAATATGTACTTTTACTTGTTCAAGTCGTTCTTCATATTCTACCTTTAGCATTGGATCTTCTTCTTGTAAAAGATATAATACCTCTAATAAGCGTTTTATTGGTGTCTGATCTTTGCAGATCAAACGAACCTGCAAAATAGGTTTTTGTTCAAATTTAGTCACAGAAAGTGTTTCCCCTAATACAGAACCTATGATTGCCTTTGTAAAGCCAGTTACTGCACATAACTGTCCTTGTGTTGCTGTTTCCACAAGACGATACTTTTCTCCTGAATAAATTCGAATCTGATCTGCTTTTTCTGTACAGAGTTCTCCATTTGGAAGTCTTAGTACCACCTCTTGTTTTACACTCAAATGACCACTTACTACTTTTAGAAATACAATACGATTTCCTTTTTCATCTCTGCGGATTTTATATATAATCCCCGATAATTCTTCTATCTGTTTCGGTTTAGAAGCTTGTTTTAATTCACAAAATAATTCCAATAATAGATCAATTCCCTGTTGCTTTAATGCAGAACCGCAAATACATGGAAACAGACGGCATGACCTGATTTCTTCACAAACTATTTTCTTTATTATCTCTTGTTTTGGATTTTCCTCTGATATATAATATTCTAATAAAGCATCGTTTGCCTCTGCAAAATTTTCTAATTCTTCCTGTGACAAACTTTGCTGTTCCTCTTTATTTTTCTTTAGTATCTTTTCTGGAAATATTACACTTGCTTTGGACAGTCGTTTTTTTATCTGAAAGAGAGTCTGATCGATATCTGCCCCTTCCCGATCTAATTTATTTAGGAAAAAGATAGTTGGAATCTTTCTTTCTTTTAACAATTTCCATACATATGTGGTATACCCTGTCACTCCCTCTACTAAACTGATAATCACCACAGCATAATCAAGAACTGCTAAACTTCGTTCCATCTCTGTAGAAAAATCCATATGTCCTGGAGTATCTAAAAGATGAAATTCCATTCCCTGATAGCAAAATTCTGCCTGTCCAAGAAATACTGTAATTCCTCTTTTTCTTTCTATTTCCTCAAAATCTAAGTGTGTATCTCCAAAATCTACACGTCCCGGTCTTTTTAGAGTACCAGTGGAATATAAAATCTGCTCTGCTACTGTTGTCTTTCCTGCGTCTACATATGCTAACAGTCCTATCGTATTCTGCATTTTTCTATATTTTTTCTAGCAGACTAAAAACTGCTCTATCGCTAAAAGTGCATTTTCTTCGTCTGATCCTTCTACATGAATTCCAAGTTCTAAGCCTTTTTGTATTGGAAATGCCATCATTCCCATAATACTTTTTGCATTAATTTTTCTTGATCCGTTCTCAAAAATAATATTGCTGTCAAAATGACAAGCTACATTTACAAGTTCTGCAATTGGATTATCATATACATCCATGATATTTCCAATAACAACATTTTTACTACTCATTCCCTCACTCCTCATTCTTGTCCATTTTTCATACTACCATCGCCACTATACCCTCTTTTGTGTCAAATTGCAAGCAAAACTTTAGATTTTCTAAAATTTTTCTAGTAAAAATTCTCTTTTTTACTTTTTCTTACTTTTGTAGCACATGATTCTTTTGTAGTATTATTAAAAAAATCAAAATTAAACTTGAATTTTTTAACAATATTTTTTTGCCCAAAAATAGAGGCTGTTGTACTAAGAAAATCAAATACAAGATATTGTATGTTCGATTCTTAATGCAACAACCTCTTTTTTATTCTATTTTAACTTCTTGCTGCTCCGTCTACTGAAAGTATTACTCCTGTTACATAAGAAGCCATATCACTTGCTAAATATAAAAAGGCATTTGCTACATCTTCTGGCTCTCCAACTCTTCCTAAAGGAATGGTTGCAATAATTGGTTGAATGACTTCTTTTGGAAGACTGGACACCATATCTGTATTAGTTACACCTGGAGCTACTGCATTCACACGAATATGGTATTTTCCTAATTCTCTTGCTAACGATTTTGTCATTCCATTAATAGCAAATTTAGAAGTTGGATATCCACAACCTGAAGGCTGTCCATAAATACTTACCATAGAACTTGTATTTAAAATAACTCCACCCTCTTGTTCCTTCATATATTCTACTACTGCTTTTGTACAATAAAATGCAGAATTTACATTGAGATCCATAATTTTTTGGAATTCTTCTGGTTTATAGTTAAAAATACTATCTCTTGCAGAAATTCCTGCATTATTTACTAAAATATCAATAGTTCCAAACTCTTCTTTCACTCTTTTAAAACTCTCTTCTATTTCACTTGAATTACTTAAATCTGGCCAGATTCCAGTAACAGGATATTCCGAATTCTCTTCTTTTAGTTTTTCTACTGCACGTTCTGCCGTTTCTTGTCTTGATCCACATAAAATAACTCTTGCACCATTTTCCAAAAACTTCTTTACAATAGCAAAGCCAATGCCTCTGCTACCTCCTGTGACAACTGCAACTTTTCCTTTTAATAATTCCATTTTTAAACCTCCTTACTATAACTACTCTTAAAACTTGTCCTTATGGTATTATAACGTGTGAATATATTTAATGCTCCGTTCACACAGATATTCTGGTTTTGAACGTAATTTGCTATACGAAATATTGAAAGTTCTGATTGTTTCGCTTACTCATATCAAAATTACACTGAAATGTTTCATTGTAACCGATTACAAGAGTACTTATGTATTATATCATAGATTTTATTGACTATCAATTGTTTTAGTAAAGATATCCGATATTCTACCGAGAATAAGATAAATTTTAATTTGTACATGAAAATTTTATTTGTGATAAGGTTCTTTATGAATAATTCGAAATACTCTATATATCTGTTCTAACAAAATGACACGCATTAACTGATGCGGAAATGTCATTTTCGAAAAACTAAGTAACTCATCCGCCTTTTTTAAAACTTCTTTATCCAATCCCAAAGATCCTCCAATTATAAATAAAATATGACTTTTTCCTTCTATACAATGTTTTTCAATTTGAGCGGCAAATTCTGTAGAAGAATACATCTCCCCTTCAATAGCAAGTGCTATGATATATGCTTCCTCTGGTAAAGATTTTAAAATTCTCTCTCCTTCTCTTTTCTTAATCGCATCTTCTGCCGCCTGTCCAATCCCATCTGGCGTTTTTTCATCTGCTAGTTCAATAATGTTTAATTTACAGTACCTACTTAATCTTTTTTGATATTCTTCTAAGGCAGAAACAAAAAATTTTTCTTTTAACTTTCCCACACATACTAAAGTAATCTTCATCGTTATCCCAATTTAGCTATTTTTCGATTTTTTTGCATAAGTCGTCTGTTTTGCAGTTCGAAATACAGTGTCCATTATAAAGATTGCAATTGCAATCATGCCTGCAATCTGTAACGTCTGGCTAAAATAATATCCAGTCATATTTCGATCTCCAATAATCATATAATAGACAATTCGATACATCCCTACTCCTGGAACAGTTGGAAGAATGGCAGGAATTAAAAATATTGTCACAGGAGCTTTAAATAATCTTGCAAAACTGTGAGAAATTAATGCTGCTGCCAAAGTTGCAACAAAAATTCCTATAGTTTCTATAGCACCTGTCTTTAACATTAACAAATAGACCAGCCATCCAGCCGCCCCAACAAAACTTGAATAAAATAAAAATTTTTTGGGAACACTTAATATTACAGACATGGCTAATACTGCAAAAAATGCACCTATTACCTGTATAAGCATAAATAGCTTCTTCCTTTCCTTAAAATTCTCCTCCAAATACAAATCCACCAAATGAAAGACCTGCTCCTACACCTACACCTAAAGAAGCAGCAATTACAAAAGCTTCAATTACTCTGGCAGCTCCAGACATATAATCTCCTTGAAGTGTATCCCGAATTGCGTTTGTAATGGCCACCCCCGGCAGCAGTGCCATAATGGAACCTGCAATCAATAATTCCATGTCCAAAGTTATTCCCGGCAATTTAGCAAATCCCTGACAGGTAAAAGACATCAAAAAAGAAACTGCCATATTTAATACAAAGCCATTAATTTTAAATTTTCGGTTAATCATCTGACTAAACACAATAAACAGACCATTGACGGATGCAAAGCAACTCTCTGCCCATCCTCCTCCCAATAGGAGCGTAAAAAATGCCGCAGTCAAAATCATACATACATAATTTAACCAGATAGGATATCTTTTTGATTGAATTCGTTTTAGATTATGAAATGCCTGTTTTAATGTAATCTCTCCACCACAATACTTTCTGGAAATTTCGTTGACATCAGAAATATTGCCCAGATTTGTGCTTTTCTCTCCAACACGTCTTGTAATACTAATCGTATCAACCCGCCAATCAGCTAATGTAGCCATAATTCCAGTTGCTACTACAAAAACATCACAACGTTCAAACCCAGAAGTTTTTAATATTCTGTAAATGGTATCCTCCACACGGTATGTTTCTGCCCCCGCAACTAACATAATTTCTCCTGCTAATACTGCTGTATCCATTAATAGTTGGTAGTCCATTTTTTCGGGAATATTTTTATTTTCCTCCAATGATTTTATCTCTCTTTCTCATCTTTTACAATAAAATTTTTCGTTCTCTATTATACTGTTCTTATTTTGTTATGTAAAGTAAAATAATAATACAAAAACCTTCACAAAAACATAAATCAGAAAAATATGAACAAAAAACGAACATAGATGTTCACAAATCTTTTTCAATTTCTTCATACTTTACTCATAAATCATTGTTATAATAATCATCATAGAAAGTGAATGAAATATGTTTCACTCTCTCCTCCTCCCCCAATTATAATATATAATACAAAAAGCCGACAAATTTGTCAGGCTTTTTTGTTTTGATAAATTAGGTAAAATTCCTTTACACTTTTTATGGTTATTTCATAAATCAATCACAATTTCAACACATTTCCTAAGTATACTAGAGCCTAGATAGTGGTTAAACACTTTCTACTCCCACCCTATTATACGCAACAAAAAGCAGGCTTTCCCGGCCTGCTTTTTGTTTTATCTTTTTTCTTGTGAAATAATTTCAGAAGAACTAACCGTTTCTTCTACAGAAAGCTGAGCTGCACGCAATACTCCCTTTTTTCGGAAATGAGGAGTTTTAAAATTACTATCTACATAAAAGTAAGAAGCCCTTTTTTCTTCCTTTAAAAACGCTTCCTTCTCTTCCTGATCCATTTCTATTTCATTTGGAATACGAGATAACCGAACTAAACGAATCACTTTATGTTCTACTTTTATAATTTGAAATTTATATCCACAGTAATCAATTTGTTCTGTTTCATTTTCTTTTGGTATATGTTCTAATCGAGAGATTAAAAAGCCATTCAGAGTTCCGAAGTTTTCCAAATCTTCCTCTTCAAATTCGATTCCAATAAACTCTCCAACTTCTTCTAAATCAGCTTCTCCATGTACAAGATAAGAGCCAGTTGCTTCTTCTATGATCATATCCTCTTCTTCATCATATTCGTCTTGGATATCTCCTACAATCTCTTCTATTAAATCTTCCATTGCAATAATGCCTGCGGTTTGACCATATTCATCAATAGCAACTGCCATATGGATTTTTTTCGACTGCATTTCTCGAAATAATACATCAATATTTTGAGTATCTGGAATAAAGTAAGGTTTTCTTGCTGCTTCAATCAATGGTCGATGTTTTAGTTTTTCATCCATATAGTATCGTGTAACATCCTTTAGATGTAAAATTCCTACAATGTTATCAAGGCTATCTTGATATAAAGGAAATCTTGAAAAGTTTTCCTCAAGCATAAACCTAAGTGCTTCTTCAATACTTAATGCAGCACTGATTGCTATAATTTTTCTTCGATGTGTCATAATATCATTTGCTTCTTTTTCATCAAATTCAATGATATTTGAAATCATTTCTGCTTCTTCCGCCTCTAAAACGCCTTGCTCTTGTCCTTCATTAACAATAGAAATAATTTCGTCTTGCGTTACATTTTCTTCTAATTCAGACGGATTAATTTGAAACAGCCTCAATAATAGATTGATATTTTTCTCTAACAACCAAAGTAGTGGTGTAAACAGATGTAAAAGTGCTGCAAACAGAGCAGATAATGAAAAGACAAAAGAATCTGGATAACGTAGTGCCAACTTTTTTGGGAACAAAAATCCAAGTAATACAATCAAATAAATAAGAAATGCCGTTATAAATATAGTACAAACTATATAGATGATTGGATACTTTTCAATTGGTAGATTCTTTTTTACTAGTCTTTCTATTAGAGCATATTGCTCTGAAATATATACAATTCCAATTAAAATACAAATCGTTGCAGAAACAAGTTTCATCAGATTTATGTATCTGTCTGGCTGCCCTAACAGCTTTTGAACTCGCTTTGCTTTTCTTTCTCCTTCTTCTGCCCGTTTTTCTACATTTGCCTCATTTACATTTTCCAGAGAAACTTTTGCTGTGGTAATCACTGCATGAAACAATGTAAGACATGAGATGATTATCAATCCTCTTATGGGGTGGCTATCCATACGTTACTTTTCTCCTTTTCTATTTCAAATACTATGCCATACCCTTTTTCAGCCTATGTATCTAATGCCAGGCTGATTAATAAAGCTTTATCAATCTTTTGCAAAATATCTTTATCGAGATGGCACACTTTTTCTTTTAGTCTGGATTTATCAATTGTTCTCACCTGTTCCAACAAAATAACAGAATCTTTGATAATTCCATACTTTTCAGCATCGATTTCTACATGTGTTGGCAGTTTTGCTTTATTCATCTTTGAGGTAATTGCCGCACAAATAACCGTTGGGCTATGTTTATTTCCTGTATCATTTTGTATAATCAATACTGGACGGACACCTCCTTGTTCTGAACCAACTACAGGTCTTAAATCGGCGTAATAAATATCTCCTCGTTTAATTACCAATTTTCTCACACTCCATTTTATGGCTTTGGCTTAATTATCTCCATTTTTGGCGTATGTATTCCATAAAATGTATAATTCGTGTGTAGTAATGACAATTTCACAGATGGATATTAGTTGCCTTTTAAACTTTCACAATAACTTTCATAATCTCTTCGGACAAGATATGGCTTTTTATTGCTTTGATAGATTCTAGGTACACGCTTTCCAATATTACAAAGCAATTCATAATTAAAACTGCCCGCCAGATCGGCAACTTCTTCTATAGACAAAAACTCATCTCCATCTTTTCCAACTAAAGTAACTTCATCTCCTAAAAGAACGCCTTCCACATTAGTAACATCAATCATAAATTGATCCATACAAATTCTCCCAATAATTGGTGCACGTTTACCATGAATCAAAACACTTCCCAAATTAGAAAGACTTCTTGGATATCCGTCTGCATAACCAATAGGAATTGTTGCAACTGTTGTTTTAGCACTGGTCATAAAAGTAATTCCATAACTGATTCCATATCCTGAATCTAAGTCCTTAATATAAGAAATCTGTGTCTTCCATTCTAATGCTGGTGTTAGGGGAAGTTCTGTTTTCTCTACTTCTTTTGATGGATACAGTCCATACGTCGCAATTCCACAGCGTACCATATCAAATACACTATCTGGCATATCAATAATAGCGGCACTATTTGCTGCGTGTTTGATTGGAATATTAACTCCTTGTTCTTGCAGTTTACTTATAAATTCTATAAATTTATGAAGTTGTTTTTTGGCATAACTTTTCTCATGTTCATCGGATGTTGCAAAGTGTGTAAATAACCCTTCTAAATATAATCCTTGCATTTTACTTATTTCTACAATCTCTGCAATTTTATCCTCCTTTGGTTGATAGCCAATTCTTCCCATTCCTGTATCTAATTTAATATGTATCTTTGCCGTTTTTTTCAGCTTTTTTGCTTGTTCAGCAATTTCTTGTGCTAATGTAGTTGAAAAAACGGTAGTTGTTATATCATATGCAATAATTTCTGGAATTTGTTCTTTAACAACCGTTCCTAATACTAAAATTGGCTCTGTAATTCCTGCTTTTCTTAACTCTATTGCTTCTTCTACAATAGCGACACCAAATCCCCATACCAAAGATCGCAATGCTTTTGCCACAACAACTGCACCGTGTCCATAGGCATCGGCTTTAATAACTGCCATGATTTTCTTTTCTAATCCAATCTTTTGTTTGACTGCCTTTATATTACTTTGAATTGCATCTAAATTTACAGATACATAAGTCCGAAAGTAGCTAGGACAATAAACTTCCTCTAACATAACTCCTCCTGCCTATATACTTACTCAAATTTTAAAAAAAGTTCTGTCAGTCCCTCCAAAATATCTCCTGCTAACATCCCTCTCTTACTTTTTTTCTTTGCCGTATAGTCGCCTGCTCTTCCATGCAGAAAAACTCCAAGTGCTGCTGCCCTTGCTAATGTTAATCCGCCTGCTAACAGTCCACCTATCATTCCGGCTAAAATATCACCACTTCCTCCAGTAGCCATACCATGATTCCCAGACAAATTTAGATATCGTTCTTGCTCTGATGCAATTACTGTCCTCGCATCCTTTAGTACAAAAACCAATTTATTATTATACGTACATTCTTTTGCTATGTCAATGATATGTCCTGAAATCTCTTCCATTGAACATCCAAGTAGTCTTGATAATTCTTTTAGATGTGGAGTAAGTATCGTTTGCTTTGGAAGTATTTCTGCTAATCTTTGAATTCTTATCGAAATGTTTTGTTGGCTAAGATTACTTTCATCTAATCGTTTAGACAATAGATTAAGGGCATCTGCATCAAGAACTAATGGTACCTGAACATTTTCTAAAACTGCATCTAAAAGTTCTTGTGCTTCCTCCTTCATACCAATTCCGGATCCAAATACAACCGCGTCTGCCCAAGAAAGGGCAGATAAAACCTCTTTTCTATCTATATTTTGTGTTAAAGCTTCAGGTAGTCTGTTTCTTATTACATGAACTCCTTTTGGTGAAGTAAGTACCTTTACCAATCCTGTTCCTATGCGGTATGCTCCTTCGGCTGCTAATACTGCTGCACCTGTCATTTCTTCTGAACCAGCAATAATCAATACACGTCCATAACTTCCCTTATTCGAATTTTCTTTTCGTTTTGGTAAAAGGTTAGGTAAATCTATCTCTTGTACTGCCTGAAATGTTTCTGTACTGCATATATGTGTATAAGCTTGTTCTGGAAATCCAATATCCTCTGTAAAAATTTCTCCTGCATATTCTGCTCCTGGATAAAGACATAATCCTAATTTTTTTAATCCAAATGTAATAGTCTTTTGTGCTTTGACTGCAACATTCCATATCTTTCCGGTATTCGTATCAATACCTGAAGGAATATCTACAGAAATAACAAGTCTATTTATAGCATTAATTCTATTTATTAGTTCTTCTATTTCTCCAGTAATTGTGCGATTTAATCCAGTTCCAAAAAGAGCATCAACAATTATCGTATACTTTTTTAATTCCTCTTCATCTAAAATATCCTTCGCTTTTTTTAAATTTAATTTCTTAGCGATTTCATATTGTTGTTGAAATTCTTTAGAACCATGTTCTGGTTTTCCTACTATATAATAGTCACAATTTACTCCAGAAAGAGTAAGTAGTCTTGCGACAGCGATTCCATCTCCTCCATTATTACCAATTCCACAGACACAAAGAACCTTATCTGTATAGGAAGTCAAACTTTTTTTAACACAAGCTGCAACTTTCATTGCTGCCCGTTCCATCAAGACAAGTGCACTAATTCCGATATCTTGTATCGTATAGCGATCAATTTCTTGCATCTCTTTCGAATTTACAATACGCTCCATTCTTCTTCCTCTTTTTCATTTCTCTTTTTATTACATTCCCCTACTGCTACAGCAGCAGCAAAGTCATTTGTATTTGTAATCGTAACAAAAAGAGAATCTATTTCTAACTCTTTTGCAAGTTGTCTTGCTTTACCATATAAATTGACATAGGGCTTTCCATTCTCTTTTCGTAACACTTCGATCTCTATTGGACTACAGCCTGCAAAACCTGTGCCAAAAACTTTGACAACTGCTTCCTTTACTGCAAAACAACCTGCTGCTCTGCTCTTTTTATCAGCGATTAACTGCTGTTCTGCTGCGGTAAAGACCTTTTCCAAAAAACTTCTTTTTTCACATGCCTTTTCGATTCTTTTAATTTCAATCAAATCTATTCCAATTCCAAAGATCATTCGTTTTCTTCTTGCTCCTCTTTTCTTTTCATCTCTTCTTCTAAACTTCTCCGATAGCTTTCATCCATAAATTCCATTATTCCAGCTCCAAACATATTGTGCATATAACTGTAGATCTCTATACTTTCTGCCTGTTCATCCTGTTTTTGAATAATTTTCTGTTTTAAAAGGACTCGAAGATTATTTATTTCTTGTTCTAACTGTTGTACATTTTCCTGATTTTGTCGCATCTTTTCATAGCAAATACGACTGCTTTCTGCTACTAATACTTCATTGAGTTCCTCAATTTCTATTGGAATCTGTTCTAAGCTTTCCTCTGTAGCTTTTAACTTCTCATTCATATCTAAAATCATTTTTTGATTTTTTTGAAGTTTTTTCCCTTTTATCTGTCCTGTCGGAGTTTCATCCACTTCCATATTATCTACGATTTCCTGCATTAACTGGGACTTATATCGTTTGATCCCCTTTAGCTCTTCCATTACACGTGATTGCTTTTTTAAAAGATCGTTGAGTTGATTTCGAAGCTCTCGGATCTGTTGTGGCATTTTTTCTTCTGGAAACAGCTTGATCCAATGTTCATCTAAAATCAAAAGCGGAAACTTTTTGCCTTTCATAACCTGAGAAAAATCAATCTCATTTTTTTTACTCTTATTTTTTTTCTTTAATCCAAACCCCATTATTAACCCCTCCAATCTTTTTATTGATATATCTAATAGCTTTAGGACAAAAGAAAGAATACAAAAATGGGGGTGTCGATCCTATGACACCACCCAGCACTTTTTCATTTCTTTTCCTGATTTTCCTCTTGTACTGCCTTTAAATTATAGGAAAGGTGCATTAAACTTTCCACTAAATGCACATTTTCTACAACAATATCCTTTGGAAGATGCAAATCGGTAGGAACAAAATTCCAGATCGCTTGTATCCCAAATCGTACTAATTGTGCTGCCATTTGAGGTGCTTTTGTCTTTGGCAGTGTTAAAGCAGCAATATATACTGGATTCTTTTTAATAAATTCTTCCAATTCATCGATGAGGCGAACTTCAATTCCACGGATTTTCATACCAATCAGACGAGGATTGACATCAAAAATACCACTTAAATAAAATCCTCTCCGCTCAAAATCTGTATAATTGGCAAGTGCCTGTCCCAAATTTCCAGCTCCAATAATAATCAGATTATACTTTTTATCTAATCCTAAAATCTTACCAATCTCTTTATACAGATATTCTACATTATATCCATAGCCTTGTTGTCCAAATCCTCCAAAATTATTCAAATCTTGTCTAATTTGAGAAGCTGTGACATTCATCTTTTCACTTAGTTCCTTTGAAGAAATTCGAACTACATCATTTTCTAAAAGTTCATCCAAATAGCGATAATATCTCGGCAGTCTTCGGATTACCGCAGAAGAAATCCCTTTCACTTATCTGTCCTCCTCATTTTCCTTTATTTTATTATATTAGATTGTTAAACCTATGTCAATTTGTATTTTTCTGAATTCCTCTTTCTTGAGTATTTGACGAAATGATTTCTTATGTGATATGATACTTTTAATCTGGCAAAATTAACACAAACTAGGACAAAACATAGTTACAGGAGAGAGAATTATGATTTTAGCATGTAAAAATATTAGCAAAAGTTTTGGAACTACGCAAATTTTAAGCGGAGTTTCCTTTCATATGAATGAGCGGGAAAAGGCAGCAGTTGTAGGAATTAATGGAGCAGGTAAATCAACACTATTTAAAATTATTATGGGAGAACTACCCGCTGATGAAGGAGAAGTTATCTTTGCAAAGGGAATTCGAGTTGGTTATCTAGCCCAACATCAGGATCTTTCTACTGGGCGAACTATTTATGAAGAGGTGCTTTCTGTCAAAGAGCCCATTTTAAAAATGGAAGAAGAGATTCGTAACATTGAACAACAGATGAAAGATGCAAAAGAAGACGAATTAGAACGACTTTTAAATACCTATACAAGACTGACGCATACTTTTGAATTAGAAAATGGCTATGCGTGTCGTAGTGAAGTAAATGGTGTCTTAAAAGGACTTGGTTTTACAAAAGAAGATTTTGATAGAGAAGTTTCTACTCTTTCTGGAGGTCAAAAAACTCGTGTTTCTTTAAGCAAACTTCTTCTTTCTAAACCTGACCTTATCCTTTTAGACGAACCAACTAACCATTTGGATATGGAATCAATTTCTTGGTTAGAAACTTTTTTATCTAGCTATGAAGGGGCTGTTATTGTTATTGCTCATGATCGTTACTTTCTCAATAAAGTGGTTGGAAAGGTTATTGAATTAGAACATGCCAAAGCACAGACTTTTGAGGGAAATTATTCTGAATATGCTAAAAAGAAGGAACAGCAACGCGAAACTTTAATCAGACATTATTTGAACCAGCAAAGAGAAATTCATAGGCAAGAAGAAATCATTACAAAGCTGCGTTCCTTTAATCGTGAAAAATCGATTAAGCGGGCAGAAAGCCGTGAAAAAATGTTGGAAAAAGTCGAACGAATTGAAAAGCCAAAAGAATCTACTCAAAATATGGACATTCGATTAGAGCCTAGAATTATGAGTGGAAATGATGTTTTAACCGTTCGTTATTTAGAAAAGTCATTTGGTATGAAAACTTTATTTACAGAACTAGACTTTGAACTAAAAAGGGAAGAACGGGTTGCATTAATTGGGAATAATGGTACTGGAAAAACCACGATTTTAAAATTAATTAATGGTTTACTTTTACCGGATAGAGGTGAAATTAAACTTGGTGCAAAAGTTCATATTGGATATTATGATCAGGAACACCATGTTTTAGATATGGATAAGACAATATTTGATGAATTACAAGACACTTATCCACATATGGATAATACAGCAATTCGAAATACACTAGCTGCCTTTTTATTTACTGGGGATGATGTATTTAAACTAATCCGTGATTTAAGTGGTGGAGAAAGGGGAAGAGTTTCTCTTGCTAAACTTATGCTTTCAGAAGCAAACTTTTTAATTTTAGATGAGCCGACTAATCATTTAGATATTACCTCAAAAGAAATTTTAGAAAATGCTCTAAACTCCTATACAGGTACACTTCTTTATGTTTCACACGATCGTTATTTTATTAATCGAACTGCTACTAGAATCTTAGAGCTTTCTGAACAAAATATATTTAATTATCTTGGCAATTATGATTACTATTTAGAAAAAAAATCGGAACGAATACAAGACTTAGAATCCGCACCTTCTTCTAAAGAACAACGCCCATTTACAGATAGCCAAAAATTTATTTTAAATGGGTTAAAAATGGATACTTCTCGTTCTTCTAAAGTAATTCAAGAAGTACCTGCTTCTGAAACTATTTCTGACACCAAAGCTACTTGGATACAACAAAAGGAAGAGCAGGCAAGATTGAGAAAACGTCAAAACGATCTAAAAAAATTAGAGGAGCAGATCGCTTTATTAGAAGAACAAAATAAACAATTAGATGAAGCACTTGCAAAAGAAGAAAACTTTTCAAATCCAGAAAAACTTTTAGAATTAACAAGAGAAAAAAATGATCTGACACAGCGCTTGGATTGTTTCATGGATGAATGGTCAAACTTAGCAGAAGAAGCATAACATAACTAGGAGATATCGTGTTAAAGATACGATATCTCCTTTTAAAAAACTGTTATGGGGTATACCAACTTCCACATACTTTCTTCGTTCCATCTTTTAAATTCATACAGATTAAATATGTATTATCTAAGCTATCATTCCTGCCTGTTACTAATTCAAAATATAAAATATCTCCCTCTGCCCTTATAATATCGATAAACGGTCCTTTTAAATCTCCTAATAAATCAGATATGTTATAGCTTTCAATATAATTCCCAGTATTATCATAAATAGCTAAAGATAGATCTATATCATTTCTTAATAACACATAGAGATTGTTGTTATTGCGGTATAAGGATTGTATGTTCCCATCTGGTTCACAAAACAAGGTTACATTCTCTTTATCATAATCACAATAATAAATTTTATCTTCATTATAATTATGATAGTAGTATCCTTCTTTTGTAAGTGCATGAACTCCAGTATATTTTTTATCTTGATTAATTTTTGTTACTGTTTCGGAAGACAAGTCTACTATATATTGATTTGTATCTCTGGTAGAAGTTATTGCACAGCAATATAATATTCCCTCTTGAATAAAAATATCAATATAATCGCCATCTGATATTTCTAATATACTCTTTGGATTCTGTCCATCTAACTCACAAGAATAGATTGTACAATGTCTATTTACATTTTCTCCTGTTTCGAAATCAATTGGTACATCCGTATAATACAATTTACCATTATAAATCGCACAATAATTTGTTTTTACTGGAAAATCAACTGCTTTTATTGTAAATTGATCTTTGTATTTGGTATACGCTATATCTTTACCATTTTCCGATATTTCTATTGTATAATCTTTAAAAATAGCACTGCCTAACTGTGTTTCCTCTTTTTGGTTATCACTACACCCTGTAAGTAAAAAAACACCTATTAATACTGTTACAAAATTTTGAAATACTTTGCCTTTTTTCATAAAATTACCCCCTTTTAAGAATTAGTATAGATTGTTCGTCTTTTACTTATATATTATAATATCTTTGTGTCAAGCTCAAGAGGAAGACTTAAAAATCAGTATTTTTTTAATTTATCCACCCTTACTGAAATCTCTTTTATCTTTATTTAGAACTTTCAACAATCTATACTCTTCATCCAATCCTATCATAATACTGTTTCTTTATACTATTTTAATATAAGATGGCATTATCTTTCCCCATTCATTATTTATAGATCTTACATACTGCTCTTTTTGAGGGTATCCAAAAATACCATTTCCCACATTCTTAGCCGAATCTAAACTATTTTTAGAAAATGCAAATATTCCTGTTCTTCCGTAATATATTAGTCCATCAGGAATACCTATTTTATCAACAATTTTCTTTCCTCCCTTCGTAAGAAAAATGGGAATCTCTTGCCGAAATTCGTTTTCAAATATGCAATCATCACATTCAATCAAAAACCAAATCTCCACTTTATGATTACTTCCATCTGGATGAACTGCATGACCCAATAAATTATCTTCCCTTATCTTTTTACTATAATCATTCAGTTTTTCAAAATGTTTTCTATATATTGTTTTAAATGATGCAAATATATCGATTTTATCTTTAACTAAAAACTTTTGTAGGTCATTTATCTTCTTATCTATAGTGGAATCTAAGCGGTATAAACGAGACTCATATTCAGATAATTTATTCACTACTTTGCCATTCTTTTTTTGATATGAAAAATTGCCAACTTTAAAATGTTCAATAGCAATTATATGCTGTTTCATAGAATCTTCATAATTTTTTATTTTTTCACAATCAGTCAAATCTATTCTTTTATCATACAAAGGCGGACATCGATACAAAACAATGTCAGGCACAAAATTTCCAGTTCTCACTTTATCAAAATGAAGGGGGTAATCTCTTCTTCTGAGTAACATATAAAGTGAGGATAAAACAATGTCAGCGTTTATATCATCAATATTCAATATAGGACATTTTAAAAAATTTGATAGTTGTATATTTTTAAGCAATTTCAAAATTTCATTTTTATTATTATAACTCACTTCTTATATCACATCCCAAAATAGAATTAAATCTTTATCTTAACCTTATAACCACATATGAGTTTTTACATCTTTGTGTCAAGAGGTGGACTTAAAAAATTAAATTTTATACAAACTATAGCTTATTTGATCTCCATATTTGTTTAACATCATCTATTAAACCAACTAAAACATTAGATGTTTCTCTTGGACAATAATATGTAGATAACTCCAAACACTCTGCATCTTCCTCATCCATATCTTCAAAATTAGTTAAATCAGTTGTTTTTACCCTAAATATTCTATTATATACACACCAATCACAAGTTAATTCATATTCTATTATATCTTTCAGATCCGTTGAATCATACTTAATCCTTATTCCTCCATCCCTTTTCTTTTTTATACAATTTTTCATCAGCTTTTCAAAATTTTCTAAATCATAATCATTAGCGTTTTCAAGTGCTTTACATACTATCAGTTCATCTCTTGTAAAGTCAGAATTATTCTTTAAGTGCTTTGAAATAATATAACCCAAAATAACACACTTTTAGCGATTCAGATATTAAGGTTTCTTTTAATATATTACCAACTGCTAAAGCTCTTGCATTACTGTAACAAACATAATTGTATAATTCATTTATTTGTTTTTCCATATTCAAATCTTTTGACAAACCATATAATAAATACGTTAACTTAATAGCATCAAATTAGGTAAGAAAGATATTGAATACAGAAGCACAAATACCCATCACCGAATTTTCAGCACTTATCATCTGGATATTTTTAGAAATCTCGCCTTCTGGCTTATTAAATGCATCTATTATAGTCTTCAAAACTTTTTTTAATACTCACTGCTTTATTCCTCCTTAAACAATAAATAAGATATGATCTGAATTTTCAATGTTATCCGAATTTATTATCTATTCTCTTCTAAAATAAGTTTGTGTATCTCTTTTTCGTACTTAATCAATAACTCTGCCTCTTCCTTTAACAATAAATACAACTGCACATAAGGAGCCATAACATTTGCATGCTTATTTTTTGAAATAATTTTTACCCAATCTTGAGTTGTGTCTTTCATTTCTTTATGTATGATATCAACTAATTTTTCTTTTTCTACCATCATATTCATGTTTCCCATAATATTTTCTCTTACATCAAGTAAAAACGATTCTCTAATAAACTGTTCTAAAATTTGTCTGATTTCATTATAATACTTAAATTGAATGTTTTGCAATATGGTCATCATATATTCTCTAATATGGCTCTCACATTTATAAAATAATGAAATAGCAGGCTCGAACATTTTTTCATGCAAATATACATTCGGGCTATACATATCACACATATCTTCAAAAGAAAAATCTATATTAAGTTTATATTCTGTACTTTTATCCTCTGAATCAGGTGTAGTAATACATCTATAATATAACGTATATTGTTCAATAAATATAGAAAGAACTTTATTATATTTAAGTATTGCTTTCAATTCATCTTTCTTTTCTACAACATAATTCTGTTTATCTATAAAAAATTGTACAAATGATACTGTTACTATTATACCAAGTAAATTCGTTGCCACTCCGAACAAAATATTATTAATATTGTTAGCAGTTCTTTCTGTAAAATGCCCCCATGGTGAACACGCTATAATTATCAAGACAATACTTATTATTAATAAAAATATAGAAATTATCCCAGCAGCACTTTTAAACCATTTTCGAATTTTATTCCACATCATATACCTTTTCCTTGCTACAATAATTTTCATATAAAATTATATTATTTTTCTCACTTTTATAATTTAACTTACATAATTCTACTACAAATTTTTTATCTTTTCAAGTATATCCTACTTTTTAATATGGAAATCAATTTTCAAAAATGAGGAAGTGTGATATTATGGAAACATGACGAATAACACAATAATGGAATATTTTACGGAAGTAGAAACAACAAAAGAGTATAATGGCTATTTCTGTAGTGTGGTAGAAGCCATAACGATCGTGATACTGGGAAGCATAAGCGGTCTTAAAAATGTCAGCCAGATACATCAGTGGGCAACAGATGACAGGGTGATCGGATTTTTAAAGGAGAAATTCGGAATTGAGAAGGTGTCCTGCTATTACTGGCTGTTATGTCTGCTAAAGCTAGTTGAACCAGTATCACTCAACCACTGTTTTAATGAGTGGGTCATATCCATGATGCCAGAAAGCATGGAGGGCATGACGATATCCCTTGACGGGAAGACAATCCATTCCACGGAAAAAATGGTAAGTTATAAAAGTCCGCTGCATATTGTGAGTGCACAGGTTTCGGAACTTGGGATGACCTTTGCCTAAAAGAGTGTGGAAAGCAAGATCAATGAAATTCCTGCAGTACAGGAACTTTTAAAAGAACTGGACATCAGTGGCTGTATTATAGTTGCCGATGAACTCAACTGTCAGAAGGGCACAGCAAAAACTGTAATTTCTGACGGAGCGGATTACTTGTTGAGTGTAAAAGACAACCATCCATGTTTAAAGCGGGACATTACAAATTACATTGAAGACACTGAAATGTGTGGGACGATGGATACTGCATCGTAGACAGAGAAGAACAGGGATAGGATAGAAAAACGTAGTACATTTGTCACAGAAGAAACTAGGTGGCTTACAGGAGTGGAAGAATGGTCTGGTCTTTCCTGTATTGGTACGATCCATACGGAGTTTGAAACAAAAAAGGGAAAAACGCAGGAGTGGCATTATATATCCAGTGGGAGACTCATGACGGCAGAATTACTGCACTATGCCCGAATGGAGTGAACGGTGGAAACAATGCACTGGCTTCTGGATGTCCATTTCGGGAAAGATTACTGCCGTGTGGAAGACCGTAATCAACAGAATCTGAATATGCTCTGGAAAGTGGCAATCAACCTTGTTAAACGGTATAAAGAACGGGTGGTATCAAAGAGTCCTATGTCTAAAATTATGTTTAACTGCCTGCTCAATCCTTATTTCATTTTGGACATTCTTGAAAATTGATTTCCGTATACTATCATTTAGTTTCATTGCTTTTCAATTTTTTGTATGATATACTATATTGTGTTACAAAACTCTGTTATCGAAAGAAGGCGATTGACATGAAAACATATCAGAAGAATATGAGTCGTGATAAATCTGGAAAGTATGAGATGATTTCATATTAACGGATAGAAACTTATGTTTCAGAAAGGACTCATATGTTAAGATTAAAATATTTATATGAAAACTATGACCTTGCAAAGTTTGCTTTGGAAAATTGGGAATATGATATAGACACTCTTGATGAGTATTTACAAAATTTTCGTATTTCATCTAATGCAATCTACCCTTTTTTATGTCAGGGAAATATGCGGTTTCTTCGTCTTTCTCCTGTGTCAGAGAAAATGGAAAATAATTTGAAAGGTGAATTAGAATTTTTATACTATCTGCAAAATCAAAGTTATCCTGCCGTAATTCCAGTGATATCTAATTCAGGTGAATTAGTCGTGACACTTGATACAATCTGGGGAAAATATTATGCAAGTGTTTTTAAGGGTGTTGACGGAATTTCCATTGAAGATACTGACTATAACGACCATATTTTATTTGCGTATGGAAAGGCTTTAGGACAGCTTCATATACTATCTACTGAATATTCTCCGAAAAACAGAAAATGGACATATCATGATGTGCTATTATGGATCGGGAAAGTGCTAGAAGAATACCATACTCCAAACAAAATGCAAAAAGAGTTAGATAAAGTTTGGCAAGCGTTGAACAAACTTCCGCAAACAAGCGATACTTTCGGATTGATTCATTACGATTTTGAACCGGATAATGTATTTTGGGATGAAAACAACCAACACTGTACTGCTATTGACTTTGAAGATAGCATGTATCACTTCTTTCTAGTTGATTTGGAGCAGGCTTTGGATACACTGTTAGAAAACATTCCTACAGACAGGCAATTAAACGCAAAAAATACTTTTCTGCGAGGGTATCAAAGCATAAAAACATTGGAATCCAATTATACTGAAAAGCTAAAACTGATGCGACGATTCTGCAATTTGTATTCTTATGCAAGACTGATTCGCTGTGTTGCTGAAGAATATTTCAATGAACCAGATTGGATGGTCACATTGAGGGCGAAACTGCATTGTAAAATTGAACTTTTAGAAAATAAAGTAGTCGGATAAATATTCATAGAGTACTCGTTTACAGAATAAAAGCAGAATAAGCCTCTACATAGAACCATACAAAAAGACAGGAAATTAAGAAAAAATTTCCTGTCTTTTTACTTCTTCATAAATAAATCCTTTCGTTTGTCATAGGCTCCTCCCACTGCCTTTAGGCG
>CAJUGJ010000023.1:0-2400 GCA_910586015.1 uncultured Lachnospiraceae bacterium
CTACAAAGCTGATAAACTCTAGCTTTATAGCGATTTTACTATTTACTCGAACTCAATCGTTGCTGGTGGTTTCCCAGTACAATCGAACAGTACCCTATTTACTCCCTTTACTTCATTTACAATTCGGTTTGCTACTTTATTTAATACTTCCCATGGGATTTGTGCTGCTTCTGCGGTCATGAAGTCAGAGGTATTAACTGCTCTGAGTGCTATCGCATAATCGTATGTTCTTCCATCTCCCATTACACCTACAGATCTCATGTTAGTCAATGCTGCAAAATATTGACCAAGACCACGATCAGCACCTGCCTTTTCGACTTCCTCTCGATAGATGGCATCTGCTTCTTGAACAATATGTACTTTTTGTGCAGTGACTTCTCCAATAATTCGAACTCCAAGTCCCGGTCCGGGAAATGGTTGACGATAAACTAGGTGAGACGGGATTCCTAATTCTAATCCTGCTTTTCTTACCTCATCTTTAAAGAGTAGACGAAGCGGTTCAATAATTTCTTTAAAATCTACATAGTCTGGCAATCCTCCGACGTTATGATGGCTTTTGATTACTGCGGATTTTCCAAGACCACTTTCAATTACATCTGGATAAATTGTTCCCTGAACCAAATAGTCAACCGTTCCTATCTTTTTAGCCTCTTCTTCAAATACACGAATAAATTCTTCTCCAATAATTTTTCGTTTTTTCTCTGGATCTTCAACTCCCTGTAATTTATTATAAAAACGTTCTTGTGCATTGATCCGAATGAAATTTAATTCATAAGATCCATTTAGACCAAAGACTGCTTCTACTTCATCTCCCTCGTTTTTTCGAAGAAGTCCGTGATCTACAAATACACAAGTCAACTGATTTCCTACTGCTTTGGATAGTAAAACTGCTGCAACAGAAGAATCAACCCCACCAGATAGTGCACAAAGAACCTTTCCTGTTCCAATTTTTTCTCTTAACTCTTGAATGGTAGTTTCTACAAAGGAATCCATCTTCCAAGTTCCAGAGCATTGACAGATTGTATAGACAAAGTTATACAACATTTTGCTTCCTTCTACTGTATGTAGAACTTCTGGATGAAATTGAACTGCATAAAGTTTATGTTCGGTATCTTCCATAGCACTCGTTGGACAAGCGTTTGTTTTCGCAATCACTTTAAAATGTTCAGGCACTTTTTCAATATAATCAGTATGACTCATCCAACAAACAGTCTTTTCAGAAACTCCACTAAAAAGAGCAGAGGAGGAGTCAATTTGAACTTCTGTATGACCATACTCACTAATTGGTGCAGTTACAACACTTCCTTCTAAAATATATGCCATCAGATGACAACCATAACAGATTCCCAAAATAGGAATTCCAAGTTCAAACAATTCTTTCGAACACCGAGGGGCATCGTTTGTATAAACACTACTTGGACCCCCCGTAAAAATGATTCCCTTTGGATTTAATTTTTTAATCTCTTCCACAGATAAGGTATATGGTTTTACTTCACAATACACATTACATTCTCTGACGCGTCTTGCTATTAATTGATTGTATTGACCGCCAAAATCAAGTACAAGAATCAATTCTTTCTGTTCCACTTATCCATCCTCCTGCATTTTTCTATTTTACTTAAATCCACTCACTCATGTTGAAATTTACAAATTAGTGTGCTGATAAATTGATTAAACAACATATACAATGAAAGTATACAAAATTATAGTATAATAACTATACAACATTTTTTTGTATTAATCTAGTATTTTTTTATTTTCTTTTTGTAAGGTGATCAGACATCCAATATACATATTTTTCTTTACTGTTATCTTCAACTTTCTTTTTTACCAATCTTATCAACCATTTCACATTCGGATAGTGTTCCAGAAAGTTTTTAATAATGATACCCTCTGCCAATAAAGCATCTGGTTTATTTGATATATCAAGATCATAGTCAAATACGGATACTTCCATTCCCTCATATAGTTCAATATCATTTCCCTCCGAATCATTTACTATATCCGCCTGTGAAAATAAATATATAGGGTTCTTATTTTCATCAATCGCACAAAATTCGTTAAAATCTAACCAGATTCTAGCTTTATCCAATGGTATAAAGGCACTACATTTATCTTGCTTTGTTCTTTGTTTTCCTTTATATTCATAAGGATAGGCTTGTGCCATCTTAATTCCTCCTCAATCACTAAATATAAATATTTCTGTAATGTTATCATAAGTATCTGCTTTCTTCAAGATAGATTAGTTTTTATTTCAAGACAAAGTTTTAAATCACCAACAAAAAAGCTAAAATAAACCATTTTTTTTGTTGAAATACAGATTTTCATATGGTATAATGTTGAAACAGAAAAACATTGTTTCAACTTTTGATTTTTTGTGCACATTTGTGCACAAAGTTA
>CAJUGJ010000023.1:2500-58027 GCA_910586015.1 uncultured Lachnospiraceae bacterium
GGGTATCATGTTGAAACAGAAAAACATTGTTTCAACTTCTGATTTTTTGTGCACATTTGTGCACAAAGTTAGGGTATCATGTTGAAACAGAAAAACATTGTTTCAACTTCTGATTTTTTGTGCACAAAGTTATAGTATAATGCCTGTGTAATATTATTTTTTACAAAAAAGAATCGAGGTATTCCCAATGAACGTTGATTTTCATGTATCTGCCAGAAGAAAACTTTATGAAATGCTACAATCTGGCTCACTTCTTGTTATTTTTTCAGGAGAAGAAATACGAAAGACAAATGATGAATATTATCCTTTTTTTGCTGACAGAAATTTTGTTTATCTCACTGGTCTTGAATGTAAACAGGCAATTTTGTTAGCAATTAAGGACTCGGAAAATACCGTTTTTGAACGATTATATCTATTGCCTCCAGATGCACATGCTGAACGTTGGACTGGAAAACGCATCAGACCACAAGAAGCTGAAAGTATTTCTGGTATAAAAGATGTTCGTTATATAAACTCCTTTGAGATGGATCTACATACTTTTGCAACCAGTGGAAATTTTGGAATGTTGTATCTTGATCTATATCGTTGTAGTCCAAAGGATCTGGACCGTCCTGTGCATCACTTATTAAAAAATATACAGTGTGAGTATCCTTATCTTCAAATTGGCAATGCGAATGATTTCATTCGCAGTCTTCGTACCATTAAACAACCTTGTGAAATCGAAGCACTGAGAGAAGCAGAAAAAATCACTCGTGAGGGTATTCTTGCCATGATGCGTGTATCTCGTTCAGGTATGTATGAATATCAATATAAAGCTGAATTTGACAGAGCATTAGGACAGTTTGGTCCAAAAGGTCCGGGATTCCCTTCTATCATTTCTGCCGGTGCAAACAATTTTTGTATTCATTATTATGAATATACTGGTCGAGCACATGATGGTGATATGATTTTAAATGATGTAGGTGCACAATATCAGAATATGATTACAGATGTATCCAGAGGTTGGCCTTGTAATGGTCATTTTAGTGAACGTCAGAAACTTTTGTATGAATGTGCACTTGCGACTTCTAATTATATGTTTTCTATTGTTCGTCCCGGTATGAAAATGGAAGATGTAGATGCAACAATTCGTCGCTATAACTATGAGCGTTTAAAGGATGTAGGTGTATTGAAATCATTTGATGAGATTGATACTTATATGTGGCATGGTGGTGCACATCATATTGGATATGATGTACACGATGTAGTAAAACGTCCTGAAATTATTGCACCTAATATGGTATTTTGTATTGATGTAGGTATTTATCATGAAGAATGGGGAATCGGATTTCGATTAGAGGATAATTGTCTTGTTACTACAGATGGCTGCGAAAATCTTTCTGCTGCCATTCCAAGAACAGTTGAAGATATTGAAGCCATTATGAATAAGAGGTAACTTTATTCATGGATAAGATAATTATGTGGATTATGGCTGTTGGTGCCGTTATTGGTGGAATAGACTATATTTTAGGAAACCGTTTTGGATTTGGGAAACGATTTGAAGAAGGATTCTTACTATTAGGCCCTACTGCTCTTTCTATGGCAGGTATCATTTGTCTAACTCCTATCCTTTCCTTATTCCTTAAAAATGCTATTGTACCTCTTTGGGTTCAATTAGGACTTGATCCTGCCATGTTAGGTGGTATATTAGCGATTGATATGGGAGGTTATCAGTTAGCAAAAGATCTAGCAATCTCACCAAATGTCGGAATATATTCTGGACTAATTGTAGCAGCAACTTTTGGCTGTACAATTACATTTACTATTCCTGTTGGAATGGGAATGATTGAACAAAAAGATCAACCTGTATTTGCCCGTGGAATGTTAATTGGTATTGGAATGATGCCAATATCTTTGATTGTAGGTGGACTTTTATGTAAACTTCGTCTGGTAGATATTTTGATACAAAGTCTGCCAATTGTTATATTGTCTATTTTTTTGATGATAGGGATTGGAAAGTTTCCTAAAAGAACTGTTAAAGGCTTTTCTATTGCTGCTCTATTAATTAAAATTTTGGCAACGGTTGGTCTGATTGCAGGTACAGTCTGTTATATGACTGGATGGAACTTTATCCCTAATCTATCTCCTATTGAGGATGCTATGGCAGTCGTTTCTTCCATTGGGGTTGTTATGTTGGGAAGTCTGCCAATAGCAGAACTTTTGCAGCGACTTTTAAAATGTCCACTTAGCTGGATTGGAAAAAAGACAGGTATGAATAACAGTAGTATTGCTGGTCTTTTAATTGGAATTGTCAGTCCTGTTCCCGCTATTGTTATGATAAAGGATATGGATCGACGTGGTAAAGTAGTCAATGCTGCCTTTTTAGTCTGTGCTGCTTCCACTTTAGCAGCACATATGGGATTTACCTTTAGTGTAGAAAGGGATTTTGTATTGCCGCTTCTATGCTCTAAATTGGTTGGTGGTATGGTTGGTGTGGTATGTGCATTAATCTTTACACGTTAAAAAAAGGAACTGTCATATTAAGAATTAATTTTCTTAGTATGACAGCTCCTTTTTTATTTTATAATTCGTCCAAACTTATTTCATAGGCAGATAAAAATTCTCTTTGAAAGATTTCTACTTCTGGCAATGCCATTTGGTTTAAAAACTCCTCAACAGCTTTTTTTGCACTTGCAAATTCTCCATTTCCTAACTTTTCTTCTTCAATACATTTAATTAAAGCAGAAAGCTTATCGGCTGCCTTGACTAATTTCCATAGATCTTCTTCTTCCTTTTTTGGAAAGAAAATTCCTTTGAAATCCTCTGTGAGATCTTGTGGAAGCATAGAAAGTAAACGGCGAGCCGCATTATCTTCTACCTTTCGAAAGGCATCTAAAATATCTGTATTGTAATATTTTACTGGAGTTGGCATATCTCCTGTTAAAATTTCCGTTGCATCATGATATAAACCAAGTAATGCTGCTCGTTCCTCAGAATAATTTTTTCCCAATCTTCGATTTCCTATCACTGCCAAACCATGTGCTATTATTCCTACCTCTAAAGAATGTTCACTGATATTTTCTGAAATAGAATTTCTCATAAGTGCCCATCGTTCAATATATTTCATTCTCGAAATCATAGCAAAAAATTCGAACCCTTTTTCTTGTTCACCTTTTTGTTGTTCTCTATTTTCCTGCATATTAAATATCATTTCCCCCATTTTGTTTTTCATATACTTTTTGCTTTAGATATTTCTTTACATATTGTCCTGTATAAGATGTGGTACTTTCTGCTACTTCTTCTGGAGTTCCTTTGGCGATGACTGTTCCCCCTTTATCCCCTCCTTCTGGTCCAATATCAATAATATAATCTGCGGTTTTAATTACATCTAAGTTATGCTCAATCACTACTACCGTATTTCCTCCCTCTGTCAGTCGCTGTAAAATATCAATCAGTTTATGAACATCGGCAAAATGTAGTCCTGTAGTTGGTTCATCTAAAATATAAATTGTCTTTCCTGTACTTCTTTTACTTAGTTCTGTCGCCAATTTAATTCGCTGTGCTTCACCGCCAGAGAGTGCAGTGGATGGATGTCCCAATTTTAGATAAGACAATCCAACATCATTTAGTGTTTCAATTTTTCTACGGATAGAAGGAATGTTTTCAAAAAAGTCAACCGCTTCTTCTACTGTCATTTCTAATACATCATAAATGCTTTTTCCCTTGTATTTTACTTCTAGGGTATCTCTATTATACCTCTTTCCGCCGCAGACTTCACATGGTACATAAATATCAGGAAGAAAATTCATTTCTATTTTTAAAATTCCATCGCCAGAACAAGCTTCACAACGACCTCCTTTTACATTAAAACTAAATCTTCCTTTTCCGTAGCCTTTTACTTTTGCATCTGAAGTATTTGCAAATAACTCTCTAATCTGATCAAATACTCCTGTATATGTTGCAGGATTGGAACGAGGAGTTCTTCCAATAGGGGATTGATCAATATCAATTACCTTATCTAATTGTTCAATTCCAATAATTTCTTTATGCTTTCCCGGAATACATCTGGCTCGGTTTAAATCTCTTGCCATACGTTTATATAAGATTTCAGTTACAAGTGAACTTTTTCCGGATCCAGAAACTCCTGTTACACAAGTAAATACACCAAGTGGAATATCTACTGTAATATTTTTTAAATTATTTTCTTTTGCTCCTTGAATTGTAATCCATCCTGTTGGATTTTTACGCTTTTCTGGAACTGGAATCTTAATTTTACCGCTTAAATAAGCTCCTGTTATGGATTCTGGCACATTCATCAATTCCTGTGCTGTTCCAACAGCTACCAGACGACCACCATGTTCTCCTGCTCCCGGTCCAATATCTACGATACAGTCAGCAGCTAACATAGTATCTTCATCGTGTTCTACAACGATTAAAGTATTTCCAAGATTTCTTAAATGTTTTAGAGTTTTTAATAATTTATCATTATCTCTTTGATGTAATCCAATAGATGGTTCATCTAAAATATAGGCTACTCCGACAAGTCCAGAGCCGATTTGAGTCGCCAGACGAATTCTTTGTGCCTCTCCTCCTGACAGGGTAGAAGTTGCACGTGACAAGGTTAAATATTCTAATCCGACATCTACTAAAAATCCTATTCTTGCTCGGATTTCTTTTAATATGAGATCTCCTATCTTTTGCTGAATCGTTGATAGAGAAAGTTCTTTCATAAAAGTATATAGATCTCTTATAGAAAGATTTGTAACCTCTGCAATATTCTTTTCTCCTACTGTGACAGCGAGAGCGGTTTTCTTTAATCTTCTTCCACCACAAAGACTACAAGGTGTTGTCTTCATAAACGTTTCATATTCCTGTTTTGTTGTTTCTGAAGCAGTTTCATGATATCTTCGTTCTACATTTCGAATTAACCCTTCAAATTCTACATCATAAATTCCTTCTCCACGCTGTCCTTTATAGTGTACCTTTACTGTTTTTCCCTTTGTACCATGTAGTAACATATCTTGAATTTTTTCTGGTAAATCACAATAAGGAGTAGTTAAGTCAAACTGATATTCTTTTGAAAGTGCTTCTAAAGTTGCATGGGTGTAACTAGATTTATCTACCGCAGACTGCCATCCTAAAACAACAATCGCACCTTCGGCAATACTTAGACTTGAATTAGGTATTATCAGTTCTGGTGCAAATTCCATTTTAAATCCCAGTCCATGACAGTCTGGGCAGGCTCCAAATGGATTGTTGAAAGAAAAAGAACGTGGTTCCATTTCTTCCATACTGATCCCACAATCAGGACAGGAAAAACTTTGACTAAAGGTCATTGGTGTCTGATCGATAACATCTACAATCAGCAAACCTTCACTTAATTTTAATACTGTTTCAATAGAATCCGAAAGGCGTTTTTCGATTTGTTCTTTTATAACCAGTCGATCAATAATGATTTCAATATTATGTTTAATATTCTTTTCTAACTTAATTTCCTCTGACAGCTCATATAAATGACCATCTACCATGACACGGACATAACCACTACGTCTTGCCTGTTCAAATACTTTAACATGTTCCCCTTTACGCCCACGAACTACAGGTGCAAATAATTGAATTTTTGTTCCATTAGCAAGTTTCATAATTTCATCAACCATCTGATCTACAGTCTGTTTTTTAATTTCTTTACCACACTTTGGACAATGTGGTATTCCAATCCTAGCATAGAGAAGACGAAAATAATCATAAATTTCAGTCACAGTTCCAACAGTAGAACGCGGATTTCGATTTGTAGACTTTTGATCAATAGAAATTGCAGGAGAAAGCCCTTCAATACTATCTACATTTGGCTTTTCCATCTGTCCTAAAAATTGACGGGCATAGGAAGATAGAGATTCCATATATCTTCGTTGACCTTCTGCATAAATAGTATCAAATGCTAGAGAAGACTTTCCTGAACCACTTAATCCTGTCAATACTACAAATTCATCCCTTGGAATATCTACATCAATTCCCTTTAGATTATGTTCTCTAGCTCCTCTAATTTTAATATAATTTTTTCTCTCCTGTATAATCTTATTTCTGTCTTGTGTGATCTGTGCCCTTTCTTCCATTTTGATCTCCTGTTCTGACTATACTTAGTCTTCTAACTCCTTCAGTTGTTTTCTAACTTCTAATAGCTGA
Organism: uncultured Lachnospiraceae bacterium; assembly: GCA_910586015.1. GTDB lineage: Bacteria > Bacillota > Clostridia > Lachnospirales > Lachnospiraceae > MGBC140009. Next base: position 8,663 of record CAJUGJ010000023.1, read on the forward strand.
TCCCTTAACTGTGCTGCCAATTCAAAATTTAGTTCTACAGCTGCTGTATTCATCTGTTTATTTAACTTTTTCGAAATATCCTCTAACTCTTTTTTGCTCATAGATTCCAGATCTTTTTTGTCCATTTCATCTAGTACCTTTTCTACCTTCTTAGAAATACTAATTAAATCTCGTACCTTTTTTTGAATGGTCTGTGGAGTAATTTCATGTTCTTTGTTATATCGATCCTGAATCTCTCTACGTCTTGCCGTTTCTGTAATTGCACGATCCATAGACTCTGTCATAGTGTCAGCATACATAATAACACGCCCATCTGCATTTCTTGCAGCTCGTCCAACTGTTTGAATTAAAGAGGTTTCTGAACGGAGAAAGCCCTCTTTATCTGCATCTAAAATTGCTACTAAACTGACTTCTGGAATATCTAATCCTTCTCTAAGCAAATTAATTCCTATTAATACATCAAAAACATCCATACGCATATCTCGAATAATTTCTGAACGTTCTAAAGTATCAATATCTGAATGGAGATATTTAACTCGAATTCCTACATCGTGCATATAATCAGTCAAATCCTCTGCCATTCGTTTTGTTAAAGTGGTTACTAAAACCTTATTTTTCTTAGCTGTTTCTCTGTTGATTTCTCCTATTAAATCGTCAATCTGTCCTTCTACTGGTCGAACACTCACCTGTGGATCTAAAAGTCCTGTTGGTCGTATAATCTGTTCTGTTCGAAACAGTTCATGTTCTGCTTCATAAACACTTGGAGTTGCAGATACAAATAGCATCTGATCAATATGATTTTCAAATTCTTCAAAATTAAGAGGTCGATTATCTTTTGCGGAGGGAAGGCGGAACCCAAAATCTACTAAATTAGTTTTTCTCGACTGATCACCTGCATACATTCCTCGGATCTGTGGGATCGTAATATGTGATTCATCTACTATAATTAAAAAATCATCAGGAAAGTAGTCAAGTAATGTATTCGGAGTTGAACCTGCTTCAAGTCCTGCCAAATGTCTGGAATAATTTTCGATTCCAGAACAAAATCCAGTTTCTCTCATCATTTCAATATCAAAATTAGTTCGTTCTGCAATACGTTGGGCTTCAATTAACTTGTCCTCTCCTTTAAAATACTTAACTTGTTCTGCCAATTCTTCCTCAATTTTTTTAAGGGCAATATTCATTTTTTCTGGATCGACTACATAGTGAGAAGCTGGAAATACTACCATATGCTCTAAAGTGCATTTAACTTCACCAGTGAGTACATCAATTTCTGAAATTTTTTCCACTTCATCTCCAAAAAATTCTACTCGATAGGCAGTGTCTGAATTAGCTACTGGAAAAATTTCAATAACATCACCTCGAACGCGAAATGTTCCACGGTGAAAGTCTATTTCATTTCTTATATATTGAATATCTACAAGTTTTCGCAATACATCATCTCGATCTTTTCTCATACCCGGTCGAAGAGAAAGTGTCATATTTTGATAATCCACTGGACTACCAAGACCATAAATACACGATACACTCGCAATAATAATTACATCTTTACGTTCTGTTAAAGCAGCAGTTGCAGAATGTCTAAGTTTATCAATTTCGTCATTGATTGCCGAATCCTTTTCAATATACGTATCTGTAGATGGAATATAAGCTTCGGGCTGATAATAATCATAGTAGGAGACAAAATACTCTACTGCATTTTCAGGAAAAAATTCTTTGAATTCTCCATATAACTGTGCAGCAAGTGTTTTATTGTGGGCTATTACTAATGTTGGTTTCTGTAACTGTTGTATGACATTCGCCATTGTAAATGTTTTTCCAGATCCCGTAACCCCCAGTAAAGTCTGGAATTGATTACCTTCTTTAAATCCTTTCACTAAAGCCTCTATCGCCTGTGGCTGATCACCAGTAGGTTGATAAGGAGCTTGTAATACAAATTTATCCATGACTAACACCTCCATTTTTATTTTCTAAGCCAAATATTTACATATATCATCAAAACAGTAATGGTATTATTATAGCAAAAAACACATCAAAAGTATATAGTTTTCCAGAAAAAAAGTACAGATGTTCGGTTTTATTTCAAATTTCCCTATTGACATTTTTCCCATTCGATGTATATTATATATAGACATTTGAATATTGCTTGTCTTCAGGGCAGGGTGTAACTCCCTACTGGCGGTATAGTCCGCGAGCGTGTAAACGCAGATTCGGTGAAACTCCGAAACCAACAGTATAGTCTGGATGAAAGAAGGCATGTTAAGATAATAAGGCAATGCGCTGAATTTTTAACACCTGAAGGACACAATTCTTCAGGTGTTATTTTATTAAAAAGGAGCGTTTTGTATGAAAACAAAAACCAAACAACTTGTTACAGCCGCTATGTTTGCTGCAATTGCCTATGTCATTGTAGCCGTCATTCGAATTCCCATTATCTTATTTTTAAAGTACGAACCTAAAGATGTTGTAATTGCTATTGCTGGATTTCTCTATGGTCCACTTACTTCTCTTGCGATCTCAGGGGTTGTTTGTCTACTTGAAATGGTAACAATCAGTGATACTGGAATCATTGGCTGTATTATGAATATGCTCGCTACTTGTTCTTTTGCATGTACTGCCGCCTTTATTTACAAAAAACGCCATAATCTGCGTGGTGCAGTGGAGGGAATGATAATAGGTACTGTTTTTATGACAATTATTATGTTACTTTGGAATTATTTAATTACTCCACTTTATATGGGTTATCCAAGAGAGGCTGTTGTCGAAATGTTACTTCCTGCATTTCTGCCATTTAATTTATTAAAAGGGGGATTAAATACTGCGATTTTATTTTTGATTTATAAGCCGGTTGTTTCTGCTCTTAGAAAAGCAGGTTTAGTAGAATCTTCTAAAATATCTAACACAGCAAGAGAAAAAAATATTGGTATTGTAATTGTTTCTTCTTTATTATTATGTACTTGTATTCTTTATGCGCTTTCTCTTCGAGGTATCATCTAAAAGACAAAAAAACAGGAAGCTTAAATTTTTTAAGCTTCCTGTTTTTTATGCGGAAAAAGGGACTTGAACCCTCACGGTCTATGACCACATGATCCTTAGTCATGCCTGTCTGCCAGTTCCAGCATTTCCGCAAAATGTCCGTCTGTTTAACGGACATTTGTTATTATATCATATTGTATTTTAAAATGCAAGCACTTTTTTCTTTTTACTTCGGTTTATTTGCTTCGTCTTTATTATCTTTTTCCTTTTCTTCCTTTTCCCAGTCAAAGTTATATGCCAGAATATAGATTCCCTCATTGTGTACTTTGACATCAATAGTGTTTGTTCCACTGATTTCTGTTGTTAATGCTCCTATAATTGTTTTTCCATTTGGCGTATAATATAGTGTACATCCCTTCACATTATAGGCAGATGGAACCGTAATCTGCATAGAAAATGGTTTGTCATCTACTAGATCATCATTTTTAAATACAATTTCAAATGGAATATAGTCCCCTTTTCGAATCGCTCTGTTTAACAGCCGTTTTACATAACCAGTATCTAATGATTCTACAGAAAACATATCTGCTGTAAGTCCTGAAAGTAAAGCAATCGAGCCATTTGCCTTTTCTCTAGTATTCGTCACTTCAAATTTTGCGCCATTTGCATAATCAGGTTTTTTTTCTGCCACTCCATTGACATAAAATTCTGCCCGTTGTCCCTTATAATCTATGGTAATCAAATTTTGTCCCACATAATTAATATTTCCGCCTCCGACAATTGTATAGTCTTCAACCGTTTGTGTTGTATTATCATCAAAAGTAGCTGTTACTGTAATATCCACTTTTCGAACTGCATAACCTACTGCAACTGTATCACCTTTATAGGTTGCACTTATGGATATTGCCTGTCTTTCTTTTCCAATTACATCAAAAGAAGAACCTTTTCCACGATAATAAACACTAATTCGATTTACTCCTATATTTTGAACTTTATCTGGAGTTACTGTATAATTATTAATCGTTTCTGATCTTCCATCCGTATATACTGCTGTTACTAAAAGATCGGTTGCTAAAAATGAATTTCCAACTCCTTTTTCTGCAGGTCCAACATAAGAAACAAAGATCTCTTGTACAACTCCTGCTTCTACACCCATAAACACAAACTCACTATAAAGATTCTGATAGACTACTCTTGCTTTATTTTCTCCGATTGTTCTTGCTTGTGTAGAAACTAGATTATATCCTTCTGTGATTGTATCAGTAGTTCCATCATCGTATATTACTGTGACAGTTAGTTGTCTTGGATCAATACTATTTCCTATGGAAACAGCCTCTCCCGCATATATTGCACTTACTTCAGATACTTTTTTTCCAAATACCGAAAACTGTGCTACTTTTCCTTTGTAAAAAACAGTAAAAATATTTTCTCCTGCTTTTGTCACTTTTCTAGAAGTCGTACTGTAATTTTCAACAATCTCTGTTGTTCCATCTGCATAAGTTGCTGTGACACTTAATTTTGTTCTGTCATATTCTTGTCCAACGATGATGGTATCTCCGGTATAAGAAGCAATCAAACTTGTCGGAAGTTGATTTGTTGTATCCGCTTTTACAAATACAGTCTTAAATCCAGATAAAAATAAAATTCCTATACAAAGTACTAACACAAATAATCTTGTAATTCTTTTCCTCCCCATATAATCTCCCTTTCCGGACAGTACCTCTGCCCCCTTACTCTAAAGTCCGAGCCCGCATTGCAATACTCTTTGAAAAATTAATTACTTTGTGATCATATTCTTCTTCCATAAACTTAGAGGTAATTAAAAAGTCTGCTGTTGCCCTATTATTTGCAATTGGAATATCATATACTTGAGCAATTCTAAGTAATGCTTTTACATCTGGATCGTGTGGTTGTGCTGTCAGTGGATCAGAAAAAAATACAACAAAATCGATTCTGCCTTCTACAATCTTTGCACCAATTTGCTGATCGCCTCCAAGTGGACCACTATTATATGCTCGTACTGGAAGATTTGTTTTTTCTGTAATCATACGTGCTGTTGTTCCAGTTCCACACAAGAAATGTTTTTTTAAAATTTCTTTATGCTGTTCACACCAATCAATAATCTCTGCCTTTTTACTATCATGGGCAATGAGGGCGATATTCTTTTGTCTTCCTATCGTCATTGGAATAAAATCGTCTTGTAGCTCCATTTTTAACCTCCATGTTGCAACTGCTTTATTTTTCCTCTTAAGCTAGATCATAAGTATCTTTCCCTATTATACTATGATTCTTTTAGAATTTCAACAAGACACAACGAAAAAAAGGTTCGAGATAATATCGACTCGAACCAAAAATCGTGCAGTTGATGGGACTTGAACCCACACCCCCTTGCGAGGACATGAACCTGAATCATGCGCGTATGCCAATTCCGCCACAACTGCATGTTTCTGCTGGAAGCACGATACTCATCTTGCCAACCAAGCAGGGTTTATTATAGCATAGTCTTTTCTAAATTGCAATCCTTTTTTTGACCCCCTCATAAATGTTATATTATTACAAATTTTATAAAATAATATCATATTCAATCATATTTAGTAATTTAATATTCCTTTTTAGTATTTTTTATACTATTTTGTTGGAAAAATAAACTATAGTTGGTCTAGTTTTTCCATTATCTATCTGTTATAATAAGCATGTTAAAACAAATAAAAATCTAAAAATGGAGGTCTTCATTATGAATCATGGAAATAACGAACCATATTGGATGGTTAAAACAGGAAACTATGTACTTATCTATAATATTACATATTCTATGAATCCTCATTTCACAGAATATGAATTATGGGAGTATGGTATTGAATGTTGTTTGTATAATTTAAAAGACGAATTAATTTCTTCTGCACATGTTAGCCATATTTCTCCCGAATTAGATAAAGTTAATGAAATGATTCGTATTTGTGTGAATCAACAAGTATTTCCTGTTCATCTAACAGAAATCATAAGTGATCTGTTAGAAAAAACGGATGAAGACGAATTAAGTAAATTGGCAAATTAAACCACCTAATCTATTACCTATTATTTTAAAAGGATATCTTTAAGTACATAAAAAGCTGAATGGATTAAACTCCATTCGGCTTTTTTTCTATGAGTTCCTCTCCTAAAAGAACAGTAAAAGGCCCATCATTTAGCAGACTGACCTGCATATCTGCACCAAATTCTCCAGTTGCAACTTGCTTTACTTCTTTTTTACACAGAGAAACAAAATATTGATAGATCTCTTCTGCCTCTTTTGGATCTTTTGCTTTCGTAAAACTTGGTCTATTTCCCTTTCGGCAGTCTGCATACAAAGTAAACTGAGATACTACTAATAGTTCTCCTCCAACTTGTAAAATAGAACAATTTGTCTTTCCTTCTTCATCTGCAAAAATACGTAATTTAAGTAATTTTTGTACATAAAATTCTGCTATTTCTTTGGTGTCACTTTCTCCTATTCCTAAAAAAATTAACAGTCCCTCTCCAATCTCTCCTGTAATTTTTTCTTCTATTTTAACACTTGCTTTCTTTACTCTTTGAATCACTAATCGCATTATAGCCCTGACCTTTCTATCTTTTCATTTGTTCTTAACTTTTGTTATATAATTTAAAATTTTTCTTAACTTTCCCTTAAATCTATCTCTTCTTTCTTGCTCTTCTATCTTGTTTATGATATAATTCAGCCGAAACATAAACAGAAAGGGGAGCAACATTTGAAAACATTACTTTATAAGTATAGACACGCATGGGTTCTTTTATATTTTCCAATTTATATGATGTGGTTTTCATACTTAGAACGAACAGTCACACAGGAATATCATGCTGTTCATATTAGTTTAGATGATATTATTCCATTTAATGAATGGTTTGTAATACCTTATTATATTTGGTTTGTCTATGTAGTTGCTGTAGTTGCCTATTTTTTTCTTGTGGATAAGAAAGAATATTATCGTTGTACTGCATTCCTATTTATTGGAATGACCATCTGTCTTATTATTTATACTATTTGGCCAAATGGACAGATGCTTCGTCCTGATTTAGAAACATTAGGCAGAGACAATATTGCAATTCGTATTATCGCAAATCTCTATCGTACAGATACAAACACGAATGTATGTCCGAGTATTCATGCCTTTAATTCTATTGCTTGTTGTATTGCTATATTTCATTGTAGTCGATTGAGTAAAAAAACCTTTTTAAAAGCAGGCAGTGTACTATTAAGTATTTCTATTTGTCTGTCCACTATGTTTTTAAAGCAACATTCTGCATTTGATGTTTTATGTGCCTTTGTATTATCCATTTTTATGTATATAATTGTCTATGTTCCAGATTATTCTAGTTTGATTGCAAGGATAAAAACAAGATCTATGTTGCCAAAAACTGCCGACCGCCAATAATGGCGGTCTTTTTTTATCCAAATTTAAAAATTTTCTTAGAAATGACATAACCCATTTTTACAATTCCATGTCCTAGTTTCGTTCGTAGTGAATTTACAGTCCATCCAAGAGGTTTTGTATTAATCTTTCGATAGAGTCTACGATCTTTGGTTTTTAAATAATTCCAAAGTTCCTCTTTTTTTTGAATACTTTCTTCTGAACCTTCTTTGATTAAATAAACAGAAGATACTGTCATCATAATTTCCAAATACTTAATCATATAATTTCTCAATTTCTTTTGTTTTAATCCCATAACATCGCAACAGTCAATCATATATCGATTGACAAAAAGCTGTTGATCAATTCTCTTTATCATATTTTCTTCTGTAACAGACTGATCATCACGCCCAATAAAATAACGATAGAGGTTTACATTCATATAATACATTGTTCTAACTGTTGGAAGAGGTTGATACACAAAAATGTTATCCACATAAAATGTCTTTTGAGGCAGCTCTAGTTCACAATCCCTTAAAAGCTTTGTACGGTAAATACAGGAATGCATTAAAATATAATGCCCCTGCTTAAAGTGCATGACATCATTCCAGCCAAAAATTTCTTCCTGTGGAAGTGCTGTTTTGTAGTTAATAACCTTTTTCTTTTCTTCATTCATTTTTTCATAGACATAATTAGTCAAAAACAGATCTGGACTTTTTCCATCTGCTAATAATTGTTTCAATCTATCCAAAACTTGGGTTAGAGCTTTTTCATTCACCCAATCATCACTATCTACTACTTTAAAATAAATTCCATTCGCATTCCTTAATCCTGTATTAACAGCACCTCCATGTCCACTGTTTTCCTGATGAATTGCACGAACAATTCCCGGATAATTTTGTTCATAACGAGTAGCGATTAAATTGGTATCATCTGTAGAACCATCATCTACAATAAGAATCTCTATGTCATCACCACCAGTCAGTAATGTCTCTACTGCATGTGACATATACCCAGCGGAATTAAAGCAGGGTATTACAACTGTTATAAGTTTCATGATATCCTCCATTTAATTTATTACGGATTTCCCGTTGTAAATTAATAATCATAATAACTAATGTATAAATTTCCAGCTTCTTCAAACAATTCTTCTGCTTCTCTAAGAGAAAGTTTTTTGATTCTATCTGCTGTTGGATCAAGAACGGTTACTCCTAAACTATCATAAGCTGTAATCAATACAGCACTGTTTTGTCCTTTCATAGCTAAAACTGGACGTCCCATTCCAACAAAGAAAAGAACTTCATCTAAAGTTACTCCCTTTAATACTAATGGTTCAGCCTTCATGTTTGCCTTCATCCAATCTACAATACTGCTTTCTCTTCGATCATAATTTTGAACTTTTGCATCAATACTTTTAAATTCAAAAATCATTTTCAGACAGACCTGTAAACTATCTAATCCATTGCCAATATTCATTTTTTGAATTCCTAAAATCTCTGCTTTAGAAGGCTTTGTCCCTCTCTGCCACAAAATTCTTCCACTGCTGTCCATCACAGTCCCCACTGCTGCATTAGCTGCCTGTACTGCTTCTCCTGCATCCTTTGAAGACATTACCAAACTTCCAAACGCATAGGCATAATAGCGATTTTGAAATTCTTCTGATTTCATTACACGTACTGTGGTATCTTCTAAGATTACTGTATTTTTTGTATTTTTTATAATCGGTATCTGCTCTATTTTATAATAAGAAGGAAGACTTATATAATATTCTGTACGCATCTGATCCGTAATACGTTTACTTAAAATATATTCCGATTGTGCTACAGGTTGATTCATAATATAATCTTTTTCTCCTTCTTGATATCCAGAAAATGTAGTAGAATCTTTCTTGAGTCGCTTTAGTGTTACTAAATTTTCTTCTACCATAACCGAGTTCGTAAAATATCCATCTGCTTCATAAGATTTTAACACTTCACAATTCTCATCTGCAATCTTTATACTATACATTGGATAGAGTGTTTCTCCAAACTGATCGACTGATATATCCTCCTTTTTTACTAATCCATAGATCATATGTTCATCAATACTACCAAGAAGTCTGATATATTCTCCCTCACCAGCGTTAATTCTTCGAAACTCTCCTGTTTCCAACATTAAAACTAAAACACTCTCTGCCTTTTCTTTCTTTTCCTGCCATGCTGTATATTGCTTCTTTCCAGAGAATACAACGGTTTCTTCTGGTGCCTGTTGTGCTAATACAGTTAGTGTTTTTGAAACTAAATTATAAGAATACAAAGTTTCAAAAAGAGAAAAATAAAAAATATCTTTATCATTCCGATATGCAAGTTTTCCAATTTCCTCGGTCAACATTTGATAGGTTGTATTGACAGGAATATAAATTTGTTCCTCAATTCTGTCAAATAAACTATCATAACGATATAAGACAATTCCAACTCTTCCCTCATATTCTCCCCGATTCATATAACCATATACCATGAAATCAATTGTTCCATCATCATATAAATTTAGAATTTTTACTCCATGCTGTTCAAAGGTATCTCGAATATAATCGGTATCTTTTTGTCGAAAAGAAAATACCCTTACCATTCTACTTTCTTTTTCTGCTGCTATATAAAGCCATAATTCCCTTCCTCTGACAAAGGCAAAAATATTATTACTCTGGTTTGGAATAATTTCTAAATCTGTCTGATTTGTAATTCCAATTTTAAATTCACTTTTAGAGAGACTGACTAAATTAGGATCAAATACTGCTTCCATCGTACGCTCAAAATTATAGAGATATGTCCGGTTTGTTGTATAGCGAAAACGATATTTTTCTATTACTGCATATTCCTCTATCCCACTTGGTGTTTTTACTTTGATTTGATAATTTAATACAACACTTGCAGTATCTTTTGTATATTCCGTAATCTGAGGCAGATTTTCAAATAAAATAATAGGTTCTAAACTTCCCCAGCTTACCATCTCCAAGCTCGAATGAATATTCACTTTAGCAAAAGTACTTTGATCGGCACTTCCTTTCGATTCTAAATACTTTCTTAAATCACTACAAGTTTCTTTATCAAAAGTCTTTGTATGAAATTCTTTCACAAAATCGAGTTTTTCTTCCAGATAAGAGTTAGGAATTACTTTTATTCTGGTATAAAAATAGATTCTTTTACTTTGATTTGTAATCAAAGTAATTTTTGCTGCATATTCTACTTCTTGCTCTAAAGTTTCTTTTAAACGAATCTTTGCTACTTTTGTTTTTTCTTCTTTTTCTAAAGCAATAATAGAACCACTTTCTACTATCTGTCCTGTTGAAATATCAGAAACTTCATAGATCACCTTTTTTACAATGTTATCATTTTCTGTAATTATTACATCAAAATTTTGTTCTGGTGTCAATGGAGTAATACTCTCTCGTAACAACATTTCATCTAAATTAGAACAATACCCATGTAAAAGATTTAACTGTACTTTGTCAACTCGTATTGAAATATAGGGAAGAGCTGCTTCATTCATATCCATTTCTTTTTTTTCTGCCTGAAATACCCGCTCTGTCATATTTTTTCCAAAAAGGAAAAGTGAGAAGCAAAATACTCCTAATAAAATCAAGACTCTATAAATTAACTTCATCCTTACCCTCATTTCTATGCTGTTGCTGTATCAATCGATATAAAGAAGGAGAAACTTTAAGTTCCTGTAAACATTGCTCTAATTGTTTTGTATGTGTCTGCTTTAATTTTTTATTTGGCAATACAGACTGTTTTATAGCACGAATTAAAATATTTTTTGGTGTATGTTCAAAATCGATAAATTCTAATAATTGTACCTTATATCCCTCTAATTCCAATAAATTAGCTCTGAGTGCATCTGTAATCAAAGCTGACATTCTCTCCTTTATTAAACCATACTTTAAAATGGGATGTAGCATGTCATTTTGAATTTGTTGATTTAGTTCATGCTGACAGCATGGAACAGACAAGATAACATGAGCCTTCCAATCTAGTGCCTTTTTTAATGCCGCATCGGTTGCTGTATCACAAGCATGAAGTGTTACCACCATATCTATTAAATCTGTTCCTTTATAAGAAGCAATATCTCCACACAAAAAGTTTAATCCCTCATAACCGTAGCGTATCTTTAATTCATTACACATCTGAATGACTTCCTCTTTTAAATCCAATCCTGTAATCTCTACTTCAAAACCCTTTTGTTCTGTAAGATAGTAATACATTATAAAAGTAAGATAAGACCTTCCACATCCAAAGTCAATAATACGTAATTTTTTCTTATTAGAAAATACAGGAAGAACATCTTCAATAATTTCTAGGAATCGGTTGATCTGACGATATTTATCATATTTTGTAGTTACAACTTTCCCCTGTTCTGTGATTATGCCAAGATCCTTTAAAAATGGAATTTTACTTCCCTCTGGAATTAAATAGGTCTTTGTTCGATTATGTGTAAGTTGCTTTTCTTGTATTTTATTCTCTTCTTTATTTTTTTTACAATTTATAGTTATTTTGCCCTTTTTACTGATTAAAATAATTACTTTTATAGAAGGAGAAAATAATTCTGCTTGTAAAAATCGATTACCTATCCAATCTTCTAATTCAAATAATAATTCTTCTTTGGTATGATTTTTATGAAATACCTGATTTTTATAATATCTCTCTACTTGATACTTGATTTCTTTTTTTAGGAGAATTGGACGAATCTTGATCTTTTCTGCAAATTGGTTCTCTTTAAAATCTTTCTGTTTTGGTTTACTTAAAATCATTTGATTCATTTCTTGATTCAAATATAAATCTAAAATTTCTTTTATTGATTGTTCCATGATATCCTCTATTTTTCTCTTTCTTTTATATTTCTTTATCATACCTTGTTTTTAAAAAAACTGCAATGAATATTCCAAAGAAAAGTATAACATTTTTCTCAATTTTCTATCATATAAATTTAATAAAAATTGGTTAGGAGAATTTTATGTCTAAAGATCCATATTATTTTTTAAAGCATCAAGTGGTGAAAGCTAATGTAACTTATTCTCAAAGTCAAGAAAATACATTTCCAAAGGACTATCTTTACTTTCAAAACTTTTACTCTCGCCCATCTGTTTATTTGTCCTCTGAAATTTCAAAATATAGTGACTGCTTTGACTATCCAAGAAGTTTTCTATATGACGAATATCCAGATAAACACATTTTTCAATATCATGTTGATCAGATTATAAAACAAATTGGAGCACCACCTGAAGAAGTCTGGCTTCAACCATTAATAGAAACACTGTTTATACAGGAATTTTTATATCGTCGCAATCAAAAATAATTCATTTTCTCTTTTCATTTTACAAAATTATGTTATACTAATAGAAAAAAACCACAAGAAACTGTGTAGAAAGGAAGATAGTCATGTTAGATTCTTGTATCTTTTGCAAAATAACAGCGGGAGAAATTCCTTCTAATACTATCTACGAAGATGACACCTTTCAGGCAATTTTAGATATTGCTCCTGCTGCAAAGGGACATACTGTATTACTTGTAAAACAACATACTCCAAACTTATTTGAAACAGAGGATTCTATTCTTTCTAAAGCCTTACCGGTTGCCAAAAAAATTGCTATTGCTCTTAAAAAAGCTCTTAGCTGCGATGGTGTGAATATTCTTCAAAATAATGGGACATCTGCGGGACAGAGTATATTTCACCTTCATATCCATATCATTCCACGTTATGAAGAAGATGGACTTGTGATTCCTTGGCATACTAAAACATATGCAGATGGAGAGGCAAAGTTATTGGCAGAAAAGATTAAAGAACATATTCTCTAAATCTTTTTTCTACTAAAATGATAAGTCGGACTGAATGAACTAATAGAGCTTAGTTCATTCAGTCCGACTTATGTTATCTTTTCTATTTATTTCCTGTTTTTTTGTATTTCTTCTAATAATCCAATAATTAATTCAATAGAATCATTTTGTTTTGAATTGCTCATTGCCTCTATGTAGGCTTCCTTACTTGCTGTTACTTGTTTAATTCCCTCTAAAAGTGTTTCATTAGTCAAATTTTCTTCTTTGATCACATAACTATATCCCTGTCGTTCAAAGGATTCTGCATTTAAGATCTGATCTCCTCTACTTGCGGCTGCGGATAATGGAATTAAAATATTTGGTTTTTTTAAAGCAAGTAATTCACAGATAGCATTTGCTCCTGCTCTGGAAATGACCAAATCTGCAGCTGCAAAAATATCTGACAATTCAGAACTAATATATTCAAACTGAACATATCCTTCCAAATGACTATATGCTCCGTCGGTCTTTCCCTTTCCACATAAATGTACGACCTGAAATTGTTTTAAAAGAGTCGGAAGCAGATTTCTTACTGCCTCATTGACTGCTGCTGCTCCTGTACTTCCTCCAACAATCATAATTACTGGCTTATTTGCTGTAAATCCACAAAACTCTAAACCTTTGATCTTGTTTCCGGCAAAGAGTTCTTTTCGAATTGGTGTACCAGTAATAACCGCTTTTCCAGCAGGTAGATAATTTTCTGTTTCTGGGAAATTCGCGCATACTCGTTTTGCTGATGGAATACAGAGTTTGTTAGCAAGTCCTGGAGTAATATCTGATTCATGAATTAAAACAGGAATATGTCTGTGGCGTGCAGCAAGAACCACAGGAACAGAAACAAATCCTCCTTTAGAAAATATAACATTTGGATTCAGACGCTTCATTAATTTTTTTGCCTCTTGATATCCTTTTAATACCTTAAACGGATCTGTAAAGTTTTTGATATCAAAATAGCGTCTTAATTTTCCGGAGGAAATTCCATAGTAAGGAATTCCGATCTTTTCTATCAGTTCTTTTTCAATTCCTGTATAAGAACCAATATAGTGAACATCATATCCTGACTCTTGTAGTTTTGTAACCAAAGCAATATTTGGGGTTACATGACCTGCCGTTCCCCCTCCTGTCAATACAATCCGTTTCATTTTTAGTCTCCACGCTGCGACTTATTATAAACTTTTTAATGCTCTTGCTAACTGGTCTGGGCAAGAAGTCTGCTTTGAACCACAGCGAACTCCCTCTAATTTTTCAATGACATCTTTTACTGCCATTCCCTCTACTAATTTCGAAATTCCCTGTGTATTTCCATGACATCCACCTACAAATTTTACTGACTTAATATATTTTTCTCCCTCTTTTTCTTCTACCTCAATTTGAATTGTTTTGGAGCAAACTCCAGATGTTTGATAATCCATATGAATCTCCTCTCTTTCTTCTTACTTTATGTTCTTTTTACGTTTCTTATGCAAAACTTACAAAATTGCAGCTTTCTCTATTGTATAACAACTCTTTGGATTTTGCAATTATAATTGTTTTTTTTCTAATTCCATGCTAAGATAGAACTGCAAAAGAAGGAAATAAAAATATGGGAGGATTTATATGATTGGAATTATTGGTGCTATGGAAGAAGAGGTTAGACAACTAAAGCAGGCTATGTCAGACGTCTCCATCACTTGTTATGCCTCTATGGAATTTTATTCTGGAAAAATAGGTGAAAAAGATGTTGTTGTAGTACGTTCTGGAATCGGAAAAGTCAATGCTGCTATCTGCACTCAGATTTTAGTAGATCAGTTTAAAGTGGAAAGAATATTGAATACAGGAATTGCAGGTTCTCTAAATCCTGCAATTGATATTGGAGATATTGTCCTTTCCACAGATGCCTTACAACATGATGTAGATGCCGCTGCTTTTGGTTATGCTCCAGGGGTTATCCCACAAATGCCTGTTTCTATCTTTCCTTCTGATCCAGACTTAATAAAACTTGCAGAAGAGATCTGTAAACAGGTAAATCCAGAAATTCATGTATTTACTGGGAGAATTGTGAGTGGAGATCAATTTATTGCAGATCCAGAAAAAAAACAATGGTTAATCCATACGTTTCATCCATTTGGCACAGAGATGGAAGGAGCAGCAGTTGCCCAAACATCATTTCTAAACCATCTTCCATTTTTAATTATTCGTGCAATTTCAGATAAAGCAGATGAAAGTGCAAAAGTGGACTATCCAACATTTGAGGCAGAGGCAATTAAACACTGTGTACGGTTAGTGAAAGCACTGCTCGCTGCGCTATAGGGCAGAATCGAGGTTTTATGGAAGGACAAGAACGCAGAGAACAGCTTCTTTTTTTATTAGAACAGTCTAAGTCACCACTATCTGGAACTTATCTTGCAAAAATGCTTGGTGTCAGTCGTCAGGTAATTGTTCAAGATATTGCTCTTCTTAGAGCAGTAAATAAAAATATTCTTTCCACGACAAAAGGTTATCTTTTTTATCTTCCACAACAACAAAAAGTGAAACACTGTTTTCGGGTATGCCATACTACAGAGCAGATTGAAGATGAATTAATGAGTATTGTCGAACTTGGAGGAACTATTTTAGATGTGATTGTAGAACATCCCATTTATGGTATTATCACAGTAGACTTAATGCTTTCAACTCCTATTGAAGTACAAGAATTTGTCAGAAAGGTAAATACAAAAAAAACCGTTCCATTAAAAGAACTTACAAAGGACATTCATCTTCATACGATTGAAGCAAATACGGAAGAAATTTTAACTCAAATTAAGACTTCATTAAGAAAAAAGGGATATCTATACCCATCATCTTAGGGGGAACTATTTATGAAGCTACTAAAAAAATTATGTAATCACATCTTTATTGATGGTTTAAGTGGAATGGCACTTGGTCTGTTTGCCACTTTAATTATTGGAACAATTCTATCTCAGATTGGAACATTGCTAAAAGGAGAAATTGGAGCGAATCTAAACGCTGCCTCCAATATAGCTAAAACACTGACAGGTGCTGGAATCGGTGTAGGAGTGGCCTGTAAATTTAAGGCTTCTCCTTTGGTTACAATTTCTGCAACAGTAGCTGGAATGATTGGAGCTTTTCCATCTGCTGCAAGTATGGACAGTCTTTCGCTTGGTAAACCTGGAGAGCCTCTAGGCGCATTTGTTGCTGCTCTGGCTGCTATTGAACTTGGACAGTTAATTTCTGGAAGAACCAAAATAGATATTATTATAACACCTTTTCTTTCTATTGGTTTAGGTGCTATAGTAGGTTTTTTAGTTGGTCCTCCTATCACAAAATTTATGAATTTTATTGGTACTCTTGTCAATGTCAATGTTCAACAGCATCCTATTATTGGGGGAATTGTCATTTCTGTTTTAATGGGAATGATTTTAACTCTTCCAATTAGCTCGGCAGCAATCGGAATTTCTATGGGAATCACGGGACTGGCGGCTGGAGCTGCTACTGTTGGATGCTGTTGTCAGATGATTGGTTTTGCTGTTTCTAGTTATAGAGAAAATAAGATGGGAGGGTTCATCGCACAGGGAATTGGCACTTCTATGCTTCAAATTCCTAATATTATTAAACGACCTGTTATCTGGATTCCTCCAATTCTATCCAGTGCAATTTTAGGCCCTCTAGCTTCTGCTTTATTAAAAATGAAAAGTACTCCTGTGGGCTCTGGTATGGGTTCTGCGGGCTTTGTTGGTCAGATCGCTTCCTATCAGACAATGAGCCCAGAAGTAGGTGCTGCAACTGCTCTGTTACAAATTATATTTTTGCATTTTCTTCTTCCAGCTGCATTGACACTTCTCTTTAGTGAAATGATGCGAAAAGCTGGCTGGATTCGTAATAATGATATGAAGTTGACAATCTAACTATGTTAAAGTTGAAAAATTGGGACTTTCTTTTAGTATTGTCCCATCTAATGCTTTTATAGTATAAGTTCCTTCTTCATAAAGCATATAACTATGTTGATTTCCCTCTTTTGGAATAGAGATAGACCCCGGATTTAGATACCATATCTCCCCTGACTTTTGGATTGCCTGTACATGGGTATGTCCGTGTAAAAGAATATCTCCATCCTGTAAAGGGGGAAGAGTAGATAAATTATAGTGATGTCCGTGGGTGACAAATATCGTCCTATGATCTAAATAAAGAATCATATACTCAGCAAGTACTGGAAATTCTAGCACCATTTGATCGACTTCTGCTTCACAATTTCCACGAACACAAAGTAATTCTTTTTTTCTTTCATTTAACATTTTGATTACTTGTTTAGGGTTATATTCTTGTGGTAGATCATTTCTTGGACCATGATATAGCAAATCCCCTAATAAAAGCAGTTTTTCTGCTCCTTCTCTACTATATGCCTCTAACATCTGTTTACAGAACTTTGCTGAACCATGAATATCAGATGCAATCATTAGTTTCATATTTATCCTCCTTTATACTACATATAACATATCTTTTTGAAAGGATCTTTTATGTTTTGTATTTTTATTTTTGTTTTTATTTTTATCTATCTATTTTTAATTTTTCCTGCACCTGCTTCAAAGCAGAAAAAAGAACCTTTTTGTGGGAAAAATATTGCTCATAGAGGTTTACACTCTAAAGACACCAAAATACCAGAAAATTCTCTTTCTTCCTTTTCTAAAGCTGTAGAAGCGGGATATGGAATTGAATTAGATCTTCAACTTACGAGAGATGGAAAAGTTGTTGTTTTTCATGATGCTACTCTTGAACGTGTATGTGGAGTGAAAGAGAAGTTAGAAGATTTGACATATCAAGAACTTCTCTCTTATTCTCTATTTCACACAGGAGAAAAAATTCCATTGTTTTCAGAAGTACTTTCACTTGTAAACGGAAAAGTGCCTTTGGTTATTGAAATAAAAAATGGGAAAAAGAATACTGCTCTTTGTACACAAGTTCTTCTTTTACTTCGCTCTTACTCTGGAGTATATTGTATTGAAAGCTTCCACCCTCTCATTGTTGGATGGTTTCGTAAATATGCTCCCGATATTTTACGTGGACAACTCAGTGCACCTGCCCATGAATTTTCTAATGTTATGCCCTTTTTATATCGATTTGGTTTAAGTAGACTATTATCCAACTTTTATGCCAGACCTAATTTTATTGCTTACCGAAAAGGAAAACTGCCTTGGTCTGTTCAACTTTGTCTATATTTAGGAGCATTACGGTTTGTTTGGACTGCACATCCGGAAGATAATATAAAACAGCTAACTCAAAATAATGATGTAATTATATTTGAATTTTATCACCCAAACGTTTCTTTTTCTTCCCACTGTCTTACCAATCGCCACTGATCATAGGAGTTGCCAAATAAATCTTCGTTCGATCTTCATTTTCTTCATAAGCAGCAGCAATCTGAATATTGATTTTCTTTCCATCTACTGTGATAGATTGCTGTTGTCCTCTGGCATATCCATAAACTGTGTAAAGTTCTTCTGTACGGTTTTCACAAATTACTTTCGCATCTAATCCAGCAAGTAGACGATCCGCAATCTCATTTAACTGTGATACAGTCAATTTTCCAGCAAAATTTCCAGCAAACTGTACGGTACAGTTTCGTTCTTTCGCTCCAAGATTATCTAATAACTTTCTTACTTTTTGCTGATAAGAAGAGAGATAAAGTCCTGTATCTTTATAAATACAAATTCGTACTAAAAGATAATGTGTTCTGGCAGTTTTATTGGTATCATTTTGTCCTAATGTAACACATTTTAAGGTTGTCTGTGCTTGATTTGCCTGTTTTTCATAAAAAATAACCTGTCGGTTCTCTTCTTCTATTACCGAAATATCTTCTTCTATGTTTAATCCTATACCTGCTGCTAGATATCGAATCAATTCTTTTTGATCTTCTATTGTCAAAAATTCCTCTCCATAATCTGCAATAATTTCTAAGGTACTCTCTGATAGTTTAGAATTTGTCTCTGCAAATACTTCTGTCATTTCCTTTGGTAAAAACAAAAACTTTCCTGCAATCCATTGTGCTCCTGCTGCCGCCCATAAAACAAAAAGAATTCCAAAGAAAATTTGATATCTCTTTTTTCTCTTTAATCCTTCCCTAATCCCTTCCATTATACGTTTGCTTCGGTTTTTATATAATTCTAACTTTTGCTCTCTTGACATAACAAAAACCTCCATTCTCTGAATATCCAAATTCTATCCAGAAAATGAAGGTCTATACAAAATTTACCGTCTTTTTTCTGCCAATTCAATACGAATCAACGAACGTTTCAGAGCAAGTTCTGCACGGGTTACATTAATCTCTCCTTCTGAGCCTCTTAAACGCCTTTCCGCACGAACTTTTGCCTCTGCTGCACGATTCATATCGATTTCCTCAGGCCATTCACAGGATTCTGCTAAAATCGTCACACGATCTCCTAAAATTTCTAAAAATCCATCGTGCAGAGCAGCTTCCTTTACCTCACCACCATTGATAATTCTTAAAATTCCTGGTTCAATAATTGCGGTCAGTGGGATATGGTGCTTTAAGACACCGATTTCTCCCTCTGTAGTTTTAACCTCAATCATCTCTGCCTTTCCATCAAAGAAAATCCGGTAAGGAGAAATAACCTGTAATTGAAATAACTTATCTTCATCCGCCATAACATTACTCCTTTAGAAAGGCTATTTCTTTTCTTTCATTCTTTCTAAAACATCGTCAATACTTCCAGCATTTAAGAAATAACTCTCTGGGATATCGTCATGTTTTCCTTCTAAAATTTCTTTGAATCCTTGAATGGTATCTTGAACAGGTACATATCTTCCCGGCAGACCTGTAAATTGTTCTGCTACATGGAATGGCTGGGATAGGAAACGCTGAATTTTTCTGGCTCTTGCTACTAACATTTTATCGTCTTCGGAAAGTTCATCCATACCAAGAATTGCAATGATATCCTGTAATTCTTTATATCTTTGTAAAATTTCTTGAACTCCGCGGGCAACTTGATAATGTTCTTCTCCAACGATTCTAGGATCTAGAATTCTGGAAGTTGACTCTAATGGATCAACCGCTGGATAAATTCCCAATTCTACAATGGAACGAGATAATACTGTCGTTGCATCCAAATGGGCAAAAGTTGTTGCAGGAGCAGGGTCAGTCAAGTCGTCGGCAGGAACATAAACTGCCTGTACTGAAGTGATTGATCCATTTTTTGTAGAAGTGATCCGTTCTTGAAGGGTACCCATTTCTGTCTGTAATGTTGGCTGATAACCAACGGCTGATGGCATACGACCAAGAAGTGCAGATACTTCGGAACCTGCCTGTGTAAAACGGAAAATATTATCAATAAATAACAAGACATCTTTTCCAGATTGATCACGGAAATATTCTGCCATGGTAAGTCCTGTAAGTCCAACTCTCATTCTAGCACCCGGTGGCTCATTCATCTGACCGAATACCATTGTTGTTTTTTCGATAACCCCTGATTCAATCATTTCATAATAGAGGTCATTTCCTTCTCTGGTACGTTCTCCAACACCAGTAAATACAGAATAACCACCATGTTCTGTTGCAATATTTGTAATCAGCTCCTGAATTAATACTGTCTTACCAACACCTGCACCACCAAACAGACCGATTTTACCACCTTTTTGATAAGGACAAAGTAAATCGACTACTTTAATTCCTGTTTCTAAGATCTCTGTTTCTGTCGACTGTTCTTCAAATGTTGGAGCTTTTCTATGGATTGGATAATATTGAACTCCTCTAGGAGCTTCTTTTTCATCAATTGGTTCTCCTAAGACGTTAAACATACGTCCAAGAGTATTTTCTCCAACTGGAACACTGATTGGCGCACCTGTTGCAGTTGCTTCCATCCCCCGAACAAGTCCATCTGTCGAACCCATGGCAATACAGCGAACCACATCATCACCCAAATGCTGTGCAACCTCAACAGTTAATTCTCCGCCTTCCTTTCTGGGAATCTTAATTGCTTCATAGATTTCCGGAAGGTGTCCTTCAGAAAATTTAATATCTAGGACAGCACTGATGATCTGAGTGATTTTCCCAATGTTTTTCTCTGCCAACTTTTTCACTCCTTTTCTTATCGCCCATTCCGGCTTATTCAATCGCATTTGCACCAGCAATAATTTCTGTCAATTCCTGAGTAATAGAACTCTGTCTTGCTCTGTTATATTTTAAGGACAGATCAGAAATCATGTCCTCTGCATTGCTGGTTGCAGAATCCATAGCCTGCATACGTGCACCGTTTTCACTGGCAACTGCCTGCACTAATGCACCATAAATCAAGCTATTGATATATTTCGGAATAATCAGATTTAAGGCTTCTTCTGCCTCCGGTTCATAGTTCATTAATGTTAGCTGATCTACCGAATTTTCTTTGGCAGTTTCTCCTTCGATGCCGCTTAAATCTACCGGAAGCAGTTTTAACAGAGTAGGAATATGGCTGACTGTATTTTTAAAGACCGTATAGGCTAAGTAAATTTCTCCCACTTCGCCATTGCGAAAGGCATCTAAAACTGCTCTTCCGATCTCAATTGCATCTTTATAAAGAGGTGCATTGAGCACTTCGGAATAATCTTGCTTAATCTGATACCCTCTCCGCTGCAACCCTTCCTTTCCTTTTCTTCCGATTGCGTAAATGACAGCATCTTCTTTCGAAATCGTACTATCACGTAGCAGTTTAATAATATTAGAGTTATATCCACCTGCTAGACCACGATTCGAAGTTATCACAATCACTGCCTTTTTCGTTGAAGTTCCCGCATTGAGAAAGGGATGTGAAATTTCACCTGATTTACGAAGCATACTATTGACCGTTTCATACATATGGTCGAAATAAGGTTTCGCATCCTCTGCCTTTTGTTTCGCTTTTTGTAATTTTACGGTCGCTACTAATTTCATTGCCTTCGTAATCTGACCGGTGCTCTGAATACTTTCCTTACGCCTTTTGATATCTCTCATCGACGCCATAACTTCACACCCTCTCTATTATCTCATAAATTCCCTTTTAAATTCCTCTATTGCCTGAACCAGCTTCTTTTCACATTCCTCGTCGATTACTTTCTTCTCACGAATAGATGATGGAATATCTGGATATTTTGTATCTAGGAAAGAGAAGAGTTCCTTTTCAAAATTTTGAATATCTGCAACTTCTACATCTAAGAGATATTTTTTTGTTGCTGCAAAAATAATGATAACCTGATATTCTACTGGCATTGGGTTATACTGAGGCTGTTTTAAAATTTCACGAATCCTCTCACCTTGAGCCAACTTTTCTTTTGTATCAGCATCCAAATCAGAACCAAACTGTGAGAAAGAGGCAAGTTCACGGTATTGAGCAAGTTCAATACGAATTGGTCCAGCAATCTTTTTCATTGCTTTGATCTGAGCAGATCCTCCAACTCTCGAAACGGAAAGACCAGGATTGACGGCTGGACGAAATCCAGAATTAAACATCTCTGTTTCCAGATAAATCTGACCATCTGTAATGGAAATAACATTGGTTGGAATGTAAGCAGATACATCGCCTGCCTGCGTTTCAATAATTGGAAGAGCTGTTAAAGAGCCGCCTCCCAATTTATCAGAAAGCTTTGCTGCTCGTTCCAAAAGTCTTGAATGAAGATAAAAAACATCACCTGGATAAGCTTCACGTCCTGGTGGTCTTTTTAATAATAGAGAAAGTGTACGATAAGCTGCCGCATGTTTACTTAAATCATCATAGATAACTAAGACATCTTTTCCAGCTTCCATCCATTCCTCACCAATTGCACATCCTGTATATGGTGCAATATATTGTAATGGAGCTAATTCACTTGCTGTAGAAGCTACTACAGTTGTATAGTCCATTGCTCCATGTTCTTCTAATGTCTTTACAATTCCTGCAACAGTAGATGCTTTTTGACCAATTGCTACATAAATACAATATACTTCCTGTCCCTTTTGATTAATAATTGTATCAAGTGCAATAGCAGTCTTACCAGTCTGTCTGTCGCCAATAATCAACTCACGTTGACCACGTCCAATAGGAACCATAGAGTCAATCGCTTTAATACCAGTCTGTAATGGAGTATCTACAGATTTTCTGGAAATAACACCAGACGCTACACGTTCTACTTTACGATATTTTTTTGTTAAAATCGGTCCTTTGCCATCTAATGGCTGTCCTAATGCGTTTACTACACGACCAAGCATTGCATCACCAACTGGAACTTCAACAACACGTCCTGTTGTTTTTACTGTGTCGCCTTCACTGATCCGGCTGGTATCTCCAAGTAATACAGCACCAACATTATCTTCCTCTAAATTTAGTACCATTCCATAGATTTCACCCGGAAATTCCAGAAGTTCTCCCTGCATTGCTTTTTCAAGACCGTGGATACGAGCAATACCGTCCGCTACTTGAATTACGGTACCTACATCGGATACTTCAAGTTTTGTACTGTAGTTCTTAATTTGTTCTTTAATAACGGAACTGATTTCTTCAGGTCTTAAATTCAAGAGATAAGCACCTTCTTTCTGTTAATTTTCAGACAGTGAAACTTTAAGAAGTCCCTGTTTCATAGATAAAAGTTTCGTCCGGATACTATTATCTACAATTCGGTCACCAATACGAATAATCATTCCTCCGATTAAGGAAGAATCTACCGTATAATTCATCTCTAATTTCACATAGTCTGTGATAGCAAGCAGCTTCGTTTCCACCTTTTGTTTCTGCTGTTGAGTTAATGTCATGGCGGAAGTGACAAAAACTACTCCTATTTTTTCATGTTCCCTTGCTTTATCAAGGAAAGAATTTAAAATTTCGACAACTGAGGCTGCCCTGTCCTTTTCTACGATCAGCACTAAAAATCCTGTTAAATCATCTGAAACTTGCCCTCTAAAAATCTTTTCAATCACTTGAATCTTTTCTTCTTTTGCAATCTGAGGGTGTGTTAATAATTTTACAAGATCTGGATACTGTGTTACTTGTTCTTTTACAAAAGTAACCTCTTCTACCATCGTAGTCAAAGTATTCTTTTCAAGTGCCAGTTCAAACAGGGCTTCGCCATAGGTTAAAGCTGCTACTTTCGCCATGTTTCATCACCCATCTCATTTAATGCTTCGTCCACCAGTTCCGCCTGCTTTTTTTCGTCAATGCCCTCTGAGATAAAACGACCTGCCATTGCAGCGGCTACAGAAACCATTTCCTTTTTAAACTCATCCTGCATCTTATTCTTTTCTAATTCTGCTTCTTTTTGGGCACGTTCTGTAATTCTCTTTGCTTCTAAACCGGCTTGTTCTAAGATCTCATTTTCTCTCTTAACAGCCTTTTTTCTGCCCTCACTTAAAATTTCTTCTACTTCATTTTCAGCCGTTTTTAATTTTCCTTCATATTCTGCTTTAAATGCAACTGCATCCTGTTTCTCTTTTTGTGCATTATCCATAGTATCTTGAATTTTTTCCTGACGTTTTTTCATCAGTTCTCTAGCTGGATTAAACACGAGATATGACATTAATAAAAACAGGCAAAAGACAGCTAAGGCTAAAATAATTACATCTACTCCAAGCTGAAAATCTAAGCCAAAAATACGATTAAATAAACCTTCCTCTTCTTGTGCCGCCAATATTGTTGTCTTTGTTGCAATTTCTGTCATATAATTGACCACAACGAAAGCCTCCTTTCTATTTATTTTTTAGAGGCTTACTTTAACTTACCAATTAATGGGTTAGCAAATAATAAGATAATTGCAACAGCGAAACCATACAGACCTGTTGTTTCGGCAACAGCTTGACCTAATAACATTGTAGACATAATTGTTCCTTTTGCTCCCGGATTACGACCAACGGCAGATGCACCATAACCTGCTGCAATACCCTGACCAATACCAGGACCAATTCCTGCGATCATTGCAAGACCTGCACCAACTGCCGAACATGCCAAAATTAAACCCTGATCTGTAATCATAATAACTTCCTCCTTAAAATATGAATTTGACTCATTTCTTATGAACCTAATCCTCATCGCCAAAAGCCTGCTTAATAAATACCATTGTCAGCATACAGAATACATATGTCTGTATTGCTCCAGAAAATACATCGAAATACGCATGAAGTACTCCGAATACTGGGAAAATAAAAAATTGCAGTAACATTGGCAGCAGTCCATAAATCAGTCCCATCATGACTGTACCGGATAAAATATTTCCGAACAGACGCAAGGACATGGAAAGCGGTGTCGCGATTTCACCAATAATATTAATTGGCGTGAGCAAAACCGGATGAAAGAGATCGGTAATATGCTTTGCTTTTTGATACTTAAATCCATTATAATGGATCAGAACAAAAGTGATCAATGCCAATGCCAATGTAGCACCATAGTCTGCTGTCGGCGGACGAAGTCCAACCAATCCAGATATATTTGAGATAAGAACAAATATAGCAAGCGTTCCAATATAATTTGAAAACTTATATCCCCTCTCTCCCATATTGGATTTCGTTAGGTTATCTACTGCCTCCACAAGATACTCAACTACATTTAAAAACATCCCCGGAGGTTTGTCAGGGTCGGCATTTTTAATCACTCTGTTTGCAATTACAGCAAATATCACTAAGATAAGCATAATAATTACCAGACTGATATGGGTTGTTGTAAGATAAAGTTCATGCCCAAATAACTCATACTTTAAAAACCCATCAACACCGAATGTGACTTCCTCCGATTCTGGTCTGATCAAATTCAGGTTTGCAAACCCAGCGGAAAGCAAAATGCTTCCAATTCCCACTTTCTCACCTTCCTTTGTTAAAAAATTTGTTAAAAATGTATTTATGGGTTAACGGCTGTAAATATGCCGAAAACTTTAAACTTAATACTCCAAGTAACATTGCCGCTATTTGGACTGTATTCCCTAAAAAAGC
This sequence comes from uncultured Lachnospiraceae bacterium, assembly GCA_910586015.1. Taxonomy (GTDB): domain Bacteria; phylum Bacillota; class Clostridia; order Lachnospirales; family Lachnospiraceae; genus MGBC140009. The sequence goes on from CAJUGJ010000023.1 coordinate 34,786, forward strand.
TGCAAGCATCAAGATAGCTGCTAAAATTAAAAGTCGGATTAAAGACATTTTTCTAGCATATCCTTCTGCCTTCTCTTTTGGAAGATCTAAGGTACGGCTGAGAGAATGAAACATATGCACTGCTAATCCAACAGCTAAAACAGCTCCCGATACCACTCCAAGAACAAAAGACAAACAGTATCCTTTTAAAAAAAACCCTGGTATACTAAGTAAACAAGTACACACTCCAATACCAATTAACAGTTCTATCAATGTCTGTTTTCCTTGATCCATGTTACCCTCATTTCTGCACATCGCCACTTTATTTTTTGTCTGTCAGATTTTTTTCTCTTTCCTTTTTCATCTGTTCATAATACTGCTGTTGTGCATCTTCTTTTGCCTTATCCTTTGCATAAAAAGTTTTGGTCAGATGATATACATTTCGAAAAGCTGCTCCAATTCCCAGTCCTAGAAAAATTAATACCAACCAGTTCGTATTTAGCCATTGATCTATTTTGATCCCCAAAAACAGGCACAAAAAAATCGGAACCATCATACTGATACCAATTTGTGTAAGCATTACAAGACCTTTCCAAACTGATTTCCCCATTTTAATCCCCATTTCTTATACGAATATTATTATACCATTTTTTCTTAAAATGTCCACTAAATATCTGAATTTTCATTTTGGAATTGCTTATTTTGTTTTCATTGACAGTCCTATTTACTTATATTATAATTGCTTTTAATAATAATTTTATTCTTTCTTTCCAATCTTATCTACAAAAGTTATCTGTTTCGCCGTCTAACGGCAGAAGGGGGGTCTATGACAGTTATGCTTCCAACTCTTTATAGGAAACGTTTTATTCCTTTAGAAACAGTTTCCCTAAAGGATGATATCATCTTAAATTTTCAAAAGGATCTGATTATAACCCGCTGGAATACCTTAAAACCTCGTACAGATATTGCATTTGGTATTTCTGCCTACTTTATTAAAGATGGATTTAAGGTCAGTAAAATATTCGATCATCAAAACCATTTAGTTCATTGGTATTGTGATATTATTCAAACTATTCACAACTGGTCAGAAAATAGTATCTATTTTGAAGATCTGTTAATTGACGTCATTATTTATCCTGATGGAAGATTTAAAGTAGTAGATATGGACGAACTAGCAGATGCCTATCGCAATGGTTTAATTGATATGGAAATGTTATGTACTGCCCTTTATTCTGCCGATCATCTTCTTTCTATGATTGCAGACGGTAGTTTTGAACAGTTAAAACAAATAATAGAGCAATATAATATAACTCAAACCTAAATAGAAATCAAAAGGAGAGCGTTTTATTTTTTAATACGCTCTCTTTACTCCTCTAAAGTTCCTCTATTTGAGCAATTCGTCTGCTGTGGCGTTCTTCTCCTGAAAATGGAGTATTTAAAAAGATATCTACAATTTTTATTGCTAGTCCCGATCCAACAACTCTTCCTCCAAGAGCTAAAATATTTGCATTATTATGAAGTCTTGTTGCCTGTGCAGAAAAACAGTCATGACAAAGTGCTGCACGTACTCCCTTTATTTTATTAGCAGCAATCGAAATTCCAATTCCTGTTCCACAGATTAAAATTCCAAATTCACATTTTCCTTTTGCAACTTCTGTTCCAACCTGTTTTGCAAAAACGGGATAATCACAAGAAGCTTCCGAATCCGTTCCAAAATTGATATATGGGATATTTCTTTCTTCGAGATAAGAAATAACCTCTTTCATCAGTTCATATCCGCCATGATCACAACCCAATGCTACCATTTTTAACTCCCTTCTTTATTGTCTGCTGCTATATTTTCTTTTTCAATCCGGTATGCCATCTTTCTGACTAACCTTGCAAGCTCACTAAAACATTCCTCATAATCCATCAGACTTCCTCCATATGGATCGACAACATCTCCCGTTTCTCCTACAAATTCCTTTAAAGTAAAACAGTGTTCTCGATTGACACAATACTCCTTTAATAATGTCGTCTTTTGATTTTGTGTCATTGTCAACACTAATGTAGTTTCATTGATCTCATTATCTTTGAGTTGTTTTGCTGTATGATTATTTAATTCTAATCCATGTGTTTTCAAAACTGTTTCTGCTTTTGGATTAAGAGGTTCGGGAAATAAAACTACTAAACCTCTGGAAGATGCTTTAATATCCTTTCCAAACTCCATGGAAATATATAAACTCTCTGCCATTGGGCTTCGGCAGGTATTGCCCGTACAGACAAAAATAATCTGTTGAATATGCCCCATTCTTAACCCCCTTTCCTTTATACTTTTATTATCTGATATCCCGCAGCCTTTAGTAGTCGATTCATTACTGCCTGTCCATGTTTCATACCATCAAAACTTTCTGCATAGATCACTTCTACTCCTATCGTATCAAACTCCCGCAATCGCTCAAATAGACTAGAAGTAATTGTAATTTCATTTTCTCTTGTCCCAACACTTTTTACAATTCCATAAAGATACTCTGAAATTGTTTCATCTGTTGCAAGAATTCCAACTTTTCTTTTTTGTAGTTCTTGTTGTTTTGCTTCTCTATTGATTGCGTCAATAACCGCTTTAGAACTTCCTTCATATATCGTTAAATCTGCTTTTGGTGCATAGTGTTTATATTTCATACCCGGTGCTTTTGCCACAACTGTTAGCTTTTTATTTCGGTTTAGAACTGCCTTATCGTATTGAATTATCTTTGTCACTTGCTTTAGTTGTTTTGCAGTAATAAATCCTGGTCTTAAAATGGTTGGTATCTCACCCGTAAGATCTAGAATCGTAGACTCTAATCCAATTGTTGAAGCACCACCATCTAATATCATATCAATTTTTCCATCCAAATCCTCTATGACATGCTCTGCTCTTGTTGTACTAGGACGTCCAGAGGAATTGGCACTTGGAGCTGCAATATATCGCTTAGAAGCCTTTATAAACATAGAGGCAATCGGATCAGAAGGCATCCGAATTCCCACTGTTTCTAAACCGCCTGTTATTTCATATGGAACAATGTCACTTTTTTTTAAAATCATCGTTAAAGGTCCCGGCCAAAAATGTTCTGCTAATCGGTATGCCACTTCTGGAATCTCTTTTGTCAACTTCTCTAAAGAAAAAATATCAGCAATATGTACAATTAATGGATTATCACAAGGTCTTCCCTTTGCAAGATAAATTTGCTTGGATGCTTGAGGATTACAGGCATCTGCTCCTAATCCATAAACCGTTTCTGTCGGAAAAGCAACCAGTTTTCCCTTTCGAATTAACTCACCTGCTACAAAAAAATCCTCTTCTTTTAGATTCTTTCGATCAAGCTGTTGAACAACTGTTCTCATGATTTCCTCATTCCTGAACTGTTTTTAAGGTACAAGATAGTATAACATTTTCATATAAAAAAGTAAAGTAGGCATTATTGACTTTAAAAGCAAATATAGGAGTGGGAATTTTTATAGAAGAGAAAATTTTTATGACATAGCAAAAAATTATAAGCGGATGCCGAACTTATTCCTGTTCGGCGTCTGCTTGTTTTAAATATGCTAAAATTCCATCTCTTACAGCTTCTGCCATTTTCTGTTGATACTCTTCTGTAATCAAAAGATCTGCCTCTGAAGCATTAGAAAGAAATCCACATTCTACAATAATCAGCAAACCGGAAGTCTTTTTTAATAAATAATAGGAAGCATTTGCTTTCGCTACTCGGTGATTTCCATCTGCTACACTGGATTTAATTGTTTCCTGCATAAGTTCTGCAAATTTTTTACCCTCTTCGGAAGTTTCATAATAAAATACTTGTGCTCCATGACTAGAGCCATCTGTAAAACTATTTTGGTGAATACTAATCGCAAAGTCTGCTTTGGCTTCTTCAATTTTTTTCACACGATTCTTTAAATCAGATGCCTTTTTATTAGAATCTGTTTCTTCATATAAAGCAACATCTGTTTCTCTTGTCAAAACCACTCGAATATTTTCCTGTTCTAAAAGTGTTTTTAACTTTTGTACAATCGCCAAATTAATATCCTTTTCCTTTGCTCCATTCACTCCTACTTTACCCGGATCAAATCCCCCATGTCCTGCATCTAAAACTATAGTATATTTGGGAGGCTCTTTTGTTGGTTCAGAAACATCGACTTTTGAATTTGGAGTATCTTGTTGTATTTTTTTCTGATCTACCCTTTGTCCCATCCACTTTGTTCCTGCTGCTATACAGATTATAAGTAATGCTACTACTGTCAACAGTCCCAAGTACTTTTTCATTACAATTTCCTATCATATCTTTTTATAAATATATGAGATATCCTCTAATTAATATACTTTAAAATCACGTCCCAAATTGCAGATTTTTCAAATCCTAACCTCCATGCTGCCACACCCGCCAAATTTGCATCATAGATTAACTTCATTTTTTCTTCAATTGATCGTTCTTCTTCTAACCAAATCTGATAATAGGCGTTTCCATCCTTTGTATATTCTGCATAATACTGTTTTGTTGTTTCATCCCATTCTGGAACTGCACCATTATTACTTAAAGTCTTTTCTGCATTTGTCATTCCAAGTGCTTCTGAAGTTAATGTTTCAACTCCATTCTCCGTTGTCGTTTTCCAAAGTCTAGTATAAAACGGAATCCCCATAATCAATCTCTGTGCAGGAACCATAGCAAGACTATTGTCTAGTGCTTCCTTTATAAAATTAATAGAGGCTACACTTCCCGATGTTTCTGAACGACTATGATGCTCGTCATAACCCATAATAATTACATAATCTAAAATCTCCCCTTGTTCTTCTCTATTATAAAATTTAGAATAAGGAGCAGGTACAGGATTATCTGAGGAAAGTATAATATGATTGAGTCGGCATTTTACAGAAAGTTCTCTTAAAAATTGAATAAAGTGTGGTCCTGTTTCTTGATTTAAGCTTTCAAAATCAATATTGATACCATCTAAATTATAGCGAATGGCAGTCGCAATAATCTCATTTACTAAACGTTCCCTGTTAGAACTACGGGAAAGAAGTTGATAGCTGTCCACACTAGAATCAAAATTATCAAATAATGCCCATACTTCTAATCCCATATTGTGAGCTAACTGTACATAACTCTCACTTGCTAAAGAGGCGAGTGTTCCCTCTACACTATTGACACGAAACCAAGTAGGAGAAATTGTTGTAACTCCCTTTGTTCCCGCAATTAATGTAGCCAAATTCCCATTTGCCTCCTGATTTGTGACCTGATGCCAAACTAAATTGATGGTATAATTTTTAGAAATATGTGAATATTCTGGCTCTTTCCACTCGGTTGTCTTTTTTTCGTAATAGGATTCTCCAAGACACTTCTTTTTTACAAAACCACGAATTCCATCTTCTGTCATAACCTTTAAAAAACCATTTTCTTGAACTCCACCATTATCAATAAGCATTAACTTATCTCCGGGAACTAATTCTTTTAAAATTGGTTCTTTAATATTCGAAGCTGTTCGAAGTTGTGTCGCCTTTGTTACATCTAAATATAAATAATCTTTATATTCATAATCAACCATAACCCGATAAGGTTCTTCATATAATCTAAAATTTAATCCAGCATATTCCTTTATAAAATCGGCTGCAATATAAACTTGTCCTCCATCTGTCTTTACTACTACATAGTTTGTTTCTGTCTTCGTTCTATTTACTAAATAACTTTTTTCCCCTGTCTGTGCTTTGACAACTGCTTCTGCATTTGTATAGAACAAAAGATTTTCTGTTGAGTCCCAATAAAATCGATCTCCAAAATATTTTGTAACAGTATCTAAATCAAAATAGACTTTGTTATCAATCACTCTGGCATTTTTTTCGTATAAAGTATCATCTAAAAATACCATTGCCTGTCCCTGTGGAACAGTATAATACTCTGTTAATTCCATCTTCTCTTTACTTGGTGTAAATTTTTTTACAAGAATAACAGCCAATACAACAATTAAAAAAATTGCTGCTATGGATGTTCCAATTACTATCTGTTTTAAATTCCTGCGCATATTAAACCTCTTTCTTTTTTGTTTCCTCTTTCTCTAATTTTTAAAACATCTGCCGACATTATAACATATAATTCGAAATTCGTCATTAGTTTTCTTTTTAGAAACATGGCAAGACAAAAAATGACAGAAATGCTTTAGGATGTCTCCTTAGTAAGGTTGTACTGAGGGTACATTTATAAGGATTTTTAACCTTAGCAAAACTGTCATTTTTCTTTTTTGTGCTGAGTTTTTGTATTGTTTGTGCAAAATTAGATTCTATAATAAAGTTTTTGTGACATATTATACTTTGTTTAGGATTAAACGATACAGCAAAACAGCACTTCTTTTAATATGTTTACCGTTTTTAAAGAAGGTTGAAATAGATCTGACTCATATCCAATTCCATAGATGTTCACAGATAATTCATTTTTTAATAAACGCTTTGGATTGTCATAAAGATTCATCAAAAACCGAAAAGACTTATTATTTATTTCTTTTTCTTTTAGCCAGCTTTTTATAATCTGCCAGTCTTTTTGTTGCCAAATTGCTCTGCCACCAATGAATATTTTTAAATCACATTGTAAAAAATGATACTCTTGTGTTTTCCAATTTAGTCCATAGTCAATTACACAAAATGAATATCCTGAACTTTTATAATAAGCTGGTTCTACAATTCCCTCCTTTCCTATCATATGAATCTTACTGTTATGATTTATTTTTATACTGGAAAAATCATCATTTCCACTTCGCTCTAAAAGTAATACTTTAGTATTTGTATAGGTTCTAAGAAATTCTGCAATCAAAAGTGCTATACTGGTAACTCCTATTCCTGCTCGAAATCCTCCTACTCCAATAATATAAAATTTTGAACTTCCCTCTAAATCGAGCCGAATATTTCTTTTCCTTCTAATCTCCTTTTATCATCTCCTTTAATACATCTGAAAATAAAACTGTTGTTTCTGTTCCACATTCAAACGGATCTGGTTCGTAAGATATTCTTTCACAATGCCTTTTCTCCATTTGTTTTGCTAAGACATGACAGCGATTTTTTTCAGTAAGATTAAATAAATATACTGTTTGTTCTCTCTGCTTTTGTAATTCAGAAAAAGATTTAAAACCTTCTTCTAAACACTTTAGTTCCCATTCTCTTCCTCCCAAAATAACAAATCGAAAATCAGCCTCTATAAATACTTCTTGATTTATTTCTTCTAGTTTTCCATAGTCTTCTACAATCCATTCAAACTGATCTAAAACGTTTTCTGGCAGATTTCCAAAACTATGATCAAAAGACTGCTTTGCCAAATAAAATCCTTTTTTTCGAAAGCAAAAAGGAAGTTCTTTTTGTTTTTCAAATTTCCATTGACTTCGAAGTGCCAATTCTTGTAACATCCCGCTCTTATTTTTTTCTAAATATAAAACTTTTGAAGAACTATTTTTTAAAAAGCTACATAATAATAAAGAAATATGTGTTGTTCCAGAATGGGATTTAATACCCGCTATTGCAATTCGAAACGGATTTTGTTTTTCTTTTGTCTTTCGTTTCTTTTTACAGTTATTTAGTGCATTTACTATTTGATCAACTTTCTGATATCTCAAAAATGGCTTTGGATGAATACACCGTTGTATTATTCGCTTTAACAGTGGACTACATTCAAGATTCCACTCTAATTTTCTGCCTCCTGCCATATAAGAAAGTAATATTCCAATACTGTAAATATCCCATTGTCCATTTGGTTTTTCTCCTCTTCTTTGTTCTGGACAGGCAAACATAGGAGTACCAAAAATAACTCCTTTTTGTTGATCTTTTGTTATTGCACTACCAAAATCAACAAGCCAAATATGATCATTTGAAATGATAAGATTATCTGGTTTTAGATCTAAATGATAAATGGGTGGGTTTTGAGAATGTAAATATTGTACTACTTCGCACAGTTGTTCTCCTAAATACAACAGGCGTTTTTCTGGCATCACCCCCTTTTCGCAGTAAGAAGTCAAAGTTTCTCCTTCTATATACTGCTCAATTATATAAAGGAACTGTTCATTCTCTTCTAAATCAAAAATTTGTGGAATTGAGGCATGATTCAATCTCTTCATAAGAAAGGCCTCTTTAGATAGCTGCCCATAGAATTGGGAAGCCTTTTTGATTTCTTTTATTAGACGCAATACACCGAGTTGTTTATGTTTGGCAATCATTACTTTTGTATCTTCTTTTTTACTTATTATTTGTAAAATATGATATTTTTCAGACCATGCTATCAACCCTCCTCTTTTGTTATTAAGTCATATTATAGCGTAATTTTTACTCTCTAGCAAGTAAAAAGTCAGCGTTAAGATTTACGAAAATTTTTCTAAATTTTTATGCAGTTTCACCTAATTTTCCATTTCTATAGAAAAAATTTGTTATTCGTTATTTTCTCTTAAAAACTACCATTTATTTTTTCTACTTTTAACGAATTCTCCTGTTGACTTATCAATGCTTTTCCAGTATACTTTTTACAACACACATAGTAATTGTATGTATTTACAATGGATTCAGAAAGGATGTGATTTCTGTGAAACTCGAGAAGCTGAGTGATACTAGAATTCGTTGTACATTAAACAGAGATGATTTAGACGATCGCGAACTTCGTATCAGTGAACTTGCCTATGGAAGTGAAAAGGCAAAGGCTTTGTTTCGAGACATGATGCAGCAAGCTGCTTGCGAATTTGGTTTTGAAGCTGAGGATATTCCGATTATGATAGAAGCTATCCCGATTTCTCCTGATTGTTTAATTTTAGATATTACTAAAGTTGAAGATCCGGATGAGCTGGATACTAGATTTTCCAATTTTACTCCAACAGAGGATAAGGAAGATTCCTCCGAAGATACAAATGGTGCTTTTGCAGATGAGATATTAAACTGTTTTGAACAAATTGCAGATCTTATGAACAACGGAGAGGAAAAGGAAAATAAACAGGAAACAGAAAAGAAGGAAACTTTACGTAAAAAGAAAAATTCTAAAGTGCATAGGGAATTAGTAAAGAGCCAAAATTCACCAATGGTTCGGATTTTTTCCTTTGAAAGTCTAAATTCTGTCTGTGCTCTTGCAAGGGTTTTAGTTCCTTTTTATCAAGGAAAAAATACTTTATATAAAGACTCAAAAATGAATCGTTATTATCTTTGTATTACACTCTCACAACATACACCAGAAGAATTTAATAAAGTATGCAATCTAGCCTCTGAATTTGGTCGGATTGAACGTACTTCTTATGCTAGTCTTTCTTATTTTGAAGAACATTATGATAAAATTGTTTCTGACAATGCTCTTCAAGTATTAACAAACTATTAAAAAACGAAAGCCTTGAAGATTATAGCTTCAAGGCTTTCTTCCCCATTAAGAATGGAATTTTTTTATTATTCTGCACTTAAAAAAGAATTTATATTTCCAACTAATTCTTCTACATTAATTCCATGTACCATGCACGCTTGTTCTAAGGTTTCTCCCTGAGCAGAAGGACATCCAATACAGTGCATCCCTGAATCTAATAAAATTGGAATCACATCTTGATTCATTTGAATTATCTGTGAAATTGTCATATCTTTATCAACTGACATATTTTACCTCCTAATAAAATAAAATTTGCTTTTGTACATTTTTTATTATATGTGATTCTTTATATACCGTCAAGGGGGGTTGTTTAAACATTTTTTAAAATAATTTACTTGTATTCTCAGCTAATATAGTATAAAATAAATACAGCCTAAAATAAAGGAGGGATAAGCAATGGCATATAAAATTAATGATGGATGTGTTAGTTGTGGTGCTTGTGCAAGTCAGTGCCCAGCTGGTGCTATTTCCGAGGGAGCAGAGCACTATGAGATCGACGCAGATGCTTGTTTAGACTGTGGTTCTTGTGCTGCTGTATGTCCAACTGAATCTATTATTGCTGAATAAAAACAATAATAAAAAAAGGGTAGTATATACTACCCTTTTTTTATTATTACTTTAAATTCTTACTTTGTTTTTTTGAAAAAATTTGCTTTTCTTTCTTGGCTTCTTTTCTTCTAATTCTTTTGCTGCTGCACCTTGTTGTCTTAACTGTTGATATTCTCGAATCGTGCGGTCTAATTGTTTGAAACGCTCTTCTTCCTGTTCTTCTTTTACTCGCAGAAAATATTCCATTTCTCTGTGGACAGAATCAGAAACATCTTGTACCAAAATTGTATTATTTCTTTCTATTGCCTCTGATATAATACTATCCATAATACTTCGAAATTCAATTAATTTCCCCTGATTTAATTCATCTGTAACATAGACCTTTCCCTGCTCTTGTTCAGTTGGAACTAATTCTTGTGAAAGATTTTCTAAAGGTCTTTCCTCATCTGTTTCCCGTTCAATCCCCAGTATTACATCCAACTTATCTCTTAGATTATAAAGTTGTTCTGGCTCTAATGCTTCTACTTTATGAATATCTGAAAGTAGAAGTTTAATTGCTCTTAACTGAAATCCTTTTTCTTTTAGTTTTCGAATAGAAGTAAGAAGTGCAATATTTTCTTCTGTATAATACCGATGTCCAAGTTCATTACGCGGTATCGTAAGTCCAAGTTCTTCTTCCCAGTATCTTAGAACATGTGCCTCTACTTCCACCTTTTTCGAAGCATCTGAAATCATATACCTTGTTTCCCGCATAAATCACCCTCCCATATTATAATAGATTCCCATTAATTGTTAATGAGTTTATTATAACACAGGAGATTGTTTTTTCAATTAACTTTTGGAATTTTATGCAAAAAATCGTTCGACAATTTTTTAGAACTTATCTAAATACTTTACACGTCTAAAGACTGATCTTTATTTGTTTTAGCGATTCGATATACAATTTCTTCCCTTTTATTCTTCGGAAGTCTTCCAAATTCCAAAAAATCCTCATAAGTTCCACTATTCGCATTTGGACAAATATTTTTAATTTCAAAAGCAGCATCTAACATTTGATCATTATTTTTTAATTGAAGGACTTTATTTTTTAAATTAGAATCGATAATAATTACTTCATAAAAGTCTGCATTACTTCTTCCTCTGCGCATTTCATGACAAGTATAAATTCCGGCAATTACTTCACATGGAATAACGACATTTTTTCTAAATGCACCAACATGTCCAACAACAAAATGCTGTGTCACTACTAATTGTTTGGTTTCATACTGTGGAACCTCTAATTCAAATTCTAGCTGTTTAAAAACATCATCTAAATCTCGTTCTGGATAATATTTTGCAAGCATCTTTCCTGCATTTGATTTACTCACATTTTGATATTTACTAAACTGCCATGCTGCCAGTATGAATAAAACACCTATATATACCAAAGTATAAGATAATGAAACGTTACTTCCTGTAATGAAAACAACTGCTATTGATATTAATTGTATTGCTATCAAAACACTAAAAATAATAGTAAAAGTTAAATGTCTTTTACATGCTATTTTTTTAATATTTTTGTACATTTCCTTTCCTCCTCATCTTATTTTCTGAAACAACTCATCCTTTTTCTAAATTTGCAAATTTAGTATATCGTGACAGCCATGCTAATTCTATTGTTCCAGTAGGGCCATTTCTCTGTTTTCCAATAATTACTTCTGCAACTCCTACCTTGTCCGAATCCTGATTGTAATATTCATCTCGGTAAATAAACATCACCACATCTGCATCTTGTTCAATTGCTCCTGATTCTCTTAAATCAGACAGCATAGGACGTTTATCTGGACGCTGTTCTACTGCACGACTTAACTGAGATAATGCAATTACTGGACAGTTGATTTCACGTGCTAATGCTTTTAATGATCTCGAAATATCTGAAATTTCCTGTTGCCTGGATTCTGTACGCTTACCACCTGACATTAATTGTAGATAATCAATAATGACTAATCCCAAATTTTGTTCTAATTTAAATTTTCTACACTTTGAACGCAGTTCTGTAATTGAAATTCCGGGAGTATCATCAATAATCAAACTCGATTCTCCAATTAAGCGTGCACTTTCCATTAACTTTGCCCAATCCTCATCCTTTAGATCACCACTGCGGATATTTTGAGAATCTACTTTAGAATTCATTGCCAACATACGGTTTACTAATTGAAGCTTTGACATTTCCAAACTGAAAATCGCAGTTGTAATATGATTTTTTACCGCAACATACTCCGCAATATTTAAAACGAATGCGGTTTTACCCATGGATGGTCTTGCTGCAATCAAAATCAGATCAGATGGCTGAAGTCCTGCTGTTTTATAATCCAGATCAAAAAATCCAGTAGCAATCCCAGTAACACTTCCCCTATTTTTTGAAGCTGCTTCAATGTTATCTAGGGAATTTAAAACAATCTCACGAATACTGATAACTTCTGTACTTCCTTGACTTTGTATAAGATGAAAGACTTCTTTTTCTGTCTGCTCCAAAATGGTATCTGCCTTTTCTTTATCCAGATAACAAGCAGTTGCAATTCCCTCTGTCACCTTAATCAGTCTTCGTAATAATGCTTTTTCATTTACAATACCTGCATAATATCGAATATTGGCTGAAGTTGGTACAGTGCGAATTAAACCGCCGATGAATTCCAAGCTGGAAAACTCCGGCGGTATATCCTTCTCTTTTAATTTTTCCTGCAATGTTATCAGATCCACCGGCTTGCTTTCATTAAATAGCTCCATCATCGCCTCAAAAAGTACACTGTACTGTCGTTCATAAAAATCTTCGGAATGAAGTAATTCTGCCGCTACAATAATTGCATCTCGATCCATAATCATAGATCCTATGACCGACTGTTCCGCTTCTGTACTGTGCGGCTGAATCTTTTTAATCAGTGTTTCCTCCATGGATCTTAACCCTCTCCTAGATTCCCTTTACCTGAACCTTTAACTGTGCTGTTACTTTTGGATGAAGCTTTATCGGCACTGTAAAAGTTCCAACATTTTTTAATGGTTCTGCAAGAGTAAGTTTCTTTTTATCTATCTCATATCCCATCTGTTCTTTGATTGCAGACGCAATTTCTTTTGTAGATACTGAACCGAACGTTCTTCCTCCCTCTCCAGATTTAATTGTCAAAGTAATCATACCTTCTTGAATTTTTTCGGCAAGCTGTTTTGCTTCTTCATAAATTTCCTTCTGGCGTCTTTCCTCTGCTGCTTTTTGAAGTTTCAAATCGTTTAAATTTTTTTGTGTAGCTTCTAATCCCATCTTTTTTGGAAGAATATAATTTCTAGCATACCCATCACTTACCTTTACAACATCTCCCTTTTTTCCGAGAGACTTCACATCCTCTAATAAAATAACTTCCACTTTTATTTCCTCCTTTTAAATTTCTCCATTCTCTGTCATCTTTCGAAGAACTTCTTTTATTCGCTCCATTGCCTCTTGTATTGTACTTCCTTTCAGTTGTGCACCGGCAACACTCATATGACCACCGCCACCAATCTTTTCCATAACCACTTGTACATTCACTTCGTCAATCGAACGAGCACTGATATAAATTTTATCTTGATACTCTGTAAAAACAAAAGAAGCTTTGGTATGATCAATATTTAATAGTTCATTTGCTACTTGTGCTGCTACTACTGTAGGAGAGTCTACTCCTCTAGGATTACATTCTGCAAGTGCATAATATTTCATAAAAATTTCTGTTGAAGTAATTGACTCTGCTTTACGCATATATTCATTCATTTCCGTTCGAAACATCTTACGAATTTTTGTAATGTCTGCACCATTTCTACGTAAATATGCAGCGGCTTCAAAAGTTCGAACTCCTGTCTTAGTAAGAAAGTTATTTGTATCAATCATCATACCCGCATACATAGCATCTGCTTCTACCTGCTTTAATCGTAATCCCTCTCCAATATATTGTAAGATCTCTGCAACCATCTCACAGGCAGAAGACGCATATGGCTCAATATAAGATAAAACTGCATTATCAATTGCCTCTCCTGACTGTCTATGGTGATCTAAAATAACTACAGTCTGTGCCAGTTCTAATAATTTGGGACACTGTGTATAATTTGGTCGGTTGACGTCTACTATAACAACTAAAGTGTTCACATCTACTGCTGCGATTGCCTGTTCATTATTTAAAATCATATCATCCTCATAATCAGGATTATTTAAAAAACGATTTAACATTGGACGAATGGAACTGGTTACTTCCTGAATTACAATATGTGCTTTTTTATTTAATGTCTTAGCAATTCTGTAAACTCCAACTGCAGAACCAAAAGAATCGATATCTGCAATGGAATGTCCCATAATTACAACTTTATCCTTTGCTTCTACAAATTCCTTTAAGGCATGTGCTTTTACTCTTGCCTTTACACGAGTACTCTTTTCTACAGAAACACTTTTTCCTCCATAATAGAGAATTCGTTCCCCTTCTTTGACTACTGCCTGATCGCCGCCTCTTCCTAATGCCAGATCAATAGCAGCCCTTGCATATTCATATGCTTTTTCATAGGAAACTTCATTTACTCCAAGTCCCATACTAATCGTTACTGCCATTTCATTTCCAATGTTTACTGCACGTACTTCTTCTAATAGAGAAAATTTTGAAATTTGAAGCTGTGGCAGATATTTTTTTTGGAAGACAAAAATATATTTATCCTTTTCAAGCTTTTTAATAATTGCTGAAATCCCCTGCATATACTTATTGATCTTTCGATCCACTAATGCTGTAAGCAAGGAACGTTTGACTTCATCAATACTTTCTAAAGCCTCTTCATAGTTATCAATATAGAGCAGTCCAACAATCATTTTCTGATCATTATTCTCCTGCTTTAATCCTAAAATCTCTGTTTCATCATACAAATACATTACAATTAATATATTTGCCATATTTTCTATATCTTCTTCATAAATCCAGTTCCCATAATCATCAAAATCGGGTATCACCACTCGACGCAATAAAACACGATATGCTTTGTCATCTTTATTTAAATGTAGTTCAATATCTTCTTGATCCTTTGGAAACTGTTCTTTTAATATTTCTGGAAATACATTTGTAATCGAACGATTTGCTGGCTTTTCTTGTCCGATTATATTAAAAAGCTCATCATTTGCCCATAATAAATGTCCTTCAATATCCAATATTCCATAAGGAATTATAAGTTCCTTTAAAAGTTGTCTTTGTACCTGACCATATGCCGCAGCAAATTTTACTAATTCTGAATTTAATTTTGGCTTTTTTAAGAAATATAAAATCAGCATAACAAACAAATACAGCAAAGAAAAAATTCCTGCCATAATTCCTGCTTTTTTATTCACTCCAAAAATGCCAATATCCATGATAAGTAACAGCAGTAAAAAAATAAACGGCCAGCGTAGATATGCCCACAAAGATGTGTTTAATCTTGTCTGTCTGCTCATATTTTTCCTCTTTTCTGTGCTGCTTTTTGCATCTCAAGTTTTAAAATGCACAACAGACACAAATATTTCACTCTTAGTAGTATATCATCTTTTTATGATAAAGAAAAGAGTTTTTTAAAGGATAGCTTATTGATAAAGCTGAAATCTACTAGCTAATTCATTCATTGCACTTGCCTGTGCAGCAAGTTCTTCACTAGTAGCCGAACTTTGTTGTGCAGTTGAAGAGGTCGTTTGAACAGCGTCCGAAATTTGATCAATTCCTCCATTAAGTTGTTGCATAATTTCGGATTGTCTTGCAGAAGCAGCTCCCACTTCTCCAATAGATAGTACAATTTGCTGTAATCCATCCACAAGTTGTTTCAATGCGTCAGAAGTGCTTTCTGCTGCCTGATTTCCTGCTTCTACTTCTCTTTGAGACTCTTCAATCAATTTTTTAGTATTATCTACTGCAGCTGCACTCTGTTTTGCCAATGCACTGATTTGACCTGCTACAACAGAAAATCCTTTTCCTGCTTCTCCTGCCCTTGCCGCCTCAATAGACGCATTTAATGACAATAAATTTGTTTGAGAAGCAATTTGTTGAATATTAGTGATAATTCCTTCAATCTGTTTTGAAGTATCATTAATTCGCTGCATAGCTTCCATTAAATACTGCATCTTCTGCATACTAAAATCTGCTTGAACTTCCATCTCCCTTGCTGATTTTCCAGTATCCTCAGCATTCTTAGAATTACTTACCACTTCGTCTGTTACACTATTAATCGTTGCCTGTAACTGTTCTACACTGCTTGCCTGATCCGTTGCACCTTCTGCGAGAACTGTTGCACCTTCTGCAAGCTGACTTGCTCCTATCGCAACCTGATCTGCTACATTCATAACCTGTCTTAAAATTTCACTTAATTGAACCCCTAATTCATGTAATGCTATATGGATTGTTTTAAAATCTCCTATGTAATATTCAGAAGCATTAGAATGAACATTAAAGTTTCCCTGACTTATTTCACTTAGCAAATAGGAAATATCCTGAATTATTTTATCCATATGTGTGACAATCATTTCAGTTGCCTTTGTAAGAACTCCAACTTCATCCTCTGTATCTATTTTTGGAACTTCGGAATAGAGATCTCCTTGTGCTAATAATTGCAGACGTTTTGCACAATCTCTAATTGGATTTGTAACTGTATTTGTAACTCGAACCATTCGAACGATAGCACCTAGAGTAGTACTCACAATTAAAATCACAGTAACTATAATACAAATAATTGTAGAGAGCATAAAACTGAAAAAAGAAGAATTAACTCCAATACTCCACCCATTTGTTCCCTCTATTGGCATATAGACTAAAATTTTTTTTGTTCCATCATAACTATATACCTTAAATCCACTCTTTCCATTTATCATATCCGTTTCAATAGCTGCCAGAGATTTTAAAGAACGTTGTGTTTTAGCATCTTGTATTGTATTTTCACGTTTAAGAACCTTTTCATGATCTTTATGTGCAATTGTATAACCATTTTTATCAAGTATATAGGCAGAACCACTTTCATTTACCTGAACTTTTAAAACCATTTGATCTAAATAATTTTCAGGGGGTACAATATAAACCACTCCTATAATCTCTGTTCCATGTTCTCCGTCTTTCCACAATGGTGCACTAAAAATAATCTCTGATTTTGTACCATTAGTAGTAATAATGGGTTCTGTAATTACAGCTTCACCTTTTTTTGCCTGACGAAAATATTCGGTATTACTTTGATCACTCCCGTCGAAAAGACTGATTCCATCTATTGTGAGGATATCTCCATATATATATCCATTTTCCTGAAGCTTTTCAGAAATAATCTCTTTTTTTTCTTCAATAGAAATGTTTTGATCCGCCAATTTTGTTGTACAACCTATTGCAGATACTAGATTTTTTCCTATAATAATCTGTTCTCTTATGTTTTCTGCCGCTAAGTAAGCAATTTCTGTCATTGCCTGTTTTAAAGTTTTCTTTGTATTAATATAATTTAAAACACTGGTAATACCCCCCAAAAGTATCATAGCCGTTATAATAATGATTAAAAAATTTCCAATAATCTTTTTCTTAATAGTCGGTTGCTGGTTTTCCTTCATAAGAATTCTCCCTTCTAAAATTCTCCTTTTAATTAGAAAAAAAATCTAACCTTACTCTTCTGAAAAACGATATCCTACTCCTACTTCTGTAATAATAAAGCGAGGATTTGTTGTATCTTTTTCTATCTTTCGACGTAATGTTGCCATAAATACCCTCAAACTATTTGGATCTTCCTCTCCATACCCCCAAATCTGATGTTGAATATAATTATGAGTTAAAACTTTACCACGATTGGCTATAAACAATTTCAATAATTTATATTCAATTGGAGTAACATGAATTTCCTTTCCTTCAATAAAAACTAATCGCTTTGAAAAATCAATTGTTAAATAGTCACATATAAACTGTTGATTGGTATCCAATCCCCTTTCAGACTTTCTAACTGCTACACGAATTCTTGCAAGTAATTCACCCATATGAAATGGTTTTACAACATAATCATCTGCTCCTAAATCCAATGCCTTAATTTTTTCGCTTTCTTCCTGTCTTGCAGAAACAACAATAATTGGACGATCTGATTTTTTTCTTATCTGTTCAATTACTTCAATTCCATCCATATCTGGAAGTCCTAAATCCAAAATTACAACATCTGGATTATTTGCATAGAAAAGACTCATTGCTTCCATAGCAGTTGTAGTTTTGATAAACTGATATCCCTTTTGTTTTAAACTCATACAAATAAAGTTTGATATATATTGATCATCCTCAACAACTAGAACCGAAATGTCATTCTCTGTTTCCATATGTTTCTTCCTTTCCTGCCCAAAGCCAGAAACTGAATTTTGCACCACCATCTTCATTATTTTCCCCTATAATTTCTCCTCCATGTGCTGTAATAATTGCTTTGCAGATCGCCAATCCCAAACCAATTCCCTTTCCAGTATCTTTACTTCTCGGATGAAAGGTTACAAATTCCTCAAAAATTTTATCAAGATACTGTTTTTTAATTCCTGTTCCGTTATCAGCAACACAAAACCATATTTTATTTTTTTCTTTCCAAGCTTTTAACTCAATTTTACCTTCTTCTTTTGTATGCTTAATAGAATTATCTAACAGATTAATTAAAACTTGTACAATCATTTTCCCGTCCATTTCCGCAAAAAGTACTTCTTCTGGAATGGAAACCGAAATTGTACGTTGTTTTAATCTTCCCTTTACATAAGTAACTGCATTATGAATAACATCTTCTGCTGCCTCTGGCTTTTTTTCTAAACAAAGATTCCCACTTTCAATTTTGGTCATATTTAGTATATTTTCTATCAACTGAATTAACCATTCCGCCTGCTCATTAATATCCTTTGCCAAACTGGTTATACTTTCTTCATCTAATTTTCCTGCAGATTCTTCAATTAAACTACTGGCACCTGCAATTCCAGTTAATGGTGTTCTCAGATCATGGGAAATACTTCGTAGTAAATGACTTCGCATCTGCTCCTTTTCCATCGCAAATTGAATTCTTTCTTGCTCTAAGGACAGTTCTTTTGCAAGTTGTTCATTTTCTCTTGCTAGTTTTAACTGTTTTTGTAGACGCACCTTTAAGTTAGAAGTCAGTAATGTCGTTGCCAGAAAAAATGCAGTTAAAATAAAATCTTCTCTGTCAGTAATCCAAAAACTTCCCTTTGGTTCAGTATAGGCATAATTAAAAAACATAACACTAAACAAAGATGCTAAAATTCCATATTGATATCCACTTGTAATATAAGATGTCAACAGAACTCCGACATTAAATAACATCAATATATTCTCCCGTCCAAGCTCTAGTCGATTGAATAAAACCGACCATCCAGATGTTATTGCTAAAACTCCCAACAGACGTAGGCAATAGATTTGATGTTTGCTCTTCACTTTATTTTGTCCCCTTGTTCTTTTTGACTTATGAATACCATTCTACAAAAATTTTTCTATTTTATCAACCTATTCTTTTCTGAATTAATAAATAAAAAAAGAGCTGTTGCAAAATAGATTTTAATATAATATAAAAATTTTATTTTGCAATAGCTTCTATACTATTTCTTTTATTTTCTAATGCCTGATTAGAGACTTTAATATATCTCTAATCAGACTTTAGCAGGAGTCTGCCAACCTCTGCTATTTATAGTATAATACTCTTTCTATTAAGATTGTATTAAAAAAATACTTTTTCTATTAAATTTTTGCTAAGAGTGTTATAGCATCTACTTTATAATAGCTTTACGGAAATTTTTCTTTCCTCGTTTAATAATGGCTCCATCTTTTGTCAGTTCTTCTATTTCATATTCTGTTTTGATATCATTAATCTTCTCTCCGTTGATCGTAACTCCGCCTTGTTCAACAGCTCTGCGTCCTTCTGAACGTGTAGTAACAAGACCTGTTTTTACTAATAGGGAAATTACATCTATTTTTCCCTGTAAAAAATCAGATTCTGTTAATACAGTTGTTGGCATTTCTGCCGCATTTCCACTGGAAAATAAAGCTCTTGCACTCTCTTGTGATTTTTTTGCCTCTTCTTCTCCATGAACTAATTTAGTCAATTCAAATGCAAGAATTTCTTTTGCTGCATTTAATTGGCTTCCCTCCCAAGAGTCCATTTCATTAATCTGTTCCAATGGAAGAAACGTCAACATTCTTATACATTTGAGTACATCTGAATCTTCTACATTTCTCCAGTACTGATAAAACTCAAATGGAGAGGTTTTATTTGGATCTAACCATACAGCTCCTGATTGAGTTTTTCCCATCTTCTTTCCTTCTGAATTTAGTAATAGAGTAATAGTCATAGCATAGGCATTTTTCCCAAGTTTTCTGCGGATTAGTTCTGTTCCTCCTAACATATTGCTCCATTGATCATCGCCGCCAAACTGCATATTACAGCCATATTTTTCATATAGACAAAGGAAGTCATAGCTTTGCATAATCATATAATTAAACTCTAGAAAACTAAGTCCACGCTCCATTCTCTGTTTATAACATTCTGCTGAAAGCATCCGGTTGACACTAAAATGTGGTCCTACTTCCCTTAAAAGTTCAATATAATTCAATGGAAGTAACCATTCTGCATTATTGACTAATAACGCTTTATCATCAGAAAAGTCAATAAATCGGCTCATCTGTTTTTTAAAACAGTCACAATTATGATTTATCATCTCTTCTGTCAACATCGGTCTCATATCTGTTCTTCCAGAAGGATCTCCTATCATTCCTGTTCCTCCGCCCAATAGAGCAATTGGCTTATTTCCAGCCATCTGTAACCGTTTCATCAGACAGAGCGCCATAAAATGTCCTACATGTAGACTATCTGCTGTTGGATCAAAACCAATATAAAAGATAGCCTCTCCATTATCTACTAACTTTTTAATTTCTGGTTCATCTGTTACCTGAGCAACTAATCCTCTTGCAACTAATTCATCATAAACTGTCATTATTTTACCCTCATTTCTACTTTTTTTCGGCTATTACAGGGAAAGGAGAATAAAAAAACCTCCGTCCCCAAAAAAGGACGAAGGCCTCAACTTCGTGTTACCACCTTTATTTACAAAAGACTCACATCTTCTGCCTCATTCGGTCTGCTGTTTTTATAAAACAAACTTACCGACGCACAATAACGAGTGCGAAACCGTCACAGCCTACTTTCCTATTAAGAGTTCAGTGTGAAGCTCTAGGATGTATTCACAGCCAGCTTCCCATGCACCTCTCATCTCCCGGTAACTTTCTGTCTGTTTCACAGGCTGCTACTTTTTCCCTTCTACGCTTTTACAAAGCCCAAAGGCATTAAATTGTTTTTATTATATCATACGTCGCCTTATTGTCAAGGTTTGTTTTAATCCGCTCGCTACTGCTGTTAATTATTGAATTTTTTAATCAAGATAAATTAATCGATAAAATTCTTCGCCTTTATGTAAGGTCTATAATCCATATCTGAAATAATAACTCCACCACTGTTTGAACTCTCATGAATGATCTTATTATTTCCCATATAGATTGCTACATGATTTACTGTTTTGTTATTATTACCATAAAACAACAAATCACCCGGTCTTAATTCTGAACGGGAAACACTTCTTCCAGAAGAAGAAGATGCCATACTGGCAGAACTACGTGGAATGTTAGAAGTATCTACTCCACAGGCACGATAAATTGCTAAACAAAAGCCAGAACAGTCTGTACCAGAAGTAAGACTATTTCCTCCATAGACATATCTTAATCCAAGATACTGTTTTGCTGTTGCAACAATGGTATTTCTTAGTTCAGTATTATTCCCCCCTGAATAAGCAGGTTTAGATGAATTTGGTTGACTAGAAACTTGAGTAGATGAAGATGTAGTTTTTGGTTCTTCTACCTGAATTGCCTCATTCCATTGGTAGGAAAGTTCCATAAACTGTTTTGCCAAATATCCTTCTGTTTCCATATAAGTTACTTTAATCCAGATATCTGCCTCTTCATCTCTTGTTAAAATCGTTTCATCTAAAACTTTAAAAACATCATCTCGATAGACACTTGTTAAAATATTAGATTGATCTGTAGTAGATGGTTCCGAACGAAGATTTACTCTTCCCGCATTTACTGTAGCTGTTAACACTCCATACTCTTTTGCTTTTTCAACTCCTTGTGTATCATACCAAAGATAATCTGTCGATACATACCCATTTACATTTCCAGAAGTAATCTTTGCCCATCCATCGGAAATATCCGAAATAAAACATGCTGCTTTTGCTGGGAGATATCCTACAATTTCTGTATTTGTTCCTGGACCTTTTCGGATATTTAATTTATCATTGACATTGGCGATTCCAATATTTTCCGGAACTGCTACTTCTTCTATAGACAACAGATCTGTTAAAGAATCTGTTTCCTGTGAATTATCCTTATAATATTCATCTAAGTAATAAGAAAGTCCACCTAATGCAGTTTCTACACTGTTATTTTCTTCCGCTGATACTTTTAATGGACTTGTCCCAAGTAAAACAAATCCAAAGGCAACTGCTGTTGCTTTGAGCCATAAACGCCCCATTCCAATCCTCCTACTTATAAAGGACTTGGCACAAGTCCTGTTCTTTCTTATTTTTACTGTTTTTTTGTATTGTTACAAAAATATTAAGACTACGAAAATATTATACAAAGTTCTGCGGCAAGTGTCAACTATTTTTCATTTCTAGTTATAACCGATATATGAATAAAAATTTTATAAATTAACTCTTGCATTATAAAAGAATTTATGATAATATAATTTTGTTATGGGACACTAGCTCAGTCGGTAGAGCACATGACTTTTAATCATGGTGTCGCGGGTTCGATTCCCGCGTGTCTCATCTGTTCTTTATGCGGATATGGCGGAATTGGCAGACGCGATAGATTTAGGTTCTATTGTCCCAGACGTGCAGGTTCAAGTCCTGTTATCCGCATTTTTATTATTTATATTAATTAAAAAAGAAGTGATGTATAAGATTTATCTTAAACATCACTTCTTTTTTATAAAGCTGGGCTAGCTGGATTCGAACCAGCGTAATGCAGGAGTCAAAGTCCTGTGCCTTACCGCTTGGCGATAGCCCAATAAAATTATATAAAACAAGTCTTTTGCAAGCAAAAGACCTAATGGGACTTCTCATCACTATACAGGGTGGATATAGGGATTCGAACCCTAGACCTCCAGAGCCACAATCTGGCGCGCTAACCAGCTGCGCTATATCCACCACACTTGCTCCACAACCGTGGAATGTGCCAGAAGGGATTCGAACCCCCGACCCACGGCTTAGAAGGCCGTTGCTCTATCCAACTGAG
>CAJUGJ010000024.1 GCA_910586015.1 uncultured Lachnospiraceae bacterium
GTCAGTACGACTGGGCAGTTACAAGCCCATTACCTTTAGGTGATGGGTAGTTGACTTTAAAGCTCTAGCGTTTGTTTACTATCTGAAAAATATAAAATTTTAAATAATAGGATTCTTCTGCTGCCCATAAAATTGGATGATCAGGTGATTGTGTTCTATATTCTACCTGTCGGAGATAACAATGTGCGTTGTTAGCTGCCTTTTGAATTGTTTCAGCAAATAATTCTGGTGTCATAAAATGAGAGCAGGAACAGGTTGCCAAAAATCCATGATCTTTTACTAATTTCATAGCCCTCTGATTGATTTCATAATATCCTCGAACTGCCTGTTTTATGGAACTTCTTGACTTTGTAAAAGCAGGTGGATCTAGAATGACAAGATCATATTTCATATTTTCTTTTTCTAATTTTGGCAATAATTCAAATATATCTGCACAACAAAATTCTGTTCGTTCGGAAACTTGATTGAGGCTTGCATTTTCTTTTGCCTGATCAATCGCTGTCTGTGAAGCATCTACTCCAATTACCTTTTCTGCTCCTGCTATTGCAGCATTTAAAGCAAATGAGCCTGTATGAGTAAAACAATCTAAAACTTCTGCGTTCCTACAAAGTTTTTGAATTGCCAGACGATTATATTTCTGATCGAGAAAAAATCCTGTTTTCTGTCCTTCTGCCACATCGACAAAATAGCGAACGTTATTTTCCATGATCTCCACTTTGGTGTCAAATGGTTCAGACAAAAACCCCTTTGTCCGTTCCATTCCTTCCTGAAGTCGCACCTTAGCGTCACTTCGTTCATAAATACCCCGAATGAAAATTTTATCTTCCTGTAATACTTTAAGTAAAAGATTTAAAATAGTATCTTTCCATCGATCTATACCCAGTGCCAAAGATTGTACCACTAAAATATCTGAAAATTTATCTACTACAAATCCCGGTAAAAAATCTGCTTCTCCAAAAATCAGACGACAACTAGATGTATCTACTGTTTTTTTACGATATTCCCAAGCTTTTTTAATCCTTTGATAAAAAAATTCTTCATCAATCTCCTGATTTAAACGAGTTAATACTCTGATACGAATTTTAGAAGCTGTATTAATAAATCCTACTCCTAAAAAATACTCGTCAAAATCCAGTACATCAACCAAAGCACCATTTTCAAATTCTCCGGTTACTTGTGCGATTTCATTATCATACACCCATAATCCACCGCTTTTTAATGTCTTTCCACTGCCTTTTTTTAATTTTACTGCTGCCCGTTTCTCCATTTTTCCCTCATTTTTCTGAATTCTTTTTTGTAAAAATAAAAAGCTTGCTAAATATATAATTCATCAAAATTACAATAACAGAAAGAGCAGCTTTTACAATCATATTATTAAAATGCAGCCCTTTTACAAATACAAACAATCCCACTTCTTCTACTCCTAAAGAAGCCACTCTTGCCCCGACAAACTTTAAAAATTTCGATAGTTCTTTTGAACTTCCTTCCCATTTGCTACGAAATACCCAAATGTCGTTGATGATATAGGCAAACAATACTGCTCCAATCCAAGCGATGATATTACCTATCATTTCATCTAGATGCCATACATTACATAACAAGTGAAATAAAACCAAATTGACTACTGTAGTCATAACACCTGCAACTGCATATGTTATAAGTTCTCTGGTGACATATTTTTTCCACAGCTTCATAATAAGAGAAGATTGTTTATTTTGCGATTTCTTTTCATTCATTTGTAACTCCTCAAGCTTGTCTGATATATTCTTTTTTGTATAGTATAACGTTAAATCGATCATTAGGCAAGAGAAATTATGAAAAACTATCTTTATGAAAAGAATTCCTGATTAATTTCTGGAATTTCTAACAATTTAGCTAATCTTCCCTCATAATAAAATATCTTATCATTTTCTGTAATTTCCTCATTTAAAAATTTTCTTATAACAAAGGGAAGGATATAGTTATCTAAACACTTAAATTCTATATGATATGTATGATTGCCATTAGAAATTTTTTTATAGTACCCTTCTGTTCCATGTATTCTATAAAGAGTAAATAGTTCTATTCTAAGAGGAATAGAACTTAAAATTGTCTTTCCTTCTTTGATTTCTTCTTCAATTAAATTTTTGATTTCTTCTCGTTGTCCTTCCGTTTTTTCTGAAACGTCCATTATAATTTCATCATTAGAGAAAAAAACAATGTTTTCTTTGAATAGATATTCCTTTTTTAATAATTCTGTTAAGATATTATCCATAAGATATTTTTCATAAGTGATATGCCTTTTGGGATTGCAATTTCCTAAAATGACCTGTCTAATATATTTACTATTTATAATATGTTTATTTTTTGTAAAATTTGCAATAAAATCTTCCCAATTATTTACTGTTTTTAAAGTATTCTGAAATATTTCTTTTGAATAATAATAAAGAGAAGAAAAATTTGCCTTTCTCATATCAATACTAAGAAAGGCTCGTGTGTCATTTATCATCTTAAAAATATCTTTATTTGGAAGATTTGCATTTTGAATACGATATTGATTCATGTCTTCTTCATTAAATCTCTGAAATGCTTTGGATTGCTTAATACTAGAAATAGCACTATCTTTTACTCGATTATATTCTTCTAAATAATCTTGTTCACAGTGATATTTTGATAACTCTGTTACAAAAATATCCCATTTCTCTATTGTTTTAAAAAAAGGATCATATAATTTTAATCTGTCCATAAAATAAGGTTCTTGAAACAATTTCAAAGGAATATTACAATCTTTACAAAAACGTTCTTTTATTATTGTAGAAAGTTCCATTTACTTATATTTCTCCTTTTACAATTTTTTCATTGATATACATTTTAAATTCATTAATTCGTTTATAGTCTGGTAAATCAGGCAGTGAAGTATTTTTCTTTGCATCTTCTAATTTCTTTTCATACTCATTTAAGAGATCATAAAAAGCAGATGTCGGCTGACGGTTTTCATCTAAATATTGTCCATTGCGAATCTGCATTAATAGATCATGTTCTTTTTTTCGGTAAGTAATGATTTCCTCTTTTTCAAGAATATCAATACACATCATATAAAGTCTGAGAAGATGACACATATGCTTTCCTAACTTATCATGGGAAAGTGCTCTCTCATTTCTTCTTCCAATTTTATTATAGCTGCTGACAATTGCCTTCATTTCATTCCATATACCTGTCCAATCACGTAAAGGATAATGTTGTAGTGTGACATCCATAAAAATTTCACTTTCATATCCTTCCTGAACAGCTTTATCAATATATAAAAAAATATCATTATCCTCATGTGGATAATATCTATTTTTAAAATTATATTTTGCATTATGAATACTTTTTAAAATATAGGCTTCATTTTCTGACTGATTCGTTAGTCTCGCAGCTTTATTCATTAATCTACGAAATTGTGTCTGTGCATATCCTCCAAATGTATGAATACAGATTTTAGATAAAAATAGTTTTCTGTTTTCAATCAATTCTTTTCCAGTCTGGGTCATTATTAGATACTGTTCTGGTTTCGTTCCCAAAATTTCCAACGTATTTGGATTATTTGAAGTAAGTAGAGAAAGGATTTTATTAAAAGAATAAATGGTAGTATCTGTATCAATATCCACTACTTGCTCAAAATCATTTCCAAGTAAAATCTCTGATTTACTGTTGAGTGCAATTCCTCTACAATCTAAATCACTATTTTCCTGTTCTGTGCCATATGCGTAACTTCCTCCAAGTGTTAAAACAATAACTTGACTTCCTAACTTGGGATCTGTTTTTAAAAAATCATATTCTTCTGTTTGTAATTTTTCTTTTATTTGTTCTATTGTCATTTTCTTATTAGTCACATTTCTGCGCAGCTTTTTTTGTACACCAAGCTGGTGAAAGCTACGCAGACACCAGCTTATGGATTAAAATTTTCAATCTTTTATTTCTGTTTCAGATATCATAACAAAATGCCATTGATATGCTTGATATTCTCCTAACTGTACTGGAATTGGAAGACCTACTTCCATTAATGCCTGTGCAGGATAAATCTTTTTACTACTTTGCTCTTCATACCATTGATTTTTCTTTAAGCCTTTTAATCTTAAATAAGTAGTTGTCATATTTCCATGAATTTCAAGACAAACAACACTAAGTAAAAATTCTGACTGATCTTTTGCTACAATTTGCCATGCTCCTATCTCTTCTTGAAATGGATTTGACAGACGATAATATAACCCATTTTGAATAAGAGGAGCAAATTGATGATATTGTACAATCTGTTGTCGTATTTCTTCTTTTTCTTCTTTTGTTAATGCCTTTAAATCCAACTCATAACCAAAAGTTCCTGCCATTGCTACAACCCCTCTGGTAAAAAGAGGTACACTTCGCTTTGTTTGATGATTTGGAACTGCAGATACATGAGAGCCTACCATAGAAACTGGATATCCAAACGAAGTTCCATATTGTATTTTAATGCGATCGATAGCATCTGTATTATCACTGCACCATATCTGTGGTGTATAATATAACATTCCTGCATCAAAACGACCACCACCACCACTACATCCTTCTATCAATAATTCAGGATATCTTTGATTTAGTCGTTCCAAAAAGTCATATAATCCAAGCATATAATCATATAGTACTTTTCCCTGATCTGTAGCAAGAGTGGAGTACACATCTGTAATACTGCGATTCATGTCCCACTTTAAATATTCTATCTTACCTTGATCTAAAATATTACAGATTTGCTCATAGATAGCATCTACTACTTCTTTTCTGGAAAAGTCCAATACTAACTGATTTCTTCCTCGTACTGGTTTTCTATTTGGAATAGTCAGTGCCCATTCAGGATGTTTTCGATATAGCTCACTATCTTCACTGACCATCTCTGGTTCTACCCAGATTCCAAATTTAAGTCCTAGGTTATTGATCTTTTGAATTAGCGTATTTAGAGACATTCCTAATTTCGTTTCATTAACTTGCCAATCTCCTAAACTGCTATTATCATCTTCTCTGTTTCCAAACCATCCATCATCCATAACTAATAGTTCAATTCCAACATCTGCTGCCTCTTTTGCCAACTCATAAATCGTTTCTCCTGTAAAGTTAAAATAGGCAGCTTCCCAACTATTAATTAATATCGGTCTTATTTTATTTTTATATACCCCCCTACATAAATGATTTCGATAACATTCATGAAGATTTTGTGATAATTTCCCTAGTCCCTCTTCACTGTAAGTCAACACTACCTCAGGAGCATAAAATGTTTCACTAGGTAATAATGGATAAGAAAAAAGTTCATCTTGTAATCCTAATTGTACACGAGTTTGATTATATTGATCTTTTTCCGCTTCCCCTTTAAAGCCTCCACTATACACAAAAGACATCGCATAACACGTTCCTGCATCTTCTGTTGTTTCTCTATCAGCTAAAATCATAAATGGGTTATATTGATGACTCGATGTTCCTCTACGACTTCCAATCACATAAGAACCATGTTCTATTTGAATTCTTTGATAATTTCGTTCCATCGCATGACGTCCATAAAAATGGATCAAATCAAATGTTTTCCCAACAAAATCCAAACATGCAGATTGTATCTTTTCTAAGTATATCTTTTGTTCACCAAAATTAACTACTTTTACACTTCTAGTAATAATATCATACTCTGGCAAAACACCATAGAGCAAAGAAACAAGAATTTTTGAAACACTATCTTCTAAAACTATCTCTAGTGTTTGTGCCTCTTCTTCTTTGGCATAGACTGCTGGAAGTCCTGAAAGTTTATATTTCCCATTATAAATAGTATGACTTCGATATCTTAGGTCACAGTTGAAAGAACCATCTTCATTTCTTATAGCAAATGCGGGACTTCGAAAATCTCCAATTCCTCTGCATGGAAACTCCTGTGGCAAAACATCCATAGAATATGTCCTGTCATTGTGTAAATCATAAGGATTGCCTGAAAAACCTCGATCTGCATAAGTCAAAAGATATTCTAATGTTCCCTTTGTATATCTTCCATAATATAAATGTAATAAAAATCCATAATCGTCTACCTTCATTTGATATGTGGAACATTTTGTATGAAGTGTAAAGGTTTTTGAGGTATTGTCAAAAAGAATTCCCATACTTAATCCCCTTTCTCTATTTCACTGCACCATTTACAACACCACTTAAAATCTGCTTTTGACATATAATATAAAAGAGCAGAATTGGCAACATGGCTAATAAGTAAGAAGCAAATGCTAAATTATAATTCGTTCCAAATTGTGTCTGGAAGTTTAATTGCGCTAATGGCAATGTATTCTTTCCACTACCTGACATAATAACTAATGGTGTCATAACATCATTCCAAGTACCTAAAGCTGTAAGTACGGCAACCGTTGCGTGCATCGGCTTCATAAGAGGAAAAATAATACTCCAATATGTTCTCCAAGTACTTGCACCATCTACTTTTGCTGCTTCTTCTAGTGCAATTGGTATATTTTTTAAGTATCCAGTATATAATAATACATTCATTGGCATATAGAATACCACATATAAAATAATTACGCCAGCCATATTATCTAAACCTATCTGTGCTGTCTGTTTTACTAAAGGCATCATTAAAATTGCAAATGGAACAAACATACCACTGACAATATACAGATAGGAAATTTTATAAAATTTACTGTGATCTTTATTTCTTCCAATCGAATAACCTATCAAAGAATGGATCAAAATAGAAACTACAACGGTCAGTAAAGTAATAAAAATACTGTTTCCAAGCGAATTCCAAAAGTCTGTTACTCTCATTGCTTCTTTAAAATTTTCTAAACTCCAACTCTTTGGAAAGGATAAGATTCCGTGAATATTATTTGTCATCTCTGACGGCTGTTTAAAAGCAATCATGATTGTCATATATAATGGAAATGCAACTGTAATCAATCCTAAAATTAACAGTATTGTAATAGGCCAATTAACCTTTTCTCCATACTTTTTCATAGCTGTTCCTCCTTATTTCCTAAAAAGTTCATTTGGAATATAGAAATCACTACAATTACGATAAAGAATATTACTGCATTTGCACTCTGAAATCCAAACTGACCACCTGACATACCATTATTATAGATCAAATAGGAAATAGATTCTGTACTCTGTGCTGGACCTCCCTTTGTCAATGCCATAATCTGGTCAAATACCATCAAAAAGTTTTTCATACAAAGCACCATATTAATTGTAAAGAACGGTAAAATTAGAGGAAATGTCAGATTTTTAAATTTTGCAAAACCGGTTGCTCCATCTATTGATCCAGCTTCATATACATCTTCTGGTACAGTTTGCAGACCAGAAATATAAATAATTGTATTCATCGCAATGGACTGCCAAGCACATACTAAAACAATTGCTACCCATGCCCATTTAGTACTTGCAAGGATACTATCTCCATTTCCCCCTATCATTTTATTAAACTCAGGAAGAATATAAGTAAAGAAGTAATTAAAAATATAACCTACAACTAATGCACCTAAAATATTTGGAATAAAATATAATCCTCTTAATGTACTTTTAAACTTAATTTTACTGTTTAAGCCTAATGCAAGAATCAGACTTAATACATTTACAATAATCGTTGCTAAAACTGCTAATTTAAAAGTAAAAAGATAGGATTTGCCAACTCTGGAATCTTGAAACAAATCAATATAATTTCTTATTCCTACCCAGTCATAACTTCCATATCCTTTAAAGTTAGTAAAACTATAAATTACTCCCTTGATCAAAGGCAGAGTATTAAAACAGAAAAATAAGATAAGAATTGGTATTGTAATCATTAAAAAAGTTCGCTGTCTATCATTAATCTTCTTCATTTTTTCCTCACTCCTTGTATTATTATTTTCCCTGATTTTTCTCATAATCTTTTACTTTTTGAATAATATCTCTATTATAACGTAACCAATCACGATCGAATTTTTCTAAAAATTTATCTACATCTTTTTCAATTAAAAAGGTCTGAATCTGTGCATCGACTGCCATCTCAGAAGGATAGTAATGATCTTGATAATCATACATTTTTCCCTCTTCAATATATTCTTTCATTCCGTCTAAAATCGAGGCAAGTTGGAATTGTTCATTTACACAGGGAACTGCCATCTGCTCATCTAAATACATCTGTACCATATCATGACTTAGTAAAAAGTCTAATACCTTATAAGCAGCTTCTTTATTTTTACACTCTTTTGTAACACAAAATTGAAGATCTACTCCTGAATTTAATACATTTTCCTCTGCTCTATTGCTTCCTGGCATAACAAAAGAATCTATATCAAGTTCTGGATTTCCCGATTTTATCTGTGGTACTGCATAGCTTCCAATCGTAAACATAGCAGCTTCTCCACGGGCAAATGCAATACAAGCATCATTATATCCATATGCAAAAGGACTATTTTGTCCATACTGTAATAGAGAAAGCATCTTATCTGGAATTTGGCTATATTCTTTTTTAAATGTAGTATCTCCTCTATTTACTTGTTTACAAACATCAGAAGGAGCTAGGTCAACTGCTAGGGCATTCCAAGGAGCTAAACAAGTCCATGTATCTTTAAATCCAAAATAAAAAGGTTGAATTCCAGCATTTTTTATATCTTCGCACAACTGCATAAGTTCATCCCATGTTTTAGGAATCTGCCATCCATGTTCTTGAAACATCTGTCGGTTATATAATACACCTGCTGCATTGGCAACATAAGGCACTCCATAAATTCCCTCTGTCGGAACAAACTCTAAACCCTCTAAAATATCTATGTAGGCCTGCTTTATCTTTTTTAGCCCCTCATAGTCTGAAATATCTGCTAAGATTTCAGAGTCTACAAAATAGGAGTAATTAATATCTCCTCCAATTCCAATAATATCTGGATAATCTTCTCTGATAAATCTTGTCTTTAAGATTGTCATTGCATCATTTGGAGATTCTACTTTTAAATAAATATCCTCATGTGTGCTATTAAACTCCTGTGCTAAGTTTTCAAAAATTTCAACCGCCTCTGGTTTATACTGTACCATTTCAATAACGGTTTTTCCATCCATGTCCTTGTTTTTACTGCATCCTGCCAATAGTGCTGATACCGCCAACATTCCGGTGAAAAGTAATGCTTTTACTTTTTTTCTTCTCATGGATTTTTATGCTCCTTTCTAAAATTTATTGTCCGTTTTCTTTAAAAGTATTGTAACATATCATAATGCGTCTATAAATGGCGTGATTTTTTGAGTTTTATATCAAAATGCTATATTTCTTTTCCATATTGAAATTGATCTAGCATTTTGGTATATTCTAAGAGAAGGTATTCGAAATTATAATTTGTGAGGTGATAGAATGAGTAACTATATTTTTTCGATTTTTCCAAATGAAAGTTTTGTAGATTTGGGATTATATCAATTTGGCTGGGAGCAGTGTGTTCCTTCTCACTGCTATGGTCCTGCCTGTCGTAACCATTTTCTGTTTCACTATGTTTTATCTGGAACAGGTACTTTATTTGCTAATGATAGTAATGGAAATACAAAAACATACCAGATTCGAAGTGGTCAGGGTTTTATGATCTTTCCGGGTCAAATTACTACATATATTGCTGACTTAAAACTTCCTTGGGAATATACTTGGTTGGAATTTGATGGTTTACGTGTAAAAGAGGCATTAAATATTGCTGGTCTTTCTCCTGATACTCCCGTATATCATGCAAAATTAAAAGATTGGCGTGAAACTATGAAAAATGAAATGTTATATATTACACAACACAATGATGCTACACCATTTCATTTAATTGGACATCTTTATCTATTTTTAGATGCTCTCACCCGTTCTTCTGCTTCTGTTCTTCTTACAAACGGGAGTAAATTACAAGATTTTTATATTCGAGAAGCACTTTCTTTTATTGAACAACACTTTCAAAATAATATTTCAATTGAAGATATTTCCAATACCTGTGGTTTAAACCGAAGTTATTTCGGTAAAATTTTTAAAGATGCTCTTGGAAAATCTCCTCAAGAATTTTTACTTCATTATCGTATGACAAAAGCTGCGGAACTACTAAAATTAACTAAACTTTCTATTGCCGATGTTGGGAAAGCTGTCGGGTATGAAAATCAATTACATTTTTCCCGTGCCTTTAAAAATATATACAAAATTTCTCCAAGAGAATGGAGAAATCAAAATCAAGTTCATATTTAACATTAAAATAAGGTGTAATAGTGAAACTACCACACCTTACACCTTACTATCGATTAAAACTACTTGATACCCTATTTCTTCTATGGTTTTTTGCAATATATCCTCTGAAACAGTCCTTCCTAGTTTTACTATTGCTTCCTTCCTTTTTAAACTTACATTAGCATTGACATAATCTAAGGAATTTAATACAGCACTTATTTTTTTACAACAATGCTTACACTCAATTCCCTCTATTTTTATTCGTTTTGTTTCTATTACTTGATTTAACTTTTGTTTCTTTATCTTTGGTATAGTACCGCCGCCACAACATCCTCCTTCTCCTCTAAAATGTTTTAAAGAAGTTCGTATAGCAAAAAACATAACCATCAATAATAGTATAATAAGAATTGTATTACTTATATTTCTCACTTCCTGTCTATTAAAAAATAGGCTTATCTTATAATTAGTATATTCTAACTGCCCTATTGTGTCAACTGACTATATGTATAATTTTTCTCATTAAAGTCCTTCTCTTGCTTTTCTATCTTATATTTGTTATAATTATCAAAATAAAAATGGAGGTCAATTTTTATGAAATCA
The DNA here is from genome assembly GCA_910586015.1 of uncultured Lachnospiraceae bacterium. GTDB lineage: Bacteria > Bacillota > Clostridia > Lachnospirales > Lachnospiraceae > MGBC140009. The sequence goes on from CAJUGJ010000024.1 coordinate 10,781, forward strand.
TTTGTGAATGAATCTTCTGAAAACTATTTAGAAACTATTTTAGTATTGAGTAAAAGGCTTTCTGTTGTAAGAGCAGTTGATATTGCTGCAGAACTTGATTTTAAAAAGTCAAGTGTCAGCATTGCTATGAAGCATCTTCGTGAAAAGAAACATATCACAGTAAATGACTCAGGCTATATTTCTTTAACTGAATCAGGAAGAGAAATTGCAGAAATGATCTATGAACGTCATGAATTTCTCTCCCATTGGTTGCAACAGTTAGGTGTTTCTCCAGAAATTGCTGTAGCAGATGCGTGTAAAATGGAGCATGTAATCAGTAAGGAAACTTTTCATGCAATTAAAAACTTTGTCAATCACTTAAAGTAATTGTATGAAATGTTGATTTTAAAGCAGGATATAGACCGCAAAAAATCTGATATTTTTTCTCATATTTTTTTACATTCTCTGGATTTTGTTCTATTGTGTCTACTATACTAATTAGTGTTTGTGCCGCTTCTTCTACCGATGAAAACCGTTTACAGCCGACTGCGGCAAGAATTGCTGCTCCTAATCCAGAACCTTCTTCTGATTTCAAAATATCTACTTTCACATTTATAATGTCTGCAACCATCTGACGCCAAAGTGGACTTTTTGCTCCTCCTCCTGTTAAACGTATTCTATCTATAAAAATTCCAAGTCCTCTTGCAATTTCTATCGCATCTTTTAAGGCAAATGTGACACCTTCTAATACTGCTTGTGTCATATCTTCTCTTGATGTATTCATTGACATTCCAAGAAATACTCCTCTTGCATCAGGATTATTGTGAGGTGTACGTTCTCCCATCAAATAAGGCAAAAAAAACACTTTATTTTCTCCTAATTGTTTAATATTCTCTTGTTCTTTTGTATATTCCTTTGTTCCAATAATCTTATCCATCCACCATTTATTTGCGGAAGCTGCTGAAAGCATACAACCTAAAAAATGATATTTGCCATTTGCATGAGCAAAGGAATGAAGTGCATTTTTAGAATCTACAGCAAATTTATCTGTTGCTATCAATACTGTTCCAGAAGTTCCCAGAGAAACGGAGCACATTCCATGATTTAATGTACCTGTTCCAATCGCTCCAGCAGCATTATCTCCTGCACCAGCAATCACTTTTACATTCTGTGGTAATGATAATTCTTTTGCTGCCTGTTTTGTTAAAGTTCCAACAACTTCATAGCTTTCATAAATAGTAGCAAGCTGATCATTTCGAATTCCTATTATTTGAATCATTTCTTCTGACCAACGCCTATTTTTTACATCAAATAGAAGAGTTCCTGAAGCATCGGAAACATCTGTACAATGTATTCCTGAAAAGCGATATGCCAAATAATCTTTTGGTAGCATAATCTTAGAGATCTTTTGAAAAATCTCTGGTTCATGCTTTTTTACCCAAAGCAGTTTTGGTGCAGTAAATCCTGTCAGTGCCATATTGCCAGTATAAGAGGAAATTTTTTCTCTTCCAATTTCATTGTTGAGATAATCACATTCCTCTTTCGTACGTCCATCATTCCAAAGAATTGCTGGGCGCAATACCTCATCTTTATCATCCAGTAAAACAAGTCCGTGCATCTGTCCACTAAAACTAATTCCTTGTATTTCTTCTGAATTTTGTCCACTTAATAGTTCTGAAATTCCTTCACAAGTTCCCTTATACCAATCTTCTGGATTTTGTTCTGAATATCCTGACTTTGGAAAATAAATTGGATACTCTTTCACTGCTGTATTACAAACTTCTCCTTTTTCGTTCATCAAAATTAATTTTACTGAAGAAGTTCCCAAATCAATGCCAATATATAACATACAAATCCCCCTCTTAATTTGTTTATTTACTAAACAAACTTGATATGTTATAATCATATCAAGAATAAATTTATATGTCAAGTAAAGAGATTTTTGAAAGGTGGTATTATTTTATGGTAATTGGCAGTAAAGAACTGATTCGAGATATCAATAGTAAACTTGTATTAGAAACTATTATGAAAGAAGAACCTATTTCACGTGCTGCTATCTCCAAACAGCTAGGGCTTACAAAAGCTACTATTTCTGCCATTGTACAACAGTTATTGAATACCTCTTTAGTCATTGAAACTGGAAGTGAAGATACGGTTCTTGGTAGAAAGCCAATTTTACTTCGATTTTGCAGTCAGGCAGGAATTGTTGCCAGTATTGATATCGGGCTGAATACTATTTCTGTTCTCATAACGGATCTTTCTGGCGAAGGAGGTATCCTAAAACAGATTAAAACACCACCACCAGAATATCTAAGTGAAAAAATTATAGAATTATTAACTGCAACAATTCCTTCCTTTCCAGCCTCTTTCTATGGATTGATTGGAATTACAGTTGGAATTCATGGAATTGTTTCTAAAAACCATATATCCTTTTCTCCTTATTATGATTTTTCCCAGTGCAATTTAGTACAAACCATTTCATCTTATTTTCATGTTCCTGTCATGTTGGAAAATGAAGCAAATCTTTCTGTGATTGGAGAAAGTATCTTTCTTTCTGATCAAAAAACAAACCTTGCTAATATTAGTATTCACTCTGGTGTCGGATTGGGCTTTTTATTAAATAGACAACTTTATACAGGAACACATGGATCTGCTGGAGAATTTGGACATATGATTATAGAACTGAATGGGCGTACCTGTCCCTGTGGAAATCGTGGTTGTCTTGAACAGTATTTATCTGAACGGGCATTGCTTTCGGAATTTGCTTCCTACTCAGCCCGTTCAACTGCTACATTAGAAGAATTTATAATAGAATATCAAAATAAAACTGCTGCTGCACTTCATACAATGGAACACTTTTTATACTATCTTTCCATATGTATAAATAATATTCAAAATAGTCTTGATCCCGATATAATTTTAATTAACAGTTCCTTTACTACACAATTTCCAGAACTTATTGAACAATTAAAAGAACAACTTAACTATCGTAAAAACATTTCTAGTACGATTGCTGGCAGTCGGTTACAAGAACGCTCTATCTTATTTGGAGGCATTTGTGTTTCTGTAAGAAATTTTCTTGGACTTGATCATTGGATTCTTTAATCAATCTGTTTTAAAATTCGGTCAATATCCTCTTTTTGTCCAATTATCATCAGATGTTCATTCTTTTTAAAAATATGTTCTGCTGGAGGCAAAAGTTTTGTCTTATCTCCCTCTTTTGTAGCAATAATACTTGCATGGTATTTTTGTCGTACTCCAACATCTTTAATACTTTTTCCAATCCAACGTTCTACTGGAGGAATTTCATAAATGGAATACTCATCTGTAAGTTCTATATAGTCAAAGACATGGTTTGCACTATAACGGACTGCCATCCTCTCAGCAATATCTCTATCAGGATAGATCACTTCATCTGCTCCATTGCGGAGCAGAAATTTTGCATGAACATCCCGATTCGCTTTACTGATTACGTGCTTTGCTCCTAATTCTTTTAAAAGGCTTGTAATTTCTAAGCTGCTTTGAAAATTCGTTCCAATACAGACAAAACACAGATCAAAATTTCCAACCCCAAAGCTTTTTAATACCTCTTCATTTGTACAATCTCCTATCTTGGCACTTGTAACATCAGGTACTAAATCTTCCATCTTTTTTTCATCGATATCGACAATCATCACTTCATTTTTCAAATTCAGCATATTCATACATAAATGATGACCAAATCGTCCCATTCCAATAATTAATACACTTTTCATTTTAATCCCCATTCTAAATCATATACAACTTGGAAGTTGTCATACTAAAGAAACTTATATATTCCATTCTCTGTACGACAGCTTCTAGTCTTCCAATCATCAATCCCTTATATTTAACCAACTGTTATTCGTTCTTGTGGTTGCTGTACTGGCGGAACTGGCTTTCTTGTGGTAAATGCCAGTGCAAAAGAAAGACTTCCTACTCTTCCACAATACATTAAAAAACTGATTAAAACTCTAGAAATCTTAGATAAATCTCTTGTTACTCCTGTTGTCATTCCCGCTGTTCCCATTGCAGAAAATGCTTCAAAAGCAGCATCTGAGACATTAAAGTTTTCCAAATGACAAAGTACCAACACAGTAATAAATACAAAACTAAAATTAATCATCACGATTGCATTTGCCCGTCGGATCGCTTCCTCCTCTAACCGCCTTCCAAAAATATTACAACCATTTTCATGTTTCATCTCAGTCACAGCAAACGCTAATAGTACAAGAAGTGTCGTTGTTTTTATTCCACCTGCTGTAGAACCAGGACTTCCTCCAATAAACATAAGCAACATTGTTAAAATTTTACTACTTTCCGAAAGTAATCCTGTATCCACTGTATTAAATCCTGCGGTTCGTGGAGTTACTGCACTAAATAAGGATGCAAGTATCTTTTCTCCAAAACCCATATTGGCAAACAGTCTATTATTTTCAAATATATAAAATAAAAAAGCACCGCCAAAGATCAAAATTGCTGTCACACTCAGTACAATCTTGGTATGCAGACAATATTTGCGAACATTTAATCGATAAATGGAAATATCATCCCATATTAAATATCCAATTCCACCAATAATAATTAAAGACATCAGAACTAGATTAACCAGTGGATCTTTTGAAAATTGGCAAAAAGAGGAATATTGTTCCAACTGACCCATTAAATCAAATCCTGCATTACAAAATGCAGAAATAGAATGGAAGATCGCATTATAAAGCCCTTCAAAAAATCCAAACATTGGAATAAATCGAAATGCTAAAAATACTGCTCCTGTTCCTTCAAAAATCAAAGTTCCCAGTAAAATTTTTTTTGTCAGTTTTACTACTCCACCGATGTGAAGAGTACTTACACTCTCCTGCATTAGTTCTCGTTCTTTTAAGCCAATTTTTCGGCGTAATAATAAAGAAAATAAAGTAGCAATTGTCATAAATCCCAATCCGCCTATCTGAATCAGCAAAATCAAAACAATTTGTCCAAATAATGTCCAATGGGAATAAGTGTCAAATACTACTAACCCTGTTACACAAGACGCAGAAGTTGCTGTAAATAACGCATCGGTAAGAGAAGTCCACGTTCCATCTTTTGACGAAATTGGCAGCATTAAGAGAAGTGTTCCAATTGTAATCATAACAAAAAAACCTAATGCAATAATCTGCGTCTGTGTCATTGCCCTTTTTCGTTTCTTTTTTTGAGCATACTTATGCAAGTCTTCCAAAATAACAAGTTCCCCCTTCACTTTTACCCATCTCTTATGCTTTTCTCAAACTTAGGAATAGTTCTTATCCTAATCTCATATATTATGCCAAAGAATTGTTTTGGAGAGCCTTATGCAGACTCTGGCGAATTTCATCGATAAATATGGTCTTATTGCTATGATGTTTATTATCTTTTTGGAATATGCCTGTTTTCCAGTTTCCAGTGAAATTATCCTTCCCTTTTCTGGTGCATTTGCCTGTGTCCACCATGTTCCGTTTCTTGTCATTCTTCCATTAAGTGTTATAGCTGGTCTGCTTGGAACGAGTGTCTGTTATGCAGTTGGGCGATTTGGAGGTAATACACTGTTAGATGCACTTTCCAAACGATTTCCAAAATCAAAGGCAAGTATTGATTCTTCTAAACAAAAATTCGAGCGCTATGGAAATCCGGCTGTTTTATTTGGTCGTATGATTCCTTTATGTCGTACTTATATTGCTTTTATTGCAGGTGCTGCAGCACAGCCACTAAAAGAATATCTTACATTTTCTGCTATTGGAATTATACTTTGGAATACCGTTTTAATCGGAGTGGGATATTTAATGAAAGAAAATTGGAGTCTGGTTTCTTCATATTATAAAGATTATAAAAACATCTGTATCCCAATTCTTCTTTTAATTATTTTACTTTTTATTTCTGTCCGCTTAAACCGCTGCCGAACCAAATCAAAATAATATCTACTATTTAGCAGCTAGTGCCGAATGGATATCTTCTCTCATATCAATAACTGCCTGTCTGGAAGCATCTGCAAAACACTGTGATCCGAACTTTTGGTATGCTTCTTGTTTATAGGCAGCAATAATTCCTCTTGAGGAATTTATAATTGCACCAAGTCCATCAGAATTAAAATAGTGTACTAAATCTGCACCCTTTCCTCCTTGTGCTCCATATCCCGGAACTAAGATATAGGTCTTTGGCATCAGCTTACGCAAAATCTTTCCCATTTCTGGATACGTTGCACCGACAACTGCACCAATTTCACTATATTTATCACCCATACATTGTTCACCCCACTCTGCTACTTTTCTTCCTACCAATTCATAAAGTGGAGTACCATCTACTTTTTGATCCTGAAATTCACCACTGGATGGATTTGAAGTTTTTACTAATATAAAAATTCCTTTTTGATGTTCCTTACATACTTCAACAAATGGAAGAACCCCATCTGATCCAAGATATGGATTTACTGTGACAAAATCCTCTCCAAAGGCAGCATAACTTTTACTTCCTACTTTCGTTTCTCCTAAGTGAGCAACTGCATAGGCAGTAGAAGTAGAACCAATATCCCCTCGTTTGATATCTCCGATTACAATAAGTCCTTTTTCTTTACAGTAATCTACAGTCTTTTGAAAAGCAATCAACCCTTCTACTCCAAACTGTTCATACATTGCTATCTGTGGCTTGACCGCAGGAATTAAATCTGCGGTAGAATCTATAATTGCTTTATTAAACTGCCATACTGCATTTGAAGCTCCCTTTAGTGTTTCTCCAAACTCTTCAAATGCCTCTTTTTTAATAAAGTCTGGAATATAAGAAAGCATAGGATCTAATCCTACTACAATTGGTGCTTCCTTTTTTTGAATTTGTTCTACTAATTGATTAATCATATTCTTTTTTCCTTTCTGCTTTTTGTGCCTCATAGACAATCTTGCCGTCTACTAAAGTAAACAGTACCCTTCCAAAAACTCTATGTCCATGAAATGGTGTATTTTTTCCTTTTGAATAAAATTTAGAAGTATCAATAACATACTCCTCTTTTGGATCAGCGATCACAATATCGGCAGCCTTTCCCGGTGATAAATTTCCCCGATCTAATTTTAAAATTTGTGCTGGTTTCCAACTCATCTTTTCAACCATCTGCATTGGTGTTAAATATCCTGTATTCACTAGATGTGTCATTGTTAAAGAAAAGGCTGTTTCAGAGCCAACAATTCCAAAAGGTGCTCTTTTCATGGAAGTACATTTTTCTTCTGTACTGTGTGGAGCATGATCGGTCGAAATAACATCTATAATTCCTTCTCTTAATCCTTCTTTTAAAGCGATAACATCTTTAGGACTGCGAAGTGGTGGATTCATCTTATAATTTCCATCATCTTCTAAAATCTCTTCATCACTCATTGAAAAATGATGTGGACATACTTCTGCTGTTACTGAAATTTTTTGTTCCTTTGCCAACTTTATCATTGCTACACTTCCTGCTGTAGAACAATGGCATAAATGAAGTCTTGCTCCTGTTTCTTTTGCTAAAATAATATCTCTGGCTGTAATGACATCTTCTACGGAATTAGAAATTCCTAAAAGTCCAAGTTCCTCTGCCTTTTTTCCTTCATTCATCACACCTTTTCCCACAAGTGACTTTTCTTCACAGTGTGCCATAACAAGCAGTCCTTCTTTTGCTGCTTTTTTCATTCCTTCTTTGTACAGACAAATATCCATTACGGACTTTCCATCTTCACTGACTGCAAGTGCTCCTGCCTTAGCCATTTCAGCAAAATCCACAAGTTCCTCTCCTGTTTGTCCTTTTGTGACTGCACTAACACAAACTAGATGAACGCTTGCCTCTTTTTGTTCTTTCTGCTTTAAAAACTCTACCATTTCTGCACAGTCTATCACAGGTTTCGTATTTGGCATAGGACATATTGTAGTATATCCACCTGCTGCGGCCGCCCTTGTGCCTGTAGCAATCGTCTCTTTATATTCAAATCCAGGCTCCCTTAAATGAACATGCAAATCAATAAATCCGGGCATAACATAACAATTCGACGCATCTATAATACGATCTGCTTGTGCTGTAATTTTAGGAGCAATTCCTTGAATAACTCCATCTTCTATTAAAATATCAAAAATTCCTTCTCTGCCATCAGCGGGATTTAAAATATATCCATTTTGAATGATAATAACCAAAATTTCACCTCATTTCTAATAAATGACAAGCCTTTTTAATACTTAAACGTAGTGTATCACAATATAGATTTTATTTCAAATATATTTTCTAATAAAAGACAACAAGAACTCCTCCACTACCTTTAGGCAATGTGGAGGAGTTTCTTCCTATCTATCTTATCTTTATACTAAATCATTTGGACGGGCAGCAAATCTTGGTGTGAATGTTACACTATTATTTTCTCCTTTAATAGAAAAACTTCCTAATCTTTTTATATTGCAAAAGGAAGGATTCCATGACATAACATTAATATAATCCTCAAGATAATTATACCAAATACCATCTGTATGTGTACTCCATTGTGATTCTTTACTTTCATGTGTTGGAACACCACCAATATTTCCAGCCCAAAAGTCGGTTCTCGCTACATCACAATGAGCCTCAGCTCCAATATATCTCCAAGAATTGTTATATATCCAATAGTATGTCATAGAAGTTACAGAAGTATGTGTTATTTTATAAATTCCATCCTTCGTTGATGTTACCACAGCAGAATCAGGTCTTCCTCTTAATACACTGAAAATATTTCCTAATGTCCAATCAGTTAAAACGCCTATTGGCGTTTTGCTTAATAAAGTTGAAAAAATATATCCAAAGTTATATTTTAAAATCTCTTCCAAATAGTGTGAACTATATTTACTAATGGCATCAAATTCCTGATTTTGTGTTAATCCATTATAGCCTTTATCATCTATTACCTTTATATAACGATAACTATATGTATTTCCATTATAATTATAACTACCATCATAAATATATAGTGTATAGACATTTGTCAAAGTACTTAGATCAGGAGCTATATCGTAAATAGAAGAACTTACTTTCGAATTTTTATTTATATTCCAGTCATTTTCTAATTCATCTAACAATTTTAAATCATTATTATTTAATGTGTCAATTTTATGAATACCTAAATATTCTAATTGTTTATTTAAGTTTTCTTTTTGTTCTAAGATAGCTTTTTCATTCTGTAAAAAATAGTTATCAGAATCAACATATGATATACAATTTTTTGCTGGTTCTTTATCAATAATATTTTATTCTAACAAATATTTAGTATGTGCTTTTTCACAAATTAGTCTATTCATTTCACTAAATATTGACTCAATTTGTTTCTGCTTTTGTAATTCATCTTCTAAAAGATTATCATTATAGGCTGCAAATGTTATATTAATAGGTCGTAGAATAGAAATAAATAAAGAACATAATAACAATAAACATAAAAATTTTTTCATAAATATTCCACCCTTTCCTTTACTATAAAACATACACATATTTTATATACTTTTACAACCACTATTCTGATAAAATATTATCTACCTCAGATTTATTTGTAGCTGGACCAAAGTACACTTTTTCTTTTATTATTATCATAATATATTTATTATTTATTTTCTTCATTAAGAAAAAGTTTTTGATATTTTCTTTAGGGACAAAAAAACTCCATGCAGGATCTTTTTTTGTCCCAAATCCTATATTCGAAGAGGATTTATACGTTACCCCATCTAAAATGATTTCACCAGTCAGTCCACTTGGCTTAAAAACATGGTTATGTTGTGTAACGTGAAAAATTGCCTTCACTGTTTCTCCTTCCTGTGTACACAATAACCCTTCCCAATCGTACCTTTTTGGTCTCATATATTGAATAAACAAAACTATTCCACATACCAAGAAAATGGATACAATCATATAGAGTATTCTTTTTATTCTTATCTTTTTCATTTCTATTCCTCATATTATGATTGAATTTTAAAGATAACTTATAATATTTTTATTTTACCACTAAATTCCATTATAAACAAGTAAAATATAAAAAAGCAACATTGCTTTCACATTTTCCATAAAAATCGATTCTTGCGTTTGTCTTGAAACTATATATTCTTACTTGACTTTTTTTATTTTTCTGTTATACTAAAAATCGATCAATTTTTAATTATATTTCATGCTAGGGGAGCTCTACGCTGAGAGGCATTTTTGCCGACCCTTATTACTTGATCCGGATAATACCGGCGGAAGGAAGCAATTATATATCTTGTAATAAGATCGTAGTTCCCTCCGAAGCAATACATAAGGAGGATTTTTTTATGAAAAACTTTTTTGCATTTCCCACTAAAAATAGCTGGAATGAAGATATCTTTCAACTAAAACCTGCGGGAATTTTAACTGTTGTCGTACTTATCTGTCTTTTAATTGCAATCGCTCTTTTTCTTCAACCCAAACAAATTCGCTCTAAAAAATTTACCACTCATCAGCTCGTTTTTTCTTCTGTTGCTATGGCACTCGCTATCGTAACTTCCATGATTAAACTTTTTGAAATGCCATTAGGAGGTTCTGTTACACCATTTTCTATGCTGTTTATCGTTTTAATTGGCTATTGGTATGGGCCAAAAGCAGGGCTAATGACAGGATTTGCTTATGGATTACTTCAATTTGTACTTTCTCCAATCTTTTACTCCATTCCTCAATTAATCGTAGACTACCCACTGGCATTTGGAGCATTGGGCATTTCTGGATTTTTTTCGAATAAAAAATATGGATTACAGATTGGTTATATTGCAGGTGTACTTGGGCGTCTGGTATTTGCATGGCTTTCTGGAATTCTCTTTTTTGCATCTTACGCAGAAGGAACTGGCATGAGTGTACCTATCTATTCTTTGGCATATAATGGTTCTTACCTTGGAGTAGAAGGGGCAATTACACTGGTTATTTTATGTATTCCACCAGTAGCAGAAGCATTAAAACAAGTTAGACTTCAAGCAACACAAGCAGGGTAAAAATAAGGAGTTGTTGCACTAAGAACTAAATATGCAACAACTCCCTATTTCTTATTCTAAACCATATTCAATCAGTTTTTCCAGATTTTTATTTAATAATTCCATTTCCTTTTCTCCTAATGGATAATGTCCCGATAATAATGCCTGTACATATAGTACCTGTATAATTGTACTTAACATTTCCATATCTGTAACGGCTGCTAAACGTTGAATTAAAGAATTATCACTATTTAAATATAGTTTTGCACTATATTCTGTTTCCTCTACAAAAGAAAAATTTTCGAAAAATCCAGAATATTCATTTGCGTCAAAAGCTGTTTCTAAAAAAGCATCATCTGCTGGTACATATATAACTGAAAGCTGTTTTGGTGAATAAGTTTTTAGAGAAACACTACATTTATAACTGTCTAAAGCTTTTTTTGCTGTCTCTAAAAGAATTGCCATTTCCATCAATACTTTTGAGGATGGCGTTTCTAATAAATGTTCATAAGAACTTTCATCGAAAACTTTTATTTCAATTCCCTTATAGTAATCATTCATCATCTGTAGTAATTTCGTATCATATATATATCCTGCATTGATTAACAGTCCTGTTCCATTTTCCACTAATGGACTTATTCTTCGATAAGAATCTATCTCTACACAATAATGTACTGGTACTCTCTTTGCCGCTTCTAAAATCTGAAATCCTGTTAAATTTCCTCTATTTGTAGAAAATGTAAGAAAAGGAAAAAACAATTTATAGATCTTCTCATTTTCAATCGCTAATGATTTAATTGCTATATTATGTATCATTGTAATCTGTTTTAGTTTACGTACATCTAACTTTGCTATAGTAGAAAAATAATCAAAAATACATTTTTCGATTATATTTTTTGTTTTCATTAACTTATAATCTCTGGAAAAACTCTCTCTTGACGCAGTCGGTGTTAAATCATCGCAGTTTAAAATACATTTTGTAAAAAATGCCCATTTAGGAATTAGTTCTTTTCCATCTTCTGTAATAAACATATTTTTCAGAAAAATTTTATGCTGATTGGCTGTAGCTGCATTGAGCTGACGTTCACAAATATACGCATATCCCCTGATTCCTTCACCTTTTAATGGAATCACATCTAAAAACTCTTCTTCAAATACCTGTTCCCCAAATTCCATTATCTCATCTTTCGTGCAAAACTGCTGCCGCCATGGAATAAAAGCATTGTTAATCTGTTTTCTTTCTTTTTGTCCCTCAAAAATAATAGGTGGTATAATCAAAAATCCATACTCACTAAGCTTTTGAATAATTTTCTTTTCTCCATACTCCTGTGCTATATCTGTTCGTAGATGAAGATATATTGCAGTTCCTATTGGGACTTCTTCTTTTAACTGTGTTATACTATATGTACCATTATTATGCCCAATCCACTGATAGCTAATATCTTCTTTAAAGGAATGACTTTTTACTTTAATCTCTTCTGCTACTAAAAAGCAAGATAAAAGACCAATTCCAAATTGTCCGATAAAACTACTTCTAAGCTCCTCTCCCCATTTTGAAGACTGTCCAATCACTGACAAAAAAGAATGAATTTCTTCTTTATTTAAACCTATTCCATTATCCTCAAAAATAAGTATCGCACTTTTATCTTTTTGCATTTCATAATGAACTTTTATCATTCCATCTTTAAATTCGGGGTCTTCTTTCTTTCTTGCTCGAATAGCATCTACTGCATTTTGAAGTAGTTCCCTTAAAAAAACATCTTTTGTAGAATATAAGTTATCACTTAATAGACGAATAATTCCCTTTAAATCTACCTTAAAATTATAATTTGCCATACTCTTCCCTACTTCTATCTTTTGTTTTCTTCTCTAAAAAACAGACCTCAAAGGTTCGTTTAATGGAAGAATAGTCAAAATGTCTTCGTGATGCCACCATTTGTGTACCAATTTCGTCTGCCCTTTGTTCAAAATAATTAGAAATTTCTATGCAGGAACATCCATTCTCTTTTTTAAAGGTATCTTCTAATTCTAAAACTTTATGTACTCCATGTCTGTCAAGCATCTGATAATAACAATACAAAAATAGTGCCTTCCACATTTTTTCAAAAGCAGTACTTTTCTGCTTTTCAATATTAGAGTACGCTGTTTTTGTAAAATCAATATCATTTTTTCCATGATTAGACCAATTTCCACTAAGTATACAAAAAAGTAATTTAGTTGTCCAATCCGCTTCTCCTTCTTGAAAAACTTTTTTATATTTTTCAAAAATAATACGAAACATTTCCTCATTTCCTAGCAATAGACACTCTTCTAATACATCACAAATCAGTCGATCCTCTTTTGCATGTTCACACCTTTTATAACTCCACAACTTTTTTCGTGGTATATTTTTGGTGAGTATTCGATGAATCAGTTCTTCTACACCTTCTAAATTATTATCGAAAATATAATATCCAAAGACAGGCTTTACATGACAAATATAACATCCTATAAATTCATTATGATCTAATCCCTCTTTGCCAATCCTTAGCATCTCTTTATCACGATTAAATATTGCAACATCGAGCAAATCACCATAATAATTTCCCTTTGAACCATATTTTGTTACATTGTCTTTATAAAGTTTCATAAATTGGTCAAGCTTTTCATCTGTAATCTGGGGAAATTCAAGATATATATCGAAAGCCTCGGCACAGATACACACACTTTCTTCTCCTATATTCTTTGCATTATCACTTAATAATGCCTGTTCCATATACTGCTTACTATCTTTATAGTAAATCTCCACATATTTTAATGCTTTAATTTCTTCGTCCATTCGTTTTAATAAATATACAATTTCTGTGATTGCCCTAAAATAGAGATACCATTGTTTTTCCTGTTTTGCCAGAAATAAAACTCGGTCTAAGAGTTTCTTTAACGTTGGTGCATTTGCATCATATAGAGAATAATCCCCGTCTGTAAGTTTCTGAATTTGGATAATTAAATTCCAAAGTTCTATATTTTCAACATCAATTCTTCTAAAATTATTTAACATCTTCTCCCCTATTTTCTATTATGTTTTTTATCAAAAATTTGTATTATTTATTTCAGTCACCTCAACCTGTGACATTTGCAAATTTCAATTCTCAAAACTATACAAAAAATTTTCCTAGTTTTGTATTATTTTATTATAATTCTTTTACATACTGATTTCAACTAGGAGTTTCTTTTTTTAATAATTACTTTAGTATTAATTAACTTTATTTTTCATGAATACTTCTGATTGATACTTATTTTCTGTATTATGATTGAGGTGACATCCTTCCTTATCTAAAGAGGCGAGAAGATAAATTTATATCCAACAGTAATGTCTTAAATAAGTATTCAGATAATTCCCATCTATAGCCATCATCAGTTCATTCCAACATTCTTCTGCTACTATAATTAAATATTCCTTTTCTTCTTCTGCAATTTTCCAAAATGTAAATATAAAATCTGTTTTTAGTTTATCTTGATTTAGTTTGTCAGTTTCCTGTAAATTTTCTATTTCTTCAGCCCACTGCTGTAAAACTTTATGCTTTACTACTATAGAACAAATATTAAATAGTTCTTCTTCATAGTCGGTATGATATTTTTCTAAGCTGTTTAATATTTCTTCCTCTGTAAAGTGGGATAAGATGATCTGTTCACTCTTTAAATCACAAAGATATAGATAGATCTGATCGATACCTGTTAATGATTCTCTTGAATGAAGGGTTGGATAACTTAATATTAGATTGTGAGTTTGGGGAGAGAATTTTGCGTCATAAGAAATAAAAAATTTAGGCATTTCCAAAATTACTGTATCATAAAGATTTTTACATCCATAAGAATGGAAATCCATAATCAAATCACTATAGATTTTATTGGCATCTTTTGTTTTTTGTATAACCATCTCATAACCAGATTGATAGGCTTTTTCTGCACTTATATGTTCCATATTTTTTAATGAATATTTTTCTTGTTGTAATATGGATTGTTCCTGTTCCATAATACAATATATCACTGCTTCCATAAGTTGTTGTAGTATTTCAATTCGAATGGAAGTACTTTCTTTTTGAGTATATTGTTCTGATAGTTTCTGTACAATTGGCAATAATTCTTCTATCGTATAATCCATCATCTTCTCGTTACTCCTTTTTTAAGACTACTCAACTAATTCCTGTGCCGCCTGATCGTAAAGTCCACGTTCCCAATGTGTTTCTTCAGAAAAATCCTCTTCATAAATTCCTTTTCCTTCGTTTTCATAAAATCCCTGATAGCCATTTCTTACTGCTCTTGCAAACCGTTCTAGACAAGTTTCCGACAAATATTGTGTATCACCATAACAAACATTGTTAAATTGTTCTACCATAAAATTTAATAGTTCTTCATCTGTTACAAGATCTAAGGTTTCATTCTTATACAAATAAAATATTTCCATCAGTTCTGCTAAAGTATCTGCATAATTTTCTTCTTCTAAATAAGGAGAATCACAGAATGTATAGATAAGTTTGGGTAGAATACTTTCTCCAAATTCTATTCTCTGTTGAGTTTCTAACACTTCCTTTCGGTGTATCAAAAGCATTTCTACCTCTTCTTCTGTCAATACTAACCCAAAGCGATCCGTCTTCTGATTACAATCAAGAATCTGGGATAACTCTGTGGTCTGTCTGGTCTGTAGAATGAGATCATAAAATTCTGTTTTCATTTTAAATCCTCCTTTTGTATAAGTTCCCCTTATTTTACGGCGTTCTTCCTTTAATTACAAGACTTGTAAATTAAACAGTTTTATGATATAATGTTTTCAGAACAAAAAAAGAGCGATTACAAAATAAAATTATTTTGTAATCGCTCTTTCTGTCAGGCTCAACGTCTTTTCCATTTCCCAAAAATCGTTTTTTTAAAACGGTTCAAATCTTGTTCTGCTTCTGGATATCCTCCTTCCAGTGCTTTTTGATAATAAGAAACTGCTTTTGCAATATCTTCATCTACTCCAAGTCCCTGATCATAGATTACTCCGAGATAACGAGTTGCTTTTGACATACCAGTTTCTTTTGCACACTCTTCCATTAATTGTTTCCCTAAATGAAAATCTTTCGCTGTCCCTCTTCCTTCCAAATAGCAACGTCCCAAATATAGTTTTGCCTGTTTACTTCCCTCTTTTACTGCCTCTCTACTATATCGAAATGCTTCTTCGTCATTAACGGGTGTTCCAATTCCATCTAAATACATCCATCCTAAAAAATATTTTGCATATTTTAAGTACCAATCTCTTGCTTTTCCCTGTGAAGCCGCTTTTAAAATCCATTCAAATGCCTTCTTTTTATCCATTAATGTCCCATAACCCCAAAAATAACAACGACCGATATTATAGTATGCACTGATACTTCCTAATTCTATTGCTTTTTCAAATAAGTTGAATGCTTTTTTATGATCCTGTTTTAGTCCTCCTCTTCCTTCATAATAATCTGATCCCAAAGAATCTGCACAAGAAGCAACTCCCTTGGCAATTCCTTTTTCATACCAAGAAATTGCCTTATCATATTCTTTTATTTCTTGATACTCTGATGCGATATCACAATAAAATTCTCTACAGTCTACTTTCGTGTCAAATTCTTCTGCGATTCGAAGTGCCATTTTAGAATCTCTCACACCATATTTTCCATCCCGAAATCCACAAAATAGATTTCTAAAAGAGGGAATACAACCTTGATTTGCAGAAGCACGAAACCATTGTGCTGCTTTTTCTCTATTCTCTCTTTCTAGTCTAATAAATTCTTCTCTATCATTTGGCTTTTGAATTTCAAGCAACATATCTCCCCAAAAATAAAACAATCCAACTGCATATTGTGCCATTGGCTCTCCTGCCTGTGCCATTTTCTCTACTTCATCAAACGCTTGCTTTAATGTATAAGGAGAGCTTGCCTTTAACTTTCCTTTAAAAATATCCATACGCTCTGCACCTAAAACACAAAGTGCACTGTTATTTTGAATTCCTTTTAAAGAAAGTTCTTCTGCTTTCCTATCATCATTTTGAACATCTCCATCCTCCCAACCATAGCAACGAGCTAAAAAATAATAGGCATCGGCTTCCCCTGCTTCTGTTGCCCGTCGTATCAGTGAAACTCCTTCTGAATATTTACTATGATCTGCCTGAAAATAAAGTAATTGAATACCCCTTTCTAAGTCATTAGAATAAAATCTTCCCATTCTGTCCTTCCTTTCTATCTTCTACTTTTTCCGTTTTTATTTTAGCATATTATAAAATAGAAGTAAAGATAAACTGGTACTATTATAATTTCATAAACTGGTCATTTTCATATAGCCAGTTTTATGTTATTATAAACACCAAACTAAAAAAGAATCGGGGGATAGAATCATAATGGAAAAACAAGCAGAAAATAAAAACCCACTTAGGATAGGGTTTATTTTTAGTATGGCTGTATTTGTAGCAGGACTAATTTTAACAATCGTAGGCTATTTGACAAAAGAAGGTTCAGAAGTAACAAAAGAAAATAAGTTAGTAATTTATGGATTAATTTTACTTGTAGCAGGCTGTGCAGCACTTGTTTCAAATCTTTCTGTTAGCTTATCCAATTCAAAAAAACAGATAAGTCGCAGTATTTCTGCTGAACGTGTTAAGATACTTGCCCAAGCTGCTCTATTTGCAGCACTCAGCTACCTTGGATTTCAATATTTTCGAATTGATATTCCAGTTGGACCAGAAAAAACAGCTTTTCATCTTGGTAATACTTTTTGTGTTCTTGCTGCACTATTACTTGGAGGAACATGGGGTGGAATGTCTGGTGCACTTGGTTTAACTCTTGCGGATCTTACCAGTGCCTATGTGACAAGTGCTCCAAAAACTTTCTTTCTTAAACTTTGTATTGGTTTAATCAGTGGATTGATCGCACATAAACTTTTGCATATCAGCACAGAAAAAAATCAAAAAAAGGTTATACGAGATGTGATTATTGCATCTGCGTGTGGATTGGCATTTAATATTATTGCTGATCCTTTAGTTGGGTACTTTTATAAATCTTATCTACTTGGTATACCACAAGATCTTTCTGCTACTTTGGCAAAATTTAGTCTTTTGACTACCTCTGTCAATGCACTGGTTTCTACTGCAGCGGCTAGTTTTCTCTACCTTGCTCTACGGCCAGCTCTCATAAAAGCAGGATTATTTAAAAGATTTGAATAAAAAGGAGTTGTCATATTAAGAAATTCAAATACAAGGATATTGTATATTGGATTCTTAGTATGACAACTCTTTGATTTAGAGAGTAACAAATTTTTCAGATTTTTTAATATTTAGGCTTCTATCTGATAATGTTCAATAATAATTTGCAGGCTTTCTCTGTTTTGATATTCATTAATAGAAGGATAATAGATAACAGAAAGACTTGCTTTTTCTCCTCTTCCCTGAAACATTTTTCTTACTTCTTCTTCTCCATAAAAGGATTCTAATTCCTTTAAAAACTGTTCAGAATCTCCAAAATATATTGCATTCATTCGGCATCCAAATCGATCTTCTATGACCAATTTTGCATATTGTGTTGTTCTTCCTACAAGAGAAAGTCTGCGAATTTTTAATCCCTTATCTGCAAAAATTGGCTTTTCATTTCCCCTTCCAAATGGTTCAAGGATAGAAAGTTCTTGAATCATTTCTTTTGTAATTCCGCTTAATGCCAGTACAATATCAATAGAAACTTTTACTACAAAATCCTCTTCTGTTAAAGTACAATTTTCATTTAAGGCGTTTCGAAATGGTTCTATTTTTTCTTCTCGTAAGGACAGTCCTGCTGCCATAGGATGTCCTCCAAATTTGAGAAGATATTGTTTGCATTTTACCAGTTCTTCAAACATAGAATATCTTTCAATCGAACGCCCTGAACCCTTTATATAATCTTTGGCATGGGTTAAAACGATCGTCGGATGATTATATTTTTCTCTAAGTCTTCCTGCAATAATTCCAGCTAAACTTTCATGACATTTTGGCAGATAGAGTAATAATACTTTATCTTGTTTTCGCTCTTTTGATTCTGCTAAGACAATTGCCTGTTCTACTCCCTGTGTTGTCATTTCTTTTCGGATATCATTTAAATGTTTCAACTGAGATGCAAGTTCCCCTGCCATTGTTTCATCCTCACAGGAAAGTAATTCTACTCCTTTTAACGCACTGTCTAACCGTCCTGTTGCATTTAAACATGGTCCTAAAATAAAACCTAAATGATAGGCACTTAATCGTTCTGGATGAATTGAATTGACTTTCATCAATGCACATAGTCCCGCATGTTTTGTTTTTTGTAATTGTTTTAAACCATAAGAAACGATAATTCTGTTTTCTCCAGTCAGTTTCATTACATCACATACTGTAGCAATCGCAGTAAATTGTAAATATTCTTCTACTCCTGAAATTTGATAGATTTCATAAAGTGCCTGTACTAACTTATAAGCTACGCCTGCTCCACAAAGTTCTGAATAGGGATATGTACAATCCTTTTGTTTTGGATTAACAATAGCATCTGCTTTTGGTAGGCACTCTGGCAATTCATGATGATCTGTAATTAATATTGTCAGTCCATTTTTTTTAGCATAAGCAGTCTGTTCTACAGCAGAAATTCCATTATCACAAGTAAGAATTGTATCTATTTCATCCTCACATGCTTTTTTAACAATTTCTATATTAATTCCATAACCATCTTTTTGTCTGTCTGGAATCTGATAATCTACTTCTGCATTACAAGTAGTAAGAGCCTTCCACAAAAGAAAAGTAGAAACTACACCGTCTACATCATAATCTCCTATAATTCGAATCTTTTTGTGTTCACGAATTTTTTCCACCAAAATATCTCTTGTTTTTAGTAGATCTTTCATTGTTTCAGGCGGGTGCATCCCTGATAAATCAGGATGGAGAAATGCTTCAATTTCTGAATCTTTTGTCAGTCCTCTATTCACCAAAAATCTTGCTGTAATTTCTCCAATTCCATGTCTTTTTGCCAGTTCTTTAAAATCAGCTTTATAGTTTTTAATCATCCATTTTTCTTTTGCCATAGATCCTCCTGTTAAAATAGGCTGTCTTATCCGATATCTAATATTTCGGTTCAAGACAGCCTATTTTTTTACTCTTCGCTTGTTTTCTTTTTATTAAAGAAATACCACAAATTACCGGTAATACAAATTGAGGAATATGCTCCGCAGATGATTCCTGCAAGCAGTGGAATCGCAAATTCTTTTACAGAGTCAACCCCCAAAATTGCAAGGAATAAAATCATAATCAATGTAGTAAGAGAAGTATTAATACTTCTTGAAAATGTCTGATTGATACTTAAATTTACAATATCTTTTATAGAATCTTTCTTTAACTTCTGTCCTATATTTTCACGAATTCGGTCAAAAATAACGATTGTTGCGTTAATGGAATATCCAACTAAGGTCAGCATACATGCAATAAATGTATTTCCTACAGAAATCTTTGTAACTGCATATACCATGAGTACTACTAAAACATCATGTATTAAAGCAATGACTGCACTTCCGGCAAATCCAAGATTTTTAAATCGAATCCAGATATATAAAAGCATTCCTATTGTTGCAATGATAACCGCTTTTACTGCTTCTTCCTTCATCTCTCCACTTACTGTAGCACTGATATTTTGTGTTGTAATCTTTTGAGCATCTACTCCATAATCATTAACAAAACCATTTTGAAGTTCATCTTTTTCATTTAAAGTTAATACTCTTGTTTTAATAATATAACTATTTTCATCCTGAACTTTTACAATCTCAGGAATTGCTCCAATTTTTTGGTTTACATAATTTTCGAGTTCCTGATTAAAGCTATCTCCCATTTCTTTTTCAAAGGTTACTTGTGTAGAAGAACCTCCCTTAAAATCCAAACCATACGCAAGGGCATCTCCATCCTTTGTCATATTAACAATCATCATGATAATACCTATCGCGATAATGGCAACCGAAATCACTGCAAACTTCTTTCCATTTTTGATATAGTCAATTTGCTTTGGTTCTTTTTGAACTCCATACATACCTTCTTTATCACATCCTACCATATACAAGGATACCAGAAGATATTTTGTTACTACTAATGCAGTAAACATAGATAAGACAATACCAATTGCTAAAGTTTGAGCAAAACCTTTAATTGTTCCAGAACCAAATAAATATAATACTGCTGCTGCAATTAATGTTGTTACATTTCCGTCTACTATAGCAGAAAGTGCTTTATGGAAACCTATTTTAATGCCAGAACGTACCGTCTTTCCAGTTGCTAATTCTTCTTTAATTCTAGTAAAAATAATAACATTGGCATCCACTGCCATACCAACTGATAAAATAATACCTGCAATTCCCGGAAGTGTCAGTGTTACATCAAAAATATTTAGGGCAATAATAACAAGTCCTACATAAAGTGTCAATGCAATACTCGCCGATAGTCCCGGGATTCGGTAGTACACTATCATAAATAAAAACACAATGATAAAACCAATCAATCCTGCAATTAAACTAGTTTTAACTGCTTCTGCTCCTAATTTTGCACCTACAATATTGGAGCGTAACTCTGTTAATTCTAAAGGAAGTGCTCCAATTCGGATTGTAGAAGCAAGTCTTTTTGCCTCCTCAAAAGTAGATTGACCAGAAATTGTGGCAACACCATCAGAAATTACATTAATTACTCCCGGTGCACTGATAATTTCTCCGTCATATACAATAGCAATCAAATTTTCATAATTTGTCCTAGAGGAAGAAGTTCTGTGAGAATATGCGTATTGAGTGGCATTTGCAAACTTTTCTCTTCCAGTATCATTTAAGTTTAATTGTACAATATATTGTACTCCAAGATTATTTTCAGTATTATAAATTTTTGGCTCTGCTCCTACAATATCTGCACCATCTAATACTACACCACCATCTGCAATGATCTCATCAAGTTCTCGATATAAAATATAATTTTGTTTTTCTGCACTATAGATAATATTTTGTTTTCCATCTGGAGATTTTCCATAGATAAAATAAATGGTTCCTGCATTTCCCAACCGCTCTAATACGGCTGTGGCATCTGTTACAGATGGAATATCTACATTGATACGATTATCGCCTTCCTGATAAACTGCTGATTCTTTACTCTCTTGTGAAGCACGCTGCTGCATTCGGTAAATAGTATCATCCATTTCTTCTTGTGTTGGATTTTCTTTTACTGCCTGATACGTAATGCTGACACCACCTGCCAGATCTAATCCTAATTTTACATCTGACATACTTCCTGTTTTATCCCCTCCGATGCCCACAACTGTTATAAATCCAACTACTGCAATAACAATAGCACAACTTAACAATCGAAGCAGTCCTTTGGTTTTATCTTTCATATCAAATTTCTCCTTTTCTTTTTGTAAATTCAATTTTTTGTTTCCTCTAACTCTTCCTGTGCTGCTTTTAACATAAGTGCACATTCCACCCGTTTTCTTTGAAGCTTACATCCAATCTCATATGTTCCTGTAATGTTTCCTTCAAAATGATACGCGTTTGCAGCACATCCTCCGCTGCAATAAAACTTTGCAAAACATTCTTTACAGTCTTTCTTGGAATAGACGTTGCACTGCAAAAATTCATCTTTTCTTGCAATATCCTTTACACCCTCCCAAACATTTCCCATCAAAAATTCATCCATTCCGACAAACTGATGGCACGGATAGAGATCTCCCCACGGAGTTACTGCTAAATATTCTGTTCCAGCTCCACATCCTGATAACCGCTTTGCAACACATGGTCCTCCACTTAAATCGATCATAAAGTGAAAAAAATTAATCCATTTTCCTTCTTTTCTTCTCTTTAAAACATATTGTGCGAGTTTATCATATTCTTCTAAAAGCTGTTCTACATCCTCTGGTTTGATCGCATAGGATTCTTTTTGTGGTGCTACTACTGGTTCTATTGAAATTTGTTCAAATCCCAGTTCTGCTAAGTGTTTTACATCTTCAGAAAAATCTAAATTTTCATGTGTAAAAGTCCCGCGTACATAATAATTGTTCTGTTCTCTGCTCTCTGCTACTTTTTGAAATTTTGGAACAATTAGATCATAACTTCCTGCTCCATTTCGAAATGGTCTCATTTTATTATGTACTTCTTTTCTGCCATCAATACTAAGAACTACATTACTCATTTCTCTATTGGCAAATTCCATAATTTCATCCGTTAAAGCTACACCATTTGTTGTCAGTGTAAACCGAAACTTTTTATTATGAAGTTTTTCTTGTTCTCTTCCATAGGCAACTAACTGTTTTACCACCTCAAAATTCATTAAAGGCTCTCCACCAAAAAAGTCCACTTCTAAATTTTTTCGGCTTCCAGAATTTGAAATCAGAAAATCAAGTGCACATTTTCCTACTTCAAATGACATAAATGCACGTTTTCCATGATATTCTCCTTCTTCGGCAAAACAATACTTACATGCTAAATTACAATCATGAGCAATATGTAGACAGAGTGCTTTTACTACTGTCTGTCTGTTTTGAAACGATTCTATATAATTTTCATAAATATCATCACTAAACAATATCCCTTCTTCTTTCATAGAGGAAATTTCATCATAAAGGGATTCTATCTCTTTTTTTAATCTTTCTTGATCTCTTTTCCAGTCTTCGTATTCTGTCAGAATAGATTCTTTCGTATCTTGTAATAAATATTTTTTTAATAATAGAGTACAAATCTCTTCTTTTGTATTACTTTGATACATTGCAATCATATCATAAGCCAGA
This sequence comes from uncultured Lachnospiraceae bacterium, assembly GCA_910586015.1. Lineage (GTDB taxonomy): Bacteria > Bacillota > Clostridia > Lachnospirales > Lachnospiraceae > MGBC140009. Next base: position 34,510 of record CAJUGJ010000024.1, read on the forward strand.
TCATCTACAACATGAATCGATCCACTATTCACATCTAGTACAATATTATAATCACCGTTTTTATATTGGTGTACCACACAATTCTCCTTTCAAACAAGGAACTGCCGTAATAAGCTGATATGCTTAGTACGACAGCCCCTTTTTATGATACTTTTTTGATAAATTTCAAAAACTAACGATGTTCACAGCTTTGATTTCCAACTGTACAAGATGTTTTACAAGCAGACTGACAAGATGTCTGACATTCACCACATCCGCCTTTTTTCATAGATTCTTTTAAATTCTTTGTTTTTAATGTTTTAATGTGCTTCATTTTTAACCTCATTTCCATTCTTTTCATGACTTTTTGTATTGTATTATATCATAGATCTATACTAAAGAAAAGTATTTTTTTAACCATTTCATTCTAATTTCTTATCTATTTTCTATCTTGCACGCTTTTTTTAAATCAGTTACAATAAAAAGTAGAAGGGAGGGAATCGTATGAATCCAAAGAAACAATATTATGAAAATCTATCGAATAACTTAATTGAGAAATTAAATCTACGTGGTATGGACGGCTACTATTGTGACAATGCTACCGAAGCCTTAACTACTGCAAAACGGTTTTTAACACATGGCTGTTCTATTTCTTTTGGTGGTTCTATGACATTAGAAGAAATTGGTCTAATTGATGAACTAAAAAATTCAGATTATATTGTTTATGACCGAAAAGAAGCCAAAACTGCCGATGAAAAACGTCAGCTCTATGCTAAAATTGTAACTTCTGATTATTATTTTATGAGCTCGAATGCTATCACTTTAGATGGTGAATTAATCAACATAGATGGAGCAGGAAATCGTGTTGCCTGTCTTTGTCATGGACCAGAATATGTTATTATTATAGCAGGTATGAACAAAATTGTTCCTGATGTTGCCTGTGGTATTGCTAGAGTCCGTAATATAGCTGCTCCGCCAAATACTGTCCGTTTGAGTAGAACTACTCCTTGTGCAAAATCAGGTCGCTGTTCAGACTGTCTTTCTAAAGATTGTATTTGCTGTCAGACTGTAATTACAAGAAAATCTATAATTCCCGGAAGAATAAAAGTAATTTTAGTCGGAGAAGAACTTGGATATTAAATGATAGAAATTGGAGTTATTATACTAAAAAATATCTTGTATTTATTTTTTAGTGCGATAACTCCATAATATTTTTTCTTTATTTATCACATCTTAAATTATCTAACTATTTTTCTGATATTTTTATAATAAATTCTCTTCTTTTTTGAATTTCCCATTCTCATAATTACATATTACAATGATTATTTTACTTTAACTATTATTGAAATTTAATCTTATAATTTCATTTTTTATGTAATTTTAAAAGCATTAAAAACAGGTGAAAGTTGAACTTTTCCGCTGATATAAGTCGAATTATATCGAATTTTGTCAATTAAAATTTCTTGCATTTTCCTTATTACCCAATTATAATATGGAAACAAAGAAAGTCCGAACGAATTTGTTCAGTTACCAAGGAGGAAATTTTATGAGTAAAGGAAAAAAAAGAACATTAATCGCTATAGCAATTCTTTTGCTTATGGCACTTACTGTAACTATTTGTTATTTTATATTCACAAAAAAAGCAGAACCTACTTCTTTAGTATATGACGATAATGCAACTGCTGGTATTATGCCCGGCGTTGATCTGGATCAGAGAAGAGCGGAACTGCAAACTCTTTTGGATCGCAGTATGATAGCGTTTTCCATCAATACCTCTCCCGTTTTCTTAAACGGAACTTCAGAGGGAAATCTGCTGATTGAAAATCCCGGAAACAATGCAAAACTTCTACAAATTAGTATCTTAATTGATGATACGAGTGAAGAAGTCTATGCTTCCAAATATTTAAAACCTGGAACATATATCGAATCTGTAAAGTTAGATAAAGTTCTCGAAAAAGGAACTTATAATGCCACTGCTTATTTTTCTGCCTATGATGAGGATACTGGCGAATTTATTGGACAAACCGGTGCACAGATCACAATCACAGTGCAAAATTAATTTTTTATGCTATAGACATACTGTAACAGATGCCAACAGGAGGTACTTATGAAGAAAAGAAATATTTTTTTACAGCTTGCATTATCTGCAACTTTGCTTTTTTCCACAGTAGCATATGCTGCTGAAATTACTTCAACTAAAGATATTCCCGTTGGTGGATCTGGACAAATGGAAATGGTAGGAACTATTGAACCAACTATTCTTTCCGTTACAATGCCATCTTTTGTTCCTTTTAATATTAGCAATAGCCTTTCTACTCAGAATAAAGTTATTTCTCCAAGAATTAATGTGAAAAATAACTCTAATGTTCCGATTCAGGTAGATGTTGCTTACACCAGAGTAGATTTAAGTAAGATGAAAAATACTACTTGGAGTAATACTGGTGCTGTTAATGCAAATCAGATTGCAATTGGTTTAAAACAAGAAGAAGTTGAAAACGAAATGCCTACTGATTTAGCACATGCTAGATGGCTTCATGCAAATGAAGATCAAGATATGAACGTCTTAATTTTGGATGCAAACCAAGAAGGTGCAATGTATGTTGTCGGTACATTGGGACAAGACGTTTCAGAAAGTGCAACATTTAATGTAACACCAACTTTTGTTGTACGTAGAACATCTACTCCAGAACAATAAAATACAAAACAATAAAGGGCATCTGTTATAGTATGTATATATAGAAAACTACAGAAAGGATATCGCCATGATCATTTACTATCTCACAATTTTGGTATTATCAGGATTAGGATTTCTTTTTACAGAAAAGAAAAAAGGAGTTAAAAATACTATTTTTTATCTGACCATTGTATTCTTTATTTTTACTGCTCTATCCTCATTTCGATATGCCATTGGTTTCGACTATTTTTCTTATCGAGATATTTATGTGAATATGTCTGTATGGACATTTGGCGATATCTTTCATTATTGTTGGTATGAACCTCTTTTTTTTATTGTATGTAAACTATTTTCTTCTATTGGTTGTTCTTTTCAAATTTTTTTACTTGTTATCAATACCTTTTTATTTTTCATTGCTGTAAAATTTATTTATCGCTATTCTAAACTTCCTTGGATGAGCGTCTATCTTTATATTACTCTGCAATTTCTTGCATATAATATGAACTTAATTCGGCAGTCCATTGCAGTTGCTTTTTTTCTTCTTGCCTATCCTTATTTAAAAAATAGAAAGTTACTTCCATTTTCTATACTTTTTTTAATTGGTGGACTTTTTCATAATTCTTTGTTATTTTTATTTCCTTTTTATTTTCTACTTCCCAAAAAAACAACAAAAAAACTTTTAGGAATCCTTTTGGTTCTTGTACTTTTAGGTTATTTTTTGTTTGACCCAGTCTTTTCTCTTTTACTACCATTTCTTCCAGAAAAATATGTGCTTTATCAGACAAAAGTTTTTTGGAATTCTAACTCTTTTAAATATATTGTACCTTCTGCAACATATTGTATCTTAATGTATTTATTTCGAAATCGAATAGATGACCCAAAAAAGAAAACGATTTACCTTAATAGTGCTCTCTATACTTTTTTAATCAGTTTATTTATTACAAAACACTTTATTTTAGAACGTTTTTCTATCTATCCGTTTGCTCTTTCCCTGATCGCTATTCCTGAAATTATTGTATCCTATCAGGGCAAAGATCACTCAAAGAGAAATATTTTGACATATCATCGTGTAGTATTTTTATTTTTACTATTTGGTGGACTTTATTTTTTGTTTTCAGTAAATGAAGGATTTCATAATGTCTATCCTTATGTCAGTCTTTTAGATAAAAGTAGCTCTAGTCCAAATTAGTGATGGGAAAGGATATTACATTCTAGGCAGACACTCTATCTGCTCAATTCCTTTCCAGTTTAAATCTCTTTCTATAAGAATTAACTCGTTTGGATCTTGAATTGGCCACTTAATTCCAATCTGTGGATCATCATATCGTACTCCTCCTTCATCTCCCGGATGATAAAAGTCAGTACATTTATAACAAAATTCTGCCTTTTCAGATAAAACTAAATATCCATGTGCAAATCCTTTTGGAATATAAAATTGTTTTTTATTTTCTGCAGATAATTCTACTCCATACCACTTTCCAAATGTCGCAGAACCTTTACGCAAATCTACTGCTACATCAAATACTGTTCCCTGTATTACTCTTACCAGTTTCCCTTGTGGATATTCTTTTTGATAATGAAGTCCTCTTAGTACTCCTTTGGTTGACATAGACTGATTATCCTGAACAAATACTTCATCAATGCCTGCTGCCTTCATATCATTAAAGTTGTAGGTTTCCATAAAATAACCCCTTGTATCTTCAAAAACATTTGGTTCAATGATACATAATCCCTCTATTTCACATCTTGTTACTTTAATCTTTCCCATAATAAATTCCTCTTTTCATTTATGATAAACGCTCTTTATACATCTGTTTTACATAGGTTTGATACTCTCCACTAATGATATGTTCCCACCAAGATCTATGACTTAGATACCATTGAATCGTCTGTTGAATCCCTGTTTCAAATGAAACTTCTGGCTTCCAATCAAGTTCTCTTTCGATTTTTTTCGGATCAATCGCATAGCGAAGATCATGTCCTGGTCGGTCTGTCACATATTGAATAAGAGATTCTGGTTTTTCAAGAGTTTTTAAAATTGTTTTTACTACCTCTAAATTTGTACGTTCATTATGACCGCCAATATTATAGATCTCTCCAACCCTTCCTTTGCGTAAAATCAAATCAATTGCTTTGCAATGATCCATTACATATAACCAATCTCTTACATTTAATCCATTCCCATACACTGGAAGTTTTTCATCTGACAATGCACGAATCATCATAAGAGGAATCAATTTTTCTGGAAACTGATAAGGTCCATAATTATTTGAACAGCGAGAAATTGTCACCGGAAGTTGAAATGTTCTATAATAGGAAAGAACAAGTAAATCTGCCCCCGCTTTACTTGCGGAATATGGACTGGAAGTATGAATTGGTGTTTCCTCTGTAAAAAATAAATCTGTTCGATCTAGTGGAAGATCCCCATAAACTTCATCTGTAGAAACTTGATGATATCGTTTTACTTGATATTGTTTTGCCGCATCTAATAATACTTGTGTGCCTAAAACATTTGTCTTTATAAAAATACTCGGATCAATCACAGAACGATCTACATGCGATTCTGCTGCAAAGTTTACAACAACATCAAATTGTTCCTCTTCAAATAAATTCATAATAAACTGTCGATCTGCAATATCTCCTCTAACGAAACGGTAATTTTTCTTTTCTTCCAAAGACTGAATGGTTTCTAAATTACCTGCATAGGTAAGCAAATCTAAATTTACAAACTGATCTTTTGGATAATTTTCTACCATGTAATGTATAAAATTTCCACCAATAAATCCAGCACCGCCGGTTACTAAAAACTTCATGTGAATCTTCCTTTCTGAAAAATATTTTAGTATAAATTTTAAAATGAGTATTCTATTATACTAATTTAAATCGATAAAAGTGTATTAATATTAAGAAGTAATACCAACTATAAGAATAAGCTTACACATAATTAATAAAATCTTTTCATATTTATTAAATATTATTATATCTCTTTTCTTAACAATTTGAATATTTTTTATACAAATCTTCAAATAAAATCCACATAAAAATAAAATATGTTGTATTATGTGTTCTCATTCCTGAGGTATAAATTGTAGAAGAAAAACTAACTACCATTCTAGCGGCAAATGCAGCACTAATCAATAAAAATGAAAAAATCTTTTCTTCTGTTGTATTTGCTAACAAAACAGAATTAAGCATAATAACAAGAATCAAAAAAATTTGTAATAAAAGTGGAAAATATGCTGACCAACTATAAAAATTATGTAATGTAATAGTATTGTCAAAACATTTTTCTATTGGCGGAAATAATAATTTAGTAATAGAACTTAATATACTAAGTAAAAGTGCAAAGATAAATGGCAATATTCCTATAACCTTATAAATTCCTTCTTTATATTTTATAAATATTGCTATAGCCATAATACTAAGCAAAAATAAAAATATTATATTTGGAGAACTAAAATAATGTTTTACTGTTGCACTAAATCTAAGATAATTTGTCAATAATATTTAACATAGTATATCCTTTAAAATATCTCTTTGTTCCTTCTTCTATTACAACTGTATTATTAGGTGCTGTTGCCATATGGACAACTGGATAACATAAAACTAATGCACAAATAGTAAAATTCTTCATTGGTATCATATATCTTTGTCCAATAAATTCAAAAATACACCAAGCAACTAAAGTATACATAAAACAATCAAGTAATTTCCATATAATATTCGAAATATAGTAAAGAAGATAGCAAAAAAATTCAGTAACATAACCAGAAGACCAGTTATAATAATTCCATATAATTCTATCTAATATATTTTTAAATCCTATTTCTCACATAACTAAATCATTTATAAATACAAAATTTAGTATAAAATCCTATATTATTTCACGAAATAGTATTATTATTTAATTTTTATGAAAAATTATCAAGCCTAGTTCAAGATAATACGATTTTGCAGCTACGTCATAAATATAAGTTTCCCCTTTAAATATTAGTTTAACAATTTTATTTTTACTCTCTCGGTCTAAAACGGCATAACCATCTCTTTTGTAAAAGATTGTTTGTAGATTTAATATAATATTAGCTAATAGCCATGAAAATATAAATATAAAATATATTCACAATTTTTTGTATGATGTTATTAATATCTGTAATATACTTAAAATTTTTAATTTTTTTCAATCGTAATTGTCACTCCGTATTTTTCACCAAAATAGGTAATTCCTTCTTGTACCATCTGATATTCTAAAAACGTTGAATTTTTATCTAAAATGTAAAAGTCTTTCTGTATGAACGTATATTCATCTCCTGGTAATACCTCTATATTTTCTGGTAATTTAATTCGAAATCCATAATCCACTCCATCTTGAAAAATACACAAACGTACTTGATCTTCTTCTTTCCAAGCTTCTTGTCCTATATTGCGTACTGTAATTTCAATTTCATAAAGTTCTCCTTCTTTCACTACTGATGGAGTTGTCACTGAAACAATTTCTGCATTTGGATTTTTTAATATGACTGGCATAAATTCAGTGGAAAGTAAAAAAGTTGACTGTAAAACAACAACTGCATCATAATCAAAAAGTTGTAATGCCCAATCTGTCATATTGTATCTTCCCTGATATCTTGTATCAATAATAGAAAGATTTTTTACCAAAAGCGATAAGTAGGCAGCGGTTCGAAAACCGAATGAGTCCATAATAAGAAGTATATTTGTATCATTTTTAGATAAATGATTTTCAAAATTATAAAATGGATTTGTAAACTGCATATAATCTGTTACCCAATATATTGTTTCTCTTCCCTGTTTAGGATACCCATTCATTACAATCTCTTCAAAACTTCCCTCAAATTTTTCATCTGTTATCATATGAGTTCTTGTATAATTTGTTTCAAATTTTGGATAGTAGCGTTCAAAAACATCTAATTGTGTAAAATATTTTCCTGTCATTCTTCCAAAATTTCCAAGAAATTTGTTATTAATCTTTTCATAATGATTTAAATTTAAAATTTCTTCTTGATTGTAAAATGAACATCCCAATTCTTCTAATTTATGTATTATTTTTTTTAGTATATACCACTCTGCCTGTGTAGTTAAATGTATATCTGTTCGAAAAAAGAAATTATCATATTCAAATTTTTTCTCTATTAAATCTTCTCTCAAATCTAAATTAGAAATTCCTTGTTCTCTCACTGCATCTAAAATCTGGTTTATTGTCTTTTCTTTTGATGTTTTCTCAACTGCCCAAGAATCTTTTATAAAACCTTCTATTACTCGATCTGGAATCTGAACATATAATAGCGGAATTTCTTTCTCTTTTGTCTTTTCTTTTAGCCATGACATTCCCTTTATAAAATTATCTGCTGGCAAGTCTTCTTGATATAAATGTAAAATTCCTTTGTTATCTTTAATATATTCAAAATTTCCAACCAAATTTTTCGAAAGCATCTTTTGTGATAATCCATATAAATTTGATAAGTTACTTTTTAAGAAAAAGTTACTATTTATTTCATTTTCTATCGTAGAACTTATTTGATTCCATGATTCTATCTGATTATAATTATATTTTCTAAAAATTAAAGCAAAATTTTTTTTATTTGCCCAAAATCCTCCCAAAATAATAACTAAAAATATACTTATAATAGCTAAACTTTCTTTTTTGCTCATAAATATTCCTTTCTTTATTAAAAATTAAAATAAATAAAAGGATTATAAGAATTATTTATAATATAGGAAACACATATAACTAACAATCCTCCTAAAACAAATGATCTTGTAGCTGTTAAAATATACTTTGGCAAAACATATTCTTGACTTTTTGTTTTTAATATTTTCATAATTGGAGTAGAACCTATAGATGCGATTATAAATAATATGATACTCTCTTTCATTATAAAAAATGTTTGTGTATCAAAAAAAGTATTTTTATTCAAACCAAACATACTCCTTATAAACTTTAATGCCTCTGACATATTCGGACAACGAAAGAAAACCCAACCAATTAAAACAATAAACATAGTATAACACCACCCAAAAGGAATCTTTGTTTTTCCTGAATGAAGTTTTTTTGCTCTTTCAATTAATATAAAAATCCCATGCCAAATTCCCCAAAAAATAAAATTCCATGACGCTCCATGCCAAATACCAGTTATTAAGAAAACGATAAATAAATTAAAATAGACATTTCCTTTTCGATTTCCTCCTAATGGAATATAAATATAATCCCGAAACCAAGAAGATAAGGAAATATGCCATCGTTTCCAAAACTCTGTAATAGATTTTGATATGTAAGGATAATTGAAATTTTCCAAAAAATCGAATCCTAAAATTTTACCAAGACCAATTGCCATATCGCTATATCCACTAAAGTCATAATAAATCTGAACAGCATAAAAAATAGTTCCTATCCAAGTAGTTAGTACACTAAGTTTTAAAGGATCTGAATTAAAAATATTATCTGCTAATACAGCAAAACTATTAGAAATTAATACCTTTTTAGAAAGACCAATAATAAATCTTGAAATTCCAGATGCAATCTTTTCTAATGATTCTGCTCTATTTTCTATTTGATGATTAATATCCGAATATCTTACAATTGGTCCTGCAATTAATTGTGGAAATAAAGAGATATAAAGTAATACATGAAACGGATTTTTTTGCACTTCTGCCTTTTCCATAAACACATCTAAAACATAGGACATCCCCTGAAATGTAAAAAAAGAAATTCCAATAGGTAATGCAATTTGTTTTATTGTTAAATTAGTACGAAAAATACGGTTTATATTTATTACTGTAAAGTCATAGTATTTATAATAAAATAAGATTCCTATATTAGTAAGTACTGCGATTGCTACTATAATTTTTGTCATCTGCTTCATATGTATTTTCATATAATTTAAAAGTAAAGCATAACTATAATTTAGAAAACTTGATATTATCATTAATATAACTACTTTTGGTTCTCCCCAAGTGTAAAATATTAAAGACATACATAATATAAAAATATTTTTTAATTCCTTTCGAATTATAAAATATCCTATTAATGTAATTGGTAAGAATATGAACAGAAACACACTGGATGAAAATACCATAATAATTACCTTATTTATCGAAATAAATGATAAACCTTTCTTAAATTGTTCCATATTCTTTTTGGTATTTTATTTCTTAGTTTAATCCTAAAGATATTAAAAAATGAAATATTTCTTATAGCCTCTGTATTTGCATCTGCCGCTATAGAAGAATTCATATTATTATTGTTTTTTACTGCAATTCTTAATAAATAATATAAATTTGTTATCTCGATTTTTGCAAATTTGTTACTCATAACCCATGCAGAATAATATCCCTCTTTTTGTGCAAAGTAAGGATATGCCCGTTCGATAGCATGAAGTAACGTTCCATCCATAGCATTAGGCTCTTTTGGAAAATCGGAATACTCCCAATCTTTATCAAAAAGAGATTTCATTGCCTTTGGACGAAACCAAAACATTGTTCCAAGTGGTGCTATGGGTTCTTTTGACCAGTAAATTGGTATTGAAAGATCAAATTGTTTTAATAACTTGCAGACATTTGCATAATTATCTGCCCATCCTGAATAAAGCGTTTGATAAAAGGCAGCATGATTTGGAGGAGGAGGAACTAATAGACCAAGTCGTGGATTTTCTTCAAATGTTTTTAGAATATTCATTACGAAATCTTTCGTTCCTAAAATATTTTCAAAACACTTATAAGCAAAACCTTCTCCTATACAATGCGGTTTCAGTTGTGTTGTTTTTTTATCGTGTGCAAAACATACAATATCATAATTCATTATAAAATCTTTTGTTCCAACTAAAAGAGCACTAACATCTCTTCCCTGATTTTCAATTATAATACATTTAAACTTATGACACTTTAATTCTTTAAACTTTTCTTCTATTACTTTTTTCTTTTTTATTGTATCTGTTGTAACATATACATCTGCATAATCAGGAATACTTGAGGCATAATAAAATGATTTTTCTAATAAATCTTCAAAATAAAGATGTATTACAAGAGCAATCTTATAACCTTGTTTATTTGGAAATATAAAATTATCTCTATCTGGAAGAATATAATTTAAGTGCATCATATCTTTTATATCTGACATATGACAAGTACGTAAAATATTATCCCAGATTAAATTTACATCATAATCTAAATTTTCCTGAATAAAATTATAAAGTTCTAATGTTGTTTCCCCTATTGTTTCTGAAAGCATATCAAAATATGTTTGGCAAAAACTCTTCCGTTTAATTACTGGGCATTTTCTGTTTTTTACCAACTCATATGCCATCATAAGAAGTGGGTATCTAGTATATTCTCTTAGATCTTCTGTATTTATATACACAGATTCTTTAAATCCTAACTCTACAAAATCTTTTGTAAAAATTGCTTCATAATAACCAACTGAATCTGCATAAGAATTAATATTAGGCATATTTTTCCAAAAATTTTGATATTCTTTGCTTTCAATTAATGTTCTTCTTAATACAAGAAAACTTGATTGAATATGTTCAGGAATATATCCATATTTACAAGTACCAAATGAATCATAATCTACTTTATGGTGTTTTGTAATTCCCCAAAAATCTAAATCTCTTTGATTCATCTCTTCAAACATTTCTTCAAAGGGATAAAGAGGGCCAAAAATAGTATAATTAAATAAAATGACTTCATCATAGGTACTAAGTTCTTTCCAACCATAATATTCTAATGCTTCTTTATATGCCCAAACGTCAAATCCTTTATTTTCTCTTTCTAAAATGACATCTGTAATTGTTTCTAATTTTTTTTTACCTTCAAAACATAACTGTCCATTACTTACTACTAGTAAATGTTTTATATTATGTTTTATACTATTTAATAAATATATTATATAATCATCTACAATTCCTTCTTCATCAAAAAAGAAAAAAATTGCTAGTCTATTTTTGCTATTTTTCTGAATTATCATAATTATTCTTTGTCCATCCAATTATATGTAATTTTGTTCCTAGCTTATATAATTTACTATTTTCTATTTGAAATAGCTGTTTTCTTAGGTCTTCTACAATCTGTTTTAAGTTTTGAATAGATTCTTCATTTTTAATTTTTTGTTTTGTATTATTTATCTCTAGTTCTTTTATTTGATTTTGTAATGTAGTAATATATTTTTCTTGTTCCTGTTCTTGTTGTATATACCAATTTAATTTTTTTTCCTGAATTTCATTTTCTTTTGTTTGATTTTTATTATTTTCATAATAATCTTCTAATTCTTTTGTCTGAGACTGAATTTGTGTTTCTAACTTATCTATGTAATCTTTCCATATTGGAACATTTTCTTGATACCATTTTAATCCTTCGTCCTGAGTCTGGATTTGTTTTTCTAATCGTTGTATATATGCTTTCCATATGGGGGTATTTTCTTCATACCATGAAATTCCCTTTTCTAAATAAAAAAGCTTTTGTATTTTTTCATAAGTAAACTGATAATCTATAGTTTTCTTTAAATAGTTCCATTTTAGTTTTTCGGAACTATTTGAATCCTCTAATTCAGAAATAAAATATTGTTTCCATTTTTCTAAAATTGATAATTCAATATCAAGCTCCAATTCTTTTGCCACCTCTGAAAATGGAATAAACCTCTCTATTTCTGGGTTATTACAATATAAACTTTGGATACAATGAAATTTATAAAGCGAAACGGGCACAGGAAAAGAAAAACAATATTCATAATCAACATAATAAACCTGATTTTCATTTAAGATTAAATTATTACTTGTGCAGTCAAAAGCACATTGTTTCAGTGCCTTTATTTTTTTCCAATCATAATCTTCACAAACACCAAAATATTTTTGAAATTCCTGCGAAGGCTGGAAATAATCTATATTTTCAGAAATTGTTTCAAGAAAAAAAAGATGTTTATGAATTAGTTTTAAAAATTCTATTTTGTCATTTCTCTCAACTGCTTCATAATACAATTCTGTTAATGTTTTTCCTTGAATATAAGAAAATTCAATTCCATCCTTTCTTAATTTTGCATCACAAAACTTTACATTAGGAAAATATTTACTCACTTCATGATATCCCCATATCATATTTTCAAGATGTTGTTTTGTTCCTTGCTTTAAAACAGTTTTTCTTGAATTTTCTTCTATAATACTTGTAACTGTTTGATATTCTGGCTTATAATGTTGATTTACTTTCATAAAAATTTTTCTGGCTGCCATCTTTTTATCTTTCTGCCTCCACCAAAAATGAATTTGCTAATATTTTTATTTCTTCTGTTTTAGCAATACTTTTAATTGCGCTTTTTTCACTAAACAACATAATTCGATCTAAATCGAAATTGTTTTGATCTGATACAGAAAACTGCTTGTCAGGTAAATAATCATCACTATAAAATATCGATGGCAATTTATAATCTGGGTATGGATAATAAAAATAGTAATCTTGAAATCCTGTTCTTTTTAAAAGAGAAATTAATTGTGACTTTGTAAATGTCTTCGCATAACTATCTTTTGGATATCCCTCAATACCTATAAATGGTTTACCTAAATGATCTTCTGCACATCCTGCAAAATATTTCATTCCAAGTTTGTTTTCAATAGCAATATAAAGTTTTCCACCTTTCTTTAAAGTAGTATGAATCTTTTTTAAGAAATCCATATATGGCTCGGCAGAATGAATATAACTTTGTGCGTATTCTAATACTCCGATTAGAGTTATAACATCATATTGCTTTTCTAGTTTAATATCTTCAAAATTTCCTACAAAAATTTCTATATTATTATAACTTTTATTTCGATAGGCATTGGCTAAAGAACGCCTTTTTGAGAGTTCTATGCAATCTACCTTTTTACAATTTCTTGCTAATGCACCTGTTACTGCTCCCATTCCTGAACCAATTTCTAATACTTCATCTTCTTTTTTTAAATCCATAGGAAGGATAATATTTTCTCTTTGTTTTGATAATTGATATAAGATCGGCCAGCGGTTATCACTTTTTAATACTTGCGTATAATCATCTGTGGTTTTTACCACTTCTAATACTTTTTCTTCTACTTCATCGCCCTCATTATAGCAATTTCCTTCTTTATAAAAACTATAATTAAGAGTCACTTCCCCAAGCTTTTCGATCATCTATTTTCCTCCGTTATTCCCATAATAGCCTTGATTTTTGTATTATCTCCCCATATTGCTGGAGAATCATAGACTCGATCTGGAAATGCTCCATATTCTAAATGAATTTTAAATCCATTTTTTTGAAGGAAACTTTCTACTTGATTAGCAAGGCTAATCGGCTGACCAGAACAACAGTTGATAATACCTGTAATCTCTGTTTGTAGTACACAGGCAGCAATTTGTTCTGCTAATTGTTCTACTGTAATAAAATCATATTTATTTTTTCCAGTTGTAAAAGGAAAAGTGGTTTTTCCATCTTCTTCTGCCTGAATTAATTTTGCAAATATAGAATGATTCTTTTTATCATCGCCATAGATATAATAAGCTCGAAGCCATTGTAAGATAATATCCTTTCCTTCTAATCTAGTAAATAAACTTCTTCGTAGTGCGTCTTTTGCAATTCCGTACATACTACTTGGATTACAAGGGGTATTTTCGTTAATTGCTCCTTCATAATAACCAATCTCGTGCATAGTTCCCATAATAGCAAGTTGTTTTACTCCATGTTCTATCATATGTTTAATAAAATGATAGTGAGAAGAAAGCATTTCCATATGGGAATCCGAGTTATGTACGAAACCATCTTTCCATGCCAGATGAAGGCAAATTTCAGGCTCTTTTAAATCTTTATATAAACTTTCACTTCCAGAAAAGATATTTGTTGTTACTTTCTCTGCTCGATCATCGATCTCTTTTGTATATAGATCTGCTGCAATAACAGTCGCTCCATGATTTAATAATGCTTTAACAACATACCTTCCTATATATCCACCTGCACCAGTTACTAAGATTCTCTTCATCCTTTGTTTCCTCCTCTCTTCTTTTATTCTTCCTTATTGTTTTGATAGTTACTGCATATTTCTTTTGCATCTCCAATTTGCTTTATCTTTCCATGTTCTAACCATAAAACACGACTGCATAAATTTTGGAGTGATTCAATATTGTGTGAAACATACACCACAGTCGTTCCGCTTCCCATTAGTTCTAACATACGTTGATAACTCTTTTTTTGAAAATCAATATCTCCAACTGATAATATTTCATCAACAATCAAAATATCAGGAACTACAAGAGTAGATACTGAAAAAGCAAGACGGGCAACCATTCCAGATGAAAAATATTTTACTGGATTATCTTTAAAATCCCAAAGTTCTGAAAAGGAAAGAATTTCTGGTATCTTTTCATCTAAAAATTTTTTATCATATCCTAAAATAGATCCACTTAGATAAATATTTTCAATAGGGGATAGTTCAAAGTCAAAACCTGTTCCAAGTTCTATCATAGGTGCAATCGTTCCTTTTGTTTTTACACTGCCAGAAGTCGGTTTCATAATTCCTGCAAGAACTTTTAACAGAGTAGATTTTCCTGCTCCATTTTTTCCTATAACACCAAAAATTTCACCCTTTTCTATAGAAAAAGTAACATTTGATAATGCTAAAAATCGTTCCTTTTTTCTCTTTTTTTCATCTTCTACCTTTGCAAACAGCCACTCTTTTAAACTTCTTACCTTTCCACGATTTAAATTAAATTCCATACTTACCTGTTCTACCTGAATCATAAAAACTCCAATCTATTATGTATAATAAATAAAGTTATCCTGCGTTTTTTTGAATACAATCAACCCAAGCAGCAAAGAAATCAATCCTGTAACTGCACACCGCAGAAAATCCATTGCGGATGGAATACTGGAATACAATGTCACCTTGCGAAAAAAATCAATAAATAGAAAAAGTGGATTCTGTTGTAAAATTGGAATCATACTTTCTGGAATAACATCGGTAGTTAATGGATATAAAATCGGTGTAGCATACATCCAAATGGTTAATAAGATTCCATATAAATATTGAATATCTCTCATAAAAACCTGTAAAGCTGCTAAAATCATTCCAATTCCTATAGTAAATATCATTAAACAAAGAAGAATATATGGAATAAAAAGATATCCCCACCAAAAATGTACATCCATAAAATGTCCTAAAATAAAAAATGCTAGGATAGACATAAATAGATTTATAGCAGAAGATACAATTTTAGAAATTGGAAGTATAAATTTTGGAAAATATACTTTCGTTAATAATCCAAAATTATTAACTACGGAAGATAATGCTAAATTGGAAGCTTCACTAAAATAGTTAAAGATAACAAGTCCTGAAAGCAGATACATTTTATAATTATCTACTGCTTTAAAGACTCGACTGAATACAAAACTTAAAACGAGCATATTTAATAATGGATTTAGTACACTCCATAAAATTCCAAGAAAACTTCCACGATAACGTACTTTAAAATCTCGTTTTACTAACTGAAGCAGCATAAATTTATATTTCTTTAATGAAACAATTTTTTTAATGTAGTTCAATGTTACACCTATTCCTTCTGACTAATAAATAATCTTTCCCTCTGCTGCTTTTTTAAGATGTGTGCCATAAGCTGATTTTCCATAAAGCTGTGCAGATTCTAATAACTTTTCTTTGGTTATCCAGCCATTTTTATATGCAATTTCTTCTACTGCTGAAATTTTAATACCCTGACGATTTTCAATTACTTTTACAAATTCAGTTGCATCACTTAACGCGTCTATTGTTCCTGTATCTAACCATGCAAATCCACGTCCTAATGTAACAACATGAAGACTTCCATCTTCTAAATACATTCGATTTAAGTCTGTAATTTCTAGTTCCCCTCTTTGTGAAGGTTTTACTTGTTTTGCAAATTCACAGACACGATTATCATAAAAATATAATCCAGTAACACAATAGTTTGATTTTGGATATTTTGGTTTTTCTTCTAAAGAAATTGCCTTTCCAAAAGAATCTATTTCAACAATTCCAAATCGTTCTGGATCTTCTACATAATAGCCAAATATCGTTGCACCATATTTTTTTGCTTCTGCTTGTCTTAATACTCTCTTCCATCCATTTCCGTAAAAAATATTATCTCCAAGAACCATTGCACAAGAGTCACCAGCAATAAATTCCTCTCCTAAAAGAAAAGCCTGAGCTAGTCCATCTGGAGAGGGCTGTTCACAATAACTTAAATGAATTCCAAAATTTCTCCCATCTCCTAACAGTCTTTCAAAGTTTGGAAGATCTTGTGGTGTAGAAATTAATAAAATATCCTGAATTCCAGCTAACATAAGTGTTGAAAGCGGATAATAAATCATTGGTTTATCATATACTGGAAGTAATTGTTTTGATGTGACCATTGTTAATGGATACAGTCTTGTCCCCGATCCACCTGCCAATATAATTCCTTTCATTTGTTCCTCCTAATGAATTTATTTTGATAAAATCCATTTTAAAAATAGAGCGAAAGCCCTTTTAACCTCAACAATACTTTTTCGCTCTCCTGTAAATAATAGCCATAGTATTCGATTTATTATTTCTATAGGAATCATTGCTGTTATTAAGACTGCTCCTAAAATTCCTTCTTGTTTAAAAAAATATTTCACTCTACTTTGCCACTCGTAAAACAGACGTTTATCTTTTACTGTTTCTGAACTGACCGATCCTATATGAACTGCATGGGCATCTGCTAAATAATAAGTTAAGTATCCATTTTCTTTTAGTCTTTTACAAAAGTCCACTTCTTCATAATATACAAAAAATCGTTCATCGAATCCATTTAACTTCCAGTAAACTTTTGCAGGCACAAGAAAAAAAGCTCCTATTACCTCTTCCACTTGTCTACTTTCTTTATGATCCCATTCGAGCATAAAAAGATTACAGCGTTTGATTATTTTTGAAATCCCCAAACATTTTGCTAAATAATATCTCTTTTTAGGAAGTCTTGAACAACTTCTTGTAATCTCTTTCTTTCTATCATAAAGCTGAACTCCTAATGCACCTATTTTCTTATTTTTTTTATGATTTAAAAATTCAAAACATTGATCTAAAGTATCAAAGGCAAGTTTTGTATCTGGATTTAAAAATAATAAATAGTCTGCTTTTATCATTTTTGCTCCTTGATTACAGGCCTTTGCAAATCCTCTATTTTTCTGATTTTTAATTATATGAATAAGTTTTTGATTTGGAAGCGTAGAAAGCAGTTTTAAAGAATGATCTGTAGAAGCATTATCTACTATGATTATCTTTGTAATAGAAAAATTTTGGCAGGTAGATTGTAGAATAGACTGAACACAGTTAGCTAAAGCATCTTTTGTATTCCAATTTACAATTATTATTCCAATTTCATTCATAATTACCTACATTTCTTTCTATATAATATATTTAACCTTATATATTTGTATTATATACCAAATTTATCCAAAAACTTTGATACTTACTTGCCAAGAATTTTTTTTCCCAATCTTTTCTTCCCTGATAAGCCATCTGCTTCCATAATATTTTTTCTGTACTAAGTCGAATAATTGCCTCTTTAAATGCTTCAGTTTCTGAAACAAGAAATCCATCTGTTCCATTTATAACAACTTTATGATTAAATCCAACATCGGAAGCAATCGTTGGAATACCTGCTGAGAGATATTGTACTGCTTTAAATCCTGCTTTCCCACGAGTATATGAAGTATCTTTAAGTGGCATAAGACCAATATGAGATTGCTTCATACATTTAACAGCTCGTTCTCTACTCCACAAAATATTAATTATTCTAATATTTGAAAATGTCTCTGTTATTTTTTCATTACATACACAATAGAGAAAGACCTGTTTACCTGTTTCTATCCTAATCTTTTCTGCTGCTCTTTCAATGATAGGCAGTATAGCTTCTAATTCTGGCAGATTCGCTCTGCTTCCAATCCAGATTAAACGAATTTTATGATCATATAGTAGTTCTCGTCTTTTTATCCAATCCGAAATATCTTCTCTTTCTAGTCTTAAATCTGTCGTTGGAAGTAAAATTACTTTTCTCCATACTTCTTTTTCTAATGTACTTTTAAGATACTCTCCTGTAACAATAATTTTTTCTGCCAACTGTTGTAAAATCTTTTTTTCATATTTCGTAATTTCTTTATCTAAAATAATATTGTCATCAAAATCCCAAATAACTCTTTTCTTTTTAAGATAAAGTAATAAAATCTGTCCTAAAATTTTAGGGCATCTTCTTGCAAAAAATCTACGATTTATAACTACTATTTTGGCATGAAAGATAAAATAATCATACAAAAAGAAAAAAAGTGTTCGTACTATACTAATTGCAGCAAGTAAAAATACTTCTAAATATCCCCTTTTTGATTTATCATAGTACCAACGATATAACCATGTTGGTACACTTTCTGCAATTTTTATTTTCTTTTTTGGTATGTTATAAAAATATTGATATAAACGATAATAAGAAGACGGATCTTCTTTACTTTTTATATAAAGAATTACTTTTTCCATTTTCTTTTTATTCCATTTCCATTAAAACAATACTATTTTCACTATTCTTCCAAATTTATTTCGTAACCTCTTGATATATCTTCTGCATTTGCTCAGAAATTTTTTCTATTCCAAATTCCTTTACACGATTAGCATTAAACTGTCCCATCTTTTTACATTGTTTTTTCCGTGACAATAAATAATCTGCTGCTTTTGCAAAACCTTCTGCATCATCTGGTCTTATTAAAAAACCTCCCTTTCCTTGGACAATTAATTCAGAGTTTCCTCTAATCTTTGATACAATAGCGGGAAGAGAACAAGCCATCGCTTCCATAACAGCAACCGATCTTCCTTCTCTTTTTGATGCAAAAAGAAAAATATCGCAACATTTCATCAGTTCTGGTACATCTAAACGATATCCTGCAAAGATTACACGTTTTGTAACACCATATTTACTTGCTAATTGTTTTAACCTTTTTTGTTCTGGTCCTTCACCACAAATTAGTAGAGCACAATCTGACTGCTTCATTTTAGCAAGTGCCTTTATTAATGTTTTTACATTCTTTCCTTTATTTAATTCTCCAGCATAAAAAAGTAAATGTGAAAATTTTTGTCTTAATGCTTTTTGTTTTTCTGTTTTACTAACTCGTTTTTGAAGTTCTTTTATATCAACGCCAACTCCAGGAACATAACAAAGCTTTCCTCCCTTTTTTAGTCGAAATGATTTGGCTCTATGATAATCTTCTAAATTGATTGTGATTAGTCTATCCGTTAAAAGAGCAAGAAAACGTTCTATTGGATAAAAAAAGAGCCAATTAAATAAAGGAGCACCTCTATAAAAATGAAATCCATGTGCTGTATAAATTACTTGAATTTTCTCTTTATTTTTGATGTGATATCGCCATGTTGCGATTCTAGTAAGAAATCCTCCCATTGGAGTATGACAATGTACTAAAAAAAATTTTTCTTTTTTTAATAGTTGATATAACTGACAATATGCTTTTATATTTTGATTTAGTTGAAAGGGTGAACGTACAAATTTTATTGAGTGACAAATTATTTTTGTATTTTTAAGAGTATTTGTACTATCTTGATAGACTAAATATTCAAAATTACTAGCGTAGTGCACTTCGTAGCCGAGACTTTGTAATAAATATACATTATTCATTTCAAACTTTGGTACAAATCCACCTACTGTTGTAACAATTAACGCCTTTTTCATTGTCTATCATCTCTTTCTATCTATTTAAATAACTCACAGTGCAACTGAAGTTTCCTTCTTCTTTACCCGTACCTTTTTCAAATTCGAAACTGGCAGCGGCAGGCGGCACTGTACCCAAGAAAAGTCGTCTGTTATTACAGACCTCTTTCCTTCCAAACATTTCTGTTGGATTTATGATGAAATATCCATTTTCAATTTATGGACATTTATCATTTGTTATATAATATAACCCATCTAAATTTGAATATCTTAAAAATCGCAGTCCTATATTTCTGGCTGCATTTAATGCTGAATTTCCCTTGTTTCCACAAGAACACGTAAATAAACATCCTCCAAAATATCTAATTTTGGGAGAAAATCCGGGGTTATATTTTTTAATCTTTTCTCCACATTGACTGCAAATATCTGAAATATGAATTGCTCTTACAGTAGTTGTTGCAATACCTTTTTGTAACGCTTTATACCTTAACAATCTCATAATCTTTCTTCCCTGCCAGTCAAATTTTCCTGTCTTTAGATATGCCAATTTATTAAAATCTAAACCTTTTTCATAAGTTGGCATTACTATGAGCTTAATTTGTTTTTCTTCACAAAATGTCACTAACTGTCGACTGATTTTATGAGCATATAACATATTTAGATTTTCTATCTTTTTATAAAGTCTATCCTCGGCTTTTGTACCCTTTTCATTTCTACTTTCTTGTATCTTTTTTATTTGTCGCAAAACTACTTCTCGTTTTTGCTTTAATTCATTTCCGCCTTTGAAGTAACAACAATCCAACTGTTTCCCATCTTTATTTAAGACTACACCTGCTGCCATACAATTATTTGCAGGAAAATAAACAGCTAAAAAATATTCTTCTGTTTGAAAACGTTCTTGTATCTTTCTGGTATCATAAACCGGAAAAGAAAGCGGGATATGCAGCCATACCTGTTTTTCTTGGATATGAATAGTAGGGGAAAGTATCGTCGCACATACAGGAAAATTCCTTCCTGTATATCGAAATTTTCTCCAAGTCCATCCTGTTCCATTGTAAAGCTTTAGTTCGATTGAATCTGTTGTAAAATTACGATACATTCCTTTATAAAAGATAGGATCGACATGAAATTTTTCTGTTTTAGTGGGAGGAGGTAAAATTATTTTTTGTTCCTTCCAATGTTGATATCTACCTTGATAACTCCTAGCCATACTAATTGCATGATTGATAGCTGCTCGTCTAAAATACATTGGAAGTTTTGGAAAAGCAGATAATGGTGAATTCTGTATCTTTCCCTGTTGTTTCATCTCTTTTGTACCAACTGTACAAATCTCTAATTCACGTAATAAGTTATGATTACTTAAATGAAATAAAGTAAGATCTTTCAGTAAAAGTTCATAATAAACTTTAAGAACCTGATTATAAAGTTTCTTGGTTTCGAGTATCCAATCTAAATATTTCTCATATAATCTAACTTTATAAGTAACAGTAACTTGTCCTGATCGTTCCCATGCCATAAAAATACACTCCAATTAATTAAAATAAATAAAAGGCATACTGGAAAATCAAAATATGTATAAAAAAGATTCACGTAATATTACATTACACGAACTTTC
>CAJUGJ010000025.1:0-8459 GCA_910586015.1 uncultured Lachnospiraceae bacterium
TTCTTTTGACACGGCTTGCCTCTTGCTGCCAGCCCGTCCATGATATAGGGAAACAGTGTCACATCCTCTGGGTTTCCCCATACGATTTTCATAATTTCAAGTTCGGCATCGGATAATTGCTGTAACATGCTTTAGCCCTCCTTATTGTATAACATAATGTTGTCAATCGAAGTATAACACAATGTCGTCATTTCGTCAAGTCTATATTTTACAGAAGAAATTAGGAATACGCAGTCTCTGCTATTCAGAAGCCATACAAAAACACCGCTCCGATTTTTACTGGAAGCGGCGTTTTGCGTAAGGTTGACAGTCCATTAAATTGTTGTGTTTTTGTATGCTCTTGTTAAGGGAAGATAAGGTAAACATATAAAACTTTTATTATGTTTTAAATATTGTTACTGATATAACCTCATTCTTTTGTTGACACCCTTGGATTTATGATATAATGTTGAAGCAGAGAAAAAAATTGAAACAGGGGAACGATTAATGTGAATAATGAATATGATAATGAGCAATTTTTTAATGAATATGCAAAAATGTCTCGCAGTAGAGATGGTTTAAGTGCTGCTGGAGAATGGCATCAATTAAAATGCCTATTTCCTTCATTTCAAGGAAAACGTGTTCTCGATTTAGGATGTGGATATGGATGGCATTGTAAGTTTGCGGTAGAACAAGGAGCAGTAGAGGTATTAGGGATTGACTTAAGTAAGAAAATGATTAAAGAAGCTCAAAAGCGTAATACAGAAAATGTAATTCAATATCGTGTATGTGGAATAGAAGAATATGAATATCCAAAAAATATGTGGGATTGTGTTATTTCTAATCTAGCTTTGCATTATATCGAACATATAGAGGAAATATTTCGAAAAGTATATAGAACATTAAACCCAAATGGGGTATTCATTTTTAACATCGAACATCCAATTTTTACTGCAGGGATTGCACAGGACTGGATCTACACAAAAACTGGACAGCCTCAATACTGGCCAATCGATAACTATTTCTTTCCGGGAAAACGAATTACACACTTTTTAGGGTGTGATGTAGTAAAACAGCACCATACACTTACACAAATATTGATGGGATTATTGAATAGTGGCTTTGAACTTGAAGCTGTGGAGGAAGCGAAACCACCCAAAGAGATGATGGATATTCCAGGAATGAGAGACGAATTGCGTCGACCGATGATGTTATTAGTAAAGGCTATAGTAAAAAAATAATATCGACAGGAAATGGAGGATATAAATGATTATTCGAAAAATGAAACGAGAGGATATCTCTATATGTGCGGATATTTTGTGTAGTGTTTACAACAATGAAATGTGGTAGTGTCATTGGACGAACGAAACAGCAACCGAATATCTTATAGATTTTTTTGATATGAAAAATTTTGTGGGATATGTTTTGGAAGATGGAAAAACTATCATTGGTGGTGTATTTGCACATAAAAAAGTATGGTGGAATAATAGTGAAATTTTTGTAGAGGAAATGTTTATTAAACCAGAACAGCAACATAAGGGATATGGTTCAATGTTGATGAGACAGATTGAGAAATATGTAAATGAAAATAGATTTGCAGGTATCACTTTGTCTACCAATAAATATGCACCTGCACCTAACTTCTATCGAAAAAACGGTTTTGTAGATTGTGAACATGTTTTGTTTATGGCAAAAGAAATGATTTAAAAATCATATAAACATTTTCTTGAAAATTTTTAAAAGTCTATAGTATAATAAGTGCAAATAACAGATCAAAAAATTTGTTTTGGAAGGGATAAAACGGATGGCTGAATATATTATGAATGGGGCTGAATTAGCATCTATGCTAAAAGGACAACTTGGTAATCAAATGAATTTTAATGGTCTTTTTGGAGAAGATGCAGAGGATCTCCATCTTAGTGATGATGAGATTTCTTGGTGGAGAGATGCGAAATTTGGTCTTTTTATTCACTGGGGAATTTATTCGGTAATTGGTAAGGGAGAATGGGCATATTTCAATGAAAAAATGGCAGAAGATACATATCGTAAAATCGCAGAAGAAGAATTTCATCCTAAAAGATCTGCTAAAGAAATAGTAAAGGAATGGATTGATATAGCAGAAAGTGCAGGAATGAAATATGCTGTTATGGTCACAAGACATCATGATGGTTTTGCCCTTTGGGATAGCAAAGGGAGTTATAAAAATTTTACTTCTATGCAATGTGGTCAGAACGCTGATTATGTAAAAGCTTTTACAGATATCTGTCATGAAAGGGGAATACACACAGGTCTTTACTATTCTCCAATGGATTGGAGATTTTCAGGCTATTTTGATCCAAAGGGACAGCCAGAAAGTGCTGCACTTATGAAAAAACAGGCATATGATCAGGTAGAGGAATTATGTACACAATACGGAAAAGTAGAAATTCTCTGGTATGATGGGGGATGGTTGTCACATCAAGGCACAGATGCAGATGCAGCTTGGTTATGGGAGCCATTAAAATTGAACAGAATGGCTCGATCCTATCAAGCTGGGATTATGGTTACACCACGTTCTGGATACAGAGGAGATTTTGAAACAGATGAAGGAATACATGAAGTACAAGGTAAAATAGTACCTATTCCGTGGGAAAAATGTATGTCTGTTTCTGAAACATGGGGATATCGGCCTCATGACAAATTTCAAGATTTTCCTTTTCTGCTTCGTATGTTGATCAATACAGTCTGTCGTGATGGAAATCTTTTGCTGAATGTAGGGCCAGATTCTGAGGGTTGTATCCCAGAACAAGCCCAAAAAATTTTAAAACAAATGGGCACATGGCTTGCTGAAAATGGAGAAGCTATCTATGCAACTCGTGGAGGAATCTGGCAACCAGTAGATGGAGTATATGGCTCTACTTGTACACAGACTGCCATTTATGTTCATATTTTAGATTGTGATACGTTTCAAAACATTACTTTGCCTGCAAAAGAAATGCCAAAAGGTATGATAATCAAAAAAGCAACACTCTTAAATGGTATTGAAGTTAAATTTGAACAAAATATAGAAGGAGTAAAAATTTTAATACCCGATGTAGTCCGACAGCAAAACCGATTGGATACCATAGTTAAGCTTTTTATAGAGCATACTGTTGATGATTAAGAATTAAGGAAATAAAGAGAGGATTAAGTTCCATCTAGTTATTGGATGCTAAAACCATATGAAGGAAGAATTGAAATGACAAACCATGAACAATGCAAAGAAGAAATAATTGAGTTATTGACTACCATATCAGAGGTGATATGGAGTGGCGGATTATTACTTTTAGATATGATGCACAGAGGATATTTGGATGAGTTATTGACGGAAGATGATGAGGAATATAATAAAAAAGTTGAAATATTGAAAAGACACAAAGATTTGCTCATGGGCGATTTATTCGGAGAACTGACATTTATTGTTATTACGGCAAAACAAAACATTGAAAAACTGATTGGCTTGTTTTCTAAGAATGAGGATGATTCTATTATCCAACTCTTCAAGGAAGCTTTTATCATGTATTCGAATCATTATCGCCCATGGGAAGTAAAATTTTCACTGAAAAAAATAATTGGTCAGAATGTTTCAATAGAGAAAATCTTCTTAACTTATTTAAAAGAAAATGAAAGATATACCGATTGTCTCAACAGATATTCGGAAGAAGGGTATTGTGGCAGGTGAGAAGATTGGTTTTGTAGATTAAGTTTCGGAAAAACAGATATGGTATCTACTGGAATATATGAGGTGATTTCATATTAACGGATAGAAGCTTGTATTTCAGAAAGGATTTATTTGAGTTAGCTGAAGTTTCTGAGACAACTCCATATCTTCAGGTTTTTGCATGATTAATCTTTCACCAAACACATTTAACCATTCATCATCTGTTATGAAACTTTTCATATCTGTAACAAAAAAAGTAATATCAAAATCTTGAAAGTCATCTGGCAGAATTTTCATATTTGTTCGAGAGCCCTCCAAAGTAACCATGGGAATACGTTCATCTGCCTTTGCAAAATTTAAGATAGTATTATATACCTGTTCTTCCGATCTCATGTTCATCTCCTGTGACTGTTTAATAATTGTTTTTACTCAGTTATTGATCAATTTAGAATATGCTATCTGTTTAAATATACAAGTCTTTTCTTTCAAATACTATAATTCCTAATATATACAATATAATAGCACCTACAAAAAGCGTAAATATGCCAACTATTGCACTACTTTCACCAACAATAATACCATCTGGATTAAACAATGTAAAAAATGTAAAATACTTTACTTTTTCTGCACTCCCGCCAACATTTGCAAGCATCTGTAATACATACATAAATATTGGAATTCCTGCTCCGAATGCAACACTATATTTTGTATCAGAAAATATACAGGAAGAAAGAAAACATATACCTCCGATAAACAAATGCAAACACAATAGTCCACCATTTAATATCAAAAGTGCTATTATATCTAACTTTTCTGGAAAACCAATTCTGGTACAAACCAATTCTACTATTGTACTATAAAAAACGAGTAGCAAAATTCCACTTATGAGTACTTTCATCTGTGTAAATGCAATGATATGTCTTTTTACAGGAGCAGCAACCAATGAAACCATAGAGCCTTTATCCACATATTTTGCAATCAGGGCATTTCCACGCAATATACAAAATAACATCGGAAAAATTAGCAGTATAAATCCATAGAGATAAGATATCATAAATCCCAAAAGATTCGTAGCATTTGCTTTCATACCAACAGATGCCATCAATTCTGGCATAACTTCTATAAAACCATCTAACGTTTTCATCATTTCAGGATTATACATATTGATGATAATAGAAACATACATAGTAATAATTGTTCCAAAAATTATTAGTAGCTTTATACTTCCTTTCATTTCATGTTTATATAGTGCTATATTAATCATTTTTGTCACCTCCGTAGTAATTCATAAAGATTTCTTCCAGACTTTGTTTCGTTGTAACAGTAACTTTTGTCCCATTACATATACCATCAAAATCTGAGGCAAATGCTTTAGCGATAGCTTCATTTTCAAGAGTTACTGTATAACTGTGGGTATGTCGTTTATGTAGTGTTACAGCAGAATCAACGGTTATCATCCTACCTTTTCGTATAATACCAATACGATCACAAGTTCTTTCTACTTCTTCAAATATATGGCTTGACATCAAAACTGTTTTGTTATGTTCCTTTTCTTCCGCAACTAAATTAACAAACCTACTTTGCATCAATGGATCAAGTCCGCTGGTTGGTTCATCAAGAATAAGAATATCTGGATCGTGCATAAATGCGGCAACAATTCCAAGTTTTTGTTTGGTTCCTTTGCTCATCTTTTTTATCTTGCTTTTGGGGTCTAATTCAAAACGTTCCAACAATTCCTTCTTACGACTTTGTGTACCGATTTTACGATATTCTGCGATGAATTTCAAAAACTCTGTACCCGACATATCGTCAAAAAAGCTGATTTCACCGGGAATATAGCCAAGTCTTGCCTGCACTTTTTCCCTTTCGTTCCAACAATCCAGACCATCAATAGTACATTTCCCTGATTCTGGTTTTAGAAATCCCATCAAATGGCGTATAGTTGTTGTTTTTCCTGCTCCATTCGGCCCCAAAAAGCCAAAAGCTTCTCCCTGATTTACATGAAAAGATATATCAAATACTCCTTTCCCTTCTCCATAGTCACGTACAAGATTTTCGATTTTAATGATACTCATAAATACTCCTCCTTATATGCAATTTGTTTAAACATTTCAGTCCAATTTATAAGTAATTTGCTGATTGTATCTAAGCATAACGGCTCATTATTCATTTGTCGCTCATGAATATAACCATCTATTAGCCAAATCACCATTTTAAATATTTCAGATGGATTTATATTTTCTTTGAATTTATATAAATTTATTTTATTAAAATATTGATTGTAATTTTGCTCTATATCCTTTTTACTTTTCATTTTCAAATCACCAGAGATTTCTTCTCTATCGGAATAAAAGGAGCGTACTGAAAACTCTACAATATATGGATTTTCAGATAATATCTTGATTTTTTTCATAGTAGTGTAGGTTATGAGTTCAAAAAAATCTGTAATTTCCAAAAGTCTGGAATCAGCTACTCCCTCTGTGATTATTCTTTTTACATACTCATATACTGTCAAATACAAATCCTTTTTATTATGAAAATAGTAAAAAAGCAATCCTTTAGAAACTCCTGCTTTAGAAGCAATCAAATCAGTAGATGCTTTTTTATATTCATATTTTGCAAAAACTTCTATTGCTGCTCGCAAAATGGAAAGTTGCTTTTTTTCTGGAAGCTCTTTAAATCTTTCACTCATACTATCATCCCCGACTATTTTGGTTTGACTATTTTGTTTAATCTAAATATACCTGTTTGACTCAAATTTACAAGCCCCTTTATGAAAATAAATATCTAAATGAATGGATTCTGTATCCAGTTATAACACTCTTTTGCTCTTTAATGTAGTGGCTTTTTAAGTCCTCTTTCCTTTTTTTCATAATAGAGATTGGAGTGTATATAGGCGATTGTAAAATCTTCATCAACACAATTCAGAGAAGATATGTGATAATTGTCATGAGATAAGCCTTCCGTTATGGACTTGTGTTGATATCTTTAATAGGCAAAGATTCTACTATATTCAAAATAGTGTTCTTATAGGTGAATGATATTACAAATAATATAAGTGAAATAATTATAGGAAGTCTAATTAATACAAAGATACTAACCAGCAACCACAAATATTTTTTTGTATGTATAAATACTGTTGATTTCTCAAAATGCCAAAAATGGGCGCAAAAAAACAGGAAACCTTTTGTTGCTTTCCTGTTTCTATATGTTTTAGTTAGCTATAGTTCTACCAACAAGAAGTTATTTATTTTTGCTTTATCTCTTCAATGAAATTATAAATCACTCGTTTCTTGATCATCAATACAATACCAATTCCAATAAGTGCTGCTGCCGTTACACTCACAATCAGTGGATGATAATTCTCACAAAAAACAGTCAAAAAATTTGTCACATCATCATTTATTGGTATATTTCCTTGCAAATAAGCAAACGGAATTATTACCCATGCAAGTATCGAAATTACTGGGACTAGAGTAAATATATAAGAAAAAATTCGATAGAGTGACTTTGTGCTGCCCTTTTGGTACAACAAAATATATAAATAAGAAATAACTAACGGAAACAAAGCACCATTTGCGTGCATCCATATACTCGACAAATTCGTGTAATCACCACCAACTGCACTCACATGAGCTGTAAATATGCTGAAATTCGTTATTGTTGCTCCTACCAATAACATAACCATTGTATGACCAAATTCATGTAAAAGAATATATAAAAAAAGTGTTATTACTGCTGATAGCAAAATATATCCTATACTTTTTATTTTCTTATTCATCCATCTCTCCTTCTACAAATATTCGATTTGTCATTGACTTTATCATAAAATTCTTTTTTCAAAAATTCAATAGGTTTTTCATCCTTTTTGTTCATCAGATTGGAACAAAATACCCTGTTTCCTCATCTGTTTTGTCCTTTCAAGGTTTGAAAATACTGTAACAACATCAATACAGGGTATTGTGAGATAGAAGAGAAGTATGCTTGCCTGTCTGATTTTGGATAAAAAAATAGTGATAAACTTATGATAGTTTTACCACTGTTTAGTTCGTGACAATGATTTAATTTGAAATGGACAAAATAGAATTATGGTATCTCTTGTAGTATTAGTCGTTTGCTTTAATACCCTTTTCCGATAGTTTTTTTAGATTTTCAGTCATACTATTTAACATTTCAGGGGAATGTCCTACCCACATGACTACTTCTGCGACAATTTTTAATGGTTGTTTTGATCTATATGATTTCGTAGGATTTCCGGGATATTTCTTGTCTGTAAGATTTGGGTCATCTTCGTAATCCCCAGTTGGCTCGACAACATATATTCTTTCTTTGCCTTCCCCCTCTGCTAATTCTGCTCCCCAAATTGCCGCTTCCAAAGTCCCTGCAAAATAAACATATTGGGATTTTCTATCATCGTTATAATTCTTTTTCATTCCTGTAATTATTAAATCGCCTACTTTCAAATCTGCTTTTGTTCCATGAAAAAAAGAACCTCGACTAAATACTATTTTTTCATTCATTTCATTTTCTCCTTTACAATCCCCATTTTTTGCTGTCAGCAACACCGAAATTATATCATACAGCCAACTAGATCACAATAATATATCTTTTCCTTATAAATATTCTTTCATAGTCGTACCAGCACTATCTTGATTTGTCTTTAATTTGCATACATACAATATATTCTGTGATCAACTGCTTTTTTTCTATAAAGTCTTTCTCTTTAAGCCCACAAGCCCAACAAAAGATAAAAAATAGGGACACTCTCACTCAAGTATCCCTATCTATCCTCTATCACTAT
>CAJUGJ010000025.1:8469-27315 GCA_910586015.1 uncultured Lachnospiraceae bacterium
CTAATGCCACAACTACGGTTACTTTCTTCACAAGTATCTTTTCCTTATGATTTTTACCGATTTTATTGAAACTAAAAAATGTCACAAAATGCGTAAATTCAAGGATTTTTAGGTATCTTTCCTTTCTATCAACACCACTGTTTCCACATGATATGTTTCCCCAAACATATCTACTGCTGCCCCATTAATCATTTCATATCCCTTCTGTCGCATGAATTTGATATCTCTTGCTAAGGTTGCGGGATCGCAGGATACATATACTACACGTTCTACTTCCATTTTTGCGATTGTATTTAGGACTGCTTCGTCACATCCTTTTCGTGGTGGATCGATTACTACTACATCTGCTCGCATTTCTCCATTACTTTGTTGATATTTTTCTGGAAATACAGTTTCTGCTTCTCCTACAAAAAACATCGCATTTGTAATTTCATTTAATTTGGCGTTCTTTTTGGCATCTTCAATAGCTTGTGCAACTACTTCCACCCCATATACCATCTTTGCCTGTCTTGCCAAAAATAAAGATATTGTTCCAATTCCACAGTACAAATCCCAGACAATTTCATTCCCGTTTAATTGTGCAAATTCTAATACTTTTTTATATAATCTTTCTGTCTGTACTGGATTTACCTGATAAAAGGATAAAGGCGAAATTCGAAACTTAACCTCTCCAATCCAATCTGTAATATAAGGTTCTCCATAGATTGGAATAACTTTTTCCCCAAGGATTACATTTGTTTTTTCTTGGTTTATATTACAGCAAATACTTTTTATATGATAGTCTGGATTTTCTTTTTCTATCGCCTTTAATTCCTGTATAAATGTCTCTTGGTGTGGCAGATATTCCCCATTGATTATAAGACAGACCATGACTTCTCCTGTTCGAAATCCGATACGTGTCATAATATGTCTGATCAAACCCTTTCCTGTTACTTCTTCATAGATACTGATTTTTTCCCGTTCTAAAAAGTTTCGAATTCTCTTTATCAATTCTGTATTAATTTTTGCTTGAAGATAGCAATGTTCTGTGTTCATAATCGTATGAGTTCTTCCAGCATAAAATCCAATTAAAAGTTCTCCATTTTTTCCACGACCTACTGGAAATTGTGCTTTGTTTCGATAGTAATAAGGTTCTTCCATTCCAATAATTTCTTCGATTGGTGGCTCTGGGATACTGCCAATATGCTTTAAACAATTTCTTACTTTGTTCCATTTATATTCTAATTGTTTTTCGTAGATAAGATGCTGAAGCTGACATCCTCCACATTTAGAGGCTAAAGGACAAAGTGGTTTTACACGATATGGACTGGGTTTTAAAATACGAAGAACTTTCGCATAGCCATACGTTTTCTTTCCTTTTAAAATCAATGCTTCTACAAAATCACCTGGTATAGCATCTTTCATAAAAAGAGTATAGCCATGATACTTTCCAATTCCAAATCCCTCTTCTCCCAAATCACAAATTTCTAGAGAAATCTGTTCATTCTTTTTTGGTATAAACTGTTCTTCCATCTTAATCCCCATTCCTTGTTTTCCTTCTTTTTTAGCTAAATTATTCTAGTATTGTTCTGATGTTTTTCTGATATTGGTGTCAAACAATCTCTGAAATCCAAGCCATTCTGATTTGTCATCCCCTGTTTTTAACAATTCCTTGATCGTTTCCATTTTTGCGTCCATATTATCAGCAAGAGAAAGTGCCAAAGCTTCTGCTAAAGAAGGCTTTTTTGGCGATCCATATTCTAACTCTCCATGATGTGCTAAAATACAATGCTTTAATTCAGATGCTAATTTTACTGGGAAATCTGGAATTGCTGTAATATGTTCACCTATCCATTCGGCACCAATATAAATATGCCCTAACAGATTTCCTTCATCAGTATAATCATTTTCTGGAAAATCGGAGATCTCTTTTAATTTTCCGATATCATGAAACATTGCTCCTGCAAGTAATAGATCTCTTTGCAAAAAAGGATACTGATCTGCCATATAGTCACAAAGTTTAGTTACTCCAAGAGTATGTTCCAATAATCCACCAATAAATCCATGATGTACACTTTTGGCTGCACTATGATTTTTAAATGCCTCTGCAAATGTCTTATCCTCTATGAAAAAACTTTCAAGTAGTTTCTTTAAATGAGGCTGCTTTATTTTAGAAATATATTGTATAAGTGTTCGATACATTAATTCAATATCCTGATCAGTAATTGGCATAAAATCCACAGGATTATATTCACCCTCCTGACTTTTACGTAATCTTCTGACATTTAACTGAAGAGAACCTTGAAAACTAACGACCTGTCCTTCTACATGTATATAATCCATTACTTCAAAATGCTCAATTCCAGCTCCAAGATCCCAAACCTTTGCATCTAATGTTGCCGTTTTATCCTGTAATTGTAATGAATAATAGCTTTTGCCTGTTTTTGTCTTTAAGGATAATAACTGCTTGCACAGATAGGTCTCCTTTACCATCTCGCCGTCTCGTAATTCATTCAAATATCTCATAAATGTACCAAACCTTTCTGTCTTTTCCTTTGTCTATTTATTATTTTATTTATTATAGCATAATTTCCTTTAATAAGAAACAGTCTTTTCTACAAAAATTGTTTTTTGTTTAAACTCTTTATAAGAAAAAGGCTGCCAGTCAGCTAATTATTTTAGCTAATAGGACAGCCTTAAAAAAAGCAATTAATTTTCTAATTTAGTGTTCTTTTTTCATTAATGTCACAGAGAATTCTATTTCTTTATAAACCTGTTTTACTAATCGTTTCACTTTTACAGTAACCGTTTCTTCTGGTTTTATCTCTTTTAATAGGCTAGTGAATGTACCGACAGAAACCATATCTGTATCGTTAATAGAAGAAATTATGTCGCTACGTCTTATACCAGCTTCAAAAGCAGGAGAGTCAGTCATAACATCATTGACATAAATGCCATAGGATAGTTCTGCTTCTTTTAATACTTCTTTTGGTAGTTCTTCTGGAATAATTCCAAAATAAATTCTGTCGGTTTTGTTAGCAAGCTGTTCAATAATAGGTTTTAATTTTGAAATTCCAATCGCAGTAAATACCTTACTTTCTCCTTTTAGAGTTTGAGAAATAAGTCCAATGATTTCTCCATCAAAGTTTATAATGATTCCGCCTGAGCGTTCATAATTTATTATATTCATTTGAAAAAATTCGAAACGATTGTCTACAACAGATGTATACAACCCTTTTTTCGTTACCATTCCAAGTTCAACAGATCCTGTATAACCATTTGGATTTCCTAGAGCAAGAACTGGGATTCCTGTAGTTACTAAATAGGATTCTCCAAGAACTGCTGTTTTTATTGTTTCTAAGGTTGTTTCATTGAGATCCTTTAGACTAACTGCTAATATTGCAAGATTATAGTCTGTATCATAATTCCACAATAGTGCTTCTGTTGTCTGATTTAAAAATGTAACAGTGATTCTAGTTGCTCCTCTTACTTCATTTAATTGCGTCAAAATCAAAATATCTATATTATTTTCTCCAATAATAACTCCTGATGTACTTGTTTCTGTTTCATATTCTTTATCTGACCAATCCACACCACTTTCGATTGCCGTTACTGTTACAAGAGATTTTGCTGCCTGATCGGCAATCTTTCGAATATCAGACATCATTTTTACATAATCTTTTGCTGTTGCTTCTACTTTCTGTTCTACAATAACGGGTTCTTTCTGTTCTGGTTTTACAACTGGAGTAGGAGTGGGAGATGGAACCGGAGTAGGGGTTGGGGGGTTAGAAGGGGTGACAATCGGTGTGTTTGACGGAAATTCAATTTGTGTTCGTTCTTCTTCTTTCAGTCCTAACAGTTCCATTAACCAGTCTTCTGACACGAGAAATGTATAGCGAGCTATCAGTCCAAAAATCACTGCCAAAATAACGGTTCCTGTGGTCAGAAGTAAAAATTTTTTTCCTCTCTTTTTCCACTTTGATGCTACTTTTTCTTGTAAAAATTGAAATTCCTTCTCCTGTTCATTTTCCCTTTTGTTTCTATCCATCCATTGTCTGCTACTCAAAACATGGATAAATATATCCATATTGAGATATTGCTTTTGGATATTTCTTCGAGTAGCTTTCTCCTTTCTTCGATTAAAACGCTTTTTCAGACTTTTCTTTTTTCACTTTGTAATCCTTTTAAAATTTTTTCTGTCTTTATCTAATTTTTTTGTTTTAGTTCATTTCATTTATAGTAAAATATATCTAATTTAGTAATAAAGATTCATTATTTATAAACATGTATGTAAATCTTGTTTTTGATATTTTCCGAAAAACAATGTATAAATAATGCTATCTCTATTATCTCTTTTCATTTGTATTTTTTAAAACGTCTATTTGTTAGGATTTAATTTCCAACTTTTCTAAAAACTTTTGATCTTGTTCATGATTCTTCAATTATATCATCTGTTTATGAACAAATTATTACGATTTTGTAAACAATCCTCATATTATTCTTCATATTCTGATCTTGGAAGTGTAAAAGTAAATTCTGTCCCAACTCCTTGTGTACTGACTACAGTAATATTTTCGTTATGTGCAGTAATAATTTCTTTTACAATGGAAAGACCTAATCCTGTGCCCTTTTTATCCCTTCCACGAGAAAGATCGGTTTTATAAAATCGTTCCCATATTCTTTTTAAACTCTCTCTTGGAATTCCAATCCCATAATCTTTTACTGCGATAAAGACTTTTGAGCCTTTTGCCTCTGTTGTTACACGAATAGAAGAATCTGTATTGCTAAATTTTATAGCATTGTCAATTAAATTATAAAGTATCTGTTGAATCTTATCTTTATCTGCATCTACATATTGTTCTCTATCCGAAAACTCTAATTGTAATACAATTTTCTTTTTTGTACAAATCCCTTCAAATGTGGTTGCTGTTGTTTTTATAACTGCATTGATATCAAAAGAACGGATATCTAATATTTTTCCACTTTGATCAAAACTATTTAATTCGAGTAAATTTACAGTCAGTTTCGTCAACCGCTCTGTTTCAAATAAAATAATATCCAAATACTTCTCCTGCATTTCATATGGTATTGTCCCATCTTTCATTGCCTCTGCGTAACCTCGAATAGATGTTAGAGGAGAACGAAAATCATGAGAAATATTAGCTACAAATTTTTTTTGATAGTCGTCTAAATTTTTTAATTCCTGTGCCATATAAGTAATAATATCAGCAAGTTCCTTATACTCATCGTGAGATCGAATCTTCATAGGTACTTCAAAGTTTCCAGACGCATATGCCTTTGTCACCTTTGTCATTTTCAGAACTGGGCGAACAGTGATTAGATAAATCGTCAGAAACATACCAATCAGTACAATCTGAAATAAGAGATAGCAAAGGTTAAAAGCATCTAAATAGAAGATACTTTGATCTGTAATTCCACGCATGGAAGTGCTAATACAGACATATCCTCTTATTGTATAATTATATACCATTGTCTGAATCACACAAAGCATAGGTTCTGTAAAAATTCCTTTAAAATAGGCATTTTCTATAAATGTCTTTTCTAAAAATGTTTCATCTAATGAATTAATATCTAAATTAACTGCATTACTTCTTGTATCTGCAATTACAACACCACTGCTGTCCAATACCCATATTCTTACATTTAGAAAAGTATCTATTGTTCTAAGCTGTCTTGTCATAGCATCTTTGTCCTGAAATCCTGTATCCGACTGATAATAGTGGTTTACATATTCAGAAATAAGCAGAGTTGCTTCATCATAAAGTATTTGGCGTTTCTGACTGATCAGACGGCGATCTAATTTTTGAACTCCATATGTATTGATCAGTACCAACATTCCTATTAACGCGATCAAATAGCAAAGTGCCAGTTTAAAAATCATTCGCCGCATCTGTTTTCCCCTTTATTTTAGTCTACCTTTTTATTACTTCAAACTTATATCCAATTGCCCAAACAGTAGAAAGTTTCCAAGACACATGATCCTTAATTTTTTCTCTCAGCCGTTTGATGTGGACATCTACTGTTCTAGTATCTCCAATATATTCGTATCCCCAAATATGATCTAAAAGTTGTTCTCTTGTAAATACCTGATTTGGATGGGATGCTAAAAAATAAAATAATTCCAGTTCTTTTGGTGGCATTTCAATTGTTTTACCATAATAAAGTACAGAATAATTAGTTTGATTAATGATAAGATCTGGATAGGAAACAAATTCGCCTGTTTCTTCTGGTTCTGTTGTTTCTTTTTGAGTTAATGTCGGTGTAAATCTTCTTAATACTGCTTTCACTCTTGCCACAAGTTCTTTTGAATCGAATGGTTTAATCATATAGTCATCTGCTCCAAGTTCTAAGCCTAATACCTTGTCAAAGACTTCTCCCTTTGCTGATAACATAATAATTGGAACTTTAGATGTCTTTCGAATTTCTCTACATACATCATAACCATCCATACTTGGTAGCATTAGATCTAATAAAATTAGATTCGGATTATACTCTTTAAATTTTTGGATAGCTTCTTCGCCATCTGCTGCAATCTGTGTATCAAAACATTCTTTCACTAAGTATAGTGAAATTAGTTCTGCAATATTTATGTCATCGTCTACTATTAATATTTTCTGTTTAACAGCCACAACTTCTCTCCTCTCTAAATTCCCCCTAATCTAAAAAGGACTGTTACAAAACAAGTTTAAGCCGATTTTGCAACAGCCTTAAAATTATTCTTTAAACTCTACAATCGTTACTCCCTGATCACCTTCTCCAAAATTTCCAACCCGATAAGATTTAACATATTTAATCCGTTTTAACTGCGAATGAACAGCATCTCTTAACGCTCCTGTTCCTCTGCCGTGAATAATTGTCACCTTTGGAAGATGGGCAAGATAGGCATCGTCTAAATATTTCTCAACTTCTGGCATTGCCTCATCTACCCGCTTTCCAATAATATTTAGTTCTGGGCGAATTGTCATAGATTTACTCATACGAATTTTTCCACTTTGTGTTTTTGTAAATGTTGGTGTTTTTATCGTTTCTTCATCAATTCGTTCCAAATCTTCAATATTAACTAAAGAACTTAAAATTCCCATCTGTACATATAGATCGCCTTTTGCATTTGGAAGGGTACGAACGGTTCCTCTCAAATTTAAACTTAATACATTGACAGAATCTCCAACATGAAATTCTTTTGCATCTGGTTTCTTTTTCTTCTTTCCCGTTTTTATAGAAAGTTTTGCATCTGTATCGCCAAGTTTTTCTCTTAGTGCTGCCCGTTCTTGTTCCATTTCTTTTCCTGCACTGCCCTCTTGACTTAACCGATTGAATTTTCGAATTGTTTCATCTGCATAATCTTTGGCTTTTTGAAGAATTTCTCTAGCCTGTTCATTTGCTTCTCGCATAATTCGTTCTTTCGCCTGATCGATTCGATTATTCTTTTCTTTCAAACGATTTTTTAGTTCTTCCACTTCTCGATGAAGTTGTTCTGTTTCTTCTTGTTCTTTTTCCATTGCAATCCGTTTTTCTTCAAGACTGCTAATGACATCCTCAAAACTCTCATCATTTGTTCCAATAAATTCTTTTGCCTGATCGATAATATTTTCCGACAGCCCTAATTTTTTTGAGATAGCAAAAGCGTTGCTTTTCCCGGGAATTCCAATTAATAGTCGATAGGTCGGCTGTAATGTCTGTACACTAAACTCACAGCACGCATTCGAAACTCCCTCTGTAGAAAGCGCAAAAATTTTTAATTCGCTGTAATGTGTTGTAGCAATTGTTCGGGTATTTTGCCGATGCAGGTAAGAAAGAATTGCCATAGCTAGAGCAGCCCCTTCAGTTGGATCGGTTCCTGCTCCTAATTCGTCAAATAAAACTAAAGAATTAGAATCTGCCTGCTCTAAAATAGAAACTGTATTTTTCATATGAGAAGAAAAGGTACTTAAACTTTGTTCAATACTTTGTTCATCTCCAATATCTGCGTAGACTTCTGTAAAAATTCCTAGCTCTGAGCCATCGAATGCAGGAATATGCAGTCCTGCCTGTCCCATAAGCGTAAATAGTCCCACCGTTTTTAATGATACTGTTTTTCCTCCTGTATTTGGACCAGTAATAACTAAAAGATCAAACGCATCTCCAATATAAATATCAATTGGAACTACTATCTTAGGATCGATTAGCGGATGTCTTCCTTTTTTGATATGAATATATCTTCTATCATTAAATTTTGGCTCTGTCGCTTTCATCTGTTTAGAAAGAGTAGCTCTTGCAAAGATAAAGTCTAATTCTGCAAGTGTTTCTTGATTATACGCTAAATCTTCTGTATGTGGTGCTGCTTGATTACTTAATTCTGCTAAAATTTTTTCAATCTCTTCCCGTTCCCGAATCTCTAATTCCGCTAATTCATTATTTAATTTTACAACTGCTGCTGGTTCAATAAATGCAGTAGAGCCTGTGGAGGACTGATCGTGCATCATGCCGCCAAACTGATTTTTATACTCTTGTTTTACAGGAATACAATACCTTCCATTTCTCATTGTAATAATGGTATCTTGTAACATTAAACGGTTAGACTGAGAGTTGACAATGGAATTTAATTGATCTCTGATTTTATCATTTGTTGCACGAATCTGACGTCTTACACTTTTTAAACCCGGACTTGCATCGTCTGCAATTTCTTCCTCTGAGAGAATACAACGTAAGATCTCATTATTTAATGGACTCATTGGTTCTAATAGAGAAATTCGCTCTGTTAAAGAATCTGGCTCTTGTTCTTCCCCCCTTGTTCCATAACCTTTTACTCTTAGTACAGCGGTCAAAACAGAACTTAATCGTAGTAACTCCACTGTACTAAGAGAAGAACCAATCTCTAGTCTTTTAATGGAATCTCTAATATCTGGGATACCATTAAAAGAAACACTTCCCTTTTTATAGAGCATTGCCAAAGCATCTGTTGTTTCTTTCTGTCGCTCTGTAATTTTTTCTAATTCTGTTTCTGGAAGAAGCCTTTTACAGCGTTCCTTTCCAAGTACCGAACCAGCCAAATTTGTCAGCCGCTCGATAATTTTATTATATTCTAATGTCTTTAATGCTTTTTCGTTCATAAAAACCTCGATTCTGTTTACCAAGTATGTCTGTGAAGCTGTCCTTTTAATTTCATTCCATCAAATTCATTCTGGCGTAGTGCCTCATAAAGCATAATCGCTACAGAATTGGATAAATTGAGAGAGCGAATTTCTCCAAACATTGGAATTCTGACAGAAGTGTCTTTATAATTCATCAAAATTTCTTCTGGAATTCCCGCACTCTCTTTTCCAAACATCAAATAGCAATCTGGTTCATAGGAAACTTCTGTATATACTTGTCTTGCCTTTGTGGTTGCCATATAAATTTTTGCATCTGAATTTTGTTTTAAAAATGTTTCAAAATTGGGATATACAACATAGTCTAAATCTTTCCAATAATCTAACCCTGCACGTCGGATCTGCTTTTCATCTAACTGAAATCCCAAAGGTTCAATTAAATGTAGCCTTGATCTTGTAGCTACACATGTACGACCAATATTTCCGGTATTAGCTGGAATTTCAGGTTCTAATAATACAATATTTAACATAACTGCCTCTTTCCATTCTCTTTCCTATCTTGTAACTATTTCCAAAATGATTATATCATAAAATTCTTCTATCGTCATTACTAAAGTATTTATTAAACCTTTGATTTTATTATTTATATTGTTGGTCTTGTTGTGGGTTCTTCCTCAAATGAAAGAGCTGCCAAAAATGACAGCCCAAATAAGAAAACTTCTAGTAAAGATAAAAATTATATTTATTTTGGATTTGATTCCTTTATTTTTTCTTCTAGCCATTCATCAAAATCTTGTTTTGAATTTGATTTTAGGTATACATATTTCATGTTTTCATAAACCAATTTTGTAGTTGGATGATCGATTTTAAGGTTATAAATCAAAATTTTATATGCTTTAAAGCAATAAGTCAAAGCAATTTTATACTCTCCTTTTTCCTGATATATCATTCCCAAATTATAATAACCACTAGCAGTATCTGGATGATTCTCCCCTAGTACCTGTTCACGAATTTGCAAACTTTTTTCCAGCAACTCTTTCGCTTTTTCATACTTTCCTTCTTTCTGATATACCATTCCTAAATTATGATAATTGGTGGCGGTAGTTGGATGATTCTTTCCTAGTACTCTTTCATAAATTCGCAAACTTTTTTCAAACAACTCTTTCGCTTTTTCATACTCACCTTCTTCCTCATATACTACTCCTAAATTATTATAACTGCTGGCAGTAGTGGGATGATTCTTTCCTAGTACCTGTTCACGAATTCGCAAACTTTTTTCAAACAACTCTTTCGCTTTTTCATACTCGCTTTCTTTCTGATATACTCCTCCCAAATTATTATAATTGGTAGTGGTAGTTGGATGATTCTCCCCTAGTATCTGTTCACGAATCCGTAAACTTTTTTTATAGTACTCTTTCGCTTTCTCATACTCTCCTTCTTTCTGATATACTACTCCTAAATTATTATAACTGGCGGCAGTAGTGGGATGATTCTCCCCTAGTACTCCTTCATAAATTCGCAAACTTTTTTCAAACAACTCTTTTGCTTTTTCATACTCGCCTTTTTCCTTATATACTACTCCTAAATTATGATAATTGGTGGCAGTAGTGGGATGATTCTTTCCTAGTACCTGTTCACGAATCCGTAAACTTTTTTCATAGTACTCTTTTGCTTTTTCATACTCGCCTTCTTTCTTATATACCATTCCCAAATTATGATAACTAGTGGCAGTAGATGGATGATTCTCCCCTAGTACTCCTTCATAAATTCGCAAACTTTTTTCAAACAACTCTTTCGCTTTTTCATACTCGCCTTCTTCATCATATACTCCCGCCAAATTATGATAACTGCTGGCGGTAGATGGATGATTCTCTCCTAGTATCTGTTCACGAATTCGCAAACTTTTCTTATAGTATTCTTCAGCTTGCTTATAATAACTTTGTTTTTCATATAGATTAGCTAATTTATTATAAATCCCCACCATTTCTAAATGTTCTGATCCTAATAGATATTCTCTAATTTCTTTGGCTTTTAATAATAACCTCTCACTTTCACGATATTCAAATTTTTCATCTGCTTTTTCTGCCTGTTCTATTAAAGTATCGGTTTCCTTTAATTTTTTTCTGGATTCTTCTGGATTCCATTTTCTTTCTTGTATCGAATCTGAACTATCCTTTTCTATCACTTCCTGTTTTGTTATGGTTTCATGTTGTAGCCTCTCTATATCATAATTATTAAAAGCAATTCTTAATTTTATAAAGGAATTAAAATCATATGCAGCGATAAGTTTGTTATCACCATAAGAAGTGGTACAAAAGATCAAATTTCTTTGTAAACTTATCATCATATCTCTGCTAAAATTTAATCGTTCTAAATCTTGTTCACTTTGTATACAAAGTTGAAAATTAACAATGAAAAAGGTTTGAATTTCTGGTAAAGAATCTATCCAATTTTTCAAATTGTTAAAGGAATATACTCCCGGATGTTGTTTGTAATCATAAATACCTATTTTCCCTCTTTTATAAATCTCAACGATCTCTTTTTGTATTATTTCATCTGCTATTACTAAATATAACCCATATTCTGACTGATTAATAATCCATCCTAATGTTTGATACCCTTCCTGATTCGTTTCTATCATTCTGAATTAACCCCTGTTCTTTTAAAAAAGATGCTACGAGAGGATGAACATTATGCCAGCGTTTTCCATTATATTCAAGTACTACTGATGCTTGTAACATATTTAATAACTTCTGTTTATCCTCAATTTGTTCTTTATTTCCTGTATAAATATCCTTTAAAAAATCATAGTCATTTCTCTCAATACGTCTGGTTAAAACCGTCTTTAATTCCTCTAAAGCCCGTTCTGCATCTTCTTGGGAAATCGTATCACTTTTTCTACGTTCTGCTCTTTTTGCCGCTGAATTAATCACGAAAAATAAATCTCTTAAAGAGCCTCCTGTAAATTCAATCATTTTCACTAATACATTTTTTTCAAATAAATCTAAATTTGCACGTTTTTTTACAATCTCTTGTATAATATGAATA
Organism: uncultured Lachnospiraceae bacterium; assembly: GCA_910586015.1. GTDB lineage: Bacteria > Bacillota > Clostridia > Lachnospirales > Lachnospiraceae > MGBC140009. The sequence goes on from CAJUGJ010000025.1 coordinate 20,586, forward strand.
CCTTCTTGATAAGACTCACCTGTTATTTTTTCAATTTTAATCATTGGCAATGTTTTTGTTATAAAATAACTTTCTAAAGCTGAAAATTTAATATCATAGGAAAGAGCAATCGGAAAAGTATAAACGACGGGAAAAGACATACCAGAAAGAATTGCTGCATAATTGAGAAACACCTTCCAAGCATCTTCTGGATTTAATTTATCCAAATCTTCAAAAATAATAATTGGTCGCTTTCCCTCTGTTTCTTTAGAAATTTCCTCTGATACTTGGCTTAATAATCGAATCCATTCACTAAAACATATACTTATCTTTCTACGATGTTCATTTCTTATTTCTTCATTAAATTTTAAATCTGCTTTAATCTTTCCAAACATTTTTAAAATTTTGCTAATAAAATTAGGTGTTTCTATTGATAATTCTGTTTCTATAGAACCATTCTTTATTTCTTGTGATGTTATTGTTTCTATACGTTCTCCCCAGAAATCCTGAATCTCTTTGAGAATATCTTGTTTAATCTTACAGTTACATTCCTCTGCAATTTCCAATAACGCTTCTCCCATTAAAATAAATAGATCTGAAGATACAATATTAAGTAAATCCAGATCTCTACTACACATAATGGTTCTTACATGATATCCTTTTGATACAAGTTTTTTGGTCATATGATTTAACTCTGTACTTTTACCGCAACCTCTATGTCCTAATAATAAAAACGCATTTGAACTTTCTGAATTTCTACACATATCAAAGATATCTTCTATGGGAGAACTATATTTATCGTTCATACGATATTCCATAGTATTATTACAGTAAAATTGATCCATTTGATTCTCTTTTAAAGGCTCTTGTAAAAAAGCATTTAAAACCTCAGAAACCTGATTTGCATATCTCATTTTTTAACTCCTTTTCTCACAATTTTCTTATTAAATATCTGAAATTATTATATGTTATATTTTTAATAATAGCAAACTCTTTTTAGTTAGACATTAGCTTAAATTGGAATTGATTAATACCTATAACAGATGTATAATTATATCTATAGGAACTAAAATGAAAACAAAAGAACTTATTAAACTATTAGAAAAGAATAACTAGGAATTATTATATATGATATTTATGATAAAGTAGACTATAAAAACAGTGTAGAAACGAGGTTAATTATGAAAAGATTTGTATGTACTGTTTGTGGTTATATTTATGAAGGTGTAAATGCACCACAGGAATGTCCAATTTGCCATCAATCCGGAGAAAAATTTAAAGAAACCTCTTTGGATAGTTCAGAAGCAAATACCACCTATTCCAAAATAAAGGAAGGTGCAGATATACCATCTACAAAATTAAGTTATGATAATAGTTTATATCGAATAGACGAATCCTGCCGCTATATGGAAGAAATACATCAAATGGCAGTGACAGGAAAGAGTATTAGTGGTGCTATGGGAACAAAAATGCCGATGCCAAGTTGGGATGATATCTTACTTTTAGGAGCACAATTAAATCCTGCTCCACTTGATGATGACGCTCCTGTTACAACAATGACTGTTATTGGTAAACATGCAAAACGACCTATGATTTTAGAAAATCCTGTATATATTTCTCATATGTCATTTGGTGCACTATCTAAGGAAATCAAAATAGCCTTAGCAAAGGGTTCTGCAATGGCAAAAACAGCAATGTGCAGTGGAGAGGGTGGAATTTTACCTGAGGAACAAAAGGCTTCTTACAAATACATATTCGAATATATTCCGAATAAATATAGTGTAACCGATGAAAATTTGCGGGCAGCCGATGCTATCGAAATTAAAATTGGACAAGGAACAAAACCCGGTATGGGAGGACATTTGCCTGGTGAAAAAGTAACTGCAGAAATCGCACAGCTTCGTGGAAAAAAGCAGGGAGAAGATGTACAAAGTCCAAGCAAGTTTCCAGAACTAAATTGTAAGGAAGATTTAAAAGATATGGTGACTATGCTGCGGAACCGCTCAGATGGAAGACCGATTGGTATTAAAATTGCGGCGGGCAGAATAGAAAGAGATTTGGAATATTGTGTCTATGCCGAACCAGATTTTATTACGATTGATGGCAGAGGAGGTGCAACGGGTTCCAGTCCGCTATTTTTGCGTGAGGCTACTACTGTTCCAACTGTCTATGCTCTATATCGTGCAAGAAAATATCTGGATTCTGTTCATTCTGACATCTCTCTTGTGATTACAGGAGGACTTCGTGTGTCCGCAGATGTTGCGAAGGCTCTGGCTATGGGAGCGGACGCTGTCGCTGTAGCAACGGCAGCATTAATTGCAGCAGCATGTCAACAATATCGAATCTGTGGTTCTGGTAATTGTCCAGTAGGTATTGCAACACAGAATCCTAAATTAAGAGAAAGATTAAAAATAGAACAATCCGCACAAAGAGTAGCAAATTATTTAAATGTAACACAGAAGGAATTAAAGACCTTTGCTCGAATTACAGGTCATAATTCAGTACATGATTTAAGTGTTGATGATTTAGTAACTTTAAATAGAGAAATTTCAGAATTTACAAATATTCGTCATGTATAATTGACTTATTTATTATTCTATCTAAAAGGGAGTGATGAATATCACCCCTTCATTGCAATATTAATTTCAATCGTCTTTTCTTCCTCATAGATTAAAGGAACACAGATGTTTGTGGAATATGTATTACTAAAAGAAACCGGTCCACGACACATCATAGGTGGTGTAATATCAATTAAAATTCCTTTTGTAGAAAATACAGTCGCTGTGTTTCCAAGAATCATGTTACCTAATTCACTCACTGCACTTTCAGCGATTTCATTTAATTCTGTCATTGGCATCATACACATTTTGGAAGCAATGTCCAAAGCCACTGGAACACCAAAGGATAAAATTGCCTGTCCTTTTACTGCACCTGTTACTCCCAACATAATCAATAAACAATCATCTTTAAAATTCGTTTCTTTTACATAAGGTTTTCCGACTTTTGCATCTATCATAACCATATCTTTGAGTACTTTTGTAGATGCAATTAAGAATGGATTAATATAATCAGCACTAAGCGTAGCTGCCATGTTTACTCCTCCTACATGACATGATCTGTCAACGAAATATATATAAGCTGCATTAAGAATTGTATCATACTTTTGTACTATTTTTCAAGAGAAAAACACTATTTCGTATACTTTTTTACAAACCTACGAATACGTTCTAATGCCACTTTTAAATTTTCTATGGAATACGCATAAGAAATTCTAAGAAATCCCTCTCCACATGCTCCAAATGCCGTTCCCGGGACAACTGCCACTTTTTCCTCTTGTAATAGACGAGTTGCAAATTCATCTGAGGTCATACCTGTTTTTTTAATACTTGGAAAAACATAAAATGCCCCAAAAGGTTCAAAACAAGAAAGTCCCATTTCATTTAATTCATGTACCAAAAATCTTCGGCGTTTATCATAGGCATCTCTCATCCGTTCTACATCTTCATCTCCATTTCTCATCGCCTCTATTGCGGCATACTGACTTGTTGTAGGAGCACACATAATAGCAAACTGATGAATTTTTAACATCTGTGTTAAAATCTTCTCAGGTCCTGCTGCATATCCTAATCTCCATCCTGTCATTGCATATGCCTTAGAAAATCCATTGATTACAATGGTTCGTTCTTTCATTCCCGGTAGTTGTGCAATGGAAACGTGTTTTGTGCCATAGGTCAGTTCTGAATAAATCTCATCTGAAATTACAAATAAATCTTTTTCTTTGACAACCTGTGCAATCTCTTCTAATTCTTCTCTTGTCATAACTGCACCTGTTGGGTTATTTGGAAATGGCATAATTAAGATTTTGGTTTTTTCTGTAATATGTTCTAATAGTTCCTCTTTTGTCAGTTTAAATTGATTTTCTTCTTTTAAATCAATAATTACAGGAACTCCGCCTGCTAACATAACACATGGAAGATAGGAAACAAAACAAGGCTGTGGAATTAAAACCTCATCTTGTAGATCTAACATTGCCCGTAGGGCAATATCGATTGCCTCACTTCCTCCTACTGTCACAACAATTTCATGATTAAAATGATACAAAAGATTATATCTACGTGCTAAATATCTTGCAATTTCTTCCCTTAACTCTCTAATTCCAGCATTAGAAGTATAAAAGGTTCTACCCTTTTCTAATGAATAAATTCCCTCTTCTCGAATATGCCACGGTGTATCAAAATCTGGCTCTCCAACACCTAATGAAATAGCATCTTTCATTTCACTGACAATATCAAAAAATTTTCGAATTCCTGAGGGCTCAATCGTAACTATTTTTTTGCTTAATGGATCTCTCAAGGTGTAATCAACATCCTTTCATCTTCAACTTCGTGAGTCAGTGTCATTCCATGTTCTTTATATTTTTTTAAAACAAAGTGTGTAGCGGTACTAAGCACAGCCTCCATAGGAGCAAGTCTTCCGGATACAAAATTAGCTACCTCTTTCATACTTTTTCCATCAATAATAACTGTTAAATCAAATCCGCCTGACATTAAGTACACTGCATTTACCTCATCAAACTTATAAATGCGTTCTGCAATTTTATCGAATCCCTGCCCACGTTGTGGTGTAACCTTTACTTCAATTAAAGCAGTAACTCTTTCATCTTCTGTCTTATCCCAGTTAATTAACGTTGGATATCCACAGATAATCGAATCCGCCTCTAATTCACGGATCGCTGTAACAACTTCTTCTTCCTCTGCTCCTAACATCACTGCTAAATCAGATGTGGTCAATTTACTATTTTTATCGATTGCTTTTAAAATGTTTTCTTTTAACATATTCTTACTCGACCTCTTTATTCTTTTATTTTCTCTGCCTGAAATAGTTCATCGATGCGGTAAGGTTCTAAATATCTCTTTTCTTCCCCTCGGAATAGTACTCTATCTTTTGTTTTATTTAACGTTCCTAAGACAGAAACAAAGATTCCTTCTGCTTCTAATGCGTTCTTTACCTGTTCCCACTGATTGGTTGCAATCAAAAGACTTCCTCCAGAAAGTAACTGATAGGGATTGAGATCTAAATATTCGCAAATTTCAATCGTTTCTTGTTGTAAAGAAATTTTTGTTAAATCCACATTCATTCCACAGTCTAATACCTCTCCTAATTCCCACAATGCTCCAAATACTCCCCCTTCTGAACAATCATGGCAAAAAAGATTCTCTGTTTCTTTTCTCTCTGGAAGGGAGCATAAACATTCTATTTCCCTGTGTAAAGAAAGTTGTTCAAACATCTTTACTGCTCTATTCAAAAATGAATTTGGTAATCTTTTTTTAAGTTCTTCCCAATACATTTTTGCAAGACGTGCTGTTCCTTCTTTTCCAGCACTTCCAGTCATCAAAATTGTACTTCCCTCCCACTTATTTTTTGAACGTTTTAGATTATCTAAAAGTATTGGATAACCAAAGGCAGTAATTGCCGTTATTGGTTCTAAAACAAAGCTGCTGACTGCGGTATGACCTGCTGCTAATACAATTTCTAACTCATTACAAACACTTTGTATTGTTGCAATCCAAGAGCGAATTTCAGGTTCTTCAAACGACTCTGGAAATGTGACAACCGCAGTTATTCCAATAGGATTTCCAAGCGAAGCGTAAATATTATTGACTGCCGCATGAACTGCGGCAGCCGCAAGTAAAACATCCTTTCCCTGCCGCATAGAAGAGGCTGTCAACATCTGCTGACGGTCATGTGGCAAAATCAAACAGGATGCGTCAATTCCGATCCCCGGTTTTTGTTGAATTGTTTTTGAATCACTAAAAGAAAGCTGCTTTAACACAGAGCGTTTTAATACTGCTTGTGGTATCTTTCCTGACTTCATTGTATTCCCCTCTCTCAGACAAAAATGCTGATTAACGGTTATTATAACTCATTTCTATCATCCTTTCAATAAGAAAATCATTGCTATTTATCTGCCTCCCTCGTGCTTCCAACTGTAACATACTTTGGAGCTGCTTTATAGTTACTTCGATTGATTCGTATTCGTTCTTTTTCTTTTCCTTTTACTGTTACAATCTTATATAATTCTGCTTCATATCCAATATGTTCCTTTTGTGTTACTTTCGAATAATCGGAAGCACGCGTTTTATCTACTGTTATAACATCTTCTCCAGGTTCTTGTTTCGATAAGATTACTGTTTCAAAATGAATCGTTCGATTTGGATCTCTGGTTTCTTTTCCCTCAATTCGAAATATCAGCCATCCATCCTTTGTAATTGCTCGTATTGTCACTGGATTTTCAAGACTATTTACAAACTTTAAATCTTTATCCTCTCCAGCAATAGCAGCATCTCTTGATAATTCTACATAACTTACAGTCATAGAATGAGCTGCTCTAGAAGTTATTTTTAATTCGGCAAGTAGAACAGCATTATATAGAGTAGTAGAAATCTGACAAACTCCACCTCCTATACTCTTTACTACTTTACCTTGCTCAAATGCCCCTGCTTCCTGATATCCGTTTTCTTTTGTAAATGGTGCAAGTTTATCATGACAGGAAAATCCTTCTCCCGGCTGCAATTTTGTTCCATCAATTTTCTTGGCAGCATTTTCAATATTAGCACTTCGAGCAGAAGAAGAATCTCCATAATACGTCTTAAATTCTCCAAGAATATCTACTGTTGGCTTGGTTTCTTCCTCTTTCTTGGTTTCTTCCTCTTTCTTGGTTTCTTCCTCTTTCTTGGTTTCTTCCTCTTTC
>CAJUGJ010000025.1:27415-45360 GCA_910586015.1 uncultured Lachnospiraceae bacterium
TTTTTTTCTTCTTTTTCCTGTTTGTTTTCTACTACTTTTTTTGTCGGTTCTGGAATTTTTGTCACAGAAGGGGTCGGTTTCTGACTTTTTGTTGGAACATTTTCGGAACTACTGTTTGATTTTAACGTATCTAATTCGGATGCCTGTTTTAGATCTTTGGCATCTTTTTGTGTAATATATTCTTGCTTTGGTGCTTGTGTCAAAGACGCCCCGCTACGGTCTTCTTCCATAGGCGGGGCGTTCTTTTTACATCCAGTAAAAAATAAAATGTAAATACTAAAACATAGAAAAATTTTCCACAGATTTTTCATTGCTCTACCTCCACATCTGAATTGACATTTTCCTTACTATTATGTATAGTTACTATAGAACTATACATCCAAAGGAAAGAGCGATTGAAAAATCATTTAAAAATCATTTTTCTAAAATGCAGCGGCAACTAATGCGAGTAGCATAGCTAAAACTATAATTACAATAATAACTGTAGAAATAATTCGCTGTTTTTTTCTGCTATTTAGATTCATCAATATAATCACCTCTTTCTTTTTTTACTGAAAGGCAAACTTATGACATTATTCGGCTGTTTACTTATTATAATCTTTTTAATTGCATATGAGAAGAGAAAAAACTCTAAATTATCAGAAGAAGAATCCAGAAAATTTTGGGAAAAGGAATCTATGGCGAACTTAACCCCTTCGAAGGATTTATCTGGCTTAAATTATATAGATATTTCTTTCTCAACACTTCCCTTTGATCCAAATGCTTCTGGTGAGTTTTTAGCAATTCAAAAAGAACTTGAATTGTTAAAAGATAGAAAATTTGTCAATCTCACTGGCTACACCAATACAGATCTTAAATTAACATATGGAAGAGCTAATTTAGATCTACTCTCTTCTTACGATCAAAACTTTACATTACTTACAAGAGGATTACATAAATGGGGCACTTTGCTCTACGAAGCAGAACGTCTTTCTGAAGCACAAACAGTATTTGAAACAAGTATTGCATGTGGTACAGATGTAAGTAAAACCTATACTACATTGGCAGAACTTTATGTAAAGACAGAAAAAACAGAAAAAATCAAATCCTTAATTGATTCTGCCCAAACGATACATACTGTAATCAAAGAAGCAACTATCAAGGAACTTGAAAGGATCTCTGCTTCTTGTTATTTTCTTTCTTAACTGTTTTATTTACGGACGATTGTTCTTCCATAGGTAGAAATAATATGGTCAATTTTACGGGAGGCTTCACTTTTTGTCAGTTGATCTACCTCCTGTTCTAAGTTTAATTGGTACTGTTGTATCAATCCAAGAAGATATTTCTTTTGCTTTTGTGTAATCGGTTCTTGCTTTTTAGGATGGTATTGGAACAAAGTTTCCTGAAATAATTCTGAGTGATTTGTTCCAAACCGTTCTATTAGACATTCATACAACTTTGCTGCGGCTTTTGCATCCTCTAATGCCCGATGGGCGCGTTCATTTACAATTCCATAATAACTACACATTGCAGCAAGATTTCTTGTAGATAATTCTGAATGTAGTGTACGACATAATGCTAATGTATCAATTCCTCTTTGTCCTAAATCAACTTCATTTCGAATTGCCGCTGTTTTTAGAAAACTATAATCAAATGGTAAATTGTGTCCTAATAATATCCACCCATCGCAAAATTCCAAAATTTTTTTAATAGCCTCTTTTTCTTTTGGAGCATCATTAAGCATTTCATCTGTAATCCCTGTCAAATTTTGAATTCGCTCTGGAAGCTTTCTTTCTGGATTCACAAACATAGAAAACTCTTCCTTAGCAGTTCCTTCTATATAGCGTACTGCACCGATTTCAATGATTCGATCTTGTTCAGGAGAAAGTCCTGTTGTTTCTATGTCTACTGCCAGATAACTTCTTATCATCTTTTCCTCATTTCTATGCAAAACACTGCATATAACTAATTCTTTTCACTTTTACAAAGATCATTCAAAAAACACTCTTCACATTTTGGACTTCTTGCAGTACAGATTGTCCTACCTAAACGAATGATATGAATATTATAAATAATCCAATGATCTTTTGGTAGTATATCCATTAAATCAAATTCAATCTTTACAGGATCATCTTCTTTTGTTAATCCTAGCTTTTTTGAAATTCTCTTTACATGAGTATCTACTACAATACTTGGATCATAGTAAATATTTCCTCTTATTACATTTGCAGTCTTTCTTCCAACTCCAGCAAGGGAAGTTAAATCTTCTAATTTTTGTGGTACTTGACCATTATATTTTTCAATAAGCGTTTTGGTACAGGCAATAATATTTTTTGCTTTATTATGATAAAATCCTGTAGAACGAATATCCTGTTCTAATTCTTTCACATCTGCTGCGGCAAATGCTTCTAAGGTTGGATATTTTACAAACAAATCCTTAGTTACAATATTGACACGGGCATCTGTACACTGTGCACTTAAAATTGTTGCAATCAAAAGCTGCCACGGATTTTCATGTTCTAAATAGCACTTATAATCCGTACCATATTGTGTATCCAAACGAAATAAAATTTCTTTGATCCGTGCTTTCTCTGCCTTACTCAGCCTTTTCTTTTGTACTTTTTTTACCTGCATCCTGTTTATCCTTTCTATATATTGCTGATAGAATGACTGTTTCTTTATTGTACTACAAATAGTATTTCTTCACAACCTGATTTTATCACTTTTACTTTTGCATTGTGAGAAATCGGATCTCTTGTTTGATACTCAAATAAAAGTAACTGTTCTTTTATAATAGGTTTTGCAAAAACAGCACTTTCTTCTGGATTATAACAAAAATGTTCTATATGAAATGCTCCTACTATCTCTTTTTTCTTTCGCTGTGCCTCTGCTGCTTTACGTATTATATCTCGGTTTGGCTCTAATGATGGTGCAAATATTGGTCGAGATTTTGGACTTTCCCTTAGACAAAAATCATAAAAAAGAATCTCTCGAAATACCTCTAAATTAAATTCAGTTTCTTTTTTTTGTTGTGTCCACTGAGAAATAAATTCAAATAAAATTTCATATTGTTTGATTCTGGACTGTTTCTGTCCTTCTAACCTCTGTTTTTCATAAAACTTTGCAATCATTTCATACATCGTATAAGCATCACAGAAAAAATGCAGAAGATACTTCATTGTCGTCATAAACTGACTGCTATTATAATATACCTCAACCATTTCTTCTATTCGTTTTAACTGTATGATATCTTTATAACTAAGCCATTTTGTATAGAGAACTTCATATGGTGAACAGCTTTGTGCAACAATTCCATACTCTTCTATCCTTTTTTGAAGGGGAGAGCCCTTTAAAACCTTTAAAAATCCCAGTTGAAGTTGATCTGGTTTCATTGCATAAACTCCATTAAAAGATTGTCGAAAAGAAAAAAGATCTTCATAGGGTAGACCTGCAATCAAATCTAAATGTTGATGTACCTTCCTACCCTCATGAAGTTTTTTTGTGACTTCTTTTATTCTTTCTAAATTCATCTTTCTTCCAATAGCAGCAAGCGTTTTCGGATTAAAAGATTGTACTCCTATTTCTAATTGTACTAACCCTGCACGCATAGAATTTAATAATTCAATCTCTTCTTCATCTAATATATCTCCTGCAATCTCAAAATGAAAATTTGTAATTCCATTATCCTTTTCCTTAATAAAACGCCAAATTCTCATAGTATGTTCTTTATTACAGTTAAAAGTACGATCTACAAACTTTACCTGTGGAACCTTTTCATCTAAAAAAAACTGTAGTTCCTCTTTTACTCTTTCCCAATCCCGAAATCGTACTGTTTTATCGACAGAAGAGAGACAATAACTACATGAGAACGGACATCCTCTTCCAGATTCATAATAAATAATCCTATGTTCTAAATGAGAAAGCCCTGTTTTTTTCTCTGTAGAATAGGGAAACGGAAGTTCTTGAAAGGATAAGACTTCTCTAGGTCTTGTTAAAATTGGCATGGCTTCCTTTTTATCTGTCCTTGTCCAAAATGCAATTCCTTCAATTTCTGATAATGATTTTTCTGTATTATCAGAGTGATAATATTCTAAAAGCTGTGAAAACGTTTCTTCCCCTTCTCCAATCATAATTCCATCTAATTGAGGAAGTTCATATAAACAGTCGAGAGGATCAAAACTGACTTCTGGTCCGCCTAACCAGATCTTGACCTTTGAATCCAACTTTCGATACTCTCTAACCAGATTTTTAACCATAGAAATATTCCAAAGATAACAAGAAAATCCTAAAAAATCTGGCTGCATTTCATATAGATTTTGTAAAATCTGATCAAAGGGCTGATTAATCGTATATTCAGCCAAAAAAATTTCTACATCCTCTTTTAATTTATCAAGTCTTTGCTTTGCATAGCTTTTCAGACTATAAATCGCAAGATTAGAATGGATAAACTTTGCATTTAATGCTGTAAGAACAACCTTCATTTTCAACCACATTTCTGTGCGACTTATTGACAAGTTTGTGTATGTCGCACGAATACAAACTTCTACCTTTCCTTTTATTTGCCTATAGGATAATACAAAAAAAATGATAAGTCAACTTGAAACGTAGGAAAAAGAATCTCTTTGTTGCTTTAAAAAAATTTATGAATTATAATGAACATTATTGGATTAAAAAATATAAATAGGAGAATATTAAAAAATATGAACCAAAGAGATTTAACAAAAGGATCTGTATTTCCAACTATGTTTTTCTTTGCACTGCCTATGATACTCGGAAATATTTTACAGCAAGGATATAATATTGTTGATACATGGGTGGTAGGACAATTCATCAGTTCAGATGCTCTAGCTGCTGTAGGCTCTGCTTTTGCTCTCATGACGTTTTTAACATCTGTTTTGCTCGGTTTGTGTATGGGCAGCGGGGTTGTATTTTCACTTTGTTTTGGAAATCATGACGAACAACGATTGAAAAATAGTATTTGTGCATCTCTTTTATTGACTGCTATTATCTCTGTTATATTAACTGTAGTTTCTCTTTTAAATGTTGATTTTATTATAGAATGGATGAATATTCCCAAAGAAATTACAGAAATTACACGCATCTATCTCATTCTTGTATTTTGTGGAATTCCAGCAGTTTCTTTATATAATTATTTTGGTGCATATCTGAAAGCGATTGGAAATTCTGTTATTCCTTTGATTTTTCTTGGTATTTCTACTATATCTAATATTGTATTAGATATTTTGTTTGTCGCAGTTTTTAAATTTGGAACTGCCGGAGCTGCATGGGCAACAATTATTTCTCAATATCTTTCTGGAATTGGAATTAGTGTATATGTTCTGATGAAAAATAAAATCTTGAGAATGGCTTTATGTCATTTTAAAATAAAAAAATCTAATCTTAAAGAAATTACAAACTATTCTCTTTTGACCTGTATACAACAATCTGTCATGAATCTTGGTATCCTTATGGTACAAGGATTAGTAAATAGTTTTGGAACTACTGTTATGGCAGCATTTGCAGCCGCTGTAAAAATTGATTCTTTTGCCTATATGCCAGCTCAAGAATACGGGAACGCCTTTTCTACTTTTATCGCCCAAAATGCAGGAGCAAGACAAAAGGAACGAATTACAAAGGGAATTTCTTATGCTATATGTACTATAGTTACTTATTGTATTTTCATTTCCTTTATTTTATGGTTTTTAGCGAAACCACTTTTACTTATTTTTATTGATTCAAATGAAAAAGAAATTATTGCAGAAGGTATCCGTTATCTGCATACTGTAGGACCATTTTACTGTGGAATTGGCTGCCTGTTTCTGTTTTATGGACTTTATAGAGCACTTGGAAAGCCTTCTATGTCTGTTGTTTTGACTATTATTTCACTTGGTACTCGTGTTGCTTTATCCTATAAACTATCCGCTATTGCATCTATCGGGACAACAGGAATCTGGTGGTCTATTCCGATTGGTTGGGGATTGGCTGATTTAGTGGGAGGACTATACTATTTAAAAAAGAAAAAAAGTCTTATAAGGTTTTAGAGAAAAATTAGAAATAAAAAAAGCAGGTGATGGGAATCGAACCCACGTATCTAGCTTGGAAGGCTAGTGTTCTACCATTGAACTACACCTGCATAAAAAGTAATCTTATTATATCCATAATATTATAAATTGTCAAGTATTTTTTAAGAAAAATCTCATAGCAGATATCCAAAAATGACAGGAAGATTTTTGGATATCTGCTTTTTAGATTTTTGTCATAAATCATATAGAGATACTCTATTTTACTCTAATTCCATAAATTCGTTTTCCCTTTGCTCCTAGAATATTTGATTTTAGTCCAACTCCTCTTGTTCCTACAACGATTGTATTTTCGAAAGCAGCGGGAGAGGCTTCTATATTAGCGCCTCCCAAATTAATTCGATCATAGAGTTTTCCACTTCTTCCATCAATTAAAAACATATTTCCCTTAGAATCACACAAAATAATGTATCCATCACCATTTTGATCATACAACGCAATTGGACTAGACCATGTATAATATTCCATATCACAATGCCATACTTCTTCTCCTGTTTTTCTATCAATTGCCACAAGCTGTCCACGATCTAAGCCTCCAGTTCTTGCAACTGCAAAATAGACCAGATCGGATAAATTTTTATCTCCAAGTAATGCTGTTGCTTGTACACCTCCAGAAACCATACTGACTGTTTCACAGGAATATGGAATTTCCCATACAATTTCTCCTGTTGCTGCATTGATCTTAAACAATTTGATCTCTCCGCTATTTTTCTCATCTTTTGTAAAGTGAAGAGATGTAGAAATATAAAGATAAGCTGTTCCATCTTCTTCATTTACTTCAAAAACAGGAGAAGCATTTGTATCGTCAATCGTATCCTGAACCCAAACTACTTCCATTGTATTCAAATCAATACACATTAAATCAGCACAATTATCTGCTACATATAAATATCCTTTCCAAGCTACTGCAGAAGATTCCATTCCTAGCCAATACCCATCTTCTCTGGAATGTTTTGTGGTATAACGCCATTTTACTATATTTTCTGGAGAAATAGATACTGTAGCTCCATCATATTTCGTATTTAATTTCATAGTATATAAAATTCCATTTTCTCCCGGCTGAATTAGAGTATCTGTTTCTACATCAATGAGAGGAGAAGAGTCATAGGCATGAAAGCGGTTATTATCTTCTCTGACAGAAAATTCATCATCATATCCATATTCATAAATAATTTTTCCTTGAATTAAATCGATAATAAAAGTTCTGGCACACTCTTCGCCCATTGAATCTCCTGCTCCTACAAAGTAAAGTGGAATACCAGATGGATATAGACTTCCTGTTCCTTTAACTGGAAATCCCAGACTGATTTTATCTCTAGTCGCAGTTCCATCTTCTAAATCTAAAAAATAGATATTTCCGTCACATGTGGCATAAATTACTTCTGTAAGTCCTTCCTTTTGCTTTTTTTCTTCATAGAGATTCATTGCTTTTCTCGTTTGTTCTTCCCATCTTACCAAAAGAGGCTGCCCCGTCCAGCAACTCCCAGACCATTCTCCATCCCCTCCATAAGCTGTTTTATTTAATGAGCCTGTATTAATATGCCAGAGTTTATCTGTATCAAATATCTTCTTCTCTATTGTTGCGATCCCATAAGAAGGACTGGTTCTATGGTGATTTCCACGAAACGTAATCACTCCTTCCATTGTAGTATAATTTCCTGAAAAATCGATTGGTTCTTCTCTTTTATATGTGGTAACTGTTTCATTTTCTACTAAAAGAGCAGTTTCAAATCCAAAAGTGGCAGGGTCTGTTGCTAATATCTTACTTGGTGTATTATTTACTAAGAGCTTCTGTTGTATTGATAATTGCTGTGAATTAAACACTGTTACAGAAATATCTCTTGTCACAGGCTCAGATAGTGGATTTCTACTTCCCGTTGCTAATACTCCGCTTGCACGAACTGCAAAACCCGCTGTTAAAATACAGATTCCTGCTGCCAAAACGACGGCTAACCCTTTCTTTTTGGACTTTTTACGTCTCCTTCGGTAACTATTATCTAAATCAAGTTGTAGCTCCTTTATTTCTTTTTTTCTTCTCATATATCTTTTTCCTCTCTTTTTAAATATTTTCCCTAGTATTTCCTGTCCATCCATTTTCAAACCGTATCTTTATTGTAGCATAGAATAAAAAAATAGAAAGAACAGAATTCTTAAGATTTTATATTTAAAAATTTAGAATAAAACAGATAATATTTGTAAACAAAAAGCAGATGATCAGACCTGCTATAGTTGGTATTAAAACTGCTGCCAAAGTCCATTTCCAACTTTTTGTTTCTTTTTTTATTGTAATACAAGTAGTAGAGCAAGGCCAGTGCATAAGAGAAAACAAAAGTAAATTTACTGCGGTTATCCAAGTCCATCCATTCTGGATTAAAATTTGTTTTATGAAAATAGTATCTGTAATTTCTGTTAATACTCCTTCTGACAAATAGGTCATCAATATAATTGGAAGTACAATTTCATTTGCTGGTAGTCCTAGTAAAAAGGCAAACAAAATCACTCCGTCCATTCCAAAGATTTTGCCGAAAGGTTCTAATCCCTTCGCACAAATAGTTAAGAGAGAACTTTCGCCAAGTGTTAAATTGGAAAGTGCCCAAATCAAAAATCCCGCTGGTGCTGCAACACTAATAGCTCTTCCAAGAACAAACAGTGTTCGGTCAAAAATTGATCGAATCAGTACTTTTGTAAACTGAGGTTTACGATAAGAAGGTAGTTCTAAAGTAAAGGAAGATGGTACTCCTTTTAATAAAGTTGCCGATAAAATTTTAGAAGTAAGAAAAGTCATAAAAATTCCAAACAAAATCAGCCCTCCCATAAAAAGTGCAGCTAAAAATGTATTTTCTATTCTACTTCTACTCTCATTTACAAAAAAGATTGTAATAATAGTAAGCATCATTGGAAATCTTCCATTACAGGGAACAAAACAGTTTGTCAACATAGCAATCAGTCGTTCTCTCTTTGAATCAATAATTCGACAACCTACCACACCAGCGGCATTACAACCTAACCCCATCATGATGGATTTTAGGAACTTGTTATATTTTAATAATCTTAAATAAATTTTTTTATTCTTTTAAATGAACCAAGACACTACCAGATAAATCCCTTTGTATTTGATATTTCCTTTTTGTTTTAAAATGGTTTCTGAGTTTTCAGACAGATATATATATGTTCTATCTCTTTAATCCAAAATAAAAGAGAACCATATCCAACACCTTCTAATGTCTGGATTATGGCTCTTCTTATCCTTTATATTTTCTAAAATTTACTTTATCTCTTCTTCATTTCTCTTTGTTGTCTAAATTCAATCGTTTTCGTACTTCCACCAGTTCTTTTAATCAATTCATCCTGTCCAAGAACCTTAACTAAATTTGCAATCTGCTGTCCAAGTACTTTCTTATTTAGATAGAAAATCGTAGTATGTACATTTTCAGTTAAAATAAAATCTTGCAAAATATCTCTGTCAGTAACGTCTAATGAATGTCCAAAAATATATAAATAAAGTCTGGCTGACTTTCCACAACTGCAAATCCACGTTCCCTGCATTCTACAATGTTTCCCTCATGATCTGTAGCAACACCAATTTTGCCGAAATAGTAATCATTAACATTTTTTGTATGTTTATACATTTCAAACGCCATCTGGGAACCTGTCCATAGAAAGTTACTCTAACTGGGAGGCAGCTTTTATTTTTATCAGGGATTGCTTGATACAATGACAGAAAATCCCGTGCTGATTTCAAGGCAAGTGCTTTCAAATCTTCATACTCAGAAGCACTCAATTCTTTCCGTTCTTCATCAAAGAGAACATCAGAATCAGCATCTGAAATAGTTAGATCAGAGCATTTCTCCTGAACTATTTCGGGTTCAAAAGAATCCGAAATCAAATCACCTTTTCACATCAGATAGGATTTTATTTCAGAAGGCATTTTCTGTATTGCTAAATCTTTAGAATCTCCTCTTGTAAAAGCTCCAATAAAATTATCTGCATACAAAATGCTGTCATTGCCGTTATGTTCCTATACACACCTTATTTTCATAAATAAATTCCTCACTTACAATGATTTACTTTTATAACAAATTCCGATTGTCACTGAATTTATTATACACCTATTCGGCACTTTGGAGAATATATTTTATTTTTTTCGGTATGAGAATGTATATGTGATTCGGTTCGCCGAATCCCTGTTGCCGAACCCGCATATATTCGTTTTGTCATATTTTCTCTTTTCAGTGACGGAAGGCTCGTCACTGACTAACTCAATCACATCCAGTATGCCACAGTCCAGCGTTTCACAAATGCGGACTAATGTATCCATGATACAGTTATTGTCAAGCCTATAACAGATCATTCGGTTCAAAGTTATTTTCCCCCATTATTCTATGAGCAGAAAAAGTTAAGTTGGGATATTGTTTTTTTAACTCCCTTAAACAAATAATAAAATAATCATTATTCACATGGTAATCCGACATTCTCTGGATAATATTGTATAATTCAATCCCACTTTTCGTCAAAAAATAAGGCTCAATGGATATGTAATTCAACCTACTATCACTATTGGCGATTATAAAGCAGGCAATTTCTTGATTCTGAATACTAAGGACATTATTACTTTCAAAGTCAGTCGCAAGTGCATTATCTACAGACAGCAGTCCACACTCGATCATAGGAATTACGCTGTCTGAATATTTTAGACCTGTTTTTAATATATAATTATAGCTTTCTACATTATCCTCGTTTTGTCCACAAAAACCATTATTTAAGATAAAATAGTAATCTCCGCTCTGTAAAACATAATGGCTTAACTTATTGAAAATCCCTGCTTCCTTTTGGGATAGGTTTCGAATAATGTCCATTGTTCTGAGGGAACAGGTACCTGACTGTTTCATTTCACCTGCAAGTACTTTGCCCCATAACCTTTGTAATTCTTCATTGCTGATATTGCCTACTGCATCAAAAAAACGCATAATCCAATCAAATTCAATCTTAGTATCTACCTGTTCATCACTCTCCTGTAATTCCATTGCCGCAAAACCAGCAGAACTTATAAAATTCTTTAACTTTGTAATCTCGTATAATGTGAATGGCTGGTTTTCCATTAATTTTCCCTCTTGCTGTTTTCGATATATCTCCACATCCACTTCTGCCTTGCCATTTTTTAAGGTCAGTGTTGGGGTATATAAAGCCTTGACAACACTTCCAACGGTTTCGAACAATTTAATCAGTACTGGGGAGGATGCAAGAATAGGTAACCCCTTATTTATAATCTCAATTATTGTATTTTGGTCAATCATAGCTATCCTTTCTTTTTTAAAATTCTATTCTAATATTACAACCGTTCTAGCAATTTTCAAGTATAACTTATAGTCGTTTTCTTATTTTACATTTCAGAAATTGATTCTAAAACCTCTTCTAATACCTCACCCATTTCATCGTCATCCAGATTAAATTCTTCTACTACTCCAGCTTTTAAACTCTCATATAATTCGTTTCCATCATCTTCATCCATTGTTTCGAATTGTTCCATTGACATAACCTTATATCGTTTTAAAATTTTAACTATAGCCTGTTTAATTTCTTCCTCATCTTCTCTGTTCATAATAATTTCTCCTTTTGCTTATTCTATAGTTTTTTCTTTTAGCAAGTACCAATTTAATGAATTGTTCAATACTATTATCTTAGCACAAATATATATATAATTCTATTATTCTTTTAATCATTATCTGTCTTACTGTTTTCTCTGTTTAATACTGACTTTCTTCATCTTAATATAAAAATAATAAAATTTTTCAACTCATATTAAAATTTTCATGGTATTATGATTTGAGGAGGTGAAATAATGTCAGATAGTCGTCTGTTCAAAATTCTATATTATCTTTTAGACAAAGGACATGCCACTGCTCCTGAATTGGCGAACAAATTTGAAGTTTCTCCAAGAACAATTTATCGTGATGTAGAATCGTTAAGTAGTGCAGGTATTCCAATCTATGCCGAATCCGGAAGGAATGGTGGAATCTATTTATTACATGACTTTACTTTGGATAGAGCAATATTATTTGAAAATGAAAGGCAAGAGGTATTGACAGCGATACAAAGTTTATCTGCCACAGGTTATACTTCTGGACAAGAAATACTAACCAAGTTATCTGCACTTTTCAATGTGAATATGGAAAATTGGCTCGAAATAGATTTTTCACGTTGGGGAAAGTATAGTAGTGATAATGCAAAATTTAAAATACTAAAAACAGCAGTGATTCAACATAGAGAAATAAAAATAGTTTATGAAAACACGAGTAGTGAAAGAAGTGAACGTATCATTCAGCCATTAAAGTTATCTTATAAATCAAAAGAATGGTATCTGAAAGCATTTTGTCTTAAAAAAAAGGACTTTCGTATGTTCAAATTGAATCGTATTTTAGGACTGGAATTATTGGATCGAACTTTTGTACCAAAACCATATCCAGAGCCAAAATATGATTCGCAGCAGATATCTTCACCGATAGTTCTTTTGTTTTCAAAAAAAATCGCATATCGTGTTTATGATGAGTTTGACGAGACAGAAATTGAATATCAAAAAAATGGTGATTTTATTGTTTCTATTGAAACATCTGTTGATACATGGCTTATTGGTTATTTACTTTCGTTTGGAGCACAGGTTGAAATACTCAAGCCAAAGTATTTAAGAGAAATTTTAGCTGCACAGGCACAAGAAATTTATAAAAAAAATAAACCTTGACAAAAGATGTCAACATATATGTGCTATATTAAAATCGTAAGTACATTGAAAAAGACGGAGGTAAAGAAAATGAACGAGATGAATCAGAAATTTTGTCAGTGTTGTGGTATGCCTATGGGGGAATGCGATGAACTGTGTGGAACAAATGCCGATGGAAGCAAAAATGAGGAATATTGCAAGTATTGTTTTGAAAATGGTGAATTTACTTTTCATGGTACAATGGAAGAAATGATTGAGATATGTATACCAAATATGGTTGCTGCTAATCCAGATATCAGTAAAGAAGAAGCAAGAAAAATCATGCTTGAATGTCTTCCAAAATTAAAGTACTGGAAAAAATAATTATGTACAAGCTTAAAAAGAGAAGTGAAGGAATAACAATGCAAAGTGTAAAAATTTATGAAATGCTAGACTGTAAAATGGTTTCGTCTGGAACGGGTATGTTTGGTGAGGGTAATTTTAATATATTTGATGAATGGTTATCTTCGCAAAAACGCAGTCTGTTCCCAAAAGATTTTTTATATTTGACAGGTGAGGGCTTTGTTTGGCTGTATATGTATGAAGATGGTATGAATGTTCCCAAAGAATTTGAAATAATAGATTTTCAAGGAGGTCTTTATGCTGTAGCAACCGATATAGACCAGAAAACAGATAAGGAACTTATGAACATAGAGATAGATAAGTTTCTAAGTGAAAATGGATTTGAGCGTGACGCATCACGTCCGGAATTAGGAAATATCATTACGTCACCGCTTGTAAAAAAAATAATGGGATATGAGCAGATGGACTATTACTTCCCAATAAAAGCAAAATAAATTGCCATTTATAAAAATGTAGCCAATAGAAAACGGAATAATCGTCTCTACATAGAACGACACATCAAGACAGGAAATCAAAAAAAGGTTTCCTGTTTTTTTGTGATCATCTTTGGTATTATGCTGTGCAAAGGGGATCGTTTCATAGGGTAAAAGGTTCGGATTCCTCTTTCTCCCACATAGGACATTGTATAGTTTATGGTTGCTTTTATTTTTTAACATTTGTATTGTGGCATTTGTTATATATATTTTTTTTAGAGACAATCAAGACAAATAACAATGATAAAATATTTGATAAGGTTATCCTAATTACCATTAATTCATCTGCACCTGTTTCTGTCACCGTATGTAAGGAATTACTTATAAAATTATTAAATAAATGTTCTGATGCACCTATCCAAAGCGTTCCCGACAATGCTGCACACATCCCCCATTCATAAGCTAAAATTCCAGATAATAGTATATATCCTATGCCCATAAAAACTACCATAGCGATATTCATAGAACCGTCAAGTAGAGGATTTATTACGTTGGTAATATGCCATATTCCAAAAAGCAAAGCTTGTATTATATTAACTGTCTTTTGAGAATAGTATTGTATGCCGATTTTACAAAATAGTCCTCTAAACAGTCCCTCTTCTGCATAGACATTTACTATGTTACCAATAATACACACTATTACTGCTAACAAGGAACTACCATTTGTATATGTCTGTGTAAGTGAAAAATTTGTAATATAAAATCGCAAAGATGGGTGTTTTCTCATTACAAACAACACAATAAATTCTACAACGTAAGAAAGAAAAAAGGTACTTATGCCAAGAGCAAGACCATATTTTAAACCAGTAAATAACCCTTTTTTTGAAAATCCCAAATCACTCCAATGAAGTCTAAGCATATCCAACACAATCCATATCAGCAAAATGCAGCAGATTTTATGTAATATATTTTCTCCAATCCATGTCTGGTCGGTTTTTACAAAAATAATTTCTATCACTCTAATAATCATCAATAAAATAAACATCATACTGATAACACTTATTGTTCTTCTTTTTTCCATGTCCTTTTTCCTCTGAATAATTTTGGTAGTTGTCTATCTTAGTCTTGATTTTTATTTCGGTTCTTAATTAGCAAATTGATTTCTTTTGCTTCCTGTTTCATTTGTAATAAATTTAAAAAGAGTGAAATGATATATATTACAACTCCCATACAAACAAGCAATAAAAACGACAAACTTGTAAACCAATGGAACAATCGCCCAAACACAAGTAGTTCGCACACAATAAATGTGATTTCCAAAACCATTTCAGTAAAAATGGTTCTTAATTCGATTTTTTTAATAATGATTATTCCTAAATGAGTAATGATATTTACACCAAAAGTCTGGAACACTGTCTCCAAATAAATACAACTTCCATGATAAGACAACGCAACAACTGAAAGCAGTAGTAAGGAAATTCCTGTTGTAGCTAAAATATTTACAATATTTTTTTTCATTCTTCTTTATCTCCTCCCAATGCTTTTTTTACTCCATTTAAATAATTACGATTGATATTAACTTTTTCACCATTCTTCAAAGTTGCTTCCATTCTGCTATTGAAAAGAGGTCTAATACTGTATAAAGCGTTTATGTTTAAGATACATGATTTGCTGATTTGCACGAAACCGTATGTTTGTAGTTTGTTTTTTAGCTGGTATAGCCGAAAATCTGTACGATACACTGCATTTTCAAGATATACAAAAGTCTTCTTGTCAACGCTCTCTATATAGTAAATATCCAAAATATTTATCATTCTCTCTGTATTATCAACAGCACATTTTATCTGCATATCAAATGACTGTAAAAAATTTATAATACGATTAACCTGCTTGTCCTTTTGGGGATATTTAATTATTACTTCTATTTCGTTATAGGATAAATCCTGTTCTGTCTTTATTTTCATTTGTTCACCCCTTTAAAAATTATAGCATAGTCTTTCGCTAAAAGAAATCTTCCTATAACTAAGATACATTTTCCCCTTACCAAGATACAAGCCAGATTTTCTTGTTTCTTTGTATGCTATATTATATACGGTCAAATGAATCCCCTTTCGTTTGTCATAGGCTTCTTCTATTGCCTTTAGGAGTTGGGCTTTTATTCTTGCACAAAACATTATCCTATGGTCTTTATTTGGTTCGCAATAGTGTAGTTCTGGCGATTTATCTCTTGTTTTTGGTTTCTTCTTTATTGTATATGAGCATTATTGCTGTTTCTTTAAATCATTCTTTTTTGCAGATAGTATATCATTTTCTAGTATACGATAAAAATTTTCTGTATTTGTATTGCGTGGCACTTTAATTTTAGATGGATCAGTATACATTTTCCCATCATAAGTAGTTATAAATACTTTTGCTTTCATAGATAACTTCCTATTCTATTTTTATCTAATTCTATGTAGTATGGTTTGTACATTTTGTCTTAAAAAATACATAGAATTTATTTATAGAAATATGATATATCAAATACATAGAATCTGTCGTAGGAAGTCATATGAAAAAATGTGCTTGTTATGTAAGAGTGTCTACAGAAAATCAGTTAGAAAATTATAGTATTAAAGAACAGACCGAACGTTTAAAAGCCTATTGTAAAGCAAGAGATCTGACAATTATAACTATATATACTGATGGTGGTTATTCAGGTAGTAATATGAATCGCCCTGCTCTGCAACAGATGTTAAAGGATATTACTTTGGAGTACATTGATACTGTGATTGTCTATAAACTAGATCGTTTATCCCGTAGTCAAAAAGATACCCTTATGTTGATAGAAGATACATTTTTAGCAAATCATATTGATTTTATTTCAGTTAATGAAAACTTTGATACATCTACCCCCTTTGGCAGAGCTATGATTGGCGTATTATCTGTATTTGCTCAACTAGAAAAGGAGCAGATTACAGAACGATTTACTATGGGTCGTATTGGTCGTGCAAAAAATGGCTACTTTCATGGCGGTGGATATGCTCCCACGGGATATGATTATATTGACGGAAATTTGATTATCAATGAATACGAAGCTATGCAGATAAGAGAATTATATGCACGTTTTGTTAATGGTCACACGGTACATGATTGCTGGAAGTATATGCAAAACAAATATACTACAAAATATGGTGCATGGAAAAGTGAAGCTTTAGTCTATCATATTCTCCAAAATGATATCTATATTGGAAAGGTTAAATTTAAAGGGATCTCTTATCAGGGTAATCATACTCCTATTATATCGAAAGAATTATTTGATGAAGTTCAAAATATCTTTAAAACATCGAAAAAAAATAGGTCTATCTTTAAAGCAAACACTTTACTTTCTGGTCTCCTATACTGTGGTAAATGTGGTGCTAAATTTCATGGAGAACATGGAAATTATGCTTGTTATAGCCGCACAAAGGGAGATTCTAAATATATTATTGATCCAAATTGTAAAAATAAAAAGTGGAAGATATCAGATTTAGATCAGCTCATAATTGATTTTATATCCGATTTTAAATTCAGTGAATTAGAACCAACAGGTTCTTTTCAGCCAAATTATGAAAACGATTTAAGGATTAAAATTAAAAATTTAGATAAACAAATAAAAAAACTGATTGATCTGTATCAAATCGGAAACATTCCTTTCGATTTCATTTCTCAAAAAATAAATGTATTAATAAAGGAAAAGAACATTTTACAAGAATGTATTGATGAAAATGTTAAATTGATAATCGAAGATTTTAAAGAAACAAAAGATCGATTTCTTGCATTACTATCTTATGGCGATCTTCAACAAAAGCGTTATTGTTTAAGTATATTAATCGATCAAATTATTATAGATGATGATACTATAAATATAAAATTAAAGCAATATGAAAATTGATCTAAGCTTGATTGTAATAAAATATTTTGTTATACTGATTTCATTAAGTGTAGAGCCAGTAAATTTATAATTCATAAACCAAATAGAATAGATTTTCAAAATGGAAATAAATGTTCTGCTTTTTCGTCAGCGTATCTTTTAAGACATTGGAGTATTGAGAAAAGTGGAGATGATTTGTACGAAGTAATACCTAATAAAATGAAAGATGGTTGTGTTTATCCAAAAGGTATACAAAAACTATTTTCCCAATATGATTTTCATGTGAAATATTATACAGGAAATATAAATGCACTGAAAAATGAAGTCAATAAAGGAAATCCTGTAATTGTGATGATACGAACTTATATAGGTGAAAATTGGCTACATTATGTATCAGTTATTGGTTATGGTCAACTACCCATCACCTAAAGGTAATGGGCTTGTAACTGCCCAGTCGTACTGAC
>CAJUGJ010000026.1 GCA_910586015.1 uncultured Lachnospiraceae bacterium
TTGGGTCGGCTATGTAACCATAAGGCACTTCGCCGTTGACGCGCTCGCCTTTCTGTGCCTTTGCCTGTTTGACAGCCCGGATTTTCTTTGAGGTGTCGCGGGCGTAAAACTCGTTGAACCAGTTCCGCAGAGGGGTAAACTCGTTATCTTCCCTTGCTGTGTCTACACCGTCGTTAATGGCAATGTAGCGCACTTCGTATTCGGGGAAAACAATCTCTATCAGCTCGCCGGTTTTCAGATAATTACGTCCCAGACGGGAAAGGTCTTTTGTTATGACGGTCGCCACATTCCCGGCTTCAACCTCATGCAGCATGGCTTGAAGCCCCTCACGCTCAAAGCTCACGCCAGAGAATCCGTCATCTACGAAAAAGCGCGTATTGAAAAAGTGGTGTTCATCAGCATATTTCTGTAAAATCAGTTTTTGGTTCTGTATGCTCTCGCTTTCCCCGTCCTGCATATCTTCCTGACTCAATCTGCAATATAAAGCAGTAATCTTGTCTGTCTGTAACATTTTGTCCTCCTTTCCAACGACAGACAAGCAGGGTGTTTGTACTGTCTATATTTATACCACATACCGCTGCCTGTGTCATGTATAAAATGTGAAGAAACACCCTATTTCCAGGCGTTTCCGGGGTTTAGCTCCATGTCTTTGCGTATGAGCTTCTTTATCTTTTTATTTAGTGTGTCCGTCGCGTGTTCACTTGCGAACGAACATACAAGGTAAGTAACTTTTCCGATTTTATGCTCTGTTGTGGTAACGGGCGTTTGGTTTTGTGTCAAAGAAAATCCCTCTTTCTTTCGCAAACATATATTACAGTCTATGAATAGCGGCAAGTCCACTATTCAATCAATCAAAGGCTTTAATCGGACGGTTATTAGCATAACCTCATGGGAATTTTTCCGGCGTGGTGTTGGTCGCTCGGCTGTCTAGGCGGGAATACTCCCACTGAGATAGTGTCATGGCGCACCTGTCGTACAACTTCCGCATGGAGAGGCGAGTTATGTAGCTGCTGAAATGCTACAAGATAATCTTCATGGCGTCTAGGTCGCCTTTTATTGCTGCCACAATGACAGGATAGGGAACAAGGGATTTTTTCAGGTAGCCGGATAAACTCTCTGCGATTAGGTTCCACATTCTCACCTCCTTTCTCGGGGCAATACTGCCTTTTGAAAAAAACGCCAAAGATTTTCGGAAGTTTTTCAAAAAATTTTTGGGGCAGCAAAATGCGCCTGTCCGAAAAGCTGGGACAGGCGCAAGGGTATTGTAAGCAGTATTTAGATGGTTAGACAGTTCATATTCAGATGATAGAAAGAAACAACAGCCTTAATTTATTCAAAGCGCTGATAGACAAAGTAATGAGTTTATAGAAACGGCTTTATATTTTTAGATATAAAGAAAGAGAGACAACAAACTGTGATTCCTCTAATTGTCTAAATTCTTAAAAAAGTTTACAGTAAGTACACCTATGATACAGACAAGTATTCCTGTTGGGAGCAGTACAAGAAAAACTGTACTGCTAAACTTGTCAAATAATATCCCATAAACCATTTGCCCTAAAGGTTGGGCGCACATGGAAATAGTGGCGACATACGCCATCACTTTTCCTGTTAAATGGTTCGGAGTTTTTTGCTGTATCATTGAGAGAGCAAAGATAGAAAAAATACAAGCGGCAATCTGCATACCACAAAAGGCAATGATATTAATAATGTATTTTGTAATTGTTGTTGTTGGAAGCAGAAAAATAATACCTGCCGGAACAAGAAACGCTCCAAGTACCACAACTACGATTGATAGTTTTCTGGGGTTCATCTTTTGTGTCAATAGTCCAGCTGTAATACTTCCAATAATTGCAGCAAATCCCAATGCGCTTTCCGCAAAACCATAATATTCAGCATTTAAGTCCAATACATTTCGCACAATATAAGGCAGACCAACCATAGCCGTTCCTATTACAAAGAAACTAATCAATGCGCTTAAAAGCAACATTTTCAAAATACAGGATTGTTCTTTGCTTATAAATCGTATACTTGTTAAAAAATCACTCTTGATAATGGATAAGATATCTTTACTGTTATCTGTTAATATATATTCCAACTTAATAAAACATTCAAATGCTGTCGTAACAAAAAAACATAAAACTCCTGCATACAGAACTGGCTTTAGACTAAAGGCAGTATAGAGAACACTTCCAAGTATCGGGGCAATGAGAGCCGCCACCGCAGCTACTTGATTTACAACCGCATTGCCTTTAATGATGTTATCGCCAGATTGCATTTGTGGAACACATGCTTGAACAGTGGGGGACTCAAATGCTCCTAAGACAGATAAACATACAAGCAAAATTCCTGTTAGTATAATGCCGTCCTGTTCGGTAAATAATAAAGCAGCACACAACACGAACATACCCAATAAAGTGTCTAAAGCCACCATGATATTTTTTCTGTTTGCCCTGTCCGCAAGAATACCACCTAAAGGGGAAAGCAGAATTGTAGGGATAGTAGCAATAGACAGAATACCTGCAAATATCGTCGCAGAACCTGTTGTATCAAGTACATACATGGATAATGCGAATTTTATAATATAGTTTCCAAAAAGAGAACTTATCTGTCCTAAAACAAGAAGTATAAAGTTTTTTGAAAGAAGTATAAAGTTTTTTGAAAATAGTCTTTGTTCCATAATTTACCTTTTCCTAAAAATGATTGAAGTAATAATATCAGATATCACACCAACAATGCCAAGTCGCGCACACCACGCAGCGGCAGTTTTATAACCTCGCATCGCAAGATGTTCTGCGCCAAGAATTAAGCCAGTCTCTGCCATGATAGATATGGATTTCATGCTTCTACGAAAGCATTTATTGTTATTCCATTTTTTTGTAATATTTTTTTCAAACCTGTCCGCAGCAGCGTCAATACGCTGTTCAAATTCTTTTTCCGTCATGTTATCTCTCCTAACTAAATTTTTGATTATAGAAAAATCATCAGTTGAATGATGTACATCAATATCATTAACACACCAAGCAAAACCAATCCTCACCATTTCCTCCCCTTTTTTCACCTTATCTGGACTTGATGAGTAAGACAATCCCTATTGCGATTAAGATAATACCAGCAATAATATTAGCGATGTAAATCCCCATGATAAGATGGGATAAGTTCGTTGATATTCACCTTTAGCCCCATTCAGATAGCTGTTCCAACTCTAATAAATCTTGTTCTGTCGTTGTTATCCTCATTATTATACATATTGTATGTATGTATTTGGGTATAAAAAAACTCTATTCGAGTTTTTCTATAGTATTTTTCGCATAAAACACGATTTCATCATCAATAATCGGTATTTCTAACTTGTCGAACATTTCTTTGACAAAAAGCAAACGCTCCAATAATTCTTCCTTTGTGCCAGGAAAAATTGAAGGGATAAACCAAAGCTCTGTTATTATCATAAAAAAACAGGATAGTGCTTTCGGATAATTATTCCGAATAGAGCCGTCTTTTATAGCTTCTTGAAAAAACTTTTCAAGATAAGGAACGACAATCCGCTGATTGTTTTCAATATGACTTGCCAATATACGCGGGTTATTTAGTAGCGGAACAGCCATAAGATTTACTTTATGTTGATCCTTATTTGAATATTGTAATTTTATAACCTTTTTAATTTTTTCAAGACCAGATAAGTTTTTTTCATTACTTACAATTTCAAATGGGTTATTCTCAAAAAACAATTTATCATTTAGTGCATTTAACACTTCTTCTTTCGATTTGAAATGATGATAAAATGCTCCCCTTGTTAGACCGCCTAAATGATTTACAATGTCTAAAATTGTAGTTTCTTCATATCCTTTTTCAAGAAATAGCTTTAGGGAAACATCTAATATTTTTTCAACTGTTTCTTCTGGATATTTGTTGCGTGGCACACTTTAACCTCCTTGCACATATATTTTGATTTGTATTTTAACATACATTGTGTATGTTTGTCAACCTATTAAAGCAGAATTTCATTTACGAAAGGGAACTATTTTAGCTAACTTATCTATTAACCCTACTGCTCGATATGCGACACTTGTGGACATAGGGCTTATCTGTTATGGAGTCAATTTTCGGGTAAGATACGGTTTCTCCCCGCACAGAACAAGGCATAAATGATTCCCTCTTTCTCCTACAAAGGGCTGTGACTGGTTGTTGGTTTCCTGTTATATAATCAAAGGGCAACATCATTTTGAACTATCACTTATAATTACTTCAACATAATTACCCTATTGTTTAGCAAATTTGGGCTATCTTATAAGTATAAAAAATGTCAATCACTAAAAGAATAGCAATTATTGCTAGCGTTGATAGAAAGCAGTAAATACCTTGAACAAAGAAGCATATCACAATTATAACAACACCTCCGATAATGTAGGAGATTCCACCAAAACGCTGGCTTTTTTTCCATGTCGTTTCATTCTTCATGCTCCACTTAGTTTTTAGTCCAGTAAAGGCGTTCATTCTTAATTTTGGCATTATATTCCCTATGATAATCATAGCGATACCTAAAATTCCAAACAATAATTGACTAACATCAATTTTATTAGATGATAGGTTTTCAATCTTATTAAAACTAGCGTATAAAGCATACCCTGTCATAGCATTAAAAATAATAAGTGTAACAATACCCGCAACAATACAAACGTTCTCATTATTGTTCCCATTTTCTTCATGTTTTGCAGCAACCTTTGCTATCCCTAGAAAAAAGTAACCCAATATAGTTGTGACAATGGGAACAATAAGAGCCTCGTATTTACTGCCCCAGCGTGTTACCTGGTTGTTTAAACCATAATGAGCAGGGATTTGCTCCGGTAAAAACTGTAACGCAATTAAAGCGCTTATTAGCGGTAGAAACATAAGTCCATAAAACACAATTTTTTTCACTTTCATTATTGACCTCCTCGTAAATTGTTTATCCACATGATTGCTTCGTCCAGAATAGATAAGTTCAGCTCATAATAAATAAAATTTTTGTATTTTGTTTCATAAATTAGGTCTGCTTTTTTTAGCTTTGACAAATGATAAGATAATGCCTGGGGTGTCATGTTTAGTGCATTTGCTAAATCACCAGAATTTATTCTACCCTCCTTTAATTTTTGCAAAATCTTTCTACGGGTTTCATCAGCCAAAGCTGCTAATACTTCACTTACTGCCAATCATTCTCGCCCTCCTATTTCAATTTTTTTTTAAATAGAATTATAACAACATTAGTTTTAATAGTCAATAACTATTTCAAAATATTTTTAAATACTTTTATAAGGGAAAAAGGAATGGGGAAGATTTCGTAATATCGGCATTGTGCTGTACATTCTCGCAAGCTATGATTTCTGCCCTTTTTGTGAAAGTTCAACAGCGTTCCATAAAGTGGCTCGGTCTGCATATTCTTTGGAGCATTGGGTGGGAGAGTGATTTCACTGTGAATTAAATCCTCATGGTATTTCGGGTGGTAGGTCTGCCCGTCAAACTCGCTGACAAGAACACTCCTGTGATATAAGACGCTTTCTCGACTACCGACTTGATTTCAGAGATAATCTGCTGATACTTCTTTATCTGCAATACAACCGACAAGATACGGTTTAACTCGCCCTCGTCATAGCAGTAGCAGTCAGGAAATACTTTACAATGATACCACCCATGATGTACTTGTGATGGTTCTCCGATTTGCATTTCTTCTCGTCGTTCTGCTTTTTCTTTTCGTTGGCTACGCGCTTTTTCGCCTGTTCCAATGCCTTTTCTAAGTTTCTGCTTGTGTCATTCTTATTCTCAATCATTTTTGATACCTCATTCTTTCTGTGCTGTATTGGTAGTTTTTGAAAATAAAAAGATAGCTGATTGTCCGTTAAGATAATCGCTACCATAGGTAAATAATATTCAGTTTTTCATATCTTCATTTCTGCCCTAATTCTATAAATTAAACGGAAGAAAAGCACTTAGATTTTTCCTAAGTGCTTAATATACCTCTCCGATAAACCTATCTTTGTCATCTAAAATATCACTATACTCTGAAATAACTTTCTTACCAAACACCTTTTCCGTCACCAAGTAAAATACCTTTTATGTTTTCGTCTATTTCGTTTTCAGTTAAACCTCGTTGTATTAGTGGCTGAATTACTTCACGGCTTTCTCTTGTATGAGGAAGTTCAGATGCAAGTCTATTAGCCTTATCCTCGTATCCTGCTTTCAAATATAAGAAACATAGCGTTGCACGCATAGTGGATTTTTGTTTCTCATTGATTGATATAGGTAATCCTTTTTCTATTAAATCAATAGCTTCATCTGTATTACCTTTCAACGCCAATGTACTTGCTAATCCAAGAATCATCCCCGGTTTATTTGGATAAATCAACAATGCATCTCGATAAATTTTTTCAGCAGAATCATAATCTCCTTTTCGCTGATAATCAACAGCTTTTTTATGAATGTTATATCGTGTTGTTTCTGCACGAATCGCATCCATACCCACTAACAAATCAATACTTGTTTCAAATATGTTTGCTAGTGCTGGTAAAAGTGTAATGTCCGGATAAGACTCGCCACGTTCCCATTTTGAAACGCTTTGTGGTGTAATTCCTAAATACTCTGCAACATCTTCCTGTGTAAGATTTTTTAAAATACGGTATTTCTTTAAGTTTTCTGCTAAATATAACATATTTTACCCCCCCCTATATTTTTTATACTAAAATTATATCATGAGTACCTGCAAATTCAATAACGCAATAGTTGTCTTGTTCTCAACCGTATTCATATATACTATACGGTAATTATTGCAAGAAAAAAGACTATAACTGTCATAGCCTTTTAAATGAAAACGTTTACATTACCGCTTGTTTGTCTGCCCTCGGTATTTTGGTACTCCTGCATGGAAGTATATGCCTTTCTCTCTGTCCTCGGCTCTTGTCTGCTCCTTTTGGCTCTCAATTTGTGCCTTTTTCTTGCCTTTGGTGCGTTCCTCATATTCTTTCTGTTTCCCGTTGGCTTTCTGTTTCAGATAATTCTGGTGTAGTCTGTCTTTTCTCGCTTTTTTCTTCCACATTTCCTCCAGTTCTTCGGGTGTTAGCCCTTTTTCTACCATAGTCGGTGGTATATCTTTCCCAATCGTGCAGCAGATTTGGAGTCATTTTCATATTATGCCTGCTCTGCCTTGTAATTGTCCAATTCTTCCTGCTCGCCTTCATACTGGTTGTAGAGCATGGTATAAGGCTTGTCCATCGCTCGAAAAACTTTGATTTTCCAATATTTTCAAAAGTATCGTTATCTAACGTCAGCTTTTCAACGACCGGGTTTTTGTACAATGTTACAGGCAATAAAAGAAGGAAAAATTGATTGTGTTGTAGTAAAAGACTTATCCCGTTTTGGAAGAAATTATATAGAAACAGGAATATATTTAGAAACAATTTTCCCCTTTAGAAATGTCCGCTTTATTTCCGTTGAAGATCACTATGATAGTATTTATGCGACAGAAAGCGAACATTTTGAGTTATCTTTAAAGAATATGTATCATGATTTATATGCAAAAGATATCTCAAAAAAAATAAGGAGTGTTTTAGAGATTAAGAGAAAAGAAGGACTTTTTCTTGGAAACAGTGCTCCTTTTGGATATAAAAAATCAAAACAAAATCCTTATCAATTAGAAATAGAAGAAGAAACAGCAGCAGTAGTAAGAGAGATTTTTAAGCTTCGTATGAGTGGAATGGGAGTAGTAAAAATTGCAAAACTCTTAAATGATAAAGGAATTTTATCAAAAAACCGAAGACGATATGAAAGAGGAGAGTTAAAGGGGACAAATGGAGAAAGCAATGCCTTATGGTCTGGTTCTTCTGTTCTTGGTATTTTAGAAAATCCCGTTTACTGTGGAAATCTTGTGGAAAAAAAATCGGAATATCATAATAAACTGTCAAAAAAGGAATGGAATCTTATAAAATATACGCATGAGCCAATTATTGATCAGAAAGTATTTGATCAAATACAAGATTTAATTCAGTATAAAAGATCGAAGAAAAAAGAAAATACTGAAAAATTTAATACAGAAAATATCTTAAAAGGAATAGTTATCTGTGGAGAGTGTCACGGAAAAATGACAAGAAGCAGCGGATATCTTACTAAAACTAACTATCTGTTGCGTTATCACTATAACTGTCGTAGAAAATATATAAAGTACAAAGGATGTAAAAATAGAAGTATTTTAGAAGAGGACTTAAAACTGGCGGTGTTACAGAGTTTAAAAATACAATTTTTTGTTATGCTTAATTTAAAAGATATAACTGTTTTTGAGCAAAGACAAGTGTTGGATGAAAAAGGTGTCTTTCATCACTTATATCAAAGATATAGAAAAGGTCAATTATCAAAAGAAGAATATATCTTAGAAAAAAGAAATAGAAAAGAAAGATATCAAAATCAAATAAAAGAGAAAGAAAAAGAGTTTAGAGAAAATATAGATAGAAGAAATGAAATTCTACAATTTCTACAAAATAATAGCTTTTCAAAAGAACTTTGTAAAATGTTTATAAAACAAATTATTGTATATCAAAACTATATCAAGATTTATTACACCTTTTGCTGTGAATTAGATATAAAGAAAAGAAGGTGAAAAATGACAGTTGCTTTATATTTAAGGATTTCAAAAGATGATTTTAATAAAAATCAAAAGGAAAGTAATAGTATTTTGAATCAAAGACTTCTTTTAAAAAGTTTTGTGCAAAATCATCCTCAACTTTCTCACAGTACAATGTTAGAAATTGTGGACGATGGATATAGTGGAGTTCATTTTCAAAGACCGGGAATTATTACATTACTTGATATGGCAAAAAAGCGAATGATTGATTGTATTGTAGTAAAAGACTTTTCCAGATTTGGAAGGAACTATTTAGAAGTAGGAAATTATTTAGAGCAAATATTTCCAAAATTAGGAATTCGTTTTTTTTCGGTAAATGACCAATTTGATAGTTTTTATGGACTTGGAGCTGCTGGCTCAATAGAAGTTGGATTTAAAAATATTATTTATGAAGCATACAGTAAAGATCTTTCTACAAAAGTAAAAACTGCAAGAAAAACAAAAGCACAACAAGGAAAATTTATAACAGCTTTTGCTCCTTTTGGATATTTGAAAGGTACAAAAAACAACTTAGTTTTAGATCCAGAATGTGCACCTATTGTACAACGAATTTTTAGGTTATTTTGCAGTGGAATGGGACAGACAGAAATTGCAAAACAATTTAATAAAGAGGGTATTTTATGTCCTAGAAACATTCGAAAGAAACGAGGAGAACGGTTAGGAAAATTCAAAAATGAAGTTTCTGTTTGGAGAGCAGGAACAATATGTCATATTCTATCTGATCAGCGATATACAGGTGATGCCATTTTTGGAAAGACAATTTCTAAAAAAGAGTGTATCGTTGTTTCGAATATCCATCCAGCAATTATTACAAGAGATGAATTTGAAATTGCTCAAACAAAAAAGAAACAATATAAAGATAGAGCAAAGCAAACGATAAAGCAAATAGATTTAGAAAAAGAGCATAAAGAATTACAAAAAAACATTAAACAAAAGATAAGAAAACGGGAGATCTATGAAAAGTATCGAAGAGGAGAACTGAATAGAAAAGAATTTCAAATGGCAATTAACAAAATATAATTTATCCCTAATGAAACAGACGAATATGTGAGCCGAATTGAAAAAAAAGCAATTCGAAAGCTTCGGGAAGAGTTTAATAAAAACAGTAACAAGAAGTCCCCGCCCTTTTAGGCGGGGAAAGTATCGTTTATTCTTTGTCCTTAATCTTACTATGCAGTTCTTGCAATGAATGAACTTCTCCATTACCATGTTCCTTGACATACTTAATTCCGTTAGCAGTAGCTTTGGCAGCAGCAATTGTAGTCATATATGGAATTTTAGACTTGATTGCAGTTTTTCTTAAATAACTGTCATCATGAACGTTTTCCTTTCCAACCGGGGAGTTGATAATAAGAGATATCTTTCCGTTTGTCATATAATCAAGTACATTTGGTCTTCCCTCATAGAGCTTTTTGATTTTTTCGGCTGAAATTCCAGCTGATTGAATCAAATCATAAGTAGCTCCGGTTGCGAGAATAGAAAAGCCATCTTCTGCAAAGCTTTGAGCGATTTCTACGATTTCTGATTTATCTTTCCGATTTACAGAAAGCAAAACAGTTCCTGAAAGTGGAAGTTTTTGCTGTGCTGCTTCTTGGGATTTGTAAAAAGCTTCTCCTACAGAACTAGAAAGACCAAGTACTTCTCCAGTAGAACGCATCTCTGGTCCTAAAAGTGGATCGACTTCCGGAAACATATTAAATGGAAATACGGATTCTTTAACACCATAATATGGAATATCTTGCTCTTTTAACATAGGGATTGGAGATGATTTTTTAGTAAATTCACAAGTCATTACTTCAATCGCCAATGGAATCATACGAATATTGCAGACTTTGGATACTAATGGTACAGTACGAGATGCTCTAGGATTTGCCTCTAAGACATATACTTTGCCGTTTTCAATGGCATACTGCATATTCATTAGTCCCTGTACGTGCATTTTTTCTGCAATTTTTTTGGTATATTCTTTAATAGTCTTTAGGTTTTCTTCCGATATGTGTTTAGATGGAATAATGCAGGCAGAATCTCCAGAATGTACACCTGCTAATTCAATATGCTCCATAACTGCCGGAACAAAGGCATGTGTTCCAT
Source organism: uncultured Lachnospiraceae bacterium (assembly GCA_910586015.1). Classification (GTDB taxonomy): domain Bacteria; phylum Bacillota; class Clostridia; order Lachnospirales; family Lachnospiraceae; genus MGBC140009. Next base: position 10,733 of record CAJUGJ010000026.1, read on the forward strand.
CACTTATTGCATCTGCTTCACACTCTGTTGCATGATTTAAGAAACGGTCAATTAAAATCGGACGGTCAGGAGTAACTCCAACTGCAGCTTTCATATATCCTTTCATACTTTCAGCATCATAAACTACTTCCATTCCACGTCCACCTAAGACATAAGATGGTCGAACCATAACCGGATAGCCAATTCGTTCTGCAATAGCAAGAGCTTCTTCTACAGTGATAGCCATACCGGATTCTGGCATTGGAATTTCTAGCTTATCCATCATAGCACGAAATTGATCTCTGTCTTCTGCTAAATCAATGACAGAAGGAGGGGTTCCTAGAATCCGAACACCGTTTTTTTCTAATTCAGATGCCAAATTTAAAGGAGTTTGACCACCAAACTGAGCAATAACACCAACAGGCTTTTCTTTTTCATAAATACTTAATACATCTTCTAAGGTAAGAGGTTCAAAGTATAATTTATCTGAAGTATCATAATCTGTAGATACTGTTTCAGGATTACAGTTTACAATAATAGTTTCAAAGCCTAATTTCTTTAATGCTAAAGACGCATGAACACAACAATAGTCAAATTCAATTCCCTGTCCAATTCGATTTGGGCCACCACCTAAAATCATAACTTTTGGTTTTTTAGTATTGATTGGATTTTGATCAGGAGCATTATAGGTAGAATAGTAGTAGGCATTATTTTCTGTTCCGCTGACATGAACTCCTTCCCAAGATTGTGTAATACCAAGATGAATTCGATGTTTTCTAATTTCATCTTCCGAAATATCCAGTAATTGGGATAAATATTTGTCAGAAAAACCATCTTTTTTTGCACAGATAAACAGATTATCTTCTGGCAAGCAACCATGATAACCTTTTAATTTTTCTTCTTCCTCCACCAGTTCTTTCATCTGTTCAATAAAATAAGTCTTTACTTTAGTAATTTCATAAATTTCCTCTACCGAAGCACCCTTTCGCAATGCCTCATACATAATAAAATGACGTTCACTAGAAGGAGTAATTAACAGTGACAAAAGTTGTTCTTTGGATTTTTTTGCAAAGTCTTTGACATTGCCAAGACCATAACGATTTGTTTCTAAGCTACGGATGGCTTTTTGTAAAGCTTCTTTATAAGTTTTTCCAATACTCATAACTTCACCAACTGCTCGCATTTGTGTTCCTAATTTATCTTCGACACCTTTAAACTTTTCAAATGCCCAACGTGCAAATTTGATTACAACATAATCTCCATCAGGAACATATTTATCAAGCGTACCATATTTACCACAAGGAATATCCTTTAAAGTAAGCCCACAGGCAAGCATTGCAGATACAAAAGCAATTGGAAATCCAGTTGCTTTGGAAGCAAGAGCAGAAGAGCGGGAAGTTCTAGGGTTAATTTCAATTACAACAATTCGATCAGTAACTGGATCATGAGCAAATTGAACATTAGTTCCCCCAATCACTTGAACACTTTCTACAATCTTATATGCCTGTTCTTGAAGCCGCTTTTGACACTCCTTTGAAATAGTAAGCATAGGTGCACAACAAAAAGAATCACCAGTATGAACTCCTAAAGGATCAATATTTTCAATAAAGCAGACAGTAATCATATTATTGTCAGAGTCTCGAACAATTTCTAATTCTAATTCTTCCCAGCCTAAAATGGATTCTTCTACAAGTACCTGACCAACTAAACTTGCTTGTAATCCCCTTGCACAGACTGTTTTTAATTCTTCTATATTATAGACTAAACCGCCGCCAGCTCCCCCCATTGTGTATGCTGGACGAAGCACTACAGGATAACCTAAACGATCTGCAATAGCAAGAGCTTCATCAACACTATATGCCACTTCACTACGTGCCATTTCAATTCCAAGGTTTTGCATTGCCCGTTTAAATTCAATCCGATCTTCTCCACGTTCAATTGCATCAACTTGAACGCCAATTACTTTTACATGATATTTGTCTAAAACTCCTGCTTTGGAAAGTTCAGAACATAAATTTAATCCTGACTGACCTCCTAAATTTGGGAGCAAAGCATCTGGACGTTCTTTAGCAATAATTTGCTCTAACCGTTCTACATTGAGAGGTTCAATATAGGTAACGTCAGCCGTTTCTGGATCAGTCATAATCGTAGCCGGATTGGAATTAACCAATACAATTTCATAGCCCAGTTTTCTCAACGCTTTACAAGCCTGTGTTCCAGAATAATCAAATTCGCACGCTTGTCCAATAATAATTGGACCTGAGCCAATGATTAATACCTTATGAATATCTGTTCTTTGTGACATAATTCCTCCATTCCGCTGAAAAACAGCATCTGTCTTAAAATCAATCCTTATTATACAAAAAAATATTCAAAAGGGAAAGTATATATTTTTCTTTGATAAAATAAAATGATTTACCATTCATTAATATTAGGTCTAGGATTTCTCCACCACTGTTCAAAATCCTTTGTATATTGTGATAAGATAGATTTATCACTTGTTGGAATAGTATAGGAAGTAATTTTCAGAAAATAATCAACAAAAGCATCAATATCTAACATTTCTTGAGAACTGGCTGACTGTTTTCCCAATTTGACCAGTTCAAAAGTTTCTTTTGATATATTTTGTACAGTTTCCTCTAATCGTCTATTACTTGGAAATAAAATTTCTTTTTCCTGTAAAATCATTCGATAGATACTATAAATCACTTCATTTAGAGCATGGAGCTTCATATAGCCATCAGGCTTACATGATTTAAGGAAATAGTAATAATTAAGCCAAAAATCGGAATAAAAAGAGAGCATTTTTTCCTCTTTCTCCTGTTTTTGAAAGACTGGAATTTTAGATACGATTTGAGGAATATCAGGATCTTTTGTAAATAGTACTCTAGATTTAAAAAAAGCGTCTCTTGTTGGCTCACTTCCTTTATTGGCAGCATCGATTAAAAATCCTTTTGTCATATATTTTACATCAAAATATCCACCTTCATAAGTACAATATCCAGTTATGGTTTCAGCAGTTATATGATTTTCTGATCGAATTTTATAAGCTTCATCCGTTATTATAACCATTGCATCCAAATCTGAATCTGGTCTTTCACAGCCTCTTGCAACAGAACCATCAAAGATTAGAGCAATTATTTCCTCTTTATCCGAAAAATAATTTTTAAGGTTCTCGAGAGAGTCTATATGATGCTGATACATAATACCTCCTTAATTTTAAAATTTGTCGCTTCTTGTAATGTTGAAATTGTATCACATATTAATACAAATTACAATATCATATCCTACATTGAAACTTGAAATACTAAAAAGTCTATGATAGGATAAATATAGATAAGAAATAAGTTATGGAGGACTTGTATGAAAGAAGTTCAAATGAAAGAAAGAGAATTTTTAAAACAGTATCGGTTAGAAGACTATGAACGACCATCTGTTGCTGTAGATATTGCACTTTTTACTTTAAAAGAAGAACAAAATAATAATTATCGAAAGATCCCAGAAAAAAAGTTATCACTGTTATTAGTAAAACGGGCAGAACCACCTTTTGAGGGGATGTGGGTACTACCGGGGGGATTTTTGAGAAAGAAGGAAACTTTAGAACAGGCAGCACAGAGAGAATTATTAGAAGAAACAGGCATGAATAAAGTAAATTTGAGAAATTTTAAAGTATACAGTGATTTAGAAAGAGATCCAAGAGGTTGGATTTTATCAAATGCCTATCTTGCCTTAACAAAAGATAACCAAACTGTACTTCAAGCGACAAAAGATGCTAAAGAGGCAGTTTGGGCAGAGATTGAGTTAAAAAAACAAGAAGAAAAGAGAATAGAACAAGAAACAGCATATGAAGTTTTTCAGATCCATCAATTAACCCTTTTCGGATTAAAACAAGAGGTCAGAGCAAAAATTCAAGAAAAACTTCACTATGAAAAGACAGGAAGAACTACAAAATTTGAAATTTTAGAAAGTGAAGGAATTGGATTTGATCATGCTAAAATTATAACAGAAGTTCTCATTTATCTTAGAGAAGAATTATTTCGCTCAAATCTTGGTTTTGAACTGCTTCCAGAAGAGTTTACACTATTTGAGCTTCAAAAGGCATATGAGTTAATTTTAGATCAACCACTTTTAACTCCTAACTTTCGAAGAAAGACAGCAGAACTTGTAATAGAAACCCAAAAAATGAGTGAAGGAGCAGGACATCGCCCTGCTCGATTATACCGCAGAAATTTAGCAAAACTTTATGATGGGCAATAAGAGTAAAGAAAAAATTAAATCTTCTTCCAAAATGTCCAAGTTACAACTGTCTGATAACCGATTTTTTTATAGAAAGGGTTATCGCCACCTGTCATATGTGTTGCTCCAAGTGGTTTCATACGACGATAAAGTTCAGATAATGCGGCACGGGCAAGTCCTTTATGACGATAGTTATAGTACATAAAGGCTCTATATAGGCAAGATTATTTTGAGGTGTCCACCACATTCCTGCATAGCACAAGCACACATAATCCCCTACTTCATTTTCTATTGCAACTGCATACTGTATAGTTGCATGAGGGGCTTGACATAGATGATAAGAATTTTCTGCATTTCCATCCCATAAACCTTCTTTTGTTTCATGATCAAAACCCTTCCAACAACATTCAGCAATCTTTTCTATATCTAACCTTTTTGGAGATACAAAACGAAATCCTTTAGGAAGGGGATATTCCAAAGGTGTTTCAAAGTCGTATTGAAAATGGGTATACTCACCTATTTTTGTATATCCAAGATTTGCTGCGTTCATAATAGCAGTTTGTTTTTCAAAAATAACAAATTGTTTTTTTCCATCTAAATCTGGCATATACTGATCGGCATATTCAACCATAAAAGGAGCAAGCTCCTCATATTCCGGTCTAATACTAAAATAAATATCCGTAACTGGATTCTCATAAAAACAAAATGCCACAATTTTATTATTATCTAATGGATTCAGCCAAATTCTATTTTTATGTGTATAGGATTTATCCATCCATGAACTAGAAAGTGCATATTCTAATCTCTTTCATAAATATCAATCATAAAATTATAAATGTTCATATGATCTGCAAGTATTTTGTATTGTCTATATGTTATGTAGTTTTGTGCCATTTTTTCCTCATTTCTATATATCGTTACCTTTTTTCTTACTTATCATTCTGATTATACTATATAGAATAGTCTGATACAATATATTTGGTGAAATCCTTACTTGACAAAATTGTATATTAATATTATAATGATAATAATAAAAAGATAATATCAAAATAATTTTAATAAAGGGGGGATTTTTTATGGGAACAGGAGCATGGAGCAGCAGAGATTGGGAGAGTTATACAAGATCAAGAGGATATACTGACCGTTCTACAGCAAATGAGATGTATCAGGCAAGAACAATTTCTCCATTACTTGAACCAAGAAATATTACATTTCGAGAAGCAAGAGATAGTTTCGAACATCCACTCTCTACTCCTATTATTTTAGGATTAGATGTAACAGGAAGTATGGGAACTGTACTCGAAGTGATTGCAAAAAAACTAAATTATTTAATTACAGAACTCTACCAAAGACAGCCTGTTACAGATCCTCAGATTATGGTAATGGCATTTGGAGATGTAGAATGTGACAGACACCCTTTGCAGGTGACACAGTTTGAATCCGATATTCGAATTGCAGAGCAGTTAAATAGTGTTTTTTTTGAGCAAGGAGGAGGAGGCAATGGAGGAGAATCTTACACTCTGCCTTGGTATTTTGCAGCACGCCATACTAGGACAGATCAATTTGAAAAAAGGGGAAAGAAGGGTTTTTTATTTACAATAGGAGATGAGAATTATCTTCCAATTTTACGAAAAGAAGCAATTCGACAATTTATTGGTGATAGTTCAGAACAAGATCTAACAGCACAGGAACTATTACAAGAAGTTTCACAACAGTACGAAATATTTCATTTAATGATTGCACAGGGAAGTGGAATGAGATATCAGGGAGGCATGGAAGGCGAAGTGGTAGTTTCTAATTGGAGAAGACTTCTTGGAGAAAGGGCAGTTTTAGTAAATGAGTGTACACAACTTCCAGAAATTATAGTTTCTTTATTAGAACGTTTTTCTAATAAAAATTCAACACAACAAAATAGTTCCCCTTTTTTAGAAGAACAGATAGGGAAAACATTTATAGAAGAGCAATGGAAGAAAAATAGGTGGAATTTATAATGAAGCAAATACAAGTAATAATTGGAGCAAATTATGGAGATGAAGGAAAGGGAATGATGACAGACTATTTTGCAAAAAAAGCAGAAGAAAATAAGGAAAGCTGTATTGTAGTCTGTCATAATGGTGGATCTCAGCGAGGACATACCGTGGAACTTTGTGACAAAACTCGTCATGTATTTCATCATTTTGGATCAGGAGTTTTTGCTAAAGCTGACACATATTTTGCAGATTCATTTTTAGTTAATCCAATGATTTACTGCTTAGAAAAAAAAGAGTTGGAAAAAAAGTTAAATATAGTATCTTCTATTCACTGTTTTGCTAACCCTTCTTGCTGTTTAACACTACCTTTTGATCTATTAATAAATCAAATAGCAGAAGAATCTCGAGCAGAAAAACGACATGGCAGTTGTGGTATGGGGATTTTTGAAACCATTCTTAGAAGTAAATATCCTCTTTATCGAATGGAACTTTCTAATTGGAAGGAATTAAGTAATCAAAAAAGAAAGGAATTTTTAATTCGAGTAAGAGAAGAATATGTAAAGGAAAGATTAAATGAAGTTACAAATGGAAAACTTTCTAATGCTTGGAGAGAGAGATTGTATAGCCCCTATCTAATTGAAAATTTTTTACAGGATTGTCATGAATTCTTTTTAGATGTTACTTTATTAGAATCATCTATTCTTTATCAATATGATCGAATTATTTTTGAAGGTGGACAGGGACTTTTGTTAGATCAGTCAAATGTGGAAGAAATGCCACATTTGACTCCAAGTAATACAGGATTGAAAAATCCGGCAGTTTTTTTAAAGGATTTGATTTCTTTACAAGAATCTGTGATACCAGAGATAGAAGTTTGTTATGTAAGTAGGACTTATCTGACAAGACATGGAGCAGGGAATCTTTTTGGGGAGTGTAAAAGAGAGGAAGTCTATGCAAAAGAGGATCGCACGAATGTTACCAATCCCTATCAACAGAGTTTTCGATACGCACCACTTAACAAGGAAGAACTTATTAAACGAATTCAAAACGACTTTTCTTCTGAATTTGATTCGAAACAAAATATAAAACTTTCTTTAGCGATTACCCATTGGAAGGAAAAAGAGGAAACACATTTAGAACTTGAAGAATGGAACTTATTAAAAGAAATGATAGATCAAATGTATATTTCTGATGGAACAACAAGAGATACCATCCGCATTTTTTAATAGAAAGTGAATAGCTGTCAGAATGATTGCATAAAGTGTATAAAATCGAACGGGATGGTTGAAAAATGAAACGAATCGGTTTTAGACTACACTGCTTAATAGCAATATTAGCAGTAATTTTATTGCTTTCAGGCTGTAAACAGACAGAGAACACAAATACGGATCAACAACTATTAGGGATGGATGGAGAAGAATTAGAAAAAGAATCACAACAAGAATTTAATGAAGAGTTTGTAAAAGAGAATGAAGAAGTAAAGGAGGAGGAAGAAGAAAAAAAAGATTATATTAAATGGGTAGATTTTCAGGTGACATATGAGGCGTTAGATGCTGCTTATAAATATGATGTATCTTCATATGGTTCAGAACCTCATTATAATTGGATTGAATTATTAGCCTATCTTGGTGCACGATATGGAGGAGATTTTAAAAGATTTCAGGAAGCAGATATGAAGGTTCTTTGTGATAAATTAGCAGAAGGAAAAACAATAGAAGAGTTGACAGAGAAAATGAGCTACTATAATTATTATAAAGAAGCCTATGAAGCAGTATTAGGAGGTATGGTCGGGGAATATCAAATAGAAGAGGAACAAACACAGGAAAATCAAACAGACTCTGAAGAACAGCTAGAATATGTAACTCGTTATGGATTAAAAGCATTTTCACCGATTGCCAAAAATTTTCCTTATAGTGATTATGACGATTTTGGAGCATCGAGAAGTTATGGATATCGAAGAGTTCATTTAGGACATGATATGATGGGAGCAACCGGAACACCAATTATTGCTGTAGAGTCTGGCTATGTAGAAGCACTTGGATGGAATCAGTACGGGGGATGGCGAATCGGAATTCGATCCTTTGATAAAAAAAGGTATTATTATTATGCCCATTTAAGAAAAGACTTTCCATATAATAAAGAACTAGAAGAGGGAAGTATTGTACAGGCAGGAGATGTCATTGGATATTTAGGACATACAGGTTATAGTGTAAAAGAAAACGTAAATAATATTGATATTCCCCATCTTCATTTTGGTCTACAATTAATCTTTAATGAATCTCAAAAAGAGGGTAATAATGAAATCTGGATCGATTGTTATGCACTAGTACGATTTTTATATCGAAATCGCAGTGAAACTGTAAAAGTTCCAGAAACAAAAGAGTGGATAAGAACAAAACAGTTTATCGATCCAGTTGCCCAAGAATACAAAAATAAGAAATAAAAAGAAGACAATAGTGGAAGAAGCTTTTTGAGAAAGCACTTTCCCTATTGTTTTTTTGTATCTAGTTGCCTTTTTTAAAAAAATTCGATAAAATAATAGAAAAGATAAAGAAAGGTATGGTAAGGGTATGGAAAAAGCTATCAAAACAACAGCAATACTTACAGGAAAGACAGAATTACAGCCTGATATTTTTAGTTTTTGGTTTAAGAATTCTGACTTAGAAACAAGTATTGCAAATACAGCAGTTCCGGGGCAGTTTGTAATGGTCTATCTCAAAGATAAAAGTAAAGTGCTTCCACGTCCTATTAGTATCTGTGAAGTTGATAAAAAAAATGGTCTATTCCGTCTGATATTTCGTATTATGGGAGAAGGTACAAAAGAACTTTCTAAAATGGAAGTTGGAGAGTATATAGAGATATTGGGACCATTGGGAAATGGATTTTTACTTCCACAAAAAGAAGAACAATATTTAATTGTTGGAGGAGGAATTGGAATTTTCCCTCTATTAGAGTTAGTAAAACAGTTACATGGAACAAAGCAGATTGTTTTAGGGTATAGAAATAAAGATACTTTTTTAGTAGAAGAATTTCAAAAATATGGACAAGTTCAAATTGCAACAGACGATGGAAGTCTTGGGACACAAGGAACAGTAATCGATGCACTAAAAAATGATACTATGTCTTATCAAATGATATTTGCATGTGGACCATTGCCAATGTTAAAAGGAGTAAAACAGATCGCCAAAAAATATAACATTCCAGCACAGATTTCCATGGAAGAAAGAATGGCTTGCGGAATTGGTGCATGTCTTGGATGTGTATGCAAATCAACAGAACTTGATCCACATTCCAATGTTTATAATAAAAGAGTATGTAAAGATGGGCCAGTGTTTTTTGCAGATGCGATTGAATTTTAACTAATACAGCCGAGAATTCTCCCACCTCTATAGGTGGTGAGAGGAATCGGCTTTTTCTTGAATAAGGTAAAGATACATGGTATAATATATATAGTCAGTAGTAGAAATAGAAAAGACTATCAACATAATGAAATTAGATAATCATAATCATTTGGTATGGTAGTAAAATATCGTAGAAAAGTTATGGATCATACTATATCAAATCGTCTAAAAGAAATTTTTGAGAAAATATCTCCTAAATATGATAGTGCAAGTATAGAAACTATGAAAAAATAGATGCAATCCAAGGAGCAAAAAATGGCAAATAAAGCAATAAAGTACAGATTATATCCTACAACGGAACAAGCTGTTATGTTTGTAAAGACCTTTGGCTGTTGTCGAAAGGTATATAATCTTATACTTACTGATAAAATTGCCTGCTATGAAGAAACGAAAGCTTTTGGAAAACAAACACCTGCTATGTATAAGAAAGAGTATCTAAAGGAAGTAGATAGTCTTGCTCTTGCTAATGTGCAGTTAAATTTACAAAGTGCGATGAAAAATTACTTTGACAAAACTCGTAAAAAACAAAATGGGTTTCCTAAATTCAAATCCGCCAAACATAGTAGGAAATCTTATACAACGAATAACCAGAATGGAACGGTTGCGATTGTAGAGAATAGAAGCATTAAATTTCCTAAGATTGGAAAGGTAAAAGCTAAAATACACCGTATGCCAGAAGAAAGTTGGAAATTAAAATCAGTCACTATCTCACAAGATAGTGATGGCAAATTCTATGCTTCCGTACTTTTTGAATATGAAGCAACCATTACTCGAGTGGCTCTATCAGATAATGCGATTGGTTTCGATTACAAATCGAATGGCTTGTACATAGATAGCAATGGTTATTGTCCAGATAAGAAAAAATACTATCGTCAAAACCAAGATAAGTTAGCTCATGCACAGCGTAAACAAAAACATAGGACGATTGGTTCTAACAACTACAAAAAACAACAGCTCAGAATTGCAAACATTCAAAGACATACCTCAAACCAGAGATTCGATTATTTGCACAAAGAAAGTACGAAGATAGCCAATTTGTATGATGTAGTTTGTGTAGAAAGTCTGGATATGAAAGCTATATCAAATAAAGGATTCGGTAATGGTAAAGCTACTTTGGATAATGGATATGGAATGTTTCTAAATATGCTTGAGTACAAGCTTGCTGATAGAGGAAAATATTTTGTCAAAATAGATAAGTGGTATCCATCCTCACAGCTTTGTAGTTGTTGTGGTAAACAGAAAAAACTAACACTAACAGATAGAATATACAAATGTGATGATTGTGGTTTTGCTATAAATCGTGACTTTAATGCAGCAATCAATATAAAAAATGAAGGGTTACGCATACGAAAATCTACGTAAGCATCTTAAAATATTATGGTAGGCTAGGAACTAGCCGAACCTAACGCTTGTGGACATTCTGTAAGACTTGAGAAAGCGACATTGCTTTGTCAAGCAACGGTGGTTGAAACAAGAAGCTCCCACTTCAAACGAAGTTAAGTGGTGGGTAGTTCACAATACGTATGAAAAGAGTGATAGAGTGGCTTCATGGATGGTTCATTTACGAATAGCGGATCTGTTGTTAGAAAGGTTTCAACATATCAAAAATACAGAATTTGTTGTTGGAAATATTGCACCAGATAGTGGCGTGCCAAATGAAGATTGGACTTATTATACACCACTTAAAGAAGTATCGCATTTTTGGGATGAGAAGAAACAGATTCAGATTGAACAATATATAAAAAAATATTTTTCAAAAGAAATGCAAAAAAAATATAACCTGAAGCAATTTTCTTTTTACTTAGGGTATTTGACGCATCTTATGACAGATATATTTTGGAGCAAACAAATTTTAAAACCCTGTATAAAAAGTCATGAAAAAGAGGTATTGAAGGATAGACAGGGATTTATTTGGAAAATGAAAGCGGACTGGTATGATTTGGACTTTCTCTATTTATCTAAAAATCCTGATTTTAGAGCCTTTCAGATCTATAAAAATGCAGCACATTTTCAAAATGTTTATATGAATATTTTTACAGAAGACGCGTTTGATAATCGAAGAAATTATATTGTAGGATTTTATAGTGAGAAAAGAGAAAATTTAGAAAGAGAATATCCATTTTTAAATGAAAAACAAATGGATCAGTTTGTGACAGAAACTACGGATGCAGTTGAAAAATGGACAAAAGAGTTGTTTGGCGATGAAATAGTAGATTAAAAAATAGAATAGAGAGGAGAAGAGAGTTTTATGAATACAAAGGTAATGATTGCCGGAGTAGAATTAAAAAATCCAGTAATGACAGCTTCTGGAACATTTGGTTCTGGAGCGGAGTATGGAGATTTTGTAGACTTAAATCTCTTAGGAGCTGTTGTGACAAAGGGAGTATCAAATGTAGCATGGGATGGAAATCCAACTCCACGTGTAGCAGAGACATATGGCGGAATGTTAAATGCCATTGGTCTACAAAATCCGGGTATAGATGTGTTTTTAAAAAGAGATATCCCATTTTTAAAACAGTATGATACAAAAATTATTGTCAATGTCTGTGGACATACCCTAGAAGAATATTGTGAAGTAGTAGAGCGTCTTTCGGATGAAGAGATAGATCTACTAGAAATTAATATTTCCTGTCCAAACGTAAAAGAGGGGGGTATTGCATTTGGACAAAATCCTAAAATGGTGGAACAAATTACAACAGAACTAAAAAAACGAGCAGCACAGCCTATTATTATGAAATTAAGCCCAAATGTCACAGATATTACTGAAATTGCTAAAGCAGCACAGGCAGGTGGAGCAGATGCACTATCACTAATTAATACTCTTACTGGAATGAAAATTGATATTAATCGAAGAGCCTTTGTTCTTGCCAACCAGACAGGTGGACTTTCTGGACCAGCAGTTAAACCAATAGCAGTAAGAATGGTTTATCAGACAGCTCATGCAGTAACCATTCCAATTATCGGAATGGGCGGAATCTGTAATGGGGAAGATGCTTTAGAATTTTTAATGGCAGGAGCGACCGCGGTAGCAGTTGGAACAGCAAATTTCATGAATCCATATGCAACGATTGATACAATTCATGAAATTGAAACTTATATGAAAAATAAGAAAGTAAATGATATTAAAGAATTAATTGGGTGTATACATTAATGATACAAATAAAATCCCAGTGACAAGAATACAAATAAAATCAGTCACTGGGAAAGTCTGATATCAGATACTTAAAATAGAACTAAAATTTCATTCGCAGTTTCAATCAATTAATTATAATATTTGAACTGTTTATAATGAAAGCGAAGCGAATAGCAAAAGAAGAAATATACAAAATAGTAAATGGTCGAAATAAAGTAATAGTAAGATAACAAGTCGCACTACGCAGAACGTAAGTTACTTTGCTCGAGAGAACAAAGTCCGGTTTAAATAGAAAGGCAATTATATAACCAGAGTCTTTCCTAAAATCAGGAAAAAAGCTGGAATGCAGCATCCTACTTCATCTGCATCTGAAGCGATCGACAACGACAAAATTCATTTTAGTTCTATTTTAAGTATCTGTATCAGAATTTTTTAAGCTTATGCAAGTATAATATCTTCTAAAGAATCATTAATGTCCCAAACAGGAATATAATCTACTTCTGTTGTAATTAAAAGACCGTCTAATGTAATAGAAAGTTCATCGCTTTGCTTTGTCAGTTTCTTTATCAATCCTTTGATATCATTACGGTCAAAATCAATGGTAATGATTTCATCAATATCATAATAATAAGATATTTGATTTCCTTCTTGATTAAACTTGTAATCTGTACCACGAGATTTTGATTCACGATTTTTTATTCCGTTCATGAAGTTTAAACTGGAAACAAATTCTTGGCGTTTTTTATTCATTGCAATAGAATGATCGATATCGATCTTTGTTGTTTTTTTGGCTGTTACAATAGCAAGAGATAATTTTTCTTTTTCTTCTAAAGCCTTCACTGCAAAATCTACAATCTGCATAGGAGTAAAATCAACAGGCATAGAATTATAAGTATCATTTAACTTTTTTTTAGCTACTTCTTCTATGACTTCATCTTCTGCAGCAGGATTGGCTTTTTTTCGATGATGTATCTGTTTTACATTTGTAATAAATGTTTCACTATTCATATAAGACTGTGCCTCAGAAAGTAATCGATCTAAAAAATTCTGATAACGATATGCCTCTTTTAATATCATAACTAGCCACCTCCATACTTATATAATTTAGTGTTAAGGATACCATAAATAAGAAGGGTTGTCAATTTATCTGTGGAAAGTATTAAGACAAACATAACTTTAATAATAACAAATATGCAGGAATATACTAAACAGAACAAGCGTGTGTGGGAATATAACTCATATGATTTTTGGTATCAAAACTGTCTACCTAAAGAACCTACAAAGTTAGATTAAAAAAATCCTATTAGACAACTACACAAGGATACAGAATATTTTGATAAATATGAAAATATAATAATTGCAAATATATGTGGTTTCTGTGGGAAAAAAGCTATTCCATTGGCAATTTTAGGTACTGATATAACTGTGTTTGATATTGTCTTCATAGAAGACTGGATTTTGCATTATTTTGACAATATAAATGCCTTTATGCAGTTATCGTAAATATACAATAAATAAATTCAGTTATTAAAAATGGATTTACATTGAAGCAATTTGACGAATATCCAACTTGGGACAATCAAACTGTTCCGAGAGAAGTTACTTTAGTTGCTATAAAGACATGATTAAGGGTTTTAGATACTTTTGGCTTTTTATATATTATAGAAGGAGCGGTTGCACTAAAAATTGAATATACAAGTATAGGATTGATATAGGACTAAATTTCATATATCTTGTTTTTGATTTTCTTAGTGCAACAATCCCTAATCCTTTAAAATCCTATATTAAAATAAAATTTCTTTTTTACGTTCTAATAATTTCACTCCATGTACAATCATAAATGCTCCACATAGACAACTAAGTGTACCTACAATTACAACACAGATCCCTACAATCAAATTGAACTTTCCTGCGGAATTCATTGTCTTATAAATTTTTTCTGTTCCCATTCAATTTCCTCCACTTTTCTTTCATTTTTGTATGACTTTTTAAATTTGTAGATATCACACAGATAATATATTATTCTTTTACTCCATATTGTTCGTAATATGCGTCAATTTCATTCTTTAACTTATCATCAATAATTATCTTTCCACAATATGGTCTATTATATAAATGTTCTACGACTTCCTGCATTGTGACAATAGCTGTTGTTACAATCTGATAATTCTCTTCAATTTCTTTTAAAGCACTTTTTGTTCCCTGACCACGTTCCATCCGATCTACAGAAACTACAAGACCTATGATATCAACTGCTCCCTGTGCTTTAATAATTGGCATTGTTTCTCCAATAGAAGTTCCTGCTGTTGTAACGTCCTCAATAATAACTACCCTATCCTTATCATATATAGGACTTCCTAACAAAATTCCTTTATCTCCATGATCTTTTATTTCCTTTCGATTACTACAATAACGAATATCTGCACCATAGAGTTCGGAAAGAGAAATCGCAGTCGTTACGCTAAGTGGAATTCCCTTATAAGCTGGTCCAAATAGTACATCAAATTCATGTCCATATTTTTGTTCTATTGCTCTTGCGTAATATTCTCCTAATTTTTTTAATTGAGAACCTGTTTGATAAAAACCTGTATTTACAAAAAAAGGAGTTTTTCTTCCACTCTTTGTTACAAAATCTCCAAATTTCAAAACACCACATTCTACCATAAACTCAATAAATTCTTGTTTATATATTTCCATAATTCTTTTGCCTCCTTATCATTTCATTATATTACGTTTTCTTTCTCTTCTATATTATTATAATGGCTTGTCTATTAATTTTCAAGTGATACTTTCATGACTATAAAAAAGCTACAAATGTCAATAAAAAATTTAATTTTTTCTACTTTACAAACGACATAATTTTATGTATAATAAAAACAGAATTAATAATTTAAAACATAAATATTGTTTTTATTTGATTGAAAAGGAGAGGAATGTAAAATGAAGCAGATGTTACAAAAAGAGTTTGAAAGAGTGTATGGAGTATCAGAAGAGATACAATTCTTTTTTGCTCCAGGACGTGTGAATCTGATTGGGGAGCATACAGACTATAATGGTGGTCATGTATTTCCATGTGCTTTGACAATTGGAACATATGCAGCAGTAAAACGACGTGAGGATCAAAAGTTGAGATTTTATTCAATGAATTTTTCTCAGTTAGGTATTATTGAGTCTTCGATTGATAAATTACTCAATATAAAAGAAGATGATTGGGCAAACTATCCAAAGGGAGTTTTAAAGACTTTAATTGATGAAGGATTTTCAGTAACCTCTGGATTTGATGTGGTTTATTGTGGAAACATTCCAAATTCTTCAGGGCTTTCTTCCTCCGCTTCAATAGAAGTATTAACTGCTTATTTTGTAAGTAAGATTTTTGATTTTTCCTCAAAGAGTCTTGATATGATAACAACAGCAAAACTATGTCAGAAAGCAGAAAATGAATTTATTGGAGTAAATTGTGGTATTATGGATCAATTTGCGATTGCAATGGGGAAAAAGGATCATGCAATTTTTTTGGATACTTTCGATCTTTCCTATGAATATGCACCAATTCGGTTAAATGATGCAAAGATTGTAATTGCTTGCAGTAATAAAAAACGTGGACTTGGAGATTCAAAATATAATGAACGCAGAAGTGAATGTGAAGCAGCGTTAAAGAAACTAAAAACGGTACGAAATATTACTTCTCTCGGAGAACTTACTATAGAAGAATTTGAAACAGTAAAAGATGTTATTCAAGATGAAGTAAAATGTCGCAGGGCAAAACATGCAGTTTATGAAAACCAAAGAACAATTCAAGCAGTAGAAGCATTAAAAAAGAATGATATTAAACAGTTTGGAAAGTTAATGAATGAATCCCATCAATCTCTTCGAGATGATTATGAAGTAACAGGAATTGAATTAGATACTTTAGTAGAAACAGCTTGGAATCAATCTGGTGTAATTGGCTCTCGTATGACAGGAGCAGGATTTGGCGGATGTACTGTAAGTATTGTGAAAAGTGATTGTGTAGAGGAATTTATCAAACAAGTTGGAATAGTCTATAAAGAAAAAATTGGTTATGAGGCAAATTTTTATGTAGTAGAAGTTGGCGGAGGCCCTTGTAACCTATAAAAAAGTTCATAGATAAAAGGAGGATATTATGGCAGTCTTAGTTTTAGGAGGAGCTGGGTATATTGGATCGCATACCGTATATGAATTAGTAGATCGTGGGGAAGAAGTAGTTATTGCAGATAATTTAGAAACAGGACATTTAGAAGCTATACATCAAGAGGCAAAGTTTTATAAAGGAGATATTCGAAATAGAGCATTTGTAGATGAGATTTTTGAAAAAGAGTCTATCGAAGCAGTGATTCATTTTGCAGCAAATTCATTAGTTGGAGAAAGTATGATAAATCCGCTCAAATATTATGATAATAATTTATGTGGAACAAAAGTATTATTAGAATCTATGGTTGCACATGGAATTGATAAAATTGTATTTTCTTCTACAGCTGCTACTTATGGAGAACCAGAACGAATTCCAATTTTAGAAACAGACCAAACCAAACCAACAAATACCTATGGAGAAACAAAACTTTCTATGGAGAAGATGTTTCATTGGACAGGGGTTGCCCATAAACTTTCTTTTGTATCTTTGCGATATTTTAATGCCTGCGGTGCACATAAAAGTGGAACAATTGGAGAGGCACATCATCCAGAAACACATTTGATTCCATTAATTTTACAAGTACCAAATGGACAAAGGGAAGCAATTACCGTTTTTGGAGATGATTATGATACAAAAGATGGTACTTGTGTAAGAGATTATATTCATGTGACTGATTTGGCACAGGCTCATATTTTGGCGTTAGAATATTTAAGAAAAGGTGGAGCAAGCGATATTTTTAATTTAGGAAATGGAGTTGGATTTACAGTAAAGGAAGTAATTGAATGTGCCAGAGAGGTAACAAATCATCCAATTCCTGCAATTATCGCACAACGGCGTGCAGGAGATCCAGCAAAATTGATTGCTTCAAGCGAAAAAGCAAAGTCAATTCTTGGTTGGAAACCAGAACATGCAGATTTAAAAGAGATTATTGCATCTGCTTGGAAATGGCATAGTACACATCCAAATGGATATGAGAAATAGGAAAAAGAATAGAAAAGAAGTTATGAAAGATATATCTTAAATGGATTAATTTCATAGCTTCTTTTTTCTTTTATAAGGAAAAATCACTTTGTTTCCAATAAGAAACTGCAAGAAAGAACTTGACATTACGACAATGATTTACTACACTAAGAATAAAGTATTAAAATTGGGGAAAATAAGAAACAAGAGAGGTAATGATATGGATACAAAATTTGAAGCAGAACCGAAAGAAGAAGCAGAGAAGAAATGGGAGTCAAAAGGTGTGATAAAAGAGATTTTTAGCTGGATTTTTGTATTAGTAGCTGCTTTTGTTCTGGCATATTTTATTACAAATCATGTCATTGTAAAGGCAATCGTTCCAACAGGTTCTATGGAATCAACAATTATGCCAAATGATAAAATTATTGGAAATCGAATTGCCTATTTATTTTCAGAGCCAAAGCGGGGAGATATTATTATTTTTAAATATCCAGATGATGAAACAGAAAACTACGTAAAACGAATTATTGGATTACCGGGTGAAAAGATTCAAATTATTCAAGGAAAAGTTTATATTAATGACAGCTTAGAACCATTAGATGAACCATATTTAAAAGAACCTGCGAATTTAGAAGATTATGGTCCATATCAAGTTCCAGAAGACCATTATTTTGTTATGGGAGATAATCGAAATCACTCTTTAGATGCAAGATACTGGATTAATACTTATGTATCAAAAAAGAAAATCATTGGGAAGGTATGGTTTCGGTATTCACCAAGCATTGGAAGTATTGAATAGAAGTTAAAAATTCAAGTTTGTGTTTGTGTGGCTTTACAAACTTGATATATACAAAAAGCTACACAGAAATGTGGAGAAAAATGAGATATGCGGTGGTAACAGGGGCTTCAAGTGGGATTGGAGAAGAGTTTGCAAAAGCGTTCTATAAAAAAGGATATCGAGTTATATTAGTAGCAAGAAGAAAAGAACGCCTTCTTGCTCTACAAAGAGAACTGACAGCATTAAATGGTGCTGGAGTAGAAATTATGGTTTGTAATCTAGCACAAGAAGAAGATTGCCGTACTTTAGCAAAAGCCTGTTATGGAAAAAGGATAGATTATTTTGTAAATGCAGCAGGTTTTGGAACAGTGGGGTGGTTTCGTTCTTATCCATTAGAAAGAGATTTAGAAATGTTGAATGTGAATTTAAAAGCAGTTGTCTTTTTAACAAAACTACTTTTAAAGTACATGAAGTCTGGAAAGATTATTAATTTAGCAAGTACAGCAGGGTTTTCTCCAAATCCGGGAATGACAGTATATGGAGCTACCAAATCATTTCTAATCTCCTTTGGACAGGGAGTAAATTATGAACTAAAACAACAAAAAAGTTTAGTACGTGTTATTACACTTTGTCCTGGACCAGTTGATACAGAATTTGATAGTAAGGCAGGGAGTATCACTACAGAAAAGAGTAAAATTCGAAATTATTTTAAAATCACCACAAAAGATTGTGTCAAACAGACCTTTTCGGGAATTCAAAAAGGAAAAGATCTGATTATTTTAGGAAATGCAAACCACTGTTTGAATACAATTTCTAAAGTAATTCCAAGAAATTTTTTACTTGCGGCGAAATGTCGGATACAATATGCAAAATTTGCAAAACCACTTTCAGGAGATACTGCTAAAAACAGATTAAAACAAGAACAAAATAGGACAATACAACAAAAAGTCAAACAAAAATAAGGAAAATTATGAAGATAAAAGCTCGAATATATATATTATTATGTTATCTATGTAGTTTATTTATGTTTTTTCCCTCTTTTTTTTGTATAACAACACAGGCAGCAGTGAAAGAAACAAAAGAAATGACAGATGTAAGAGTAGGGTTAAAACAACAATATTCCAATATTTCTTCCATTACAATTCAAACAAAACAACTTGGTATTGGATATTGTATTCAGAATCAATATGTAGTAGATATAGAGTTAAATAGCAGCAGCGGATTTACATTTACACCAGCCCGTGGCTGCTATTATATTTTAAATAAAACCTATCAGGGATATGAAGCGGCAAAAAAAGTAGCAGATACATTAGAAGGTTTGGGTGTAAACGCCTTTCCAACAGCAATTTATCGGAACTATTGGAAAGTTTATATTGAAGTAGGTGATAAAAAGAATGCTGCAACTATTGAAGATAAGATTTCGGGAAGATTTGGATTTACTTATACATTCACACAGGATAATGGGCACAGAATACAAGTTAAAGCAGATTCTTTTCAATTTTTAATAGATGCAGAAAAAAAACAGGCATATCCTCAATTTAAACCTCTTACAAAAAATAAAGATGGAGTTGCAGTATTAGATTTAGGAAATAAACAATATCGTGGAAGACTTGAAATTGGAAGATATGGAAATGCTTCTTTAACAGCAGTCAATATTTTATATATAGAATCTTATTTGTACGGAGTAGTTTCCAGTGAAATTCCTTCCTCTTGGCATAAAGAAGCACAAAAAGCACAGGCAGTCTGTGCTAGAAGTTTTGCACTTACTAAAACAAAATACTCTGCCGATTCTAATATTTCTTCACCATATCAGTTAGATGATACTACATCAAGTCAAGTATATGGAGGTTATACAGCAGAAACTTCTACAGCAAGACAAGCAGTAGATGCCACAGCAGGAGAAGTTATTTTATATCAAAATAAAGTCATTCCTGCATACTTTTTTTCTACAAGCGGTGGAAGAACAGAAGATGCCTCTAATGTATGGGGAGGAAATGTCCCTTATTTAAAAGGAGTGGCGGATTCTTATGAATATAGTCCTGAAAAAGAACCTTGGATTGTTACTCATACGAAATCTAGCTTATCTTCTAAACTTTCAAATTATCGGTTGGGAGTTGGAACAATTACTAATATATATCCTGCAATTACTACTGCGTCAGGAAGAGTGTATCAGCTTCGTGTTATAGGAAGTAGTGGAACATCTGCAGTTCAAGCAGGAGCAATTCGCGAAGTTTTAGGTTTATATAGTACTAAATTTAAAATTATTGAATATGGAGATACCCCCGATTTAGTAAATATTTGTTCTGCGTCTGGAAATCGTCAAGTTCAAATTGGAGAAAGCTATCTTTTAAGTGCTAGTGGAGTGGCAAAGGCTCCAACATTATCACAATATATTGTACAAGGAAAAAATAATTTAAACAATTATCCATCAGAAGCCCCAAAGGATCGCTCTACATATTATTTTGCAGGAATGGGTTATGGACACGGAGTAGGAATGAGCCAGTCAGGTGCACTTGGAATGGCAAAAGCAGGGTTTCGTTATCAAAAAATTTTAGAATATTATTATACTGGATGTAAGGTTGGAAAGGTTAATTCTTAAATACTAAAACCAACCATATATAGAAATGAGGCTAAAAATGAAACGACAGGATTTTTATTTTGATTTACCGAAGGAATTAATTGCACAAGATCCCTTAACAGATCGCTCAGATTCAAAACTTTTAGTTTTAAATAAATCAACAGGAGAAATAACACATAACAAATTTTATAAAATAACACAATATCTACAAAAGGGAGATTGTTTGGTATTAAATAATACAAAAGTAATTCCAGCGAGATTAATTGGAGAACGGGTATCTGAAACAGAACCAGAAAAAACAGGTGCAAAAGTAGAATTATTGTTATTAAAACGCCGAGAAAATAATATTTGGGAAGTATTAGTAAAGCCCGGAAAAAAAGCTAGACCGGGAATGATAATTCAATTTGGAAATGGGTTGTTGACTGCAAAAATTTTAGAAGTTGTAGAAGAGGGAAATCGTTTAGTACAATTTTTTTATCAAGGAATCTTTGAAGAAATTTTGGATAAATTAGGTCAGATGCCACTTCCACCATATATTACTCATGAACTAAAAGATCGCAATCGATATCAGACTGTCTATGCAAAATATGAAGGCTCTGCCGCCGCTCCAACCGCAGGATTGCATTTTACAGAAGAACTTTTAGAAGAAATCAAGACAATGGGAGTGACAATAGCCACAGTAACTTTACATGTTGGACTTGGAACCTTTCGACCAGTAAAAGAGGAAAATATCTTAGATCATCATATGCACACAGAACATTATCAAATCCTTGAAAAAGAGGCAGAAAAAATCAATACAACCAAACGAAATAAAGGCAGAATTATCTGTGTCGGCACAACGAGTTGTCGTACAGTAGAAGCAGCAGCCGACGAATCTGGTATAGTACAGGCAGGAAGTGGAGATACAAATATTTTTATTTATCCAGGGTATCAGTTCCGAGTTTTAGATTGTCTCATTACAAATTTCCATCTTCCAGAATCCACATTATTGATGCTAGTATCTGCTCTTGCAGGAAGAGAACAAGTGCTAGAAGCTTATAGAGAAGCAGTAAAAGAAAAATATCGATTTTTTTCTTTTGGAGATGCCATGTTTATAGTGTAAGGGAAAAAGGAAGTTTTTCTTTACTCTGTATTCTTTATTACGATACAACTACTGATTGACAGATTATCATATATAATTGGTAGAGTTGTAATCATAGGATTTGATATAATATAGCCATCAAAGAAATTCCTTTCTTTGATGGAACTGGCTAAGATAGCTACTAATTCTATATATTTACCTAGATTTGTCTTAAATTCGGTTGTAGTAACGATCATAAATAATTCCTTTGTGTTCAACAATTAACAGCAAGGATTCCCCTTCCTCTTAGATAGGGGAGGAATTGCTAGGAACAATTGTAACGACAGTAGCGGGCAAGTATCACCTACTGCCATGAAGCAATCCAAAGAATTGTCTTGCTCTTAACTGCCACGAGTGGATTGAAACAAATATACTATAATTTTTATTCTTTATGCAGTTTATAACTTTTATAAAGTATGGGTATAAACAAAATAGAAAGATTGAAATAAATCCTTATTAGGTGTATTATAATATCAGATAGTAATTTGTTTGTGGTAGTATAAATACTTGAAAATTCCTATACATATTGTAAAATTAGAGATTTGGAGGTTACATAATCGGATTATGAATAATAATGAAGAAATGATTGCTCAAATCAAGATGTTATGTTTGTCTGTTACAGAAAATAATTATAACGCTGTAGTACAAAAAGGTTATGAACTTTTGGTTAAATTACATGATTTGGGTTTTGAAAAGCAAAATGTATATCAATCCTTAATTCAATATTATAATAGTTTAGGAGATAATCTTGCACGTGATTGTGCAGCAGATATCTTGGATTTTGTAGTTGGTTGGTGTTGTCCGCAAAAATGTATATGGAAAGAGTGATGAAAAGTATAATATTAGAAAGGCGGATTCAATGAATTATATAGAAAAAATTCAAGATTTATTTAGTGTTCCAGAAGATTATTATTTGGTTCACTGTATTAGTGCAGATTTTGCTCTAGGAAAAGGAATTGCATTAGAATTTAAGAAACGGTTTGATATGAAGAACCTTTTAAATTCACAAAATCCAGATTATTTGGAACAGTGGATAGAAATTGGTGATAAGGCGGATTGTATTTTAATTGGGCGTGTTTTTAACCTTGTTACAAAAGAAAGATATTTTCATAAGCCTACCTATAAAACACTTCAGTGGTCACTTCAAATTATGTATAATATTTGTAAAAGTCAGTGTATTAAAAAGATTGCAATGCCATTGATAGGATGTGGATTAGATGGATTGAAGTGGGACAAAGTATCAGAGATTATTAAAGAATGTTTTGCAGATACAGACTGTGAAATTTTAGTTTGCAAACAGTAGTAATTCAAGAACGCCAAAAATATATCAAATGGAGTTCTCGAATTTTTAATAGAGGAAGTATTGCAAAAGATAATAAAGCAGTGTATATTTAATTGTATATGATTAAGTATTACTACAAAATGTTAAGGAAAAATTTAAAAAATGGAGGAAGGAAATGAATTATTTAGAAAGTTATAGGGATTGGTGTACAAATTCTTATTTTGATGAAGCTACAAGACAGGAACTACTTGATTTAAAAGGAAAAGAAGCAGAGATAAGAGATCGTTTTTATAGGGAATTGGAGTTTGGAACAGGAGGATTACGTGGCATAATTGGAGCTGGAACAAATCGAATGAATTTGTATACTGTTCGCAAAGCAACACAAGGATTAGCAAATTTTATTTTAAAAGAAGGCGGGGCAGAAAGAGGAGTTGCAATTGCCTATGATTCAAGAAATATGTCTCCAGAATTTAGTTTAGAGGCAGCATTATGTCTTTGTGCCAATCATATTAAAACATATCGGTTTGAATCTCTTAGACCTACTCCAGAATTGTCTTTTGCAGTACGAGAACTTGGATGTATTGCGGGAATTGTAATTACAGCAAGTCATAATCCAGCAGAGTATAACGGCTATAAAGTTTATTGGGAAGATGGTGCTCAGATTACATATCCAAAAGATAAAGACATCATTGAGGAAGTAGAAAGGGTAAAGACATATTCCGAAGTGAAAACAATGTCTTTAAAAGAAGCAGAACAAAATGGACTATATCATGTTATTTCAGAGGAGTTGGATCAAAGATATTTAGAGGAATTAAAGAAGTTGGTTATCCATCCTGAAATGATTCATGAAATGGGAAAAGAATTAAAAATTGTCTATACCCCATTACATGGAACAGGAAATGTTTTGGTACGTCGTGTATTGTCTGAACTAGGCTTTGAACAGGTCTATGTTGTCCCAGAACAAGAATTACCAGACGGAAACTTTTCAACAGTCAAATCTCCAAATCCAGAGGATCCAGCAGCATTTGCTTTAGCATTAAAATTAGCTAAGGAAAAGGGAGCAGAATTGGTACTTGCAACGGATCCAGATGCAGACAGATTAGGAGTTTATGCAAAAGATTCTAAAACAGGAGAGTATCATTCTTTTACAGGTAATATGTCAGGAATGCTCATCTGTGAATATATGCTCAGTCAAAAACGCGAACTTGGAAAAATTGCAAAGGATGGTACATTAGTAAGAACAGTTGTTACAACAAAAATGGCAGATAAAGTTGCAAAAGAGTATGAGCTTCGCTTAATTGAGGTGTTGACTGGATTTAAGTATATTGGAGAACAGATCAAATTTTTTGAACAAAATAAAAAGAATACCTATGAATTTGGATTTGAAGAAAGTTATGGTTGTTTGATTGGAACATATGCAAGAGATAAAGACGCTGTTAGTGCAGTTATGATGTTATGTGAAGCAGCGGCTTATTATAAGAAGAAAGGATTGACCCTTTGGGATCAGATGCTTCAAATCTATGAAAAGTATGGATATTTCAAAGAAGGATTACAAACGATTACATTAAAGGGTATAGAAGGTTCAGAAAAGATCAGACAGATGATGGAAGACCTTAGAAATCATACTCCAGAGGAGTTAGCTGGTTTTAAGGTAAGAGCAATTAAGGACTATCAAAAAGGAACGATTCGTTCTGCATTAGATGGAGAAATTATGCCAACAGAACTGCCAAAATCAAATGTTTTATATTTGGAATTGACAGATGATGCTTGGGTTTGTATCCGCCCATCTGGAACAGAGCCAAAGATTAAATTTTATATGGGAGTGAAGGGCTCAGAAAGAGAAGAAGCAGAAACATTGTTAGAGAACTTAACGAATGCTTTAATGAATTTAGTAAAAGAATAAAATTTGGAAGATTCTTAAATGAAAGGAATTCTTCACCGAAATATAAACTTATTTCCAAGAATGTCGATATATTTAACAGAAGGAATTTAAGACAGGGAAGTCCTAAGTTATTACCATAATTGAAATAAAGGAGGGATAGATATGGCAGGAAACATTTTTGGTTCTAATTTATTTAGTAGTTTTAATAATAATTCAGCCGGCTTTTTGGGCGAATATATGAGTATCCGCAACGGCAGTTATAAGAAGCTGTTAAAAGCATATTATGCTAAGACAAATGATAATAACAGTTCTTCCAAGTCGAATAAAACAAATAAGTATGGCAATAAAATTGAAAGCAGCTTAAGTAAAGAGGAACGCTTAGAATATAGTGAAGCAAAGTCAGATGCAGACGCTTTGAAATCTTCAGCTGATAAGTTAAGAACAACCGGAAAGAATTCTTTGTTTAAACAGATCACAAAAATAGAGAAAGATGAAAAAACCGGAGAAGAAAAAGAAGTAAAAACATATGACAGAGATGCAATTGTAGGTGCAGTAAAAGAATTTGTTGATAACTACAATAAAGTGATTAAGTCAGGAAGTGAACCAGATTCTACCTTGATGCTGCGTCGTACTATGCAGTTGACAAGCTTAACCAAAGCAAATTCCAGTCAACTTTCCAGAGTTGGTATTAAAATAGGAAGCAATAATCAGTTATCTATAGATGAGAATACCTTGAAAAAAGCAAATATAACTACATTAAAATCCTTGTTCCAAGGAACAGGATCTTATGCAGCAGAAGTTTCAAGGAAGGCGTCAGATATCAGCAGTATTGCACAGCAGGAAATCGATTCTGCAAAAACGTATTCGAATAAAGGTGGATATATTCCTTCTTATTCAAGCGGAACATTATTTGACAGTTTCTTCTAATGAAAAGAGAACTGTTGCAGGAAGTTAGAACAATATGCTTCATGCGACAGTTCCTTCTTTTTTGTAAATTTATCAATACTTTCTGATATAATTTTGATTTCCCTTTCAATTCCTTCTAAATTTAAAATTATAGTTCTTCTTCTGTCAGTTCTGCTAATTGAGTAGCAAATATTTCGCTCAATCCTAAATCAAATAAGAGTTGAAGAAGACCATAGCGATTTCGCAGTTCTTTTGCAAAGAGAATACTATTATAAACTAAAGTGCTATTTATTGCTTCTTGTTTTGGTTTTGTAGGAGCTCCTGCTTTTTCAAGCAGAGAAACGAAACGATCATAAGAAGGAAGATAGCTTTTGATCAATGCTTCTATCTTAC
Source organism: uncultured Lachnospiraceae bacterium (assembly GCA_910586015.1). GTDB lineage: Bacteria > Bacillota > Clostridia > Lachnospirales > Lachnospiraceae > MGBC140009. Next base: position 37,501 of record CAJUGJ010000026.1, read on the forward strand.
ACCAGTGCTGTTTTAAAATATCAAGTCGTTGAGAAACTTCTACAACTCCATTTTTATGCACCTGTTCTTCTAAACGCAATACTTCATCTGCACCTTGTCCATAGTATTGACGCATTTCAGACTGCCAAAAAGGATAAGAAAAATTTTCAATATGAGTATGTGCCGATTCAAAATCAGGAGCACCTGCTGTATCTACAGTTGTAAGTAGTAATCTATATAATCTAATAGCAGTAACGGTACCAATTCCTACTTTAATTCCATGTAAAACAGGCGGAAGATTGTTTTGTAAAAAATCTAATTCCCAAAAGTGAGAAAGATGATGTTCACTGCCAGAGGCCGGTCTGGAATTTCCAACAAAACTCATTGCAATTCCAGATAATACAAGAGCTTCCATGATCTTACCAACAGCTTTTAAACTCCAAGTGCGATTCGAATCAGAAAGTTCATTCGACTGTTCTTCATCGATTGTACTAATAATAGTATCAATAGATTGTCGTACCATAGTTTCTACATATTCACAATGATATTCCCCTGTTAAAACAGAAGAAAGTTTCCAGTCAAGCAAAGCAATATATTTTCCTAAAATATCACCAATTCCAGCAGCAATCATTTTAGAAGGTGCAGCAGCCAGAACCGATAAATCTGCAATAATAGCCTCAGGAACATGTGTAGGAAGAGTTGTTTTCATATGCTCTAAAATCAAACAGGAAACATTAGAAGCAAATCCATCCATTGATGGAGCTGTAGCAACAATATAAAAAGGTAGATGAAACTTATCACTAATATATTTGCCAAGATCATTTAAAGTTCCTGTACCTACTGACATAACTAAATCAACAGAGGTTGGAAGTTTAGCAAGAAGCTTTCCAAGAGCAGTTTCATTCGGAATAAGTGTTTCTTCTTCAAAAAGACAAACTGTAACTAAAATATGTGCTTTGGTTAAAATAGAAAGCACCTCTTCACCAGCTGCCTTCATTGTATTTTGATCGGCAATTAAATAAACAGAGTGATATCCATATCGTTCTAATAATTCTGGTAGCTTTTTGTGAGCATCTTTTGAAATTTCGATTTCCTTTAAACTGGTAGAGTGCTCTCTGCCACAACGACAGTTATGATATCCAGCTAAATAATTTTTCATAAAACCTCGATTCTGTCCGTTTTTGGACTTTTTTATGCTTAATGGCAAAGTCTACTTAAATCTTGAAAAAAGGATGGATAGGAGATTGTGACACAATCAGCATCTAGGATATTGGTAGAACCCTTTGCTGCTAATCCAGCAACTGCTGCTGACATTGCAATACGGTGATCCTTTTGACTTTGCATAGTAATTCCATGTAGAGAAGAGCCACCAACAATTTTCATTCCATCTTCTGTTGCCGAAATATCTGCACCCATCTCAGAAAGGAAGTTCACAACGGCATCAATTCGATTGGATTCTTTTACTTTTAACTCTTTGGCATCTCGAATAATAGTTTCCCCCTCAGCAAAACATGCCATGACTGCAATAACAGGAAGTTCATCAATTAAAGTTGGAATCATTTCACCTTCAATCACACATCCGTGCATTTTACTGGAATGAACTCGAATATTGCAAAATACTTCTCCACCTTCTTGATTAACTTCTTCTAATTGATAATTGACACCCATTTTTTCACAGACTTTTAAAATACCATCTCTTGTTGGATTGACGCCAACTTCTTCAATAACAAGTTCAGAATTTGGCAAAATGGCAGCTGCTGCAATAAAGTAAGCAGCTGAAGAAATATCTCCCGGAACTTGAATTTTACAGGCAGTAAGTATCGGATTAGGAGTAATCGTAACAGTAGTATTTTCACATGTAATCTCTGCTCCAAATTGACGAAGCATAAGTTCTGTATGATTTCTAGAAATATAAGGTTCTATAACAGAAGTTTTACCTTCTGCATACATTCCTGCAAGTAAAATACAGGATTTTACCTGAGCAGAAGCGACAGGAGAGTGATAGCAAATACCATGTAAAGAAGAATTGGTTTTCTTAATAAGAAGTGGTGCACATCCATTTTCTAGTTGACTATTAATATTTCCTCCCATCTGAGTAAGAGGTTGAATAATTCGATTCATTGGACGGCGTACAATCGAGGCATCACCAGTTAAAATACTGTCAAATGGCTGACCGCATAAAATACCAGCTATAAGCCGCATAGTGGTGCCGCTGTTTCCTACATCGAGAGAATTTGCAGGAGCATGAAGTCCATTTAAACCATTTCCATGTACAAGCACATGCCCTTTTTGGGGGTCATTTTCTACTGAAATTCCAAGATTAGAAAAACAGCGGATAGTAGAAAGACAATCCGCACTTTCTAAAAAATTTTCAATAACAGTAGTTCCCTTTGCTAAAGCTCCAAACATAACAGCACGGTGAGAAATAGATTTATCTCCCGGCACCTTTATCTGTCCAAAAATGGAAGAGACACTGTCAATTATCATAAAAGCTCCTTTCCCTTATTGACGCTCGTAGATTGTATAATTTTTTCCCTTTAAAATTCGAATTGCACCCATTAAAGATTCTTCATCATAAAATTCAATGCGAAGAACCCCCTGTTCAAACTCACGATTGTGTACAATTCCAATGTTTTTAATACTAAGACTGTTACTTCCAAGTAAAGTTGCAATACTTGCAATCGCTCCCGGTTCATCAGTAATATCTAAATAGGTTTCATAGATTGGAGTAATAATTCCCATAAAACGATTTGGAATCTGACTACGATATTCTCCCGCAAGATAAAACATATCATAGAGTTCTTTCTCATTCTTTTCTTTTAATACAGTTAAAGAGTGATTTAATAAATGAATATATTGTTCCAACATCATACAAATACTTTCTGTATTGGTTAAACAGATATTTTGCCACATGACAGGAGAAGAGGAAGCAATTCTAGTAATATCTTTAAAACCACCTGCTGCAAGTAGCTTCATCTGTTCTGTACGAGTTGAATCAGTGCGAATAAGATTGACAAGTTGTGCAGCGATAATATGAGGAACATGGCTGATTGCCGCAGTAATGTTATCATGTTCTTTCGCATCTAATATAATAGGAAGAGCGTGAAGTCGTTTGACAAAAGAGATCATTGTTTCTAACTTTTCATTCGATACATACTCAGTAGGTGTCAAAATATAATAAGCATTTTCAAGAAGTGTAGCACAGGCATGGGCATACCCTGTTTTTTCAGAACCTGCCATTGGATGACCACCAATAAAATAGGAAGAAAATCCACATTCCTGTGCAAAATGATGAATACTTCCCTTGACACTGCCTACATCTGTTAAGATACAATCCTTTTTTAACACTACATTTGTAAGCTGTTTTAAATAATCTAAATTAGTTAGCACAGGAGCACATAAAAGAATCATATCACAGACTGTAAAATCATTGAGATCCGAAGTAATCTCATCGATCACTCCATCTGCTTTTGCAGCTAAAAGTCCCAGACTTTTCTGATCTTTATGATGATCAAATACTATGATATGAAAGGCATTGGAATCTTGTTTTAAGGCTTTTGCAATAGACCCCCCAATCAGCCCAAAGCCAATAAAGCCAATTTCTGATATTGTGTTCATAATTCCTCGATTCTGTCCAAAAATAGACGAAAAATTCTTATGCTTTTAATCATATCATAACAATGGTTTTTCTGTAAAGATTGTTTTCATGATTTATATACCAAACTGCTTTCCAGAAAGTTGAATAAATGGACGCAGTTCTTCACAGAGATGATCAAATTGAGAAAAAGTTAAAGACTGTGGACCGTCTGAGAGAGCAGTAGCAGGATTTGGATGAGTTTCGATCATTAATCCGTCTGCTCCAGCCGCTACACTGGCTTTAGATAATGGTGCAACAAGACTACGAATTCCTGTAGCATGACTTGGATCAACAATGATTGGAAGATGGCTCTTTTCCTTAATAACCGGAACAGCACTCAAATCGAGAGTATTTCTTGTCGCTGTTTCGAAGGTACGAATTCCTCTTTCACATAATACAACATTTGGATTTCCCTCTGCCATAATATACTCCGCTGCATTAAGCCATTCTTCTATAGTAGCAGAAAGACCACGTTTTAATAAAACGGGAAGTTTTGTCTTTCCAGCTTCTTTTAACAGATAGAAATTTTGCATATTTCTTGCTCCAATCTGAAGCATATCAACGTATTTAACTGCTGCTTCAATCGCAGCAAGACTGGTAACTTCACATACAATAGAAAGTCCAGTAGCCTCTTTTGCCTCTTTCATTAATTTTAAACCATTTTCCTCTAAACCCTGAAAAGAGTAAGGAGACGTTCTTGGCTTATATGCGCCACCTCGTAAAATTTGTGCACCAGCTTTTTTAATTGCCAATGCAGTTTCCATAACTTGCTCTTCACTTTCTACTGCACAAGGACCAGACATAATAACAAAAGAGCCCCTGCCAATTTTTACAGAACCTACCTGTACAACAGAATCTTCAGGATGAAACTTCCGATTGGCAAGTTTATAACTTTCTGTTACAGGAACGATTTTTTCAACATCTTCTGCAATTTCCAAATTTTTATTTAATAACTTTGTTTTATCTCCTACCACACCAATAATCGTAACTTCTTTTCCAGCAGATAGATGAACATCTAAGCCCGCTTCTTTTATCATATCTAAAATATGCCGAATAGACGATTCCTTCGCCTGTGGCTTCATTACAATAATCATAAAGTCCTCCTTTATATTCCATAAAAAATAAATTAGCGGTCTTATTGTATTCGATTCTGTCTGTTTTGTCAATACTATTTTACGTTGAAGCGTAACACTTTAAAGTGAAAAAACATACAAATTAATAAAAAGAACTATTATACTAAAAATTAGATATGATATCTTATATCTTTCATTTTTAGTATAACAGTCCTTTTACAATTAGAAACTACTTTTTGACGATTACATAAAATTTGATCTTTTTGCCATTTTGATCACAAGTAAAGGTAATTGGCACTTTCGTATTTTTACTATTTCGTATTTTTACTATTTTTGAAGCCCAATCCTGTAATCTGAAATTGAGTTGTGCCAGAATCGAGAGTATATTGGTAGGAAGGAGAAATGTCAGTATAAAGAGTTCGTGTTTTA
>CAJUGJ010000027.1 GCA_910586015.1 uncultured Lachnospiraceae bacterium
TACACATAAAATCAGAAGTTGAAACATTGTTTCTTTGTTTCAACATTATACCATAGCTTTGTGCACAAATGTACACATAAAATCAGAAGTTGAAACATTGTTTCTTTGTTTCAACATTATACCATAACTTTGTGCACATAAAATCAGAAGTTGAAACATTGTTTCTTTGTTTCAACATTATACCATAACTTTGTGCACATAAAATCAGAAGTTGAAACATTGTTTCTTTGTTTCAACATTATACCATAGCTTTGTGCACAAATGTACACATAAAATCAGAAGTTGAAACATTGTTTCTTTGTTTCAACATTATACCATAAAAAATTAAAAATGAAAATGTAGTTTTATTCTTTCTACTCTTACTTATTTCTAAAACTTTATACAAATATTTAAAGAACGCTTGTTTTAAAAAGATTATTGTGGTATAGTAATGAACGCAAAGAAATTTGTTAAATGTCAAACAGAAAGTAAGGTCTAAAAATTATGAAACGATATTTTTTTTATGTGGCTGCATTGACAGCTTCTCTTTTATTATCTGGCTGCTCTAGGCGTTCGCAAGAACCCTCACAAGAACAACAAGAACAGCCTACTCCAGAAGAAGAATTAAGTAAAGTTATAGAATCAATTGAAGCTGAAGTACCAGATATAGGAACAGAAGATATTCAACCTTCTATTTTCCCAAAACAGGAAGAATTATTAACACTTCCTTCTACACTTCCATATCCAGAAGACTTTTCTGGCACTCAAACAATAGTTGGAACTACTAACTATTTTAATTTTATTAATCATCTTCCATTTCTTTCAACTGAGAGTGGTATTCTTACATTTGAATATAATGGAGGCTTTTCCTTTACAGATTCTCAGACTGGAACAGTTTCCAATTATCATATTGGAGATTATATGCCTGTCTCTTACTCTCAAGGAAAGATAGATTACAATAATTGGTTTTATATGGGTTCTATGAAAACTTCAAATGGGGTTTATGTACGTTACGATTATTTAGGCAATTCAAAAGTATCTTTCTTTTTCAAAATGGATTTTAATGGTTCTAATCCTATTGTATGTGCTTCCACTCCTTATATTTCACAGGAAACATTTAATGTGTTTACTGCAACTGAAAATGGAATTTATTTTACATATATAATATGGAATGATGATGTTGCTCAAACCTCGATTATTTTCGCAGAACCAGATGGAAGTAATCCACGTGCCATTTATACTTTTGAACCAAATGACTATGTTTCTTACTTAATTCCTACTGAACAAAAACTTTGTTTTTTGGTTACTTCTAAAGAACATACTAATTTGATGGAATTAGAAACTCAAACACGCACTCTCTCTACATTAGTTTCTGATAGTAAAGCAGAGTTTCTCTATATTGTAGATGATTATTATATTCTCTCAGCAGATACACAAACTTTACATTTATATAACCGAAATAAAAACCGTTTAGAAAGCATTACAATAACCTCTAAAAGTGGCTATACTTTTAGTATACCATTTTTTGATGAAGGAATGGTTTATACAGCAATATACTCCTTAGAACAAACTTCTCCAACCCAAATTGTTCCTATTATTCTTAAAGATCGTAGTGCTGGTAAAGTAATACAGCTTAGTGACACTTTTTACTATTGTTTAGGTATTGATAATGGGGTTATATATACAGAATCAGGAAATTCCTATCGATTTTTTGATCTAGCTACGAAAGAAGAATTAAGCTCACCAAGAGAAAAAGTACAATCATGAATACTTGAGCTGTTGCAAATATTGCAACAGCTCTTTTTGTTCTATTCTTCATCAAAATAGGCATCAATCCCATTTGCTATTCCCTGTACCATCTTTTTTTGATATTCTGGATCCTGCATTTTCTCATCTTCTTTTGGATTACTCATATAACCCATCTCTATAATAGTTACAGGAATTGTACACCAATTAATTCCACTCATATTATCCATAACAATCGCACCCTGATTTTTTGCTTCTGTTGCTTCACAGTATTCTTCAATGATTGCCTGTGCAAGTTTTTTACAATATTTACTTATATTTCCAACAAACTCATTTGACTCTGAAGGATAGATTGTAAGTGCACCCGAAACATTTTGATTTTCTGATCCATTGGCATGAAGTCGTACAAAGATATCTGCACCTTCGTTTGCTAATTGTGCACGTTCTCGATTGCTTAAATTTATATCATGTGTTTCTCTTATCATAAGAACAGTATATCCTCTTGTTTCCAATTCATCTTTAAGATCTAATGCGATATCTAAGGTTAAAATATATTCTGCAACCTTTGTCGATACTCCTGTCGTTCCAGAAGAAACTTTCGCTTTCATTTCGGTTGAACCCGGTCCAAGTGGTTCTTTCTCTGAATTTCCTTTTGCCTGATGTCCTGCATCTAATGCAATTATCTTTCCCTTTACAGGATTCGTTGAAACAGGTGTTGGCTCTATAGGTTCTACAATATCTTGTGGAATATCCGTAGGTTCTGGTGTTATTTTGATTTCTGATTTACTTTCATCAGGCTCTGGTGTTATTTTGGTTTCTGATTTACTTTCATCAGGCTTCGGATCAGAAACTGTGTTATCTTTATTTTCAGAATCTTGTACATTATCTGAATTATTTAATTCCTTAAAAACTTCCTTTTCTTCTCTTTCTTTATCCATTTTAATCATCTGTTTTGCAGCAACACAAAGTCCCAATGTTACAACAATACAAAACATAATTGCTAGGAATAAATTTTTTCCATAGTTTGACTTCATTACATATCCCTTCTTTGATTTTCAACACTTTAAAAGGTTATTGACAAAAAAATTATATAATAATTATTTGTTAAAATCAAGTAGTTATGATAGACTATAATTACTATATAAATCTATTCGAAGGGAAGAAAAATGATGAAAAACTTTTTTGAAGCTGCACTGTTTGACGAACTAGATCCTCTTTATCCCGATACGAATCTTGAAACAGGAAAAATGTTACATACCACTTCGGTTGCTTCTAATACTTATGCTGGAGTCCATATTATGCTTTCTGGATTGACTTCCGGAAAATGTGTCACCTTTGAAGTGATTCCTCCTATGAAAAAAACTATGCTTACAAAAGAGGACAAGACAGTTGTAGAGTGTTGTGAAAGAGAATTACATTATAAACTATTTGAGTTGCTTCCTCTGCCTGTGGAAGTAAATACTGGAACGATATCCCGTACTGAGTGGACAGATGGAAATATAAATCAAAATGTCATTCGTCGGGCACCTTTTACAGTTTATGATGTACTTCGACCTTGTACTAATGTACTCACTGTTCAACAAAGTGTTATGGCGTTTTGTTTTCGCTGTAAAGTAGATTCAGACAAGCAAGAACTTAAAAAATGGGATTTTATCATTACTCATGATGGAGTTTCTAAACATCTAACTTTTGAAGTAGAGGTTTTTCCAGTAAAAATTTTAGAGGCAGGAGCAACAGATCATAAATATATAAATTGGCTCAGTTGTAAGGGAATTTCTGATTATCACCATGCTCCATTATTTAGTGACGATTGGTATAATATATTTGAAAAATATTTAAAATTAGGAAAATATGGAAGGCAAAATATGGCACTACTTCCAGTAGAACTTTATTTTGAAATAAAAAATGGAACTTCTTATCTAAATGAAGAGAAATTAGATCGGTTAATTACCATCTTAGACAAAGTGGGGATTTATTGGATTGAAGGTGGTCATCTTGCTAAACGTAAGAATGATGAATGGATGGCTACTCAAGCAGAACTTCAAATAACTCGTAAGATTATTCCGGGTGAAGGAGAACAAGAGCTAGAAAATATGTGCAACCAGCTTTATGACTATCTCCAAAAACATAAATTAACTAACCGCTGGCTTCAAAGTTTTATGGACGAGCCTTTAGACTGTTTAGCAGACACATATATTATAGGAACTCAGATAGTAAAAAAGAGTATGCCTGAAATTTCGGTATTAGAAGCTACTATCGCAAGAGAAAGTATTGCTGGAACAGTAAACTATTGGTGTCCTACAGTAAATAAATATGAAAAGTACAAAGAATTTTTTGACAATCAGCATGAAAAAGGTGATCATATCTTGGTCTATACCTGTTTAGATCCAGCAGGAAATTACTGTAACAGGTTACTAGATCAGGAACGACTTCGTCAGGTATGGCTTGGATGGGCTCCCGCTTTATACGATAATATAGAGGGATATCTTCATTGGGGTGGTATGTTCATGGATCGACTGGATTTTTATAGACTAAGTGCTCCTTTGCCAGACATTACTGATTATGATACCTCTAGACAAAACTCTCTACCTGCTGGCGATCCAGCTATTATGTTTCCTGGATTTTTTGAGGTATATTCCAGTACTCGACTAGAAGCCCATCGAATTGGTTTTGAAGATCTGGTGTTATTAGAGCAATTAAAAGAACGAAATTTTTCTTGGGTAGAAAACTTAATCCATACTGTATTTCGCCGATATGATGATTATGAAAAAGATGTAGTACAGTATCGAAAGGCACGTCGTCTTTTATTAGAGAAGTCTTGTGAAGAGCTCCTCTAATATTATAATTGATTTAACACAACCTTAATGTCATCTTTGATACAGATGGACTTTTTTCGGATTTCATCTGGTGCATAAGCTTCGTTTAAATTGATACAGACATAAATAGCATTTTGCCATTCATGTACCATACGCCAGAATGAAAATTTTACTATACTTGGCGTATTCATTCCAATACCTAATTCAAGAAATAGAACCTTTAAATTTTGGTGTTTATTGATAAACTCCATATAACGATCGGATGCCCTATGCCACCCCTCGTCCTCGACAAATGTATTATCAACTCTAAGATTCATACTCATAGTCTTTTTACAGATAGGACAATAGGGAATCAGTTCGGTTGGTATTTTCATATTTTTTTGTGTATCTACCATTTTTTTGATAATTTCTTCATTATCATAAGTGGAATTATGGCATGGTTCGCTACATTGAAATAATCCATAATCACCCTGAGTATAAAATAATCTTTGTTTATCAAACCCTGCCCTTTGAAACTGATGGTCGACATTGGTAGTCAGTACAAAATAATCTTTCTCTTTTATAAGTTCAAAAAGTTTTTTGTATGTTTTGTTATCTGTATCTATATATCGATTAATATAAATATAGCGACTCCAATATGCCCAATATTCCTCAAGACTTTCAAATGGATGAAAACCTCCAGAATACATATCAGGAAAATTATATTTTTCAATAAAATCAGAAAAGTTATCTTCAAATCTTTTTCCTGTATAAGTAAAGCCTGCCGATGTAGATAATCCTGCCCCTGCACCAAGGATGACTACATCGGATTCTTGTAAAAGTGTTTTAAATTGTTTTATTTTATCCAAGTAGCTTTTTGTAGATATCATAGTCTTTTTGTTTAAAAACATTAAATACCACCCTTTCTATCTTCCTATCGGTCTTTAAATAATTTATAACTGTTTTTACTGCAATCTCTGCTGCTTTTTCTTGTGGAAAATGAAATTCTCCTGTAGATATACAACAAAAAGCAATACTTTTTAAATTATTTTGTGAGGCGAGTTTCAGGCATGATTTATAACAGTTTGCTAGCTGGATGCAGTGTTCTTTTGTAAGCTGTTCTGATATAATTGGTCCAACTGTATGTAGAATATAGTGACATGGAAGATTAAATGCAGGTGTAATTTTTGCTTTTCCTGTTGGTTCACTATATTTTTGTTTTTTCATTAATTCATTACAGATCAAACGTAACTGAATCCCACTAACACTGTGAATCATATTATCCACACAGGAATGGCAAGGTATAAAGCATCCTCTTAAAGCACTATTTGCAGCATTTACAATCGCATCTATTTTTAATGTAGTAATATCACCACGCCAGAGAATAAGTCGATTATGAATAGGAGATACCGGTAAAGTATTGCTGTCAGTAATCCTTCTTTTTAAAACTTCCTCTCCTAAATATTCATCTTGTATTTTAAGAAATTCTTCTTCTATTGAATAAGGAGGGCGAATATTCATAAGGCTTCTTAGAAGTTTTTTTTGTTCATCTGTATTATCTGGAATTTCTATTCCCTTATATTGTGGTTGTTCTAACAATAACTTCTTAATCAAATATAACCTTTTTTCACTATGTTTCATAACTTCGCCCTCCACAATGTATTTTACTATTGTGCTACAACAGAAATTCTTTCTTGAATATGAGTTCCATTTACAGCTTCATCGATCATTGCTACTGCATAATCTGCATAGCTGATAACACTTTCACCTTTTGAATTAAGTATCAATTCCTCACCACCTAAAATGTACTTCCCTGTTTTTATTCCATCTACCTGAAAATCTCCAGCAGGACTTATATAAGTCCACTTTATATCCTTTCTAGTACGAAGTTCCTCTAATGCCTTAGCCATATTCAAAGCTAAAGGTTTAAAAATATCAGGAAAATCTGCTCCATCCATTACCTGTATTGTATGCTCTGAATTTACATATAGGCTACCAGCACCCCCGACAATCAAAAGTCTGGTATTTTTGCCACTTAGAATATCACAAAGATGTTTTAAAGATGTACTGTGTTGTGATAGAGTTTCTTGTGTCCATGCACCAAAAGCATCGAGCACTACATCAAACCCCTCTAAATCAGAAGCTGTTAAATCAAACAGATCTTTTTTAATACTATTTTCATAATAATTACCTTCACTTTTTATATTTGAAGTTGTGTTTTTTGGTTTGTAAGATTATAATATACTCGTAAAAAAAATTCGTAAAGTACACACTTTTTTGTGCTATAGTTACTATTTGGTAACTATATAAGGAATGGAGGTTTTATGGTAAAGGAATTACCAGCTTGTCCAGTAGAAACAACTTTAATGTTGATTAGTGATCGTTGGAAAGTATTGATTATTCGTGATTTATTAGAAGGTACAAAACGATTTGGAGAATTAAAGCGATCATTAGGGAATATATCCCAAAAGGTTCTGACCGCCAATTTACGTTCTATGGAAGAAAGCGGGCTTCTTAGCCGAAAGGTATTTGCAGAAGTCCCGCCACATGTAGAATATACTTTAACGAAAACTGGCTATAGTTTAAAGCCAATCTTAGATGCTATGGTAAAATGGGGATTAGAATATAAAGAAAATTCAAAATCCTATTAATCTATTTGTTCCACCTTTTGTATCAGCCCATCTTCTGAAAAATGTAGTGGTGCAAGACATACTTCTCTGTGATATCCTTTTCCCTCTGGATACCTGTCAGTTGGAGTTGCAAATCTGTGATAGGCAATACAATATTCATCTTGTTCTGAAATTTTTGTGATAGAGTGATGTCCTGTTCCTAAAATTCCCTTCTTTGGCTGTTTCTCTAAAATAGGATATAAAAATGTGATTGGTCCAAATAATTGGTCTGCAATTCCATAATTGACATGGTAGTTTTCAGAGCCTGTATCATCACAAGACCATGTAAAATGATATTTTCCATTCCTTTTCAATACAGTAATCGCTTCTCTAAAATCTTTTGCCCCCTCAATCGTACGAATAGAATTTGGTACGATATGTAATAAATCTGTTTCTAATTCAGTAATTGCAGGAAAACCATTTCCAAATAATAACCAAGTCCTTTCTCCTTCCTGATAGATAGAAGGATCGATTGTCTGTCCCATAGGAACATTTGCTTTTCTTACCATTTCTATTGTTATTAATGGCTTTTTTTCTGCATAAAATGGACCGATTGGAGAATCGGCAACCGCTACTCCAATTGCTGATATACCATTATCTTGTTTTGCACAAAAGTAAAAATAATATTTTTCATTTTTTTTCGCAATACATGGGGCCCATGCAGAACCTACAGCCCATGCAACATCATCCGATGCAACATCTAAAATCTGTCCTCTGTTTTTAAAATTTAATCCATCCTTTGAAGAAAATACACTAAATGTAGTTCCTGACCATCCATTAAATCCGTCTGTTGTAGGATAGATATAATAAGTTCCATCAAAAACAGCAATATCTGGATCTGCATATAAACCAGAAAGTATAGGATTTTGTCTACTATATGCTTTCTCTAATCTTTCATATTCCTCTTCTTTTAATTTTAGGATTCCTCCATGTCGTTTTTTCGTAATTCCTAGATTAAATTCACTGTCAGGAATGATTTGAAAATCCCCGTCTGCAAGATGATTTATCATAAGAGGAAGGTACCCTTTTTGTTCTGCAAACCGATCTACCATCAGACACCATGAACCATCCGGTCTTTGAAAACACTCTGGTCCTTCCACCCCATTTAATTTCATTAATGTTTCCGATTCTATTGGCTTAAATACTCCCATTAAAGAATCACTATATTCCATTTGTATTTTTCCTGTTGTTTCATCTTTTGAAAATCGATAATACTTTCCCTTCTCTTCTATAATGGTCGTATCAATAATATCCTTTTCTTTTTCAATATATAAAAAGGTCTCTGAAAATGTCCGAAAATCTTTTGTATATGTAGCATAAATTTTGTGTTTACCTGAAACTTCGCCCTCTGTTTTTGTTTTAGAAGCAAAAAAGACTAAAAATTCCTTTCTCTCTCTATCATAGATTGCTTCTGGTGCCCATACACATCCAGCTTGTGCAACTCCAACTTTACAGCTTCGTTCCTCCGACCAATGTACTAAATCTTTCGATTCCCATACAATTAAATCTTTGCTTCCGCTCTCTTGTGCTGCTTTCCATCCCTTGCCTGCTTCTATTCGAAGATCTGTTGCTATCAAATAAAATTTTTCATTTTCTTCATCTCGTATCATAAATGGATCTCTTACTCCAAGCTGTCCTAAATTAGAATATAAAATAGGTTTACCTGCATTGAGATCTTTCCAGAATAATCCATCCCTACTAAGTGAAAAATAAACCTGTTCCCCGTGCTTTTGCTCTCCAATAAAATGTACAAATAAATATCCAGCCATTTTGTTTCTTCCTCTTTTCTACTCTATCATTTTTTTGAAAATATTATAAAAAACAGTTCTCTTTTTCACAATTACTTTTCATGCAAAACAACTGATCAATTCTGCTTTTGTTGTGTAAAAAGTAAGAAGTTATTTGACGAATCGTGGAATATGAGGTATAATCAACTATAATCCCATTCTTTTGGAAAATGGGTAGTAAAAAACAAGGAATGGAGATTTTTTATGCGACTGAGAAACATTCCAGGCTCACGGGAACTGATCGCTGAGAGTGAATATGTGATTCAAACTCCAGAAGCTCAAAAAGGTAAATGGCATGAAATCTTTCAAAATACCTATCCACTTCATTTGGAAATCGGAATGGGAAAAGGCCGTTTTCTTACCACTCTTTCTACTAAATATCCAAAAATTAATTATCTTGGAATCGAAAAATACTCTAGTGTATTAGTTCGTGCAATCGAAAAACGTGCTGAACATCCCGAAATTTCAAATCTTTATTTTCTTCGATATGATGCTGAATATATTTGCGATTTATTTGCTCCGGGAGAGGTAGAACGAATCTATTTGAATTTTTCCGATCCTTGGCCAAAAGATCGTCATGCTAAACGGCGTTTGACTTCGAAGGAATATCTGGCACGTTATGATCGTATTTTATCTTCAAATGGGTGGATCGAATTTAAGACAGATAATCTATCTTTATTTGAGTTTTCTTTAGATCAGATTGAACAGTTTGGATGGGAAGCTTTAGATGTTACTTATGATCTTCATAATAGTCCTTTTCGTTCAGAAAATGTTATGACAGAATATGAAGAACGTTTCTTGGCTTTGGGAAATTCAATTTATCGTTTGACTGCTCGCAGAAAAAATGTATGAAAGTACTATATTTTCCTGCATATATTGATTAAAAGTCTTGCAGGAGGGAATCATGCAGTATACAACTAGGGAACGGCTTGCCCGTCTATTTGACGATAATCCAAAATTGACTAAAAAGATAATTCAGATGAAAAAATCTTGGGACGAAGTTGCTAGATTAATTCAGGCTGATTATCGAACCAAGAAAAAAAAGTAATAAAATCAAAATGATGTTGGTTAGATTTACTATGATAGGGAAACAATAAGACCAAAGATAAAGGAGGGAATTTTAAATGGGATTATATTTCACAGATGCAGGTTTTAATAATGATGTTCTAAAATCAGAACTTCCAGTTTTAGTAGATTTCTATGCAGATTGGTGTGGACCTTGTAAAATGATGAGTCCAATTATCGATCAACTTGCAGAAGAATATGAAGGAAAAATTCGAATTGGAAAATTGGATACTAGTTCTAATCCAGAGTCTGTACAAAAATATGGTATTCAAAATATTCCAACTATTATTTTATTTAAAGATGGAATTCCAACAGAAAAATTTGTTGGTCTTACCAGTAAAGCTAAATTGGAAGAATTATTAAATAAGGTATCTTAAAAAGCTATCTGATTATAATAGGCTAAAATTATAGGAGATGTCCAAAAACTTTATTTTAAATAACGTTTGGACATCTCCTATTTTCTATCATTCTATTTTTATCTGTTTTTTCTGTAATTCACCCTCTATTAATTGGTTTAAAAGATAGGCTACAACAGCAACTGTAGGAACCCCTAAAAACATTCCAAGTACACCACCATAAGCACCCCCCACAGTGATTCCAAAGATAACCCAAAGTGGTGTAAGTCCTGTCGATTCTCCAAGGATCATTGGACCTAATACCCAACCATCAAACTGTTGTAAAGCTAAAATCATAATTGCAAATACAATGGCATGAATTGGATTAATACATAAAAATAATAGTACACCTGGTACTGCACCAATAAATGGTCCAAAATATGGAATCATATTGGTAACTCCTACAATTACACTTAATAAAACTTCATAAGGTAATTTTAAAATTTTCATTAGCAAGAAACATAATATTCCAATAATTAAGGAATCAATGGATTTGCCTACAATAAAGCCAGAAAAGATACGACCACACTCTTTTATCACCTTTATGGTTCTTCCTGCATGTTGGACTGGAAGAACTGCATATAATGTTTTTGTCATAATCTTTGACAATCCTCGTTTATCATAGAGCATATAGATAGAAATTGCTACAGAAAGTAATAAATTAATTGCTATTTTTGCAATCGAAATTCCTAAATTTAATATCTTTGGAACAATATCTGTTGCAAAGCCAGTCGCATAATTTACAAGCTGAGGCCAAAACGACTGAAATTGCGTTTCAATATAGCCAAAATCAATTTGAGGAAAGTATTCTTCAATATTTTGCAAAAAATCTACTGCTTGCTTATAAATTCCATCTTGTTTTTTTAACAATTCTCCAATACTTTCTCCTACACTATCTGCTAACTTTGGAATTCCAATTACAAGAATTCCAAAAACAATCAGATAAGATAATAACATAGAAATCATTACTCTTGTTCGTACTCTTTTAATATGAAGCCAGCGATCCAGTAACTTTTCTATACGTTTTATCAATGGATTGATAATAAATGCAATAAAAAAGGCAGTAATAAACGGAGAAAGCACCCCTAAAAACTGACTAATTGCATCTGATATTTTTCCTAAATTCATAATTGCATAAATAATCAATGCAGCTACAGTAATTGTTGCAAGGGCATAGACACAGATCGTAAAATATTTTTGACTTGCAGAAAATTTATGCTTTTCATCCTCGTCTTCATATTTTTCCTTTGGAGTTTCTTGCTCATATAAAATTTGGAGTGGTCCATATTCCATATCTGGTTTTTCTTTTTTAGCAAAATTTTTTCCTCGAAATTTTGCTTTATCTGTGTAATCTCTTAAACTTGTCTTTCCTTTCTTGGAACTTTTATCTTCTTTCATCGAATCCTCTTTTCTATACATTATTCTAGGCAGATCCATTATCTTACCTTTGTATTATAGACCTAGAAAGCGATTGATTTCAAGCTGTTTTAAACTTTTTAATCAAATTCTCATAAATACAGATACTTTTTATTTTATTAAAATTTTAAAAAAAATACTTGCATTTTTATAAAAGATCGTATATAATAAATTTGCATTTGAACTTTAGTACTTGCGTCTTTAGCTCAGTTGGTAGAGCACCTGACTCTTAATCAGGGTGTCCAGGGTTCGAGCCCCTGAAGACGCATAGAAAGTCTTCGTTTGACAAAATGATTGTTGGGTGAGGACTTTTTTTAATTATGATAAAAGTATAATTCAATAAATATATTAGGATTAAAGAAAAACCAGAGGAATTTTAAAAGTTCTATTAAGGAAGAAGATCTTTTTATGAATACAAAATATAAAAAACTTATTGCTGACGAGTTCCGTAATTGTGTAACAGGTACAATTACAAGAATTAATAATAATGAACAAACATACAGACCATTTCATACAGCACTACTCTCAGAGGAAATAATATACTGGAGTGGATTTGAACGTTCCTTTAGTACATCATTTGGACAAAGAGTAATAGAAGAATTAGTAAGGTTAGTTGCACTTTCAAATGGTGCAGAAGATGTACAACGACAACGCGAAACCAACATTACAATTGATATGGCTTATGAAGAAGCTATTAGAAATCATTTACAGCGTTTAAGAACAAAAAATAAAATATATCCATATGATTGGAATTCATCTTTGGCAGAAGTACAATCAGTACAACAAACAGGGACTTTTATAACAATCAGAATTATATCTGATATATGGTGGAGAAAAAATGGTATTGATCATTTTATAAGTCTTAAAACTGTCAAACCAAATATTGATCAAACTGCTGTGGCAAAAGAAGATTGTCTACATCTTTCTATTGCACTTCCAACATGTAAAGTCTATTTTGGTCTTCCCTATAATCCATATGGAGAAAATAAAGAAAGTTATTCCTTTAATCCTCCTATGGGTATTTTTGATTTTCGTCATGATTCTGTTGTCTTAATTGGCAAAGAAATGTGGGATACTATTGGTGGTAATGGTTGTTATGAAGAACTTCTTGAGATTGCAAAAGAAGTTGGTAAAGAAACAAAGGCAAGAATCAGAACGATTTATAACTAATATGATTTCAATTAATACTACAAGTTTATTAATCATATCAAAATTATCATGACATAAAACAGACTAAGAAAGGTTAATCAAAAATAGATAAAAACTATTCTTTTCCATTACGATTTTTATTCTCTCTTGCCTTTTTAAGAGCTTTATTCATTGTAATACGCCAAGTAATATCATTCGTATTCTTATATCGTGAATATGGAAATCCATTTATCTGAGGAAGTTTTTCTCCTTTTATATCAGAAAGAATTGTTTTCGCTATTGCTTCACCAAGTTTAATGGGTACTGCATTACCAATCTGCTTATATTGTTCGAGTATTGGACCACATATTACCCAATCATCAGGAAATTCTTGAATTCTACTATATTCCTCAACACTTAATGGACGATTTTCTGTTGGATGACATAAATCTGTTGCTGGCATAGTAGGATTAGTAACAAGTGTTGGAGAAGGCTTGTCAAAATTCAATCTTCTAAGAAAACCTGTTTTACCCCCACTAAGTTTTAGTTTATTTCCCATAGCTTCTATTTGAAGTTTTTCTGGTAAATCTTTCCAATATTGACCTTCCTCCAAAATGCGGTAATATTTTAACCTTTTTTCTGGAAATTCTATAAAGTGTTGTTTCTTTGAAGACATTCCTTGCAGGGCATCATTTAATGTTCTCCATTTTAATAAATTGCCCTCACCTGTTTTAGAATGTGTTGGAGACAAATAAGGTACTTTATTACTTCCTAATTTCCCAATAATAACAACACGTTCTCTAATTTGTGGAGTTCCAAAATTAGCTGAATTATATAATTCAAAGGAAATTGTATATCCAGCAGAAATTAATCTGTCCATAATAACACAAAGTGCCCCCCCTTTTATTGCTTCCTCTATATCATCATAAGGATATGGAGCTGAAAGTAATCCTCTTACATTTTCTATAACTATATATGTAGGTCTTATCTTTTCAATAATGTCAATATATCGTAAAAAAACATTACCCCGCTCGTCATATAAAGTTCTTCTTGCTCCTGCTGTACTAAATGCTTGGCAAGGCGGTCCACCAAAAATTATATCCACATTTCTATTGTCTGGCACTTTTGCATATTCTAAAATTTCCTTGGGAGAATATTTATTTATATCACCTATTAACGCTATATCAGGCTTATTTTTTTCAATAGTCATTCTACAATACTTATTAGATTCGCAGGCAAGCAGAGCATGGATGCCACCTTTACTCATACCAATATCTAATCCCATTGCGCCAGAAAAAAAACTCAAAGCTATAATATCTGGTTCATTATTTGATAATCTTTTATGATCATCTGGTTCAATAAATACATTATCATTTTTAATATAAGATATTAAATCATCTGATTTAACTACCCATTGAGTTCCAATACGAGTAGCAACTAATTTTTCTTTGCTGATTAGTTTTCTAACATACTGTGGAGTTACCTTTAATTGTTTTGCAACTTCTGGAACAGTCAATAAATCCTTAAGTGTTTTCATAGGTCTATTATTCCTTTCTTTAAAGAAATTTTTAATAGACCTATTATACCATGAAAAATGTAATATTACAATAGAAGATTAAAAACATATCAGACTGATAAACTCCCCAAATGCCTCTTTGCTTCAAGCTTTTCAATTTTTTTCACATTTAATACTATTAATTTTTTAATCAAAAGTACTTGCATTTTCATAAATTATATGTTATAGTATGCTTTGCGTTTATTAATCCCTTTTTACTTGCGTCTTTAGCTCAGTTGGTAGAGCACCTGACTCTTAATCAGGGTGTCCAGGGTTCGAGCCCCTGAAGACGCATAGAAAGTCTTCATTTTACAGAGTAACTGTTGATGAAGACTTCTTTTATTTCTGATCCTGTCTATTTTTACCTATATTTCGATTCTTTCTATCTTTATTTTGTATAATGTATCGATTGACAAGTTCATTATATTAGTATAGAATGATATCGTTAAATTAATAACAATTATTTTTGATGTTTTTTGTTAATTATTTAACAGTGTATTGCAAAACTGTTTATAATGAGGTTATAATAAGAGTAAAATAAAAATCAGGAGGATTTGGAAGATGGCAGCAAACAATGAAGAAGTTAAGGTAAATGGTGCTGTTGACAGCGTAGAAGCTTTAATGGCAAAGATTGCCGAAGTCAGAGAAGCCCAGAAAATCTTTGCATCTTATACCCAAGAACAAGTGGATAAGATTTTCTATCAAGCGGCACTGGCTGCAAATACCATGAGAATTCCACTTGCTAAAATGGCAGTAGAAGAAACTGGTATGGGTGTTGTAGAAGATAAGGTTATCAAAAATCACTATGCGGCTGAATATATTTATAATGCGTATAAGAATACGAAGACCTGCGGTGTTATTGAAGAGGATACTAGCTATGGTATTAAAAAGATCGCTGAACCAATCGGTGTCGTTGCAGCAGTTATCCCAACTACCAATCCAACCTCTACTGCTATCTTCAAAACCTTAATTTGTTTAAAAACTAGAAATGGTATCATTATCAGCCCTCACCCACGTGCAAAAAATTGTACAATCGCCGCTGCAAAAGTAGTTTTAGAAGCAGCAGTAAAAGCAGGTGCTCCAGCAGGAATTATTGGATGGATTGATGTTCCATCTCTTGAATTGACGAATACTCTTATGAGAGAGTCTGATATCATTCTCGCTACAGGTGGTCCGGGTATGGTAAAAGCGGCTTACTCTTCAGGAACTCCAGCACTTGGTGTAGGTGCAGGAAATACACCTGCAATTTTTGATGAATCCTGTGATATTCGTCTTGCAGTCAATTCTTTAATTCATTCTAAGACCTTTGACAATGGTATGATTTGTGCTTCTGAGCAGTCTGTTATTGTTGATAAAAATATCTATGATGCAGTAAAGAAAGAATTTGCAGAACGTGGATGTTATTTCTGTAATCCAGAGGAAACAGAAAAAGTTCGTAAAACTATCATTATCAATGGAGCATTAAATGCAAAAATTGTAGGACAAAAACCAGTTGCTATTGCAAAATTAGCTGGCTTTGATATTCCAGAAACTACAAAAATCTTAATTGGTGAAGTAGAATCCGTTGCTTTAGAAGAAGAGTTTGCACATGAAAAACTTTCTCCAGTACTTGCAATGTATAAATCAGAAGACTTTGATGATGCAGTTGCAAAGGCATGTCAGTTAATTGCAGATGGAGGTTATGGTCATACATCTTCTCTTTATATAAATGTTGGAACAGGCAAAGAAAAGATGGAAAAATTCGCTGCTGCTATGAAGACTTGTCGTGTCTTAATTAATACACCATCCTCTCAAGGTGGTATCGGTGACCTTTACAACTTTAAATTAGCTCCATCTTTAACCCTTGGTTGTGGTTCTTGGGGTAGAAACTCTGTTTCAGAAAATGTTGGTGTAAAACATCTGATTAATATTAAGACCGTTGCTGAGAGGAGAGAAAATATGCTTTGGTTTAGAGCACCTGAAAAGGTTTACTTTAAGAAAGGATGTTTACCAGTTGCACTGTCTGAATTAAGTGTTATGGGTAAAAAGAAGTGCTTTATTGTAACAGACTCTTTCCTTTACAAGAATGGTTATACAAGCTGTATTACTGATAAACTGGATGAAATGGGAATTCAGCATACTACCTTTTATAATGTAGCTCCAGATCCATCATTAGCTTCTGCAACAGAAGGAGCTGAACAGATGAAACTTTTTGAGCCAGACTGTATTATTGCTGTCGGTGGTGGTTCTGCAATGGATGCTGGTAAAATTATGTGGGTAATGTATGAGCATCCAGAAGTTGACTTCCTCGATATGGCAATGCGTTTTATGGATATCAGAAAGCGTGTTTATACATTCCCTAAAATGGGTGAGAAAGCTTACTTTATCGCAGTTCCTACTTCCTCTGGTACAGGTTCCGAAGTAACTCCATTTGCAGTTATTACCGATCAGAGAACAGGCGTAAAATATCCATTAGCTGATTACGAATTACTTCCTAAGATGTCTATTATCGATGCTGATTTAATGATGAATCAGCCAAAGGGATTAACCAGTGCTTCTGGTATTGATGCCTTAACTCATGCTCTTGAAGCTTATGCTTCTATTATGGCTACTGATTATACAGATGGTTTAGCATTAAAAGCAATGAAAAATATCTTCAAATATTTGCCAGATGCCTATGAAAAAGGTGCAAATGATCCAATTGCTCGTGAGAAGATGGCAGATGCTTCTACAATGGCAGGTATGGCATTTGCTAATGCGTTCTTAGGAGTATGCCATTCTATGGCACACAAACTTGGAGCATTCCATCATATTCCTCATGGTGTTGCGAATGCACTCTTGATTACAGAAGTTATGAGATTTAATGCTACACATATTCCTACCAAGATGGGAACTTTCTCACAATATCCATATCCACATGCTCTTGAAAGATATGTAGAATGTGCTAATTTCCTTGGTATGGCAGGAAATAATGATCAGGAAAAATTCGAAAACCTTATCAGTGCTATTGAAGAATTAAAAGAAAAAGTTGGTATCAAGAAGACAATTTCAGAGTATGGTATCGATGAGAAGAATTTCTTAGATACATTGGATGCTATGGTAGAGCAGGCATTTGACGATCAATGTACTGGTGCAAATCCAAGATATCCTCTCATGAGTGAAATTAAAGACATGTATTTAAAGGTATACTACGGAAAATAATTCCTACACTATAGAAATAAAAAACAGCTTCCAATTAATTGGAAGCTGTTTTTTATTTTTCTAATTGACAGACAATAAAAAGCAAAAAAGAGCAGGATTTTTACTCTTGGATAAGATATACTTTTATTGCAAGAAAGAAAACCAAATATAATAGGGAGGAAAAAATGGATTGGCTGGTAAGTTTAAAAAAGGCAATTGATTACATGGAAGAACATCTTCTTATGGATATTGATGTAAAGGAAGTGGCAGATGCAGTACACATATCTCCCTTTTATTTTCAAAAAGGTTTTAAAATTGTGACAGACTATTCTATCGGAGAATATTTGCGAAATCGCAGATTGTACCTAGCAGGGCTTGATGTAATAAACGCAAAAGAAAAAATTATTGACCTGGCTTACAAATATGGATATGATACGCCAGAGAGTTTTACTAGAGCATTCTCGCGTTTTCATGGTCTATCTCCTATGCAGCTTCGGACACAACCCCATCAATTAAAGGTCTTTCAGCCTTTAATAATAGAAATTTCAATAAAAGGAGGAAACAGAATGGATTTTACAGTAGAAAAAAGGGAAGCAGTAAAGATGATTGGTTTTGAAAGGGTATTTTCTTATGATACCTCTTATCAGGAAATTCCTAAATTTTGGAATGAATTTTGTGAACAGTACTGTAAATGTGATTTTATATCTAATCAGGTGGATAAAGAAATCAGACAGACAGTTGCAGAATGTATGGTGGGGGAATTTGGAATCTGTGTTGAAGACGAAGCAAATGAAAATCAATTTCGTTATTATATTGCAGGTGCATATCAAGGAGGCAAGATACCAGAAGGTATGTCAGTTTTTGAAATCCCTGCCAGCGATTGGGTAAAATTCAAATGTATCGGTTCTATGCCAAAAGCCCTGCAAACAGTCAATACCCGGATTTTTAGAGAGTGGCTTCCTGGAAATCAGGAATTTGAGATAGCTTTCCATAGTTATATTGAATGGTATAGTAAGGGAGATACCAAAAGCAATGATTACGAAAGTGGCATTTGGATACCAGTAAAACGATTATAATTTCTGTATAATAAAAAAACCGATGATCGCTACTATAGAGTTTAGATTATCGGTTTTTCGTCTTAGTTAATTCTAACACTTCAAATTATAATTTAAAATCCTGCAATAAGTCGCTTAATACCGTAGCATGTGTTGTCAATTCTTCACTTGAAGATGCCGCTTCCTGTGCAATAGAAGCATTGTCTTGAACAACCGAAGAAATCTGTTCTACTGCTTTATAAATCTCTTCAATCGTTGATGCCTGTTTTGTAGATGCTCCAGAAACATTGTCTGCCAGCATAGCAATTTTAGAAGCAGCCTGTACAATAGAATTCAAAATTTCCGCAGTTTCATTTACAAGAGTTACACCCTTTCGTACAGCCTCTAAACTCTGGTGAATTAAATCACTTGTTGTTTTTGTTGCATCTTTTGTATTCGTTGCAAGACTACCAATCTCTCCTGCCACAACTGCAAAACCACGTCCTTGCTCTCCTGCTCTTGCTGCTTCAATAGACGCATTTAATGCAAGCATATTAGTCTGTCCTGAAATTCCCTCAATTACACTGATAATATTTTGTATCTGTTCGGAGGACTGTGAAATTTCATTCATTGCTGTAACCAATTCCTTCATATGGACATTTCCCTGATTAATAATCTTTTGTGCTTTGTATGCCATTTCACTAACTTCTTTAACATCTTCTGCATTCACTTCTACTTGCTTAGAAACATCTGCAAGAGAAGCTTGAAGCTCTTCTACTGTACCTGACTGATCGGTTGCACCATCTGCAAGGCCTTGAGAAACTTGACTGATCTGTTTTGCCCCTTCTTCAACTCCCTCTGCAGTTTGTTTAATAGAAGCTGTAATCTCATTTAAAAATTTCAAAATCCCAAGAAAAGAGGTTTTAATATTTGAAAAATCTCCACGATAATCAATATCTACTGTTGTAGTAAAATCCTTTTCTGCCATTTGACTTGTTACGTAATCAATATTATTTACATAACAAGCTAACTCTTTTTCAGTTATACGAATCTTATCTGCAAGACTTCCAATTTCATTATTAGAATAATAAGTAAGTTCATAGGTAAGATCTCCCTTTGATAATGCTTCCATTGCCTTTTGTACTTCTAAAATTGGCTCTGTAATTCCATGAATAGTACGTTTTGAAAGTCTTGCTGCCTCAATCATAATAACGATACCGATAGCAATTAACATCAACATTAACACAGTTGCTCTATTATAACTTCCTTTAATATATTCATTCTTATCCTCACCTATTTTCTGACAGAGATCATCCATAAAATCAATCGTAGATTGCATGGTTGGTATGTAACTATTTTCTAATAATTGGATAGCTTCTTCCTGTTTTCCCTCTCTTCCAAGCTCTATTATCTGTTTTTCAAGACCAAAGACAGATTGAACTACAGTTACCATCTCATCCAGTTCTTTTTTATTATACTTTGAACCAATTTTTCCTCCAAGATAGTCAAGAGTTTCATATAAGGCCTCTTTTGCCTCTGATAATTCTTTTTCATACTTTTGAATTAAAGTTTGATCACTTGTCATACTAAGTTGAATAACATTGTTCATTATATTATCCACTGCTACTCTAGCTACCCAAGAACTTTCGATCATAGGAATCGTTTCTTCATTTAATGTTTCTACTCGTTTTCTTTGATCTGCTAACATTACTAAAGCGATACATGTTACAATAAGAATTGCACTGGCAATTCCAAAAAATGAAGTTTTAAGTCTTTTTTTAATTGACACATTATCAAATTTTCTTTTTACTTCATCTTTTACTTTCATAAAATATCATCTCCTTATTCAGTTTTCAGTTTTCCATTCTTGTCCGCGATCTTTTAAATAACCTATATCTAAGTACAAAGATCCTATGCAGCCACTACAATTTTAACACATCTTTATAAAAAAATAAAGGAGAGGAAAAATAAAATTAATTAAACTTTAACAACAATATTTGATACTAAAAATAGAAAAGCACACCCTTTTCGATGTGCTATCTATAGATAATCTTTTTGTAAAAGTTTTAATTTTATTGGTATTCTACAACATCAAGCCATTTCATTAAAAGTTCTGTTTCTTCTGGTTTCTTTTTGGTCAACTGTGCAGCAGCTACAATCGGAAGCCATGTCTGAACATAACGTTTTGCTGTACCACTCTTTTTGCAGAAGATATCTAAATACAAATCGGCTGTCTTCTGATCCTCTAAAGCAAATAAAAGATAACTTCTTGCAGCATCTGCGGAAGCATTTCCCTGTGTTGCATGAACCCAGTCAAGAACATACATCTTATCTTCAGTAACAATAATATTTTGTGGACAGAAATCGCCATGACAAACTTTGACATGTTTTGGCATCCCATCTAATCTAGTCAAAAGGTCATATTTTTTAATATCATCCAAATTATCTAAACTCTGAATCTGACGGATTAACTTATCTTTGAGCTTATTGAGTAGAGGGGCTCTTTTGGAGTGCATTTCTAATTGAAGATCAACCATTTGACTGATATACTTCTCTTGATTATCTGGATCTTCTTTCATAATCTGAGCAAGTGTTTTGCCCTCGATATAATTCATTGTAATTGCCCACTTATCTTCAATGATAGATACTTCATTAATACTTGGTATTGGAAATCCAGTTTCTTCTACTCTAGTTGTATTGAGTGCCTCATTGAGTACATCTGTTTTTGGAGTTCCTTCTTTAAATAGTTTAACAGCATTGTCACCTTTTTTAAAAACGCTTGC
This sequence comes from uncultured Lachnospiraceae bacterium, assembly GCA_910586015.1. GTDB lineage: Bacteria > Bacillota > Clostridia > Lachnospirales > Lachnospiraceae > MGBC140009. Next base: position 21,512 of record CAJUGJ010000027.1, read on the forward strand.
ATTTTTGCCCTGTGAAATTAAGTCCATTTTTAACCGCTCCTCTCGAATATAAAAATTGAATGGTTTTCGTCATAATCCATAAATCATTCTAGTTTTACAAATTGATTATACACCTTTTAACCAAAAAAGTATAGTCCCTTTTTGAAAACTTTTACTTAAAGTTTATATTTTAACAAAACTTATTCCATTTGAAATACTTTTCCTTTTGGCTGAAATGGAAGAGTAGTTCCTTTTGGAATTAAAAAGGCATGTGTTCTTGGTACGATAAGATCTGGTTCACATTGTGCATCTGTAATAAAAAGAATAGGAGCAGTTGGAGGAAAGTCATTTGTATGAAGTAATTTTTCTACCCCAGCCTGTAAAATAGTCCCTCCTCTCCCTTTTATATTCACTCTTCCTGCAATCTCCTCTGGTGCAAGATAACCTGCATCATAAGCTGCTGCGTCACAGAAAATTACACGTACAAAAGGAACTTCTCTTGCCTGAGCATAACTTGCAATTGCTCCTAATGCCTTCCCTAAAAGTTTTGCATCCATTGAACCAGAAGTATCTAAAATAACTCCAAACGTTCTTTGTTCTAATAGTTCCTCTCGAATTAAATAACCCGGTCTTGGAATATTGGGAGAAGAACTTTGTCTACGGCTTGGCTTTGCATAGGTTCTTGTCCGCACGATAGGAGGAAAATAGGCATCAAACCATCTTGCCAACTTCACATCCCAAGGAATTGGTGGCATAGCTAGAGCACGAATTTCTTCAATTAACCCTGCTGGAATCAATCCACGCCCTGAAGATTGTTCCAACTCTAACCCTTGAGATAAAGCATTTCTATAAAATTCATCTAAATCCACACCTAGTTTTCTATTATCATAATTTGTATTTAAAATATCTCCTGCTCCATAACCACGGAATGTACAAAGACGCCTATATTTTTTTAGGTCACGAAGTATTTGATCATAAATTTCTTCTGCACTTTTTCCTTTCAATTCTTCATCATACAAAGCATCCTGTGGCATACTTCCAATCTGCATTTCATAGAGCCATCCATTAATCACATAGTCACATGCAACATTCCAAAGATAAGCATCTCTTCCCTGACAGCGTTTTTGGTGCATTAGTCCAGCATGGAGATATTCGTGTGCTAAGACAAATCTCAATTCCTCTTTTGTCAGTACAAAGCAGGGATTTACATAAATTTTTGCCTCCATAACATTGACTGCTGCAGTACGGATTTCCAATCTTCTACATTCTATTTCATCTTCTATAATCGTAAATCCTGCTGCTAATGCACCCAACAATGGATACTGACTAATAAACCAGCTTGCTGCTTGTACTGCCTTTCCTTGATTTTTACCTTCATATAATGTATGTCCTCCTGCAATACTAACGGCATGTGTTACTGAGGCAGCTAAAGCATATGCAAATTGTGCCATATATGGATTTCTTCTGTTATTCCAAGATAAAGGATGTTCTAATCCTCTCATATCAAGTTGCTCGGGTGCTGTTCCAAAACCAGTATATAATAATTCTATATTATCTTTTTCTCCTTTGTGTCTTATAAGATACTCATAAATAACGATTTCATCCGTCATACTATTACGAAACCAATCTGTTACACTAGACCAAATAGATATTCCAAAACGAATATCTTCCAAAAATTTTGCAATATAGAGATCACACGCTTTATTCCAAAGATAAAGATCCAGTTGTTTTCCCCTATTTGGCATCTTTTGTGCGTCAAAATGTCCAAAAGAAATATGAAGTAGACTATGTGCCGCTATATATGCCCAATTTTCAGGTTGTAATAAAATATTTCGATTAAAGTAAATTTCTGAGGGATAGACAATAGAATAATTATCCTTTCCAACAAATTCCTTTCCTGATATATTGAATCCTCCAGAAAGTCTGGAAAATAGGGGATGATTTTTTATAAGTTTTAGTCCTGCCAATAGATTTTGTTCTGTAATACTTATTTTTTTTTCTGCCATAGTTATTTCCCCTTTTAATTCTTTATTTGAATTGCTAAACGGGGAAGATCTCTTATAATTTCTAACATAAACCAATCTGGAAGCACTTTATTATCCTGTGCAGATACTACCATCTGTGCAATCTCAAAATTAATTGACGACAGATCACGGATCATTGCTTTTGCACGATGTGTTAAATAATGTTGATCCTTTCCGAGATTCTTTTTCTCCTGTGGAAGTTCTTTGAACAGTTTTTCCCGAAATGACTGTGCTAAAAAATAAAGGACATCTCTTTCTTCTGGTTTTGCTGGCCAAACAGCCTCTCCTTTTATAATATCACTGAGTAAATAACGATTTTTAATTTGTTTAATAAATGCTAAAAACATAGCAGCATGTGATGGTTTCAAGCTTGCATATGCTAATACTTTTAATATATCCGGATCTAGATTGTTTCCATACTCCTTTATAGCGTCACTTAACATATGCCAAGAACGTGGTGTCGAATATGGTTCTTCGGTTTTTGGTGGTTCAGAAAATAGATGATCTGGTCTTTGAATAATATAATCTGTAATATAGGGATGTATATTATTTTCATATGCCCATTTTAACCACTGTGACACTGAAGTTTTTAATTGCACATGAAACATTCTATTAATTAACGCAGTAGACATCGTTTTTACAATCGCTCCATCCTGTGTTCGATTTCCTGCACCAATAACAATACTTCCCTTTGGAAGATGATATTCTCCGATTCTGCGCTCATGAATTAATGAATAAAATGCTTTTTGTACCTCTTGACTACATGCATTTAATTCATCTAAAAATAGACAATATGGTTCTTTTCTTGCAATCATTTTAGGTGGTAGAAATGTACTAACTTCTCCAACAATCTGTGGTATTCCAATAATATCTTCTGGAGCAAGCTGACTTCCTAAAAGAGAAACACATTCTAATCCAACTGAATCTGCAAAACTTTCCACCAACGAAGATTTTCCAATTCCCGGTGCTCCCCAAATAAATATAGGGCGAACTGGTGCAACATGTAGTAAAATTTCTGATAACTCTTCAGGAGTAACCGTAACTGCTAGATTCATTATCTTTAACCTTTCCCCTGTGCTTTAAAATTATAGATAGGTTGTAAAACTTTGTCTACTGTTACAGTATCTTTAATTTCCTTTTCTATTTCTTCTCTAGTCCGGTAGGCAAATGGAGCCTCATCCAATGTATTAGAGCTAATACAACTACAATAAATTCCTTTCATCTGCTTTTGAAATGCGGAAACAGTAAATCTTTTTTTCACTTCATCTCTGCTATATCTGCGACCTGCTCCATGTGGCGCAGAACAATTCCATTCTTTATTTCCTTTTCCTGTACAAAGCAAAATTCCTTCCTTCATATTAATCGGAATGATCAAACGCTCGTTTTCTTTTGCAGATACTGCACCTTTTCGCAAAATTCCCCTTACTCCTTTAGAATGTTCTTCTGTAAAATCAATATAATTATGAATTGTTTCAAATTGATCTATTATTTTAAACCCCATTCCCTTAATAATTTCATCTACTATACAGGCACGGTTTAGAGAGGCAAATTTCTGTACAATCATAAGATCGCATAAATAATCTTCTAAGGATTCTCCTTCCAGATAAGAAACTGGTTGTGTTGTATGAATTCCATTCTTTTTTGCCTGTTTATAAGCTAGATTTTGATAATATGTACAAACTTCTGCTCCCAAATGCCTGCTTCCAGAATGAATCACTAAATATAAATCTCCTTCTTCATCCTGATCTATTTCAATAAAATGATTGCCTCCACCTAGCGTTCCAAGACTAAACCATGCCTTTTCTTCATTAATGTGACGAAAGCAACAAAGATCTTTTAATTCCATCTCCAAACAATATCGGTGCATATTCTTACGAACTGCCATACCAGATGGAACTTTCTCTCTAATTACAGTGTCAAGCTTTTTACCTTCTAAATGATTTTTTTTAATTTTTACACAAGTCATACCACATCCGATATCTGCTCCTGTGATATTAGGAATAACTTTATTCAAAATGGTCATTGTTGTTCCAATCGTTGCAAATTTTCCCGGATGTACATCTGGCATAATACGAATTTTACTTCCCTTGGCAGCTTTATTATCACAAAGATGCTGAATTTGAGCAACTGCACTTTGTTCAATATCTTCTGTAAAAATAATTGCAGAAGTATAAGCTCCCCTAATTTCCTTTATCATTCTCTGCTATAGTTCCTTTCTTTTTACTTGTCACCTATCTAATTACTTTTCTTTTGATATACATATGCCTTGCCACGTTTTGTTATCTGCTCGATTAAATCAATCTCTCTTAAAATTTGAATTACATTTCCTGCGGATTTTAAAGGGATCTTACAGATACTTTGATAGTCCTTTACTGTAAATTCTTTTGGTAGAGTATGAGGCAAAAAACAGCTATAATCCTTTACTGTCTGAATTTCAATTTCTTTTTTTAAGGAAATTGGAATTTGATCTAATTTTGTTGCTCTCCTTTTTTTATCTACACCATACCCATCTAAAAGGCGATATTCTTCTGTTTCTAAAAGTACAATTCGAAAATGCAGACGAGGAGAATGTAGATATTCTTTTATCCAAAATAGTTCCTTAAAAATAGCATATTGTGTTCCTGTTTTAGAAGACTTCCTTTTACTTACTATCTCTCCTGTATTAGGATCAATCCAACAGATCTGTTTTTTATAGATAACAGGATATACTATTGTCACATCATAATTGGGCAAAAAAGCATCTAATTTTCTTCGAAGTTTTCTGAAATTTTGTGTTTGAATTTCTATAATTTGAGAATCATAAAAGATATCGGCTATATAGCCAGAATCAGTCACTTTTTGTTCACAATAGCTAGAATCAGGAGCATAATATGCCTTTAATACTGCATGAATTGTCTTTTCTGCTAAAGTCCCAATGGTGTGTTTTTTTTCCTGATTATTTAGAACTTGACTACATACCTGTTCAAATGAATTTTGCTTCATCACTTTAGTTGAAGTAACGCTTGTACAATAAAACAAGGATGATCAAAAGCAACTTGACTTCCCTTTATAACCTGATACTTTACTTCTTTTAAAAATCCAGTTATATTTTCTGTCACTTCTACAAGAAGTGAAAAATCCAATCCACGTTCTTCATTTTTTAGATCTACCTGATAGATTTTAGAGCACCTTTCTTTTCCTTTTATCTCATCTCTATAAGTTTTCTCACTATTTTTTTTCATACTTACATTCATCCATATGGCATCTGCTGCATCATCTCCTGCCTGTATGGTCTGTCCTTCTTCAATCATAGCAAGATAGGAGATAGTTACAATTCTTGTCCTTGGATCTCTTTTCCAATCTCCCCAACAATAAAGTTGTTCTACTGCAATATGATCTAATCCCGTTTCCTCTTTTAATTCTCGCTTTGCTGCATCCTCTATATTTTCACGTAAATTTACAAATCCTCCGGGCAATGCCCAATATCCAATCCCCGGATGATTTTTTCTTTTAATCATTAATAGTTTAAGTCCTCTATCTAACGTAAAATCCTTCTCATACTGAAACACTAAAATATCTGCTGTTACAGAAGGATTTTGATAATGATTTGGATCGTATCCCTCTAAAAATTCAGGCAGAGAAAGTCCATCTTCATTTTTTTCTCTATTTCCATAAAAAGGTGTAATATCATCTAAAAATGCAGGCATATTTTAACCTTCCTTTCTTTTAATCAATAACAAAATAAGGCTGCCGGTTTATGTAACCGCAGCCTATATCTGATATCTCTTTTTCATCCGCACATAGATTCCAGAATATATTCAGAACTATTCCCACTATAGTTCTTTGCATTTTACATTTACCTTCAGCCTTATTTTGCTTTTGCTGCGAACCATTCCCCAACGTCACACACTGTCAATACCCTCCGATACCGACATTAACTAGGATATCAAACTTATCTTAGAATGTCAAGTAATTTTACTAAATAATTTTATTTTTTTTAATTCTTTTTGTGTATTTATACAAAAATCCTATTGTGCCGATAGTTTTTCTAAAAGAGTTTCATACCAGATCTGACAATAGTCTTTTTTCAGATGAATTCCATCACTGATTGCTCCATCTGCTGGAAGTGGATTTCCCTCTCCAAATAATTCAGAAGCAATATCTAAATATTCTACTTCTGCTTTTTGTGCTGCTTCTATTACCATATCATTAAATATTTTTACATTATCATTATTAAATGTTTTATCTACCTCTGATGTTTTTTGTGTTACAGGAAAGATCGATAAAATATAAATTTTGGCATCTGGTTGTAACTTTTTTACCTCTTCGATTAATTCAACATAATAGTCCCGAAAAAGCTCTAAACTCCTCCAACCTAATTCATTTATACCAAACATCATAAAAATGTCTGTATAACTATCCTCCTTTAATACATCTAATACAGTTCCTTTTCTACTATTATTTAATTTTAACCACTCTTTTTTCTTTGCACTTTTAACAGATAATCCTTTATAGCAAATAAACTTAGCTTTACTCCCCCTATTGTGTTCTTGAAGACTCTCTATCATAGAATTTCCAACAAATGCTGTTGTTTTAATACGATCCTCTAAAGATTGTTCTAGCTCGGTGATATGTTGCTTACATCTTTCCTTCTCTTCTTCTGTAAGGGCGGTCTGTAAAGGAAAATTTGTAGTTTCTTGTTTCCAATCACCTAACTGATTTCCTAAGAAAAATCCTAAAAAGGTGATTTTCTCCAATACTTTTTTTTGATTTACTTTAAGTTTAGATGTATCTTCTAAATCCTGTTTTTCATCCTCTTGTAATTGTTGTTCTCTTTCTGAGGCTCTTGCATCCTCTAATAAATTTCCTTCAAATAAATATAATCCATATAATAATATAGAAGCTCCTAAAATTCCAAACAGAGATCTAAAACCTTTTCTTTTATTTTTTCTTCTATTCCTCATCTTATTATCCTCTCTATTCATATATCTTTCTAATAAATTTTGTAAATATTTTAAAAATCCGGAACTATTTTTTCATACATGATAGTTCCGGAAGTGTCTTATTCTGTTCCTTTAAACTTGGAATAGAGTATCTTTAATAAAATTGGAGTAGCAATAGAAGAAATCACTATTAAAAAGATTACAGAGGTGAAATATACAGGATTTAATAAGCCAACTGACAATCCCTTTTGGGAAACAATCAATGCTACTTCTCCTCTTGTCATCATTCCAATACCTATCTTTAGTGAATCTGACCATCCAAATCTACATAGTTTTGCCATTAGACCACATCCAATAATTTTTGTAATAAGTCCAATAAATACAAAACAGATAGAAAATATTACAATTTCACCAGAAATATTATCGATTGATGTTTTTAAGCCGATACTTGCAAAAAAGATAGGTCCAAATAACATATACGAATTAATATCCATTTTTTGTGCAATATATTCTGAATCACGGATACTACACAAAATAATTCCTGCCACATATGCTCCCGTAATATCTGCAATTCCAAAATACTTTTCTGCACAATATGCCAAAATCAGACAAAGAGCCAATCCTAAGATCGGAATTCTTCTGGTATGTGGATATTTTGAATCCACAATACGAAATAGTTTAAAAAGTACAAAGCCAGCAACAACAGCAACAAGAAAAAATAAAAATGTATTGATCACTACTTTTCCTGGGTTAGAATCTGGATTTTTAAATCCAATAACAAAGGTAAGTACAAGAATACCAATGACATCATCAATAATTGCAGCACTTAAAATAGTAGTTCCCACTTTTCCCTTTAATTTATTCATCTCTCGCAATGTTTCTACAGTAATGCTAACAGAGGTTGCGGTCAAAATGATTCCTATAAATACTGCCATATAAAACTTTTCTGAACCCCATGGAGCTGTTCCGTAAAATGCCATATAGAGCAAAGCTCCACCTAGTAATGGTACAAATACACCTGCACATGCAATAGCAAACGCAACTGGACCTGTTTTTAATAAATCCTTTAAATTTGTTTCCAAACCTGCTGAAAACATCAATAAAATGACACCAATCTCTGCCATTTGACTTAGGAATTCTGTCTGATTTACCATCCCAAGTATACTAGGACCTATAATTAGTCCAGCGACAATCTCTCCAACGACTTGAGGTGCTTTTAACTTTCTTGCCAGAATACCAAATAACTTTGCAGCTACAATAATAATTGCAAGATCTTTAAACACATCATACGCTTCCATCTTTATGTCCTCTTTTCCTTTTCACTTACAAAGGCATTTTATCTTTTTAATAATGTATTGTCAATCGTCAATCTTATTTCTCTATTAAAAAAAGTTTTCCGTCACAACCTTCTACATGTGTCTGAATTGCCATACCTTCTACTGTCACTTCTTTTCCTGTGGAAAGATCGGTTACTTTTCCTTCATATGGAATACGAACTCTCAGATCTGCTCCAGAATCATCATTGTTTACAACTACAACGATTGCTTGCCTTTCTAAAATTCTAGCAAAGGCATACTGTCTATTAGTTAAAAGCATTTCTTCGTATTCTCCTCCAGTAAGTGGTTCATACGTTTCATGAATTCTTCCAAGCCATTCTAAAAATCCTGCTAAATCGGCATATTCTGAACGGTATACCTGTTTTGGAGATTGTGTAAGATCAATAGAATCTGTCTTTCCATCCAAATAATAATTGGAAAGATGAAGTTCTGGACGAATTGCATCATCTGAACCATTCCTTTTCTCTCCTTCAATTCCAAACTCTCCACCATAATAGATCGAAGGAATTCCCGGAAGTGTATAAGCAAGCATATAGATCGGCTTCATATGTTTTCTATTCTTTAACTTATTATAAAGTCGATTTACGTCCTGATTTTCTACAAAAGTATAAAGTCTTCCACCTTGAACAATTCCTCCATGTTTTGCAAATAGACGCTTTACTGTATGGGCAATTTCGAAATAATTATGATCATTATGTCCTGAATATAGCCCTTTATGCAGCTCGTAATTTGTTACAGAATGAAGCATATCTGGATTTACCCACCTGGAGTAATCTCCATGAATTACCTCACCCATCAGCCAGAACTCTGGTTTGATTTCTCTCGATAAAACTCTAAGTTCCTTCATAAAATCAAAATCCAATACATCGGCTGTATCTAACCGAATTCCGTCGATATCAAACTCCTTTACCCAAAAGCGAATAGCATCTTTTAAATAATTTCTAACTGCTGGATTTCTTAAATTCAAACGAGGAAGAATATTATATCCATGCCAAGCATCATAACTAAATCCATCATTAAATTCATTGTTGCCCCAGAAATTAACATTGCAATACCAATCTCTATATGCACTCTGTTCTCTCTTTTCTTTTAAATCCTGAAATGCAAAAAATTCTCTTCCAGTATGATTAAAAACTCCATCTGGCACTACATGAATTCCCATTTTGTGACACTCTTTTGTAAACTCTTTAAAGTCTTCATTTGTTCCAAGTCTGGAATCTACTTTATAGTAATCTGTTGTTTCATATCCATGTCCCACTGATTCAAAGAATGGTCCAATATAAAGTCCTGTCACACCTAACCGTTTTAAATGAGGAATCACTGAAATTAATTTCTTTAAACGATCCGATGGAGCTTCTTTTGTATTTTGTTTTGGAGCACCACACATTCCAAGTGGATAAATATGATAAAATACTGCTTTTTCATACCACGGATAACTTCCATTCCAAGTTGGTTTTGGAAGTTCAGAAGCAATACTTTCATATCCATTTGGGTTCTTGCTCTGCCAACGCCAAGAGTCTTCACACATCTTATCTATTCCACGTTCTGCTCGCCATCCTAATTCTTCTTGTGCTTTTGATGGATCAGCATAACATTCTGGTGCATCGCCAGATCTGCGTTCGCCAATGACATATGGAATCTTTTTGCCACAAGCCTTTTCATAACTTGAAATAATATCTAAAACCGAATATCCCTTTCCTGTTCCAAGATTATAAGTAACCATACCAGAATGAGAATTCAGCTTTTCAATTGCTTTTACATGACCAATAGCGAGATCGACTACATGAATATAATCCCTTACTCCTGTTCCATCTTTTGTAGGATAATCATTTCCATATACAGTTACATGATCTAACTTTCCAACAGCTACATTTGCTACATAAGGAACTAGATTATTTGGAATCCCATTTGGTGCTTCCCCAATTTCTCCACTCTCATGTGCTCCAATTGGATTAAAATACCGTAACAGTGCAATATCCCAAGAAGAGTCAGCTTGATAAATATCTCTTAACATATCTTCAATTATCAATTTAGTTCTTCCATAAGGATTTAAAACGGATAGCGGAAAATCCTCTTTAATTGGAACGGTATCTGGAATTCCATAAACAGTTGCGGAAGAGGAAAATACTAATTTCTTTACTTGATATTTTTCCATACACTCAAGAAGATTTAAAGTTCCAATAAGATTATTACTAAAATAGCGCAATGGAACCTTACAGGACTCTCCTACCGCTTTATATCCTGCAAAATGAATAACTGCTTCTGGTTTTTCCTTCACAAAAATATCTTCTAATGCTTTTTTATCTACTAGATCTACTTCATAAAATGGAATTCTTTTTCCTGAGAGATGTTCTACACGATTGACTGCCTCTCTGCAAGAGTTTGATAAATTGTCCACTACTACAATTTCATATCCTGCCTTTAAAAGTTCAATATCTGTATGAGTTGCAATATAACCAGCTCCTCCAGTAACTAATATTTTCATGATTTACTCCTTTCTTTATTTGCTGAAAAACGCAGTGAGTAACTGCTCTAAATATACCTGATCTTGTATTCCCATTAATTCTCTAGCAGAATGCATTGCTAACAGTGGAACACCTAAATCTACTGTTTTCATCGGCAGCCATGAAGAAATCATTGAACCTATTGTTCCTCCTCCTGCTATATCAGAATGATTTACAAATTTCTTATATTTTATATCTGCACTCTCGCAAAGCTGACAGATTGCTGCTATGGCTTCTGTATCAAAGCTATATTTTTGATTACAATTTATCTTGAGTACAACTCCCTCATTCATTCCTGAAACATTTACTGGATCATATTTTTCTGGATGATTTGGATGTAGAGCATGTGCAACATCAACAGAAAGTAAAAAGCTTCTAAAGATAGCATCATTTAATCTTTCCTTATCAATTCCAAAAGATGCCACTAATTTCTCAATAATTATATTTAGCAGTGCAGAATTTGCTCCTTGTTTGGTTAAACTTCCTACTTCTTCATTATCATATAGTGCAATCAGATTAATTCCATCTTGTCTTCTGCCTGTCATAATTGCCTTTAATAAAGCATAACAAGAAGTCAAGTTATCTAGTCTTGGACTTGATATAAACTCTTCTTGTCTTCCGAGTATACAACCTTGCTCTTTATTGTAAATATAGAGATCAAAGTCCAAAATTTCTTCTGGCTTTACCCCTATCTCAGAAGCTAGAAAGTCTAAAAAGTAATGTTCTTGTCCACTATCTATTCCAAAAATAGGTATCATGTCAATTTGACGCTTTAACTCTATCCCTCTATTAATTTCTCGATTTATATGAATCGGCAGATTTGGGATTGTAAATAATGGTCTTCCTAAATCAATTAATATCATTCGTGGTTCATATATAGAATCGCTGCGGAGAGCAATTCTTCCTGCCGCAGATAACGGACGATCTAACCATGTATTTAAAATAGGTCCTCCATAGATCTCAACATTTACCCGTTCATACGGTTTTTTTGGAAGTTCTGCATCTGGTTTAATATGCAGACATGGATGATCAGTATGTGCCGCCGCAATATGAAAACCATTTTGTTTCGTCAATTCCTGACCAACTGTAAAGGAAAAAAGAGTTGTCGCAAAAGGTCGGACAAAATAAGCTCCTCCTCTTTGTAATTCCCATGTTGCTTGGATATCTAACTCCTGAAATCCTGCCTGTCTTAACAGGTTACATCCCTCTTTCACTGCATGGTACGGTGATACTGCTTTTGTTATGTAGTTTAACAGTTCATGACCTGTTTTCATTCCTTTTTCTTTCATCTCAGCCATAAACACCATCCTTTCCTTTGATACTGTTATTATAACCGAAACAACAGGGTACTTCAAGAAAAATACATTTAAACTTACGAAGGATAAAAAAAATAAGGAATAGTACATGAAAACCTTTTGTACTATTCCTTACTCATTTTTCTAGTGAGATACGCGGGAATCGAACCCGCGACACCATGATTAAAAGTCATGTGCTCTACCGACTGAGCTAGTATCCCATAAAAAGATGCCCAGAACCGGAATCGAACCAGTGACACGAGGATTTTCAGTCCTCTGCTCTACCGACTGAGCTATCTGGGCAGAAATAGCGGGGATAGGATTTGAACCTATGACCTTCGGGTTATGAGCCCGACGAGCTTCCAGACTGCTCCACCCCGCGATGGTAATAAGAGATTATAGTTGATAAATCAACAATAATCAAGTGGATGGGGAAGGATTCGAACCTTCGAAGGCAGTGCCAGCAGATTTACAGTCTGTCCCCTTTGGCCACTCGGGAACCCATCCATATTATTATAAGCCGATGATCGGACTCGAACCGATAACCTGCTGATTACAAGTCAGCTGCTCTGCCAATTGAGCCACATCGGCACGAAAGCGAAAATCAATTTATAAAATGGAAGTTATAGGGTTCGAACCTATGACCCTCTGCTTGTAAGGCAGATGCTC
>CAJUGJ010000028.1 GCA_910586015.1 uncultured Lachnospiraceae bacterium
CCGCCTAAAGGCAGTGGGAGGAGCCTATGACAAACGAAAGGATTTATTTATGAAAAATCACCCCTTTACCATTAGGAAAAAGTAGTGTATTCTATAAAAGAGAACTAGATAAAAATAAATACAAACAGTCGAATGGAGATGAAAATGAAACTTTTTGTTAAGATAGACACTCAAGAAGAATATTATGAAGTATTACACGCATGGGCAACACAAAAGCTACTTTCTCAGATAGGAGTGGAAACTGCGTTTGTGTTACCTGAAAAGAAAGAGGATTCTGTCAATAAACAGAGTTGGTTTATTAAAATCTTAGGACGAAAGGATCAAAGACGAATAGAAATAGAAAAAAAATATTGTCTTGACTTTGCAAAAAACTATCTTACACAGGAAGAACAGGCAGAAGGAGTAGACTATAATAAAATAACGTATGTGATGGGACAACTTTTAGTTCCTTCAAATAGTTTGACAAAGCCAAACGATGAGGAAGAATATTATTTTTCTTCTCTTCTGCTGCTTAATCTTTGGGATTTTCATAAGTTTTTGACATTAGATCAGCCAGAAAATCCCTACTTATTTTCTTATTTAGAAAAGGATGGATTAAAAAAACCAGAATTTGTTGAAAAGGTTGTAAAACAAAAAAAATTACTACATCGTTATGCTGGAACAATAGAACCATGCTATGAAAATGCGGAATATACAAAAGAATTGACACCTGAACAATTAATCGATCAGATCTATCATTCTGCTTTTGTTATAACAGATTCTTGTATTGTATTAGAATTAGCTATTGCTTTTAAAAAGGATTTTTTATATTTAAGCGGAGGAAAAAGAGAAGGACTTGTAGCATTGATGCTTCAACAATTTGGTTTAATCGAAAATTTTGTCTATGATACAGAAGATCCTATCTATGTAAAAAGAGGAAAAGCTTCCTTTGCAAAATTAAGTAAATTAAAAGTAAGGGTAAAAAAACAATTATTAGAGATATTTCCAGAGATTACGTTTGATCAGCTAACTAAGTTAAACTGTCCAACCAATATTACAAAAAATCAATGTTATGGATGTCTTGCCTGTAAAGAAGTTTGTCCCAAAAATGCAATCACAATGAAAGAGGATAAGGAAGGTTTTCTCTATCCAACTGTAGATCTAGACAAGTGTATTCGATGTGGACTTTGTGAAAAGATTTGTATTCGCAATCGAAGGGCTTATTTAGATTATAAAGAAGGATATCCAAAAGCAATTTGTGCTTCAAACCGTTTACAGGAGGCTAGAAGAAAAAGTTCATCAGGAGGAATTTTTCCACTATTAGCAGAATATGCAATAAAAGAACAAAAAGGGGTTGTGGTCGGAGTACGGTTTGATAAAGAGTTAAAAGCTGTTTCTGATATTGCAGAAACAATGGAAGAGGTAACAGCATTTTTTGGTTCAAAATATGTAAAAAGCAGTTTTGATGGGATCTTTCCAAGAATAAAACAACTGTTAGAACAGGGAAGGTATGTACTCTATTCTGGACTACCATGTGAATGTGCAGGATTGAGATCGTATCTTCGAAAAGAATATGAAAATTTATTTGTAGTAGAGATTATGTGTCATTCAGTTCCTTCTCCAAAAGTATTTCGACTGTATTTAGATTATCTGGAAAAAAGAAAAAAGTCAAAGTTAGTTCGAATGACATTTCGGGATAAAACAGATCCAATTCAAAAAATGAAATTTGAGTTTGAAAATGGAAATGTAGTTACAGCAAAATATAAAAAGAATAATTATTTTCGTGCATTTTATAATGATTTGATTGTAAGACCAAGCTGTAGTAAATGCACATTTGTATATAATCATCGAGTAGGAGATCTTACACTAGGGGATTTTTGGGGGGTACTAAAGTATTTTCCAGAATATCGCGGATATCGTGGAGTTAATATGATATTAATTAATACACAAAAAGGCGATACGATGATACAGAAAATAAAAGAATATTTAGAGTGGAGAGAAATTACTTTTCGTCAGGCATTTACAGGAAATCATAAAAAAGCAGGTACTCTAAAGCCAGAGCGTACAGAAGTTTTTGGAAAACTATCGAAGGTTCCAATCAATACACTATTAGAACAATATAATGATTTAAAACAAAAGACAGAGCCAAAAGAATCAGAAGAAGGTATTATGATAGAGGATGAGGAATCAGGAGAAAATTTAGTATTAAGTAATTTAGGGGAAACAAAGGAAGAGAAGAATGAATGAGGGAATAATAGAAGTAGGATTTGCCAGAACAAAAAAAGCAGGACAAAAACGTGAGTTTTATGATCGATTTTGGAAAGCAGACGGATTCCGTCTGCTTTTACAAGAAATTTCAGAAACAGAAGATATGCTTCTTGGAACAGAGGGCTTTTTTATGAGAAAGGGGCAGATGTTAAGACCAATAGAGCAGGAAAGACAGCTACAATATGGAGATACTGTATTTCTTCTTATAACAAAAAATTTTAGAGAAAGTCTTGCTAAAAAAGAACATTTAACTTTAATTCAGTCAGTCTTGGATTTAAAGACAATGGCATCACCAGCATATCTAGCAGCTCGTATAGCAGAATTATTAGATTCAGATATCAGTCATTTAAGTTATCCATTACAAAACGACGACGTCATTTTTGTCTTTGGTGTTCGTCCACGTCGTTCTGTGGCTCTTTTAATTGGGCCACCTAAAAATCCAAAAGAGGATTCAGAAATTATCCATCAATTTTTAAATCTAAAAGGAATTCATATTGTTTGTGGAGGAACTACAGCTACCATTACAAGTCGTTACTTAAATCAGCCATTAGAGCCATTAATGGAAACAGGGACAGATGAAATTCCAGCAATGGGACGGTTAAAAGGGATAGATTTGGTCACAGAAGGAGTTATTACACTTAAAAAATTAGTAGAGTTTGCAGAATCGTATTATGAAAATAATCGTTTGATTGATACGCTCCGTGGGCGTAATGACGCAGTTGCAATTTTGGCAAAACAGATATTACAACAGGCAAATCAAATTACTATTTTTCTTGGCTGTGCAGTCAATCCTGCACATGAGGAATTAAAAATTGATTTTTCTATTAAACAGGAAGCTGTTGAGCATTTAGTAGAACAATTAAATAGGATGGGAAAACAAGTTGTATTAAAAAAGTGCTGAAACAGGAGGGCAGACATGGAATCCATAAAGCCATATAAAAAAGAATTTACATATTCATACTGTTTAGGAGCATTTCCAAGTATTGAGTTGATAAAGGCGAGACCAGAACTTGTAAAAGGAGTTTATATTCATAGTTCTTATACAGATAGAGAGACACTAGAAGCCATGCTTTTTCGGTATCAGATTCCAATTTTAGAAGGAGATCGAATCATTTCTAGAGTAAGTGAAAAAGAGAATGTATTTGTAGTAGCAGTATTTGAAAAATATGAATGTACTTTAGAAAAAAATCAACCACATATCATATTAGTAAATCCGGGAAATATGGGAAATCTAGGGACAATTTTACGAACAGCCGCTGCGCTTGGTATTTATGATATAGGAATCATCCGTCCGGGAGTAGACAGTTTTCATCCAAAAGTTGTTCGTTCTTCTATGGGCGCACTATTTCGGTTGCGTCATGCGTATTTTAACACGTTCGAGGAATACAAAACAGCATATCCAAAACATGAATTATTTCCATTTATGTTACAGGGAGAAAAAAAATTGACAATAGAAAATTGTCCAAGAGCTGACCTTTTTTCTTTGATCTTTGGTAATGAAGCCACAGGACTACCAGAATCTTATCGACAAATCGGAACAAGTGTAATGATTCCTCAAAGTTTAGATGTAGATTCTTTGAATTTGACTATTGCAGTTGGAATTGGAACATTTTTATTTATGTCCTCTAAAAATTAAAAGAAAAAATACTTGACAAATCGTTTGTGATTGGATATACTACCACCTGTAAAGCAATTTACTTTACAGTATTGTTTTTTCACTAGGGGAATAATTCCAATGGAAATAGAACAGGACTTAAAGTTAGCACAAGTGGTTCGTCTTTCTATGCTATATGATTTTTATGGTCAACTACTTGGAGAACATAATAAGCAGATCTTTGAGGATTATATTTTAAATGATTTATCTCTTGGAGAAATTGCTAAAAATACAGGGATGACTAGACAAGGGGTATATGATACAATAAAACGGTGTAGTATGAAATTGACAGAATATGAAGAAAAGCTTCATATTGCAGAACGATTCGAACAGACGAAACAGATGGTCAATCAGATAAAGGAACTTTCACTTCAAATAAAACAGACAGGTTTGAACGACAAAATTGATGAAATAAGTCGGATATCAGATGAAATATTAAATGGCTGGTAGGAGGTTTTCATGGCATTTGACAGTTTAGCGGAGAAACTGCAAAATGTATTTAAAAATCTAAGAGGTAAAGGCAGATTAAGCGAAGCAGATGTAAAAGCTGCTCTAAAAGAAGTAAAGATGGCTTTGCTCGAAGCAGATGTTAATTTTAAGGTAGTAAAAAATTTTGTCAATTCAGTACAAGAGAGAGCGATTGGTCAAGATGTGCTTTCTAGTCTTACTCCAGCTCAAATGGTAATTAAAATTGTAAATGAAGAAATGATTAAGCTTATGGGGGATGAAACCACAGAGCTAACAGTAAAAACTGGTAATGAGATTACAGTAGTAATGATGTGTGGTCTTCAAGGAGCTGGAAAAACGACAACGATTGCAAAATTAGCTGGAAAGTTTAAAGCCAAGGGTAAGAAACCATTATTGATTGCTTGCGATATATATCGACCAGCGGCAATAGAACAGCTCCAAATCAACGGAGAAAAACAAGGAGTACCTGTTTTTGCAATGGGTACAACACATAAACCTGTAGATATCGCAAAAGCAGGATTAGAACATGCAGTAAAGAATGGACAAAATTTGGTTATTATCGACACAGCAGGAAGACTTCATATCGATGAAGATATGATGAATGAATTAATTGAAATTAAAGAACAGATAACAGTGGATCACACCATTTTAGTTGTTGATGCTATGACAGGACAGGATGCTGTCAACGTAGCTCAGACTTTTGAAGAACGTATTAAAATTACAGGTGTTATTTTAACTAAGTTAGATAGTGATACAAGAGGAGGAGCTGCTCTTTCTATCCGTGCAATTACAGGAAAGCCTATTTTATATGTAGGTATGGGAGAAAAGCTTTCTGATTTGGAACAGTTTTATCCAGATCGTATGGCATCTCGAATTTTAGGGATGGGTGATGTCTTAACTTTGATTGATAAGGTACAGGCAGAACTGGATGAAGAAAAAGCAAAAGAATTAGAAAAAAAGATTAAAAAAGCCGATTTCGATTTCAATGATTATTTGGATCAATTCCAACAGATGAAAAAGATGGGTGGCGTTTCAGAGATTATGAAGATGCTTCCCGGTGGAATAGGCTCAGGAAAAATTAAAGATTCGGATCTGGAAGGCAGTGACGAAGCATTAGCAAAAGTAGAAGCTATTATTTATTCTATGACAAAACAAGAACGTAGTAATCCAGATCTTTTAAATCCCTCTAGAAAGAAAAGAATTGCAGCAGGAGCAGGTGTAGACCTTGCGGAAGTCAATCGTGTAGTAAAACAATTTGAACAATCTAAAAAGATGATGAAGCAATTTTCAGGGATGTTTAATAGCAAAGGCAGTAAGCGTAAGGGATTCAAACTTCCGTTTGGACTTTAACCTTTACTAGCAATAGATAGTTTGTAAATAAGGAGGTGAACGATATGGCAGTAAAAATCCGTTTAAAAAGAATGGGACAGAAGAAAGCTCCCTTTTATAGAGTGATTGTAGCAGATTCCAGATCCCCAAGAGATGGTAAGTTTATTGCAGAAATTGGGACATATGATCCTACAAAGCAGCCAAGTGCTTTCCATATTGATGAAGAGGCAGCAAAGAAGTGGCTTGCAAATGGTGCACAACCAACAGATACTGTCAGTCATTTATTTAAAAAAGCCGGAATCGTAAAGTAATTCGGAGGTGAAAAGTAATGAAAGAGCTTGTTCAGGTAATTGCTATGTCACTTGTAGATCATCCGGAAGAAGTTACGGTTACGGAAACAGAAACAGAAAAGTCAATTGTAGTGGAATTAAAAGTAGCACCAGAGGATATGGGGAAGGTAATCGGAAAGCAAGGTAGAATTGCCAAATCTATCCGTGCGGTAGTAAAAGCAGCCGCTACAAGAGATGATAAAAAAGTAGTCGTAGAGATACTACAATAGAAATTGTAAGGTGTTTCAAAAGAAGTAGAAAGCTCTTTTGTAACGCCTTCTTTTTTGTAAAAAATTTGAAAAATATTTGGAGACAGACAAGATGGAAGATTATTTACGTGTTGGAGTTATTTCTTCTACACATGGGTTAAAGGGCGAAGTAAAAGTATTTTCAACAACAGATGATATAGAGCGCTTTCAATCACTAAAATACTGTATTTTAGATACTGGAAGAGAATATTTAGAGTTGGAAGTAGAGGGAGTAAAATTTTTTAAGCAGTTTGCAATTTTAAAGTTTAAGGGTTTTGACAAAATTGAGCAGATGGAAAAGTATAAAGGAAAAGATCTGCTAGTCAAAAGAGAAGATGCAGTTGAATTAGGAGAAGGAGAATTTTTTATTACTGATCTGATTGGATGTAAAGTAATAAAAGAGGATGGAACAAAAATAGGAGAGTTAGCAGACGTATTAAAGACAGGGGCAAACGATGTATTTGAAGTGAAGACTTTAGAGGGCAAACAACTACTACTGCCATATATTGATGAATGTGTCAAAAATATTGATTTAGAAAAAGGAGAGATTACAGTTTATCTTATGCCAGGACTTGCCGATTGATTTATTGTACAAAAGGGGGAATCTATAAAAAATGAATTTTTATGTAATGACTTTATTTCCAGAATTCATTTGTCAGGGCGTAGAAGTAAGTATCCTTAAAAGAGCGAGAGAAAAGGGGATTCTTTCTGTACAGGCAGTTAATATCAGAGATTATTCTGGCAATAAGCATAACCGAGTAGATGATTATCCCTATGGAGGAGGGGCAGGAATGGTAATGGCAGCAGAACCAGTCGTTCGATGTTATGAATCGATTTTAAAAAAGATAAAAGCCAAAGAACAGAGTGCCTCTCAACCAAGAGTTATTTATCTAACTCCTCAGGGAACAACATTTACTCAAAGCAAAGCAAAAGAGCTCTCGAAAGAAGAAAATTTAATTTTACTCTGTGGACATTATGAAGGAATTGATGAACGGGCATTAGAGTTAATTGCTACAGATTATATTTCAATTGGAGATTATGTGTTAACAGGAGGAGAACTGCCAGCTTTAGTATTAATTGATGCAGTTGCAAGATTAGTTCCGGGAGTGTTAAATAATGAGGCATCTGCAGAATTTGAAAGTTTTCAGAATAATCTATTAGAATATCCACAGTATACCAGACCAGAAGAATTTGAAGGAAAGAAAGTTCCAGAAGTGTTATTGTCTGGGCATCATGCAAAAATTGAAGAGTGGCGAAGAAAACAATCTATTTTAAGGACAAAGGAACGCAGACCAGATCTGATAAAAAAGGCAGTTTTAGATAAAAAGGATCTTGCTTTTTAAAATTTTCCATGTTATAATAAACCCTTGTGAGATTGATGTTCCTCTGTACTGATTAAAAATTTTGGTATTGTGTTAGGTAGTAAGAACATCTAAATTAAAGGAGGATTATGATGAACGATATTATTAAAAGCATTGAAGACGCACAGTTAAAGGCTCAAGTAGATGAGTTTCATGTTGGTGATACGGTAAAAGTTTATGCAAAAGTAAAGGAAGGCAACAAAGAAAGAACTCAGGTATTTGAGGGAACTGTTTTAAAAAGACAAAACGGCGGAGCAAGAGAGAATTTTACTGTAAGAAAGAATTCCAATGGTGTAGGAGTAGAAAAAACTTGGCCGTTACATTCTCCAGTAGTAGAAAAAATTGAAGTAGTAAGACGCGGTAAAGTAAGAAGAGCAAAATTGACATACTTACGCAACAGAGTTGGTAAAGCTGCAAAAGTTAAGGAAATCGTAAAATAATCGCAAGTAAAAAAGATGCCGGTTTAGAAAAAAGACAGTAGCAATACTGTCTTTTTTTTGATATACTAATAGATATTTAATTTTGTTTTTTGGAAAGGACCAGAAAAAATGGAATATCTGGATTTTGATAAAGCAGAACAAAATCGAAGACGAAAACGAATACTTTTTGGAATTTTGGGTTGGATAATACAGATTGTAATTATGGTTGGTCTTGCATTTGGCGTGATTGAATTTGCAGTAGAAAAAACGACAATGACAGGAGATTCTATGGAGGCGACTTTATTTAATGAGGATAAAATTATTATCAGTCGGTTTTCTTATTTATTTCGAAATCCAAAACGATTTGATGTAATTGTTTTTAAACAGAGTGGAAAGGAACATAGTTATTATAATATTAAGCGTGTAATTGGGCTTCCGGGGGAAACAATACAGATTATCGATGGTTCTGTTTATATTAATGAAACAATATTAGAAGAGCCAATTTCTGTAGAGTTAATGAATGTGTCAGGACTTGCACAAGAACCTATTACATTAGAAGAAAATGAATATTTTGTTTTGGGCGATCATCGTAATTTTAGTGAGGACAGTCGTTTTGCCAATGTCGGAACAATAGTAAAAGATGATATAGTAGGAAAAGCATGGTTGCGAATAAGCCCAAACTTTGCATTTATTAGTAAATTAAATCTAAAGCCAGAAGAAAAAGATATCGATCAAGAATAGAGAAAGAAAGTGAGAATAAAATGCAGTATCAGTGGTATCCAGGACATATGTTTAAAACAAAAAAGCAAATGCAGGAGGATATTCGATTTATTGATGTAATTTTAGAGTTAGTAGATGCAAGAATTCCTTATAGTAGTAAAAATCCAGAGATTGATAAATTAGCTACAAATAAATCCAGAGTATTACTTTTTAATAAAGAGGATATGGCAGATCCAAAAGCCACAGATAGATGGAGTCGTTATTATGAAGAAAGAGGATATGTTACTGCACGTTTAAATTCAAAAAGCGGAAGTGGAGTAGGACAGATACAAGAAAAGATAAAACAGGCATGTCATGAAAAATTAGAACGAGATCGTAGACGTGGTATTTTAAATCGACCACTACGTGCAATGATTGTTGGAATTCCAAATGTAGGCAAGTCAACATTTATTAACAGTTTTGCAGGAAAAGCATGTACAAAAACAGGAAATAAACCGGGGGTAACAAAAGGAAAACAATGGATTCGACTGAATAAAACAGTAGAATTATTAGACACTCCAGGCATTTTATGGCCAAAATTTGAAGATCAGAGAGTAGGACAAAATATTGCTTTTATTGGTTCTATAAATGATGATATTTTAAATCCAACAGAATTAGCATATGAATTATGTAAGTTTCTTTCTAAAAGATATCCAGATAGTTTAAAAGAAAAATATGAAGTTACAGAAAATACAAATGCACTGGTGATGTTAGAACAAATTGCACAAAAGAGGGCATGTAGAAAAAAAGGTGGAGATTTGGATTTAGAGCGGGCAGCAATACTTTTATTAGATGATTTTCGTAATGCTAAGATTAGAAAAATTACGTTGGAACTGCCAGAGGATATTTTAAATGAAAATAGTAAGGGTGAAAACCAGAAAGAAGATCAATAGATGAAAAAAGTTATACAGATCAAAGAGGAATTTTACCAAGCACAGGGAAAAAAGCTGGATGAATTACTAGAAGAATATAAGTTAGATCCACGTTCAGGAGTCAAAAGTTTAGTAGCAAAATATCAAAAATTACAAGAGAATCAAAATAAAGAGTTACAGCGAATAGAGCGAATGAAACAATATGAAAGACAGTATGCAAATTATTCTTATATCTGTGGAATTGATGAGGTCGGAAGAGGACCTTTAGCGGGACCTGTTGTCGCCTGTGCAGTAATTTTGCCAAAGGATTGTTCTATTTTATATATTAATGATTCAAAACAACTGACAGAGAAAAAGAGAGAAGAATTATACCCTCAGATTTTAGAACAGGCAGTTTCCGTTGGAATTGGAATTGTAGATCAGGAAGAAATCGATAGAATAAATATTTTACAAGCTACGTATGAAGCGATGCGACAGGCAGTCGAAAAATTAAATCCACAGCCAGATTTATTATTAAATGATGCTGTTATAATCCCCAAAATACCCTATAAACAAATTTCGATTATTCGAGGTGATACAAAAAGTATCTCAATAGCGGCTGCAAGTATTGTGGCAAAGGTAACAAGAGATCATATGATGGAGGAATATGAAAAACAGTATCCCAGATATGATTTTGCTTCTAATAAAGGATATGGTTCAGCAAAACATCTTGAGGCATTAAAAACATTAGGCGTTTGTAAGCTTCATCGAAAAAGCTTTTTAAAAAATTTAGAAGTAAAACAGAATTAGGATTTAAAATGGTGAAAGGAGGAAAATATTATGGCACAGAGAAGAAGCCGAATTCCAATGCCAACGTTGACAACAACTGCACAAAAAATTAAGACCGCAGTAGCACTTTCTTATGATCCAAAAGAAGAAGCTCCGAAGATTATAGCAAGTGGAAGAGGAATTCTAGCAGATAAAATTGTAGAAAAAGCAAAAGAGGAAGCGATTCCAATTCATCAAGATGAACGTTTGACAAATACCCTTTCCAAATTAGAAATTGGAGAATTTATTCCACCAGAATTATATGAGGCAGTAGCAGAAGTTTTAATTTTTGTAGATCGAATGGATAAAATTAAGAGTAAATTATGATATAGTAAAAGAAAGGAAGAAAAAATAAAACAGAATAGACGTAAATTAGGAAATGAAAAAGAAACACTTGCTGCTTCTTTTTTAATACAGCAGGGGTTTGAATTATTAGAACGAAATTTTTCTTGTCAAAGTGGAGAGATCGATTTAATTTTAAGAGAAGGAATAGAATTAGTTTTTACAGAAGTAAAATATCGTTCTAATTGTTCTTATGGATTTCCACAGGAAGCAGTGAATAAAAAGAAACAACATAAAATGATACACACAGCAAACTATTATTTGTTTCAAAAAAAGATTTCACAAGATACACCTTGTCGGTTTGATGTAGTAGCAATTTTAGGAGAAGAAATTATATTAATTCGAAATGCTTTTTAAATAATCGTATTATATTTGAAAGGAAAAAGCAGATGGAACAAAAAATCAGATTAAATGAAGATTCTGTTTTAGATATGACAGGACAAGCTCCATATATATCCTTTCCTGCTCTTTCGGAATTAGGATTTGTAAAACATGGATTTTCGACCAGATTAGGGGGAAAAAGTACAGGGATATTTGCCTCTATGAATTTAGGATTTGGAAGAGGGGATTTGGATGAAAATGTAAGAGAAAATTATGACCGTTTCATGAATAGTATAGGGATACAGACACAAAATTTAGTAATTTCAGATCAGGTACATGAAACAGTAGTACGAAGGGCAGGAATAGAAGATAGAGGAAAAGGATATTGTTATCCAAAAGATTATAAAGGTGTAGATGGTCATATTACGAATGAACCAGAAGTAGCACTGCTTATTTATACTGCCGATTGTGTTCCACTTTTTTTTGCAGATAAAAAGCATCATGCAGTTGGAATTTCTCATTCAGGATGGAGAGGAACCGTATCAAAAATGGCATCTGTTACCGTAAAAAGAATGAATCAGGAATATCAAACAGATCCACAGGATTTAGTGGTAGTAATCGGACCTTCTATTGGACCAGAATGTTATGAGGTCAGTGAGGATGTAGCATTACAGTTTCAAAAAGCATATACAAAAGAACAAATACAACAGATTTTGAAACCTTGTAAAGAAAAAGGAAAATATTTGCTTGATCTATGGAGTGCAAATAGGTTTGCATTATTAGAAGCAGGGATAAAAAAACAGAATATTATTTGTTCTAAATTATGTACGATGTGCCGTCAGGATTTATTTTTTACTCATCGTGGAAGTGGTGGAAAGCGTGGCAGTCTAGCAGGAATAATTCAAATAGAGGAGCTGTCGTACTAAAAATGGAATAGACAACTCCTTTTTCTTATAAAAGATTTTAGACAACGGTTCGTAAACATTGTTTTAATAGTTCTTGAATCTCAAGACTTGGATTTAAAATATCATTAATAGAAGTATCGTGATTTAGTGTGTCAATAATGAGAGCAATATATTTAGAAACATCTACATCAGAGTAATAAGGACGTTTCTTTAACTCTTCTGGAAGACGAGTTAAATTTGTTGTATAAAGTCTATCAAAAAGTCCCTCTTTAAATCCTTCATCAAAGGGCTGTAATCCACGATTAAAAATTCCAAATGTAGCTACTAGATAAATATTAGTAAATCCACGTTTTTTTAACTCTCTGGCAGTTTGAAGTAAAGTAGTACCAGAAGCAATCAGATCATCAACAACAAGAGCAGCTCTTTGATTAGAAGGACTACCTAAAAATGCAAGAGATTCTACAGGATATTCTCCATCTTCATTTGGCTCTGCAAAATAGTTCTTACGTTGATAAAATGCTCCCATTTCTACTCCAAGAACATTAGAATAATACATAGCACGATTCATTCCACCTTCATCAGGACTGATTACCATTAAATGTTCCTTATCAGGACACAGATTAATTTCTGTTTTAAGCAGCTCCCGTATAACTTGAAGACTTGTAGTAAAATTATCGAATCCACGACTTGGAATAGCATTTTGAACTCTAGCATCATGTGCTTCAAAGGTTATAAAATTTTCCACTCCCATATTAGATAGTTCTTGTAACATAGTAGCACAATCTAAAGATTCTAATTTTTCTCTTATCACTCTACGACCTTCATAAAGAAAAGGCATAATTAAATTTATTCGACGTGGATGGCTGATGGAAGCCGCAGCAATTAAACGCTTTAGATTTTGAAAGTTATCATCTGGAGAAGAGTAAGAGTTTGTTCCATATAGCTGATAAATACTTCGACTATCTAAAATATCGCCAAGAATAAATAGATCTTTTCCCCTAATAGATTCCATCAATTCTGCCTTTCCCTCTCCCGAACCAAACCGAATGAGATTGGCATTTGTTAAATAAGTAGGTTCACGATAGCCATAGACATCAAAGGCATTTGTCATATAGCGACTTTGACTATCCCCACGATAATGAACTAGATGATGATTTACTTTCTTGCCTAGTTCCATAAGATGGGGCATAATTAAAATTTTTAATGGGGCAACAGGAATTGTTTCTGATAAGATTCGATTGCTCATTACGGTTTCTCCATTCTTCTGCAAAAAGTTTTTTTAAACAACTCTATTTTTTTATTGTAGTACGAAGTGATACAGAAATCAAGTGAGTTGTTTTAGAAAGAGATCTTGAGAAATTCGAAAAATTTGTTATAATAAGAATAACAGATATGTACGTTATTAGAAAGGGGAGAAGGATATGGCTGTTTTAATCAAGATTTTTCAGATCAGTTTTTTTGTTGGAGTTGGATTGACGCTAATCTCTTTAGTTTTTGGAAATCTTCTTGACCTACTTCACTTTGACACACCCGATATTGATGTAGATCTGGACGGAGGGGGAGGAGGAATATTATTCAGTCCATTAGTTATTGTTATATTTTTAACTGTATTTGGAGGAATCGGAATGATTTTAAGTAAATCTAGTACGATTTCTATAGGAATACTCATTATTATAGCAAGTGGACTAGGAATTACAATCAGCTATATAATTGACCGTTTTGTGATTCGTGCATTAAAAAAGGCACAAAATACTAGTGCACCAGAAGAAGATGAACTGATTGGACTTGCAGCAAAGGTGAATGAAACAATCTTAGAAAATGGATTTGGAGAGATTACTTATTTCATTCATGGCAATAGTTTTGTTGCACCTGCAAAATCAGTAAATTCTATACAGATAAAAAAGGGATGTGAAGTATCTATCTGTTGGATCAAAGAACATATTTTTTATGTAACACCCATTTCGATGCCATTAAAATAACATATTTCTTACAATTAAAAAAAGGAGGAAAAAAATGGACACAGAAAATCTCATTATTGCTGGAGCTATTATTGTTGTTGTATTAGCAATTATCTTTTTATTTAGTTCAGCATGGAAAAAGGTTCCACAGGACAAAGCTTTAGTGGTGACAGGTCTAAGAAAAAGAGTAATTTCTGGAGGAGGTGGAGTTGTAATTCCTCTCCTAGAAAGAACAGATCGAATTTCTCTGGAAAATATGAAGATTGAAGTTCGTACAGAAGGAGCTAGAACAGAACAAGGAGTAGATATTAGAGCAGACGGTGTAGCAGTTATTAAAGTAAAAAGCGATAAAGAAAGTATTTTAAATGCTGTAGAACAGTTTAATACAGGACGTGAACAGCAGACAATTGAAATTATTAAAGACACAGCAAAGGATGTTTTAGAAGGAAAGTTACGTGAAATTATTTCCAAAATGACAGTAGAAGAAATTTATAAAGATCGTGAAAAGTTTGCTTCTCAGGTTCAAGAAGTTGCAGCTGTTGGACTTGCAAGTATGGGATTAGAGTTAAAGGCATTTACAATTCGAGATATTTCTGATAAGAATGGCTATTTGGAGGCTCTTGGAAAGCCTAGAATTGCAGAAGTAAAGAAGAATGCTGCTATTGCAGAGGCAGATGCACTAAGAGAAACAAAAGTACGTACTGCAGAGGCAGATAGACTTGGAGCAGAAGCAAAGATTTTAGCAGAAACTCAGATTGCTCAAGCAAATAAAGATAAAGAGTTAAAAATTCAAGCTTACCGAGAAGAACAAGAAACAGTACGTGCAAAAGCTGACCTTGCTTATGAAATTGAAAAAAATAAGGTAGCTAAAGAAGTGACAGAAACAGCAATGTTAGTTGAAATCACAAAGAAACAAAAAGAAACACAATTACAAGAACAAGAAGCACTGCGTAAAGAACAAGAACTTAAAGCAACTGTAAATAAGCAATCTGACGCTGACAAGTATCGTTCACAGACGCAAGCAGATGCTGAAAAATATCGTATAGAAAAACAATCCGATGCAAAACAATATGCACAGGAA
Organism: uncultured Lachnospiraceae bacterium; assembly: GCA_910586015.1. Taxonomy (GTDB): domain Bacteria; phylum Bacillota; class Clostridia; order Lachnospirales; family Lachnospiraceae; genus MGBC140009. The sequence continues at coordinate 15,101 of CAJUGJ010000028.1, forward strand.
AAAGAGGCACAGGCAGCAGCAATGGCAATTCGAACCAAAGCAGAGGCAGAAGCAGAATCAATACGGATACGTGGTGAAGCAGAAGCAGCGGCAATTTTAGCAAAAGGACGTGCAGAAGCAGAAACGATGGAGAAAAAGGCAGAAGCTTATCAGATGTATAACGATGCAGCAATTACACAGATGATTATTGAGAAACTTCCAGAGATTGCAAATGCAGTTGCACAACCATTATCTAAAACAGATAAGATTGTCATTATTGATAATGGAGAGAGTAAAGAAACAAAAGGAGCAGCAAAGATTACAAAATATGTTACAGATATTGTAAGTCAACTTCCAGAAACAATAGAAGCTATGACAGGGATAAATGTAATGGATGCTTTAAAGAAAAAACAGATTAAAACTTCAGAGGACACATCTTCTAAAGAAACAATAGAATCTTCTGTAGAAGAATAAAAAAAGGCTGAGGTTTACCTTGGCGGTGTGTGTGGTTTTTAAGAAGCTGCACACACTGCCATTTTTATAACATATCAGCTAGAAAACCCATAGTCTTTAGGCGGTGGGTAGTTCACTATAGTTTTGTTAGAAAGAATGAGGAATTAAAATGAATTCAAAACAGGAAGTTAAACATATTATTGGAGAGGTGAAGAGAGGAAGTATTGCAGAGGAATTAGGGGTAGTTTCTGGTGATGAATTAATTCGAATTAATGGAAAAAAAATTTTAGATGTATTTGATTATCAATATTTAGTAAATGATGAAAATATCAAGCTTCTAATTCGAAAAGAAAATGGAGAAGAATGGGAATTAGAAATAGAAAAAGAGTATGATACAGATCTTGGATTAATATTTTTAGATAGTTTTATGGATCTATATCGTTCTTGTAAAAATAAATGTATTTTTTGTTTTATTGATCAGATGCCTCCTAATATGAGAGAAACTCTATATTTTAAAGATGATGATGCAAGATTATCTTTTTTACAGGGAAATTATATTACAATGACAAATTTAAGTAATGAGGATATAGAACGAATCTGTACTTATAAACTTTCTCCAATTAATATTTCTATTCATACAATGAACCCAGAACTTCGTTGTAAGATGCTTAATAATCGATTTGCAGGAGAGGCTTTAAAAATATTAGACAGATTTTACGAAGAAGGACTTACAATGAACGGACAGATTGTCTTATGTAAAGGGTATAATGATAAAGAAGAGTTAAATCAAACAATAGAAAAATTGTCAAATTATTTACCCTATTTGCAAAGTGTTTCTGTCGTTCCAGTAGGACTGACAAAATATAGAGAAGGACTTACTAAATTAGAAAAGTTTACAAATGAGGATGCAAAAGAGGTGATAAAACAAATTGAAACATGGCAAAAAAGATTATTAAAATTATATGGAACAAGAATGGTTCATGCCAGTGATGAATGGTATTTAACTGCAAATCTTCCAATTCCAAATGCAGAACAGTATGAGGGATATTTACAATTAGAAAATGGGGTTGGAATGGTACGACTGCTGTTAGATGAATTTATGGAAACATTAAACAGACTATCTGGTGACGAAAAAATAAGACAGTGTTCTCTTGCAACAGGAGTGTTAATCGCTCCAATTCTACAAAAACTGGTACATTGTCTTTGTGAAAAATATCCAAATACAAAAATTAAAATCTATGCAGTTGAAAATGATTTTTTTGGACATGATATTACTGTAGCAGGACTTTTAACAGGAAAAGATTTGATAGCACAATTAAAAGGAAAGCCTTTATATGATGTATTGTTACTTCCAAGTGCACTATTGAGAGCAGAAGAGGAAGTTTTATTAGATGATATTACAGTAAAAGAATTGGAAACTACTTTACAAACTCCAATTCGTATTGTAAAATCAGGTGGAGCACAGTTAATTGAAGCAATATTAAAATCATTGTAACAGCTCTGCAAGTTTGTGTCTGCGCTGTATTCACAAACTTGTTATATATAATATTTTATACACAAAAAAGCAGCGCAGAAATGAGATTAGATATGAGTAAACCAATTGTAGCAGTGGTCGGAAGACCAAATGTAGGGAAATCTACTTTATTTAATGCTTTAGCAGGAGAACGGATTTCCATTGTAAAAGATATGCCCGGTGTTACAAGAGATCGAATCTACGCCGATGTCACTTGGTTAAGCCATCAGTTTACTATGATTGATACTGGTGGAATAGAGCCAGAAAGTAAAGATAAAATGCTGACTTATATGAGAGAACAGGCACAGGTAGCAATCGAAACTGCCGATGTTATCCTATTTTTAGTTGATGTAAGACAGGGATTAACCGATTCGGATCAGAGAGTAGCAGATATATTAAGGCGTTCGAAAAAACCAGTTCTTTTAGTTGTTAATAAAGTAGATCATTTTGAAAAATTTATGCCAGATGTCTACGAATTTTACAACCTTGGTATGGGAGATCCAATTCCTATTTCCTCAGCATCTGAATTAGGATTTGGAGAACTCTTAGATGAAATTGTAAAGTATTTTGATCCAAAAATGAGCGAGATTACAGAAGATGAACGACCAAGAATTGCCATTGTAGGAAAGCCAAATGTAGGAAAATCTTCAATTATTAATCGTGTATTAGGAGAAAATAGAGTTATTGTTTCTGATATTGCAGGAACAACAAGGGATGCCATAGATACTGCTGTAGTACATGAAGGTAAAGAATATATTTTTATTGATACAGCAGGTCTTCGAAGAAAAAGTAAAATCAAGGAAGAGATTGAACAGTATAGTATAATTCGTACAGTAAGTGCTATTGAACGAGCAGATATTGTTATAGTGGTTATTGATGCAAATGAAGGAGTAACAGAACAAGATGCTAAAATTACAGGAATTGCTCATGATAGAGGAAAGGGAATTATCATAGCAGTAAATAAATGGGATTCTATTGAAAAGAATGATAAGACAATTTATAAGCATACAGAAAAAATTCGAGAAATTCTTTCTTTTGTTCCTTATGCAGAGATTCTTTTTATTTCAGCAGTAACTGGTCAAAGAATCAATCGATTATTTGATTCGATTGAGATAGTAATTCAAAATCAAAATCTTAGAATTGCTACAGGAGTACTCAATGAAATTTTAATGGAGGCACTTGCTATGCAGCAACCGCCTTCCGATAAGGGAAAACGGCTTAAAATTTACTATATGACACAAATTGCTGTAAAGCCTCCAACTTTTGTTATCTTTGTTAATGATAAAGAATTGATGCACTTTTCCTATACAAGATATTTAGAAAATAAGATTAGGGAAGCGTTTGGATTTTCTGGAACTTCACTCAAGTTTATTGTTCGAGAAAAAAGAGAAAAATAAAGTGGAGGGTGTTTATGTTAATTCGAATTATCATTTGTCTGGCAGTTGGATATGGATGTGGCTGCATTTCAACAGGATATTTAATTGGAAAAGCAAATCATATTGATATTAGAGATTATGGAAGCGGAAATGTAGGAACGACGAATGCTCTGCGAACTCTTGGTTGGAAGGCAGGCGCATTAACGTATTTAGGTGATTTTTTAAAAGCAGTACTTCCTATTCTTTTGATACAAAATTTTATTTTTAGTGATCTGCCAGAAGCTAAGATGTTGGGATTGTATACAGGACTTGGAGTAATGCTTGGACATAATTATCCGTTTTGGCTGCATTTTAAAGGAGGCAAGGGAATTGCTGTAACAACAGGTGTAATGGCAGCATTTGATCCTTTGATTATTCCATTCTTTATTGTGTTATTTGCAGCAGCAGTTTGGTTTACAAAGTATGTTTCGGTTGGTTCTCTTTGTGTGGCAGTATTTTTTCCGATTTGGATTGTAATTCGTCATCCCGAAGATCTACATATGCTGATACTCGGACTGATTTTTATGGGTTTTGCGTTTATTCGGCATAAAGATAATTTGAAACGACTTAAAAATAAAACAGAAAATAAGATTGGGCAAAAGGTAAAGATAGAGGGAAAAAAGGAGGAAAACGGATGAAGGTTAGTATTTTGGGAGCAGGAACATGGGGAACAGCATTATCTATCTTATTAGCAAATAATGGACATGAAGTAGCTTTATGGTCTAAGTTGTCCCATGAGGTTGAGGCATTAAATACAAATAGAACAAATTTAGTAAATCTTCCGGGTGCAAGTCTTCCAAAACAGGTAATTGTAACAAAGGATCTAGAGGAAGTATTAAAGGAGCCAGATTTAATTGTATTTTCTGTAGCCTCTCCATTTGTGAGATCTACTGCAAAATTGGCAGCACCTTTCATTAAAAAAGGACAAAGAATTGTCAATGTTGCAAAAGGAATTGAAGAAGCCACATTAGATACCTTAGCAAACGTATTAAAAACAGAATTGCCACAGGCAGATATTGCAGTTATGTCAGGACCAAGTCATGCGGAAGAAGTCAGCAGAGCAATTCCAACGACTTGTGTAGTTGGAGCATCTACAAAAGAAACTGCAGTGATGATTCAAGATATTTTTATGTCAGAAAATTTTAGAGTTTATACCAGTCCTGATATGATTGGAATTGAATTAGGAGGCTCTTTAAAAAATGTAATTGCTCTTGCAGCAGGAGTAGCAGATGGTTTGGGTTTTGGAGATAATACAAAAGCTGCATTAATGACACGTGGAATTGCTGAAATTGCAAGACTTGGAATGAAAATGGGAGGAAAATATCAAACCTTTGCTGGACTTTCGGGTGTTGGAGATCTTTTCGTTACCTGTTCAAGTCGTCATAGCCGAAACCGAAATGCAGGATTTTTCATTGGACAGGGATATTCTGTAGAAGAGGCATTAAAGAAAGTAAATCAAGCAGTTGAAGGAGTATATTCTGCGAAAGCGGCACTGGCACTTGCTAAAAAATATGAAGTAGAGATGCCAATTGTAGAACAGATTAATTTAGTATTATTTGAAGGAAAATCAGCAAAAACAGCCGTGTCGGATCTGTTACTTCGAGATAAAACACAAGAATATATGGTATTAGAATGGAATTAAAGAATAGTCAGTCGTATTAAGAAAATTTAATACGACTGACTATTCTTTTTATTTTTCAAGTATAGGGGCAGTAAAAGTACTTAAAACACCTGTAGCAGTATTTAGTAAATAAGTAGTAGTTTCATTAAAATCTCTAAAAAATACATAGTTTTCAATGACATGTATATTTTTATAATTTCCCTCTAAAATAGTTTTTTGTGTTCCAGTAGTAAGATCCATACAGGCAATCCGATTATTAGATCCACCATCGATTTGATAATATAACATTGTTCCATCTTCACTGATATTATAAGTAGAACAAAATTCATTGACTAAGATTTCATGTTCTGTTCCATCAAAACTCATACGACAGATAGCATATCCATCAGAAAGAGAGATATAATAAATACCATTCTCTGTAGTGATTGGAAGATAACAATTTCCAGCATACCAAGTTTGAACGAATTCAGTAGAAAGATCCATTGTATAAATATAGTGATTAACAGAACCCGATCCTGTAGCAAAATATAGAGATTGATTCCATACACAAGCAGGGAGAATATTTTCTTTTAATAGTAATTTTCTGTTTCTTCCATCAATATTTACTTTATATAAAAATAATCCTTCTTTTTTATTATAGTCCTGATAATATACCGTATTACCTGCTAAAAGACTACATCCAGCAGGATTACTACTCAATGTTTTACTATGTTTTCCATCTTTATTAATACGATAAAGACCATATGTATAGGATAAAAAGACCCCTTCAATTTCACTTTTTTTCTTCCAGTTTTGTCTGGAATAATAGATATAGTTTTCATCTGTATTAATATAACAGGCTTTGTCTGTATGAAGTTTCTTTACTTCAGAAAAATTCATATTCATACTATAAAGTGCTCCATCATCATTCATATTACTAAAATAAATGGTATCTTCTTGTTTACAAAATAAACCACCATTATATAGATTACCAGCACTGTTGCCAAGAACAAATTCTTTATTATAAAGTGTTTTTGTATTAAGACGATATAAAAAATAGCAACAAGTAATAATACAAGCAATACCAACAACAATAAGAAATGATTTTAATTTTTTATTCACGATATATCCAGCAGGGAAACTCTATCCCAGTGGTAACCTCCTTTCTATCAATAAATGAAAATTCTAATTTTATTATAGTTGGTTTTTATAGAATATGCAAGAGATGCTATATACCTACATTTTTTATGAAAAATATTGCAAAACAAAGATAGGACAGGTATAATAAAAAAATAAATTAGAATGGATTTTAAGGGAGTGAAAAGAGATTGGTTGATTTAAAAGAAAGCAGAGAAAAATTAGATCGAATTGATACTCAGATTGTAGAATTATTTGAAGAGAGAATGAAGATTGTAAAAGATGTTGCAGAATATAAAATTTCGACAGGAAAACCTGTATTAGATAAAGAACGGGAAAAAAAGAAGTTGGAATCTGTTTGTTCGATGGCAGATAATGAATTTAACCGTCATGGTATTTTCGAGCTGTTTACACAACTTCTTTCTATCAGCCGAAAGCTCCAATATTCAATGTTACATACAAAAGCAATGGGAACCAATTTTTTACCAGTAGAAACATTAACATTAAAACCAGATTTTAATGTAGTTTACTTTGGAACAGAAGGTTCTTATACAGAACAGGCAACACAAGAGTATTTTGGAGAAACAGTAAATCGCTTTTCAGCAGAAACATTTCGAGATGTGATGGCAGCAGTAAAAGAAGGACGTGCAGATTATGGAGTATTACCAATTGAAAATACTACTACAGGGGGAATTACTGACAGCTATGATCTTCTTGTTGAGTTTGACAATTATATTATTGCAGAACATATATTAAAAGTAAATCAGGCTTTATTAGGACTTCCAGGAACTTCTCTTTCAGAACTTAAAAGCGTTTATTCTCATCCACAGGGTTTGTTACAGAGCAGGAAATATTTAGAAAATTATCCTAATATTAAGACAATAGAATGTAGTAGTACAGCAGCAGCAGCAAAAAAAGTTTTTATTGATCAAGATAAAACACAGGCAGCAGTAGCTGGAATTCAGGCAGCAAAGACTTATCATCTAGAGGTACTCGCCTCAAATATCAATCATGAACAAGGAAATTCTACTCGTTTTATTATTATAACAAACAAAAAAATTTTTCTAAAAAACTCAGATAAGGTAAGTATTTGTTTTTCTATACCACATCAAAGTGGAAGTCTTTATACTATGTTATCGCATATTATTTATAATAACCTAAATATGACAAAAATTGAATCCAGACCATTACCAGGAAGAAATTTTGAATATCGATTTTTTGTTGATTTTGAGGGTAATTTTGGAGAGGCATCTGTAAATAATACATTAGACGGGATTCTGGCAGAAGCATTAGAATTAAAAGTGTTAGGAAATTATCCAACTGTAATAGAAAAGTAATTGTTCAAAATTTTTTCAAATTTGCATCACAATTCTTACAAACTTTTTATTTATGATATAGTCATAAAGTTGATACAAGATAAGCAGATTTGAAAGGAGCGATTGTTATGTATGAAGAAGAAAATAAAGATAGATTAAATCCTTTTGAGGAACAAAAAACACAGTGGTCAGAGGACATTTTTATTGAAAATACAGTTATTACAGATGAGCCAAAATTAAAAAAGAAAAAGTCACATAAACTTTTAAAGAAAGGTACAATCCTTGTTGCTTCAGCCGCGGTTTTTGGACTAGTATCTGGGGTTTGTTTTCAGGCAGTCAACAATTCCAAGCAGACAAACGGAAATGTTTCTCTTGGTTTAGTAAATGAAGAGGATACGAATATAAATGGTGATTTTTCCATTGGAGATGAAAATGGAGATGCACAAGTAGTATCAACAGGAAATGGAAAGGTAACAATGACTGATTTTTCAGAGGTTATTGCAAATGTTATGCCTTCCATTGTTGCAATTAATTGTAGCGGTTTTCAGACACAGTATGATTTCTTCGGACGTGGTGTTGAAGAAGAAGTATCAGGAAGTGGTTCAGGAATTATTATTGGACAAAGTGATACAGAAATTTTGATTGCAACAAATAATCATGTAGTTTCAGGAGCTAATACAATTCAGATTGTTTTTGATGATAATTCTACAGCACAGGCAACCATCAAAGGAACAGAACCTTCTTCAGATTTAGCAGTTGTTTCTGTAAAGATTCAAGATTTAAGTGAAGAAACAATGAAAAATATCAAAATTGCTGCCCTTGGAGATTCCGAACAGGTCAAGGTTGGTGAGATGGCAATTGCAATCGGAAATGCACTAGGATATGGACAGTCGAGTACGATTGGTTGGATTAGTGCTTTAAATAGAGAAGTAGTAGTAGATGATGTTACTTTAAAATTAATACAGACAGATGCTGCCATTAATCCGGGAAACAGTGGAGGTGCATTATTAAATGCAAGAGGAGAAGTAATAGGTATTAATTCTGTAAAGTATGCGGATACCGATGTAGAAGGAATTGGATATGCCATTCCAATCTCTGATGCGATTCCAATTTTAAATGATTTAATGAATCGTGAAAAGTTACAAGAAGATGAAAAAGGATATCTAGGTATTATCAATAGAGCAGATATTACAGAGTCTTTCTCTGAAAGCTTTAATATACCAGTTGGTGTTTATATCCATGAAGTACAAAGCGATTCTCCAGCAGAAGAAGCAGGATTACACCGTGGGGATATTATCATAAAAATCAAAGGAAGAGCAGTAGAAACAAAGAAAGATTTAGAGAACGTTCTCAATTATACAAAGGCAGGTACCACCGTAGAATTGACTATAATGCAATTACAACAGGGAATGTATGTAGAAAGAACAATCAATGTTACATTGGGAAAACGCCCAGTACAATAAATAGAAGAGAAGAAGAAAAGAAGAAGGATAAAATCCTTCTTCTTTTCTTTTAAAATATTATTCTTGCGGTCAAAATAATGAGATGGTATAATAAGGCTATATAAAAAGGGAGAAGAAAATGATACTATGGATTAAGAAAAAAAAGTACCGTCTGGTTGCCATTTTATTTTGGTTAATTGTTTGGCAGATAGTTAGTACTATGATTGGAAAAGAAATCTTATTTGCATCACCAATGAAAACAGTTCATTCTTTATTGTTATTAATTCGTACAAAAACATTTTGGAATTCAATTTTCTATTCCTGTTCTATGATTGCATTAGGATTTTTTTGTGCAGTATTGATTGGAAGTATATTAGCTATTGTGGCATATTATATTCTGTTTATCCGAGAAATTATAAGTTTTTTGATGCAGGTAATTAAATCAATTCCAGTTGCATCTTTTGTAATTTTAGCACTTCTTTGGGTAAATTTGCAGTGGCTTCCAGTTTTAATGTCTTTTTTAATGGTACTACCAGTATTTTATTTTAATGTTTTAAAGGGAATATTAGCTACTGATAAAAAATTATTAGAAATGGCGGATGTATTTCAAGTACCAATAGGTCGAAGAATTCGATATATTTATCTTCCAGCACTTACTCCCTATTTTATATCTGCCTGTTCGGTAGGACTTGGATTTTGTTGGAAATCTGGAGTTGCAGCAGAGGTAATCGGAAGACCTACACGTTCTATTGGAAATCAGCTTTATAAAGCTAAACTCTATTTATTGACATCAGAACTATTTGCATGGACATTTGTTATTGTTATACTCAGTGCCATTTTTGAAAAGTTGGTTATGTATTTCATTCAAAAACTAATACGACATATTGTACCTGAATTATAAGGAGGTTAAAAGTGAAAGAAGAATTATTTGAGTTTTTAAAGGCGATGAAACAACCTTCTTCTTTAGAGGAGTGTAAACAGCCAAAAGTTATATTAGGTCAGGAGGCATTTGGTCGACTTTTTTGGAAAATAAAAGAAAATCAAGAAAAAATACCAGAAATTCTATCTGTAATTTCACATGAATTGTCACAGATGGATCGATTAAGAGCTTGTTGTAGTGCTTATTTTTGTGGATCAATGATAGAAGAAGTTGGAGTAAGTAACTGTGGAGAAGTTATGGTGGAATTTTACTGTGATTTGATAAAATCATGTTATGAATTCTTAGAGTTTAGTTCTAAACAAGAAGATGAGGAGATAGAAGATTTAACAGAAGATCAAATTACAGAACAGACTTTAGAAAAAGCTTTTTTAGAGATGCCAGATGCAGTACGTTCTTATTATGGATGTAATTTTATTACTCTTGCAATTATGGATATTATTACAAGAGATCACTCTAGTAGAAGATTACTACGGCAAAAGAATTGTTATGAAATGTTAGAAACAGTAAAAGATTTTATACCAAATGTAGATTATATAACACAGGTATATTGTGCTTGTATGAAGTTACCATTACTAGTTTTAGCACCAAAAGAAAAACGGGGGTTTCTTGCAGAAGTAAATGATGTGACAAACTGTTTTCATCTTTTGACGTTTTTGGAAGCAGAGTTATATAAAAGTGGTCTGGCAAAAGAGTATCAACTAAAAGAGTATCAATTTAATGAAGAAATTTATCAATGGGCTACAGGAGAGAAGATGCCATTTTGCGGAAGGACAGTAAATGCTCATTCACAATATTATAATTATCAGGTACTTAACAAGACAGGAAATATCAATACACTTGTTTCTGATTTAATTTGGGGAGAAATGTGTCCAGAAGCAATTCCACAATTTCATGGAATTGCTACGATTATTATGGACTCAGAAACTGCATTTGCAGGAAGATCATGGGGATCAGAGTTTGTTTTTTGTTGCCATGAAGGATTAAATCCATATTTTCATATAGAACGTGAACTTACTTTAGAAGAGGTACAGGAAAAACTTTCATGGGATCAGTAATACAGCTTCAAAATGTATCAAAACGTTATGGAGATCAGATTATATTATCTAATATTAGTATTTCTTTTGAAAGAGGAAGCATCTGGTGTCTAATGGGAGAATCGGGAACAGGAAAAACAACCTTTTTATCCCTATTACTTGGTTTAGAACAACCTGATAGTGGAACAATTATTGGTGCAGAACCACCATTTAGTGTAGTATTTCAAGAAAACAGACTTTGTGAAGCATTTGATGCAGTTGAAAATATTCGTCTGGTAACAGGAAAAAGACTGTCTTTAGAAAAAATTCAAGAAGCACTTTTAAAAGTTGGTATTTCAGAAGGATTAAAAAAACCAGTTGGAAAGTTTAGTGGAGGAATGAAACGAAGAGTAGCAGTGGTACGGGCAGTTTTATCCGTTGGAAATTTTCTTGTGATGGATGAACCATTTCAGGGGTTAGATGCAATACATAAAAAAGAAGTTATTCGATTTATTTTAGAATATCGTAATCAACGAACTCTGATTTTAGCAACGCATGAACCAGAAGATAGATATCTATTAAATGCAGGATTATTAGAATTAAATAAAGGAAAATTAATAATAAAAACTTAAAAAATAAGAGGTTGTTGTACTAAGAAAAGAAACCTATCATAGTGCAATAACCTCTTATTATAATACTAAAATTTATACTTCCTGTGCCGTTTCTGTTGTTTCTGTTTTTTCTTCAGATGTTTCATCTAATCCAAAATCTTCCTCAAACTCGTCATCAAAGTCATCGTCGAAATCATCTAAATAATTAGGAGTTACACAGCGGTAAACAAAATATGCAATTGCTGCAATTGCTGCTATTGTGCCAATAATTGCGAGAACAAAAACAACAGTATGTTTCTTCTCTTCAATCGGATCTTCCTTTTTGTGAATAAGTTCATTTAATTTTGTTGTAGCTAAAAGATCACTTACTTTCATAGAGGAAATCAGATCCTCAAACTTATTTTTCATGTCGATCATCCTTTCTTCTTAAATGTTTACTGTCATTATATCACGTTTCTTTTCATTTTACTATCCCAAAATAAGAAAAATTTACACATCAGAGATCTTTACCAATTTAGCAAAAGAGGATAACATTTTTTTAATTCCAGCTTGAGAAAAATCTACTGTAATTTCAAAATCCTTCCCTCCTTTTGTAATAGCAGTTACTTTACCAATACCAAATTTTTGATGTTTCACCATATCCCCAACACCATATCCTAAACTACTTGGATCTAAAGATCCAAATTGTTTTGGAGTAGCCGCATAAGGACGAGAATTCATAGGTTTTTCTAATTTTGAAACTCCTCTTGAACTAGAACCCGGTCGATTTGCAGCCCCATGAAGTAGACGAGTTTCTTGTGAAGCAACTAAATTTCGTCCTCCAGAGGGAACAGAAGACATTCTTCCGAATTTACTTTTTGATTTAGAAAAAAGGGAAGAACCATGATACGAAATAAAATCCTGAGGAATTTCATGAACAAATCGAGATTGTTCGTTAAACTGAGTTTCTCCACGAATTAGTCGCTGTCTTGCAGCACTAAGACATAACTTCTTTCTTGCTCTTGTAATTCCAACATAACAAAGTCTACGTTCTTCCTCAATTTCTAAATCTGGACGTTCCGCATTTAAAGAAAGATAACTTGGAAAAATTCCCTCTTCCATGCCAACTAAATAAACATGTGGAAATTCTAGTCCCTTGGCGCTATGCAGTGTCATAAGAACAACGACATTATTGTCTTCGTCTAAATTATCTACATCTGCTACAAGAGCGATTTCTGCTAAAAAACCGCTTAAAGACGGATCTTGTGCATTTTCTTCATAAGCTACTGCCTTATTGATAAATTCATTAATATTTTCTACTCGCTCTTTTGCCTCTTCTTCATCATTTGATTCTAACTCTTTTATATAATCGGTTACTTTTAAAATTTCATCTATTAGTTCTTTTAGAGAGTATCCTAAAGAAAGGTGTTTTTTAAAATCTTCTACCAACCGAACAAATGAATTTAATTTCACGGCACTACGTCCTATACCATCAATATAATCTGCATGACGAATGGCATCATACAAACTCATTCCATTATGATCGGCATATGTTGCAACTCGATCTATAGTAGTCTGTCCAATTCCACGTTTTGGAATATTAATAATCCGCTTTACTGCAAGAGAATCCAAACCATTATCTATTGTTTTTAAATAGGAAAGCAGATCCTTAATTTCCTTTCGCTGATAAAAATTGATACCTCCAATTAATTTATAAGGAATATTATGCAGAATTAATTTTTCTTCAAAAAGACGAGATTGAGAATTCGTCCGATAAAGAATAGCAAAATCTTTATAACTAAGTGTTGGAGTTTGTTGTATAGAGTTGGAAATATCATGAACAATAGAAGAAGCTTCTTCTAAATCTGTTTCATATAAAGTAAAGGAAACAGGTTGTCCATCTTCATTTTGTGTCCAAAGAGATTTTTTCTTTCTACCTAAATTATTAGTAATGACAGTATTTGCAGCATTTAAAATACACTTGGTAGAACGATAGTTTTGCTCAAGTTTGATAATTGTAGTCTGTGGATACTCTTTTTCAAAATCTAAAATATTTCGAATATTTGCACCTCGAAATTTATAGATCGATTGGTCGTCATCTCCCACTACACAAAGATTATGTTCAATTTCTCCAAATTCATTCGTTGTAGAGGCAAGTAAACGGATTAAATGAAATTGGGCAGTATTGGTATCTTGATATTCGTCAACTAAAATATAATGAAATCGTTTTTGATAATAAGAAAGTGCTTCTGGATTACTTTTAAATAATTCTACTGTTTTATAGATTAAATCGTCAAAGTCCAGTGCATTATTTGCCTTTAGGCGTTTTTGGTATTCTTCATATACCTGTGCAGCCTTTTGGGCTACAAAATCATTTCCTGAATTACGCAACATCTCTTCAGGAGAGATTAATTCATCTTTAGCAGAGGAAATCATAGAAAGAAACATTCTCTCCTTTAAATTTTTAGTATCAATATCAAGATACTGACAGACCTCATGAAGAAGAGTTTTTTGATCTTCTGTATCATAAATAGTAAAATTACGTGTAAATCCGATCGACTCAATAAAACGGCGAAGAATTCGCACACAGGTTGAATGAAAAGTGCTAACCCAAATATTTTCTGCACCATAACCTACAATCTGATCGACACGTTCTCGCATTTCACGGGCTGCTTTATTAGTAAAAGTAAGAGCCAAAATCTGATAGGGATTGACATCATAATATTCCATAAGATATGCAATCCGATGGGTTAATACTCGTGTCTTACCAGAACCAGCTCCCGCAAGAATCAATAAAGGCCCACGGTCATGTTGAACAGCTTTAAGCTGTTGCGGATTTAAAGTATCATAAATGCTCATTTTATTGTTCCTTTCTAAATGAAGAAAATTTACCAGATATTATATTTTACCATAAAAGAAAAAGAGTGACAACTAATTTGGTGTAATAAAGCAAGTTTAACTTCGGTAGTTGACGTGTAGTTTTTTATACTATATAATAAAATTAAGAGGTGATAATATACTGTGGAAAAAAAAGAAGAAAATCAAGAATATATCAGAAAATTAATTAAAGATTTAGAAAGTGTAAATTATGTTAAGCCAGAAGATATCCCTAATATAGAATTATATATGGATCAAGTGACTACATTTATGGATCAAAATTTGGAGAGTTTAAAAAGATACGAGGAAGATAAACTTCTTACTAAAACGATGATTAATAATTATACAAAGAATCATTTACTACCTTCTCCAAATAAAAAAAAGTATTCAAAAGATCATATGCTTTTGCTAATCTTTATCTATTATATGAAAAGTTTTATGTCAATTACAGATATTCAACGGCTTTTAAATCCACTTTGTGAAAAATTTTTTGGACAAGGACATACAATCTCTCTTGAAAAAATATATCGAGAAATTTTTCAGCAGATAGAAGCACAGGCAAAATCTTTAACAAAAGATGTTATCCGAAAATTTGATCATTCGATGGAAGTATTTGAACAGGCAGAAAAAGAAGATAAGCAATTTTTACAGACATTTACATTTATCTGCACACTCTGCTTTGATATTTATACAAAAAAGCAATTATTAGAACATCTTATTGACCGTCAGTTTCAACCAGAATCTCAGGAAAAGCCAAAAAAGAAATAAAAAGCTGTCCCAAAGTTTTTATAGAATAAAACTTTGGGACAGCTTTTTATTCTGGCTTGCTATCTTCCGATTCTTCTTGTATAGATGGAAGTGAAAGATTAGACAGACGTTTAAACACCATATCATATCCATCATTTCCATAGTTAAGAGAACGGTTGACACGACTAATCGTTGCAGTAGAAGCTCCTGTTTTTTCTGCAATTTCAAGATAGGTTTTATGTGCCCGCAACATTCCAGCTACTTCGAATCGTTGAGAAAGAGAGAGCAGTTCATTGACTGTACAAATATCCTCAAAAAACGTATAACATTCTTCCTTATTCTTTAAGCTTAAAATAGCTTCAAATAAATAATCAACTGGGACAGTATGAATATTTTTACTCATTATAATTCCTCCTACTTAATATCAAGTTTTTCATTTGAGTTTAGATGATTTTTAAAGTTAGAGAAGTTGTTCGTAACAATATTTTATCACTGCAAGATTTTAAAGTAAAGAAGATTTTTTGAATTTCAAAAGAAAGTAGTCTTTACTGAAAGTATAGTCCATGTTAGAATAAACATAACTTTCAATTTTTAAAAAGTCAATTCAATCTATAAGTTTGTGTTTGCGTGGCATCCACAAGCTTGATATATAAAAAAGCCACGCAGAAATGTGAGGAGGATATGAAAAAAGGTCAAGAATATATAGGAATTGTAGAACAAGTAAATTTTCCAAACAAAGGAATCGTTTTAGTACAAGAAAATCCAGTAATAGTAAAAAATACAATTCCAGGTCAAAAAATACGATTTCGAATTCAAAAATGTAAAAACAAAAAGATAGAAGGAACTTTATTAGAAGTTTTAGAACATTCAACAAAAGAAACAGAAACTCCACCCTGTCCACACTTTGGCATTTGTGGCGGTTGTCTATATCAAACAATTTCTTATCAAGAACAATCTTTTTTAAAAGCACAACAAGTAAAATCTCTATTAAATTCAGTAATCAATGAACCATATCTTTTTGAAGGTATTTTGTCAAGTCCTAAAGCATATGAATACCGAAATAAAATGGAATTTTCTTTTGGTGATGAAAATAAAGATGGACCATTAACATTAGGACTGCATAAAAAGGGAAGTTTTTATGATATTGTTTCAATAAGTGATTGTAAGATTGTACATCAAGACTTTAATCAAATTCTTTCCTGTGTACAAAAACAATGTAGAAAACAAGAACTTTCTTTTTATCATAGAACTACTCATACAGGATATCTGCGACATTTACTAATTCGCAGAGCAGAAAAAACAAAAGAAATTTTAGTGGATTTAGTAACTACCTCAAATTGGAAATCAGAAGGAACCGAACAGCAATTTTTAGAACAACTATGTCAAAATATAAAAGAACTTCCGTTAGAAGGAAAAATTGTAGGATTTTTGCATACTATAAATGACAGTTTGGCAGATGTCATAAAAAACGATAGAACAGAAATTTTATACGGAGAAGAATTTTTTTATGAACATCTGTTGGAACTACGATTTAAAATTTCTGTTTTTTCCTTTTTTCAAACGAATTCTCTTGGAGCGGAAATATTATATCAAACAGTTAGAGAATTTGTTGGAGAAACAAAAGATAAGGTTATTTTTGACCTATATAGTGGAACAGGAACCATTACACAACTTTTAGCACCTGTAGCAAAAAAAGTAATTGGAGTAGAAATTATAGAAGAAGCAGTAAAAGCAGCTAAAGAAAATGCGGAATATAACAAACTGAATAATTGTGAGTTTATTGCAGGAGATGTATTAAAAATAATAGATGAAATAGAAGAAAGCCCTGATATTCTTGTTTTAGATCCTCCAAGAGATGGAATTCATCCAAAAGCATTAAAAAAGATTTTAGATTATAAAGTAGAACGACTGATTTATATTTCCTGCAAACCAACTAGTCTATGCAGAGACTTAATTATATTACAACAAAATGGATATCACGTAGAAAAAGTTCGTTGTGTAGATTTATTTCCACAGGTGGGGCATGTGGAAACCATTGTACTTTTGTCCCACAAATCACCAGATAGTGTCATTAATGTTACGGTGGAATTTGGAGAAGGTGAAGGGAAAGTATCTTTAGATGCAATAGCAGAGAGGGCAAAGAAATATCAGCCGAAACCGAAAATTAC
>CAJUGJ010000029.1:0-10968 GCA_910586015.1 uncultured Lachnospiraceae bacterium
CTGTTCAGTTATCAAAGTACAGCCTGTCTGTTTTTCAGTCAGCCTATATAGTCTAACATAGTCTTTCTGATTTGTCAACAACTTTTTTAATTTTTTTTATTTTCTTAAAAATCAAAATTGTTTCTATTTTTTAGACAGCTTATATAGTCTAACACAACGAATTCATTATGTCAACTACTTTTTTGTATTTTTTTAATACAAAACGGAGAAGGAGGGATTTGAACCCTCGCGCTGGTTACCCAACCTACACCCTTAGCAGGGGCGCCTCTTCAGCCTCTTGAGTACTTCTCCATCTGAATTCTTTCAAATAATTCAATTTTATACAATTTCTTTGCCAATGTATTGGTTAGTATAACAAAGATTTTTTTTATTGTCAACCCCCTTTTTTAATTTTTTTTATTTTATCCCTCCTGTTTTCTTCATAGAGATAACAAAATACCTATGTATGAAGAAAACAAATATTGGAGTGGATAGAATTTATTATTTAATACGAATATTCATTTGGAGCAATTTCATATAAATTATTTCCTTTTGAGTCAATTACGACAATAACCGGAAGATTTTCTACTGTCAATTTTCTGATTGCCTCTGTTCCAAGATCCTCATAGGCAATTACTTCACAAGAGAGGATACATTTAGAAAGCAATGCCCCTGCTCCACCTACTGCTGCAAAATAGACAGCACAATTTTTTTTCATAGATTCTATAACTTCTTCTTTTCGTTTTCCCTTTCCAATCATACCTTTTAGACCTAAATCTAATAAAGTGGGAGTATATTTATCCATCCGGCTACTTGTAGTAGGTCCAGCCGATCCAATAATTTGACCTGTTTTTGCAGGTGTTGGACCTAAATAATAAATTATATTATCTTTTATATCAAACGGAATAGGTTCTTTCTTCTGTAATGCTTCATACATTCTTTTATGTGCCGCATCTCTTGCTGTATAAATTGTTCCGGTCAAATATACATAATCACCTGCTTTTAGCTGTCTTACTACTTCTTCCTCTAATGGTGTCTTAATATATTTATCCATGTTTATCCTCATTTCTGTGTAATCTTTTATATAATCAAATATTACACATAGCAAATTTATTATTTACAAAATACGTACTATATGGCGGTTTACATGACAACATAAATTTACTGCTACAGGAAGTCCTGCAATATGTGTAGGATAAATTTCAATATTTACACCAAGAGCAGTGATTCTTCCTCCAAGTCCTCCAGGTCCAATTCCCATTCGGTTGATTTCTTCTAGTAATTCTTTTTCTAATTTTTGAATATGAGGGATAGGAGATGATTCTTTTAAACTTCTTGTAAGTGCCTTTTTAGCAAGTAATGCACATTTTTCAAATGTTCCACCGATTCCAACTCCTACTACTATTGGCGGGCAGGCGTTTGGTCCAGCAATTCGTACTGTGTCTAAAACCATCTGTTTTATCCCTTCTTCTCCATCTGATGGTTTTAACATAGCAATACGACTCATATTTTCACTTCCAAATCCTTTTGGAGCTACTGTAATTTTTAATTGTTCTCCCGGTACAATCGTAAAGTGTAAAATGCCCGGTGTATTATCCGTTGTATTGACACGGATCAGCGGATCGGAAACAACGGAGCTACGAAGATAACCTTCTTTGTATCCTCTTCGTATTCCCTCATTCACTGCATCTTCTAACGAAATTCCTTCAATATGCAAATCCTGTCCAATTTCTAAAAATACAACTGCCATTCCTGTATCCTGACAGATAGGAATTTTCTCTATTTGTGCAATCTCTAAATTTTTTTCCAACTGACCTAATATCTGTGTTCCCAAAGGGGATTCTTCTATCTGTCTTGCATTTAAAATTTTTTCTTTGACATCATCTGAAAGTACTAAATTTGCTTCAATACACATCTCTCGAATCGTATTTGTAATCTCATCTGTATGTAAAGTTCTCATATCTCACCACTTTCCTGTTATCTTATCTGCAAAATTATTCTTTTGTATCTAAAACAGGGGTACTTTCTTCGTCAATTAGTTGTGCTTCCAACTGCTCAATTATAGCATCTTCCCCAGATGTGCTTTCCCCACGTACTTTTGTAAAACTTGCTACTCGAACTCCCTTTTCCACATCGATATCAATTAATTTGACACCTGACGTAAATCTTCCAACCTTGCGGATACCTGCTACAGACATACGAATAATGATTCCCTCTGTGGTTATAATCATAATTTCCTTTTCCTCGTCTACTGCTTTTGCTCCGATCACATTTCCCGTTTTCTCGGTAATCTTATAGCACTTTATCCCTTTTCCGCCACGATATTGACAGGTAAATTCATTGAGATCTGTCAGCTTTCCAATTCCATTTTCAGATACAATTAATAAATATTGTCCCTGTGTATTAATCTGCATTGCTACAACTTCATCATCATCTGACAATCTCATTCCAATTACACCCATTGAAGTACGTCCTGTTGATCTTATATTTTCTTCCTTAAATCGAATACACATACCCTTTTTTGTTACCATAAGGATATCCTTTTGTCCATTTGTAGTTTTTACTTCAATTAATTCATCATCCTCTTTGAGATTGATCGCCTGAAGTCCTGTTTTTCGTATATTTTCATACTCTTGAATTTTTGTTTTCTTGACAATCCCTGACTTTGTTGACATAAATAAATAACGACTGTCTTTATATTCTTTAATTGTTATCATTGCAGTAATTCGCTCTTCCGGCTGAAGCTGTAGTAAGTTTACAATGGCTGTTCCTCTTGCGGTTCTGGAAGATTCCGGGATTTCGTAAGCTTTTAATCGATATACTCTTCCTTTATTTGTAAAGAATAAAATATAATGGTGAGTTGTAGTCATAAAAAGCTCTTCAATAAAATCTTCTTCTAAGGTCTGCATTCCTTTAATTCCCTTACCACCACGATGCTGACTCTTAAAATTATCAACTGTCATTCGTTTAATATAACCCAATCTTGTCATTGCAATTACTGTATTTTCATCTGGAATTAGATCTTCTGTACTGATATCGTATACATCCATTCCAATCTGTGTTCTTCTTTCATCTGCATACTTATCGCAAATAATTAAAATTTCCTCTCGAACTACCTGTAACAATTTCTTTTCATCTGCTAAAATTGCTTTATATTCTGCTATCCTTTTCTCTAACTCTGCAAATTCTGTTTCAATTTTTCCGCGTTCCAGACCAGTAAGTGCTCGAAGTCGCATATCAATAATTGCCTGTGCCTGTGGATCATCAAAAGCAAATCGTTCTATAAGACGTGTCTTTGCTGTTGCTCCATTTTCACTAGAACGGATAATATGAATCGCTTCGTCAATATGATCAAGTGCGATTAAAAGTCCTTTCAAA
This sequence comes from uncultured Lachnospiraceae bacterium, assembly GCA_910586015.1. GTDB lineage: Bacteria > Bacillota > Clostridia > Lachnospirales > Lachnospiraceae > MGBC140009. The sequence continues at coordinate 3,358 of CAJUGJ010000029.1, forward strand.
ATATGTGCACGTTCTTGTGCCTTATTTAAGTCATATTGTATTCTTCTAGTTATTACTTCTTCTTGATGTTGTAAGTAACATTTTAGCATTTCAGGCAGAGTAAGAACTTTTGGCTCATTATTGACTAAAGCTAACATAATCACTCCAAAAGTATCCTGCATCTGTGTATGTTTATAGAGTTGGTTTAAAACTATATTAGGATTAGCATCTCTTCGAAGTTCAATATTAATCCTCATACCCTGTCTGTCTGATTCATCTCTTAAATCTGTAATTCCATCAATCTTTTTATCACGTACTAATTCAGCAATTTTTTCAATCAATCTTGCTTTATTGACTAAATAAGGCAGCTCAGTTACAAGAATTCTGTTTTTACCATTTTGCATTGGTTCAATACTTGTAATTGCCCGTACCGAAATTTTACCCCTTCCAGTACGATATGCTTCTTCAATCCCACGCCTTCCAAGAATCATTGCACCAGTTGGAAAATCGGGTCCTTTGATAATCTCAAGCAGATCTTCTATCTTCGTTTCCTCTCCTGCTATTTTATCATCGATAAGTTTTACAACAGCCCCAATTACTTCTTTGAGATTATGAGGAGGAATATTCGTTGCCATACCAACTGCAATTCCAGTAGTGCCATTTATTAAAAGATTTGGAAATCTTGCAGGTAGCACTACAGGTTCTCTTTCTGTTTCATCAAAATTTGGAGCAAAGTCAACGGTATTTTTGTTGATATCTGCAAGCATCTCCATCGAAATTTTACTCAGTCTAGCCTCAGTATAACGCATTGCTGCTGCTCCATCTCCATCGACAGAACCAAAATTACCATGTCCATCCACCAGCGGATATCTTGTAGACCATTCCTGTGCTAAATTTACCAGAGCACCATAGATTGAACTGTCTCCATGAGGATGATATTTTCCCATCGTATCCCCAACAATACGTGCACATTTCCGATGAGGTTTATCTGGTCCATTATTTAATTCTATCATTGCATGTAAAATTCTTCTTTGAACTGGCTTTAATCCATCTCTTACATCTGGAAGTGCTCTTGAAGCAATAACCGACATCGCATACTGAATATAAGAATCCTCCATCGTTTGTTTTAGATCGATATCATTTATTTTATCAAAGATCGTCTCGTCCATGTTTACCCTCATTTCTTGTCTTTTTAAATATCTAAGTTCTTTGCAAATTTTGCATTAGCTTCTATAAACTCTTTTCTTGGTTCTACATTATCTCCCATAAGTGTATTAAATGTAATATCAATCTCTGAAGAATTTTCTTCATCCACTGTCACTCGCAGTAAAACTCTTCGTTCTGGATCCATTGTAGTTTCCCAAAGTTGTTCTGGATCCATTTCTCCAAGTCCTTTATAACGTTGAATTTTATTGTTATTATCTCTACCAATTTCCTGTAAAATGCTATCTAATTCTTTATCTGTATAAGCATACCACACCTGTTTATTCTTCTCAATTTTATAAAGTGGAGGCTGTGCTAGATATACATATCCTTTTTTAATCAAATCTGGCATAAAACGATACAAAAAGGTCAACATTAATGTACTGATATGTGCCCCATCTACATCAGCATCTGTCATAATAATAATTTTATGATATCTCAATTTGTCAATATTAAAATCCTCTGATATTCCAGTTCCAAAGGCAGTAATCATTGCTTTAATTTCATTGTTGACCAAAATCTTGTCTAATCTGGATTTTTCAACATTTAAAATTTTTCCACGTAGTGGAAGAATTGCCTGTGTTGCCCTAGAACGTGCTGTTTTTGCTGAACCTCCTGCAGAATCACCCTCTACAATAAAAATTTCACAGTTTTTTGGATCTTTATCCGAACAGTCTGCTAGCTTTCCCGGTAAACTCATACTCTCTAATGCCGTTTTTCTTCTGGTTAAATCTCTTGCCTTTCTTGCAGCATCTCTTGCCCTTTGTGCTAAGATTGCTTTATCACAGATAGTTTTAGCAACAGACGGATTTTGTTCCAGAAAATACGTAAGCTGTTCACTGACAATACTCTCTACAGCTCCTCTTGCCTCACTATTTCCAAGCTTTTGTTTCGTCTGACCTTCAAACTGAGGTTCCGGAAGTTTTATACTGATAATTGCAGACAGCCCTTCTCTAATATCCTCTCCAGATAGTGGAGCATCTGTATCTTTAATAAATTTCATCTGCTTTGCATAGGTATTAAATGTCTTTGTAATAGCATTTTTAAAACCAGTATAGTGTGTACCGCCTTCTGGTGTGGTAATATTATTTACAAAACTATAGCATCCTTCTATATACGTGTCATTGTGCTGCATTGCTACTTCCACATAAACAGAATCTTTTTGACCTTCACAGTAAATAATTTCAGGATAAAGGGTTATTTTATTCTCATTGAGATATTCTACATACTCTCTAATACCACCTTCATAGTGAAAATGTTGTTCCTTTTCCTGTCCCTCTCGTTTATCAAATAAATTAATTTTTATCCCTTTTGTTAAAAAAGCCATTTCTCTCATACGACTTTTTATCGTAGGAAAATCAAAAATTGTTTCCTCAAAAATTGTAGCATCTGGTAAAAAAGAAACGATTGTTCCAGTTTCTTGCGTTTCTCCAATTACTTTTAGTGGAGCAACTGGTTTACCATATTCATAACGCTGATAATATTTTTTCCCATCTAAATGTACAAATACTTCCAACCACTTAGATAAGGCGTTTACAACAGAAGCGCCAACTCCATGTAACCCACCAGATACTTTATATCCTTCTCCACCAAACTTTCCACCTGCATGAAGAATAGTAAATACTACTTCTACCGAAGATACTCCTTTTTTCTTGTTGATACCCACAGGAATTCCACGCCCGTTGTCGATTACTGTAATAGAATTATCTGGATTGATCGATATATCGATTTCTGTACAATATCCTGCCAAGGCTTCATCGACTGCATTATCTACAATTTCATACACCAGATGATGAAGTCCTTTGCTGGATGTACTGCCGATATACATTCCTGGACGCTTTCTTACTGCTTCTAGCCCTTCCAGAATCTGTATTTGATCTGCACCATAATCTTTACTCATACTGTTCCTCCTGTTTCTTCTCATTTTTTTATCAAATAGTCTGCCTCTTTTACTTTTCCATCAGCTACTTGATATATTTTATCTGAGACTACCCTGTTTCTTATGAATTCTTCTAATCCGGTACAGGTAATAATTGTCTGTATTCCATGAATTGCCTCTAACAGTTGAGTTTGTCGATTTCTATCTAACTCAGAGAGAACATCGTCTAATAATAACACCGGATTTTCTTGAATTTTTTGTCGTACTAACGCTAACTCTGAAAGTTTTAACGAAAGAGCAGATGTTCTTTGTTGCCCTTGAGAACCGAATTTTCGTATATCAGCTCCATCAATAGTAAAACGAATATCATCTCGATGTGGTCCTACTGTTGTCATTTTCATTTTTAAATCTCTGTCTATTCCTGTGGAAAGTGCATTAGAAAAATTTTCTTCTTCTACATTTGGCTCATAAGAAATTACTAAATGCTCTCTTTCACATGACAGGCGAGAATGTAAACAAGCAGTAATTTCATTCAACTCTTTTAAATATTGTCTTCTGCTTTGAATAATTTTTTGACCATAGGAGATTAATTGGGTATCCCATACTTGGAGGGTATCCAATAATTCCCTTTTATAACCAACTTGCTTTAAAAGAATATTTCTTTGGTTTACGATTTTATTATAATTCATAAGATGATGCAAATAAACTTTATCCATCTGACATAATTCCATATCCATAAAACGTCGCCGTTCACAAGGTCCGCTTTTAATAATATTAAGATCCTCTGGAGAAAAGGAAACTATGTGAATAAATCCAAATAGCTCTGAGGACTTATGGATAGGAACTCCATCAATAGCAACCCCTTTGGGTTTATTTTTTTTCATGTGCATATCCAGACGATGATCCATGTCTTTACGCTGTAAAAACATTCGAATATGTGCCTCTTCTTGTCCCATTTGTATCATTTCCCTATCCTTACTGCCTCGATGGGATTTTGTAGTGGCACAAGTATAAATAGCCTCTAATAAATTCGTTTTTCCCTGTGCATTATCTCCGTATAAAATATTAGTGTTCTTAGAAAAGTCCATCGAAAGGAACTCATAGTTTCTAAAATTGCGTAATTCAAGAGATTTTACAATCATAATTCAGCCTGCTTTTTGAGGTTCAATCTGTAGAAATTGTCCTTTAATTTCTACTTGATCTCCACCATATAGTTTTCTGCCTCTTCTCGTTTCCACTTCTCCATTTACTTTTACTTGACCCAGTAAAATCAATTCCTTTGCATCTGCTCCAGATCCAGCAACTCCCGCCGCTTTTAATGCCTGTCCTAATTTTATAAAATCTTCTCGTAGAATCAGTTTTTCCATTCCACTTTTACCATCCTTTCAATCTGCTCACATATAGTTAGACTAATATGCTGCTGCATTAAAATTTACTGGAAGTATTAAATAAATATAAGTTTCCGCTTTATCTTTCATAAAACATGGTGCTTTAGGATTTGTCATATACATCGTCACCTCTTCATCATCAATAGCTCTAAGAGCATCGATTAAAAATTTAGGGTTAAATCCAATTAAAATATCTTTACCCTCTTTTGTAATATCGAGTTCTTCATTCATAGAACCAATCGAAGAATTGATCTTTAATTCCATCGTATTTTCTGTTACCCCAACAATAATTGGTTTCTTCTCTGATTCTTTGATTAATAGTGTAGCACGATCAATACAGTTGAGTAGTTCTTTTTTATTTGCAGTTACCTTTGTTTCGTAATCCCCAGAAAGCATTTGATCGATTCGATAATACTCTCCTTCAATTAAGCGAGATAAAACAATTGTTTCACCAAATTCAAATAAGATCTGTTTTTCTGTAAAAAAGAGATTGACCTCGTCTGAAATTTCACCAGAAAGAATTTTGCTAATTTCAAGAAGAGTCTTTCCCGGAACAATAACTTTAACAGGTTCATAAACTTCTCTTAATTCTATTTTTCGTATAGAAATTCGATGACCATCCAGAGAAACTACCCTAAGGACACCATCGTTTATCTCAAATAATTCTCCTGTCATAATTTTATTCGATTCATTATCAGAGATAGAAAATACAGTTTGACGAATCAGTTCTCTTAACGTAAATTGAGAGAGCGTAATTCCTGTACTTTTTTCAATCTGTGGAAGAAATGGAAACTCTTCTGAAGATTTGCCTGCAATCGTAAATTTGGATTTTTCACAGGTAATAGAAGCCATATCATGTTCATCTGTTGATATTGTAATATCACTATCTGGTAACTTTCTTATGATTTCTGAAAATACTTTTGCATTTATTGCAACTGCTCCCAAAGCCTCTATAGTTCCCTTCACATAAGTTTCAATTCCAAGTTCCATATCATTGGCAGTAAGTTTAATTCGTTCCTGTTTTGCCTCAATAACAATACATTCCAAAATAGGCATAGTTGATCTTCCAGGTACTGCCTTTAATACAATATTAACACTGTTTAATAAATCACTCTTTTGACAAATGATCTTCATTGTGGATAACTTCCTTTCGCTGAATTTGTATATAGAAAGATATAATATATTACTCGTAGTAGTAGTAGGGGGTGTTGATATTGTGGATAAGTACCTCAAACCCGCATAAATACTAGAAAATCATTGTGGATAACTCTGTGGATAACTTGTTGATAAGTGTTGATAACCTGTGGATAACTTTTTGAAAAAAAGGCTGAAAAAAAAGTTATCCACAATTTATCCACAGAGTTATCCACAGAAAATCGGGACTTATCCACAGGATTTTCGAAGTTATCCACAATTTATCCACAAAGTTATCCACAATTTTCACATCACAGAAGGAGTTTTTTGTTGAAAAGCTTCCTATTTAATGTGAAAAATGCGTATAACTTTTTTTATCAATCCTCTACCAAAATAAAATTACTTTGGTGAAGGATTGATTTTTTTGATTAAAACATCAATTGTATTACGTAAAGTAAGATCTTTTTGAAGATCTTTTTCAATTTTGTTAATTCCATGTACAACGGTGGAATGATCTCGATTTCCGATACATTTTCCAATATCGGTAAGAGGAAGTGCTGTCAATTTGCGGCATAAGTACATAGAGATTTGACGGGGGTAAGCGATATTGCGAGTACGATTATTGGAAGCTAATTCCTCTGAGGTAGCACCAAAATGTTCTGCTACAACATCAACAATTAAATCTAAAGTAACAGTTCTCTTTTCATTAGGATAAATTAGATCTTTTAGTGCTTCTTCTGCTAAGGATAGGTTAATTTCTGTCTTTTTAAGCCTAGAAAGGGCAACGATTTTTGTAAGTGCACCCTCCAATTCACGAATATTAGACTTTACATGAGCTGCGATATAACTTAGGATTTCGTCATCAATTGTTAAATGCTCCATCTCTTCTTTTTTTCGCAGAATTGCCATACGGGTTTCGTAATTTGGACTTTGAATATCAACAGTGAGTCCCCACTCAAACCTAGAACGAAGCCGTTCCTCTAAAGTGAGAATATCTTTTGGGGATTTGTCAGAGGAAATTATAATCTGCTTTTTCGCCTCATGTAGTGTGTTAAAGGTATGGAAAAATTCTTCTTGTGTACTTTCTTTTCCAATGATAAATTGGATATCATCAATCAGTAAAACATCATTTGTACGATACTTTTCACGAAACGACGTTGGAGCAGACCCAACATTGCGGATGGATTCAATTAATTCGTTCGTAAACTTTTCGCTTGTGACATAGAGTACTTTGGCAGTCGGATTATTATCTAGGATATGATGGGCAATCGAGTGCATCAGATGGGTTTTCCCAAGTCCAGCTCCTCCATAGATAAATAAAGGATTATAGACCTCTCCTGGTGATTCTGCAACGGCAAGGGCAGCAGCATGAGCAAGATTATTATTTGATCCTACAATAAATGTATCAAAGGTATATTTAGGATTTAATGAGGCTCTGCTTGCGTCCATAGCATAAGATTTGGTTTCTGAAGCAGATATGGATTGTTCAGACTCTGCTTTTGCAGCACTTAACAGGACAAATTCTAATTCAAATTCTTGATTTAACTGTTCTGCAATAGCAGTCTTTAAAAACAGACCATATCGATTTTTTATAAAGTTGACGCTATGAGCTCCAATCCCATCATCCACAGCGATTTTTATTACATTTTCCTTTACATCAAACACTTGAAGAGGAAGAAGCCATGTTCGAAAGGATACATCTGTGATATTATATTCTACCTTTACCGATGCCAATATTTCTTCCCATTTCTCCTTAATTAGTTCTTTCATAGTTGTGTTTTTTGCCTTTCTAAGTATAATGTAAAATAAAACCGCATCAACAGCGGTATTTGAAGTATGACCCGTTATGTTCATAGCCGTCTTATGAAAAAGGACAGGAATAATGGGCAGATTTGATATTGATCCGACCTTAAAATAAAACAGTTCTAACCATATATAATATAACACAAAATGGCTTAAACTTCAACAGGTAAGATAAAATCATTGTGGATAACTTAAAAAAATAGGGTTAAAAATGAGGACAAAAAA
>CAJUGJ010000029.1:11068-30345 GCA_910586015.1 uncultured Lachnospiraceae bacterium
AAGTTATCCACAATTTATCCACAGAGTTATCAACAGTGAAAAAAAGTTATCCACAGACTGTTGATAACTTTGGATCAAGTTATCAACAGTAAAAAAGTGTTTATTTTCAATGGGTTAGAGGGTGTTTAAAAAAGTTATCCACAATTTATCCACAGAGTTATCAACAGTGAAAAAAAGTTATCCACAAACTGTTGATAACTTTAGATCAAGTTATCAACAGTTTTTATGAACACAAAAGTTATCCACAATTTATCCACAATTTATCCACAATCTATCCACAATGACCTTCAAAAAATAAATTTTAAAGTTTTCGAAATAAAGGAATAAACTTTTGGTTGATTTTCAGGAAATTAAGAGGTATAATAAAAGCGGAAAATTGTTAAGTATTTTTTAAGGAGAAAATTCTATGATAAAGTATTTGAAGAATTTTAGTGTACAAAAAAAGATTGGAGTAGTAGCGGCAACAAGTATAGGAATGTTTTTTATTGCAATTATTGTAAGTTTTATCTGTCTTACTATGGTTGGTGGAACTATGAAAGATTTCTACGACAGACCATTTGTAAATAGTAACACACAAATGGAAATTCGCAGACATATGCACTATATTGGTAAAACAGTTTTATTAGGAATTGTTACTGACGATGAAACTCTTCGCAATCAGAGAATTGAAGAAGCAGATAAGACAATGGACGAGATGGAAGCGGCTATGGATCGGCTTCAGAAAACATTTTTGGATAAGAATTTATTAAAAGAAGTAGATACTATTTATACAAAGTTTAAAGAGAGCCATAAACAGATGGAAGCGTTATTAATGGCGAACCATCGAGCAGAAGCAAGAACCCTTTTGGAAGGCGAGTATATGACTTTGACTGTCCAATTACAGGATATATTAAAAGATGTTGGTACTATTGCAAACAATAATGCAGAAATTGCTTATTCGTCTTCTCGAAGAACGACTCTTATAGCATATATTTCTTTACTTTCTATTTCCCTTTTGGCTATTTTAGTCAGCATTGTTTTAATTAAGCAGTTAGGAAAACTCATTATGAGTCCAATTGATGAATTAAAGAATGTGGCTTCTGATATCGCACAAGGAAAATTGGAAGTAACTATAGATTATGAGTCAAATGACGAATTGGGACAGTTGGCAGAATCTTTCCGTAAAACCTGTGAGTTTTTAAAGGGAATTATCAATGATTTATCAAAAATTATCGAAGAGCTAAAAAATGGAAATTACAATGTAAAATCTCAAAATAGAGGTTTTTATATTGGAGATTTTAAATCTATTTTGCTTGATATTCAAGAGATGAAAAAAAAGCAGAGCAGTGTTATGAGAAAAATCAGTGAAGCTTCTCAACAGGTATCATTAGGATCAGAGCAGATGGCAACAAGTGCACAATCTTTGGCAGAAGGTGCAACCGAACAGGCAGGTGCGGTACAACAGCTCACTGCTACTATTGAAAATATTACTACTATTACCGAACAAAATTCAGAAGAAGCATTAAAATCCTATGAATCATCAGAACAATATCTTGCAATGGCAGAAACAAGCCGAAAGCAGATGGAAGAACTATATAACTCTATGGAACATATTGATGCTGCTTCCAGACAGATTGAAACAATTATTGTAGAGATTGAGGACATTGCTTCTCAAACCAATTTACTATCCTTAAATGCTTCTATTGAAGCTGCAAGAGCAGGAGAAGCAGGAAGAGGATTTTCGGTTGTAGCTGCTCAAATTAGTAAACTTGCTTCTGACAGTGCGGATTCTGCTGGAAGAACTAGAGATTTGATTATGAAGAGTTTAGAAGAAGTAGATAATGGTAATATCATAACAAAACGTGCTCAAGAAGGACTTGCTGATATTATTAATGGAATTGATGTATTAGCAAATGCAACAAAACAGTCAAGTGAAAATTTCAAATCGCAGGTTTCAACTATGCTTGAAATTGAAAGAGGAATTGAACAGATTTCAATGGTGGTTCAAAATAACTCTGCGGAAGCACAACAAACTTCTTCGACAAGCGAAGAACTGTCAGCTCAGGCAAATACATTAAATGATTTAATGAGACAATTTAATTTACTCGAGGAAGAGTAAGAACATATGAAAAGGGGCTGTCACAGAATAAAATTTGAAATTCGAAATTTATTTTGTGATAGTCCCTTTTTTATTTTGAAAAATGTGCTTGACGGAAACTAACTTTGAGCATATAATAGTAATGCTATTTACAGAAATTTTCTACCATGAAGGGAACGGCTAAGAAATTTTTTGTTTCACAGCAAGAGGTAATTAAGGAGGTGTAACTACTATGAAAATGACATTTCAGCCAAAAAAGAGAAGCAGAAGTAAAGTACATGGCTTCCGCAAGAGAATGAGAACTGCGAATGGACGTAAGGTGTTAGCTGCAAGAAGAGCAAAGGGAAGACACAAATTATCTGCTTAGGTCGCATTTATGTGACCTTTCTTCTTTCAACGATGAAGAACAAAGATTCTGGGGAGAATGACATTGACAGAATCATTAAAAAAACGAGATCAGTTTTCATATGTATATCAAAATGGTAAATCCTATGCGAATAAACAGTTAGTAATGTATATTGTTTTAAATGGATTATCGAAAAACAGAATAGGGATATCTGTCAGCAAGAAAGTTGGAAATAGTGTAGTTAGACACAGAATCACAAGATTGATTCGGGAAAGCTGCAGATTAAAAGAATCTATGTTGAAAACCGGATTTGACATAGTAGTAGTAGCAAGAGCAGGAGCAAAGGGAAAGAATTATTCAGAAATGGAACATTCCTTTCTGCATTTGATGGGGCTACATCAGCTCCTTATAGAAGATGAAAATAGTTGGGTATGATGAAACGAGTTTTAATTTGGCTTATAAGATTATATCAAAGGTATCTTTCTCCTAGAAAGGGAAGATCGACATGTATTTATATACCAACCTGCTCTAAGTATGCTTTAGAGGCACTAGAAAAATATGGTGTGCTCAAAGGAAGTTATCTTGCGATACGCAGAATTTTAAGATGTCATCCTTTTGCAAGAGGGGGATTTGACCCTGTGCCATAGGGGACATCTTTTTTTATTGAAGTATTGCCGCTCCAAGGAGGAAAAATTTGTTGAACTTAATGTTTTTAACACAGCAGGGAGGCATTTTAAAGCCTTTTGCTTGGATCATGGGAAAAATTCTCAATGCGATTTATGAGCTGGTAAGTCTTGTTGGTATTCATAATATCGCTATATGTATTGTTATTTTTACATTAGTTATTAAAATGTTAATGTTGCCTTTGACAATTAAGCAGCAAAAGTTTTCAAAACTTTCTTCCAAAATGAATCCTGAACTGACTAGAATTCAAGAGAAGTATAAAGGAAAAAAAGACGAAGCTTCTGTTCGTAAACAACAGATGGAGATACAGGAAGTCTATGATAAATATGGTACAAATCCAATTGGAGGATGTTTACCACTTTTAATTACATTTCCAATTTTATTTGCTTTAATTCGAGTGATATATGCTGTTCCAGCATATATTAATGATGTAAGAGATCTATATCTTGGAATTGCTAATGTAGTACAAGGAGTAGAAGGATATTCTACTCTAATTAATGATTTTATTACGAATAATCAGATTGTATTGCAGATTAAATTTTCAGAAGATCCGATCTCTGCAATTCATCTGGTAGATGTCTTTTCTAATTTTAATATGTTCAACTGGTCGAATTTTTTTGAAATAGAACAATTTGCTGCAATTCAGAATGTGGTTACGAATATTGATGGTTTAACAGTTAATGAAGTAGTTTCTCAGATTGAACATATTAATAGTTTCATTCTTGGAATGAATATCTTAGATCGTCCGGGATGGCAGTTTCCTGGAATATTAATACCAATTATTGCAACAGTTTTCTATTATTTACAGAGTAAATTAGCAATGTCTAGTAATGCTGGTTCTACAGTGGACAACCCTGGTATGCAGACTATGAAAATGATGAATACGGTTATGCCTGTTATCTCTGGTATCTTTTGTGTATTTATACCAATTGGTGTTGGAATTTACTGGATAGCCGGAAGTGCACTTCAAGTTTTACAACAAATTTTTATTAATCGCTATATGGATAAAATTGATGTTGATGAGTTGATTGAGAAAAGTGTAGCAAAATCAAATAAGCGAAAAGCAAAGATGGGAATTGAAACTGGAACAAAGATGGCAAGTGTAGCAAAGACTTCGACAAAAGGAATCGATACAAAAGATACTTATGAACAGCCTTTGAAAAAGCCAACTCCACCAACAAGTGGAAAAAAAGGTGGAGAAAATTATAAACGAAGAGACATTTCCTATAGTGCAAGTAATATTGCGGCCAATGCCAATATCCTAAAAGATAGGGATAAGGGGGAGAAGTAGAATGGAAGAATGGAAAGAGTTTACTGCTAAAACAGTAGATGAAGCGGTTACAGAAGCATTGGTAAAGTTAGGAACAACAAGTGATAGATTAGAAGTTGAAATAATTGAAAAAGAATCCAGAGGTGTACTGAAATGGTTTAGTAAACCTGCTAAGATTCGTGCTAGAAGGAAAGAACTGACCATTGAGGAAACAGCACAACAGTTTTTACAACGTGTTTTTAAAGCAATGGGGCTTCAGGCACAGTTACAAATTCAATATAACAAGGAAGAACAAATTGTAGATATTAATATTGTTGGAGATGATATGGGGGTTTTGATTGGAAAGAGAGGACAGACATTAGATTCTTTGCAATATCTTACCAGTCTAGTAATTAATAAAAATCAGGAAGACTATTTAAAGGTCAAACTCGACACAGAAAATTATCGAGAAAGAAGAAAAGAAACTCTTGAAAATCTCGCCAAAAATATTGCTTATAAAGTAAAAAAGACACATAAATCAGTAGCATTAGAGCCTATGAATCCCTATGAACGAAGAATTATTCATTCTGCCCTGCAAAATGATAAATATGTGGAAACTCACAGTGAAGGCGAAGAACCATACCGTAAAGTAGTTGTGACATTAAAAAAGGGAGTTCGTGAATGGAATCATAACAGTTATAATACAAAAAGATATCGTGCTAATGATTCCAAGAGAGAATTTACTAAAAAGTATGGGGCAAACACAAAAGACTACAGTACAGACTATAAAAAGGATTATGCTGCATACTTGGAACAGAAAAAAGCGGCAAAAGCGGCTGCGTTAAATGGAAAAGCCTCTGAGAAAGAAAAGGAAGTTGAAAAAACGCAGGAAGCATAAAAAAGGGCTGTTGTGGCAAATCAAAATGCTACAGCAGCCTTACTTAATTTAAAGATCATAAAAAAAGGTGGCATTTAATATGGAGATGGATACAATTGCAGCAATCGCAACTGCACCTGGAATGGCAGGTATCAGTATTATACGAGTCAGTGGTCAAAAGGCGATAGAGATTGTAGATACTATATTTAAAACAAAAGATGGAAATTCAATCCTTTCTACAATGAAAAGTCATACAATACGCTATGGGTATATTTATGATAAAGATACTATCATTGATGAAGTATTAGTACTTTATATGGCGGCACCTCACAGTTATACGAAAGAAGATGTGGTAGAAATTGACTGTCATGGAGGAACACTTGTCACAAGAAAAATTCTTGAAACCGTGATCCGTCATGGAGCAAGTTTAGCACAACCGGGAGAGTTTACAAAACGTGCTTTCTTAAATGGAAGAATTGATCTTTCTCAAGCAGAGGCAGTTATGGATCTTATCTATGCAAAAAATGAAGCGGCAAGAAAAAATTCATTACAACAGTTAAGAGGAAGTCTTTTAGAAAAAGTACGTTTTCTACGGGAGATGATACTTCGTGATACTGCCTATATTGAAGCGGCGTTAGATGATCCAGAACATATGTCTTTTGAAGGTTTTTCTGATTGTTTTTTACAACATGTCAAAACAGAACTCTCTCAGATCAATGAATTAATTTCTACTGCGGATGATGGAAGAAAAATCAAAGAAGGATTAAGAACTGTTATTTTAGGAAAGCCAAATGTAGGAAAATCATCGTTGTTAAATCTTTTAGCTGGTGAAGAGAGAGCGATTGTTACAGAGATTGCAGGAACAACAAGAGATACGATAGAAGAAGAGATTCGTCTAAATGGAATGACACTACTTTTAATGGATACTGCAGGAATTCGTGATACGATAGATAAGGTAGAACAAATTGGAGTAGAGAGAGCAAAAAGGGCAGCAAAAGAAGCAGATCTTATCTTATTTATGATAGATGGTTCGGTTGAATTTGATGAAAATGATATACAAATTCTTACAATGCTGAATCAAAAAGAGGGTTCTATTCCTCCAGTAATTATTCTATTAAATAAAACAGATCTGACACAGATAGTAAAAGAGGAAGCCATTTTAGGTTGGATTGGAATGGAAAGTTCTATTCCTATCATTTCTTTTTCTGTTCGAAGACAGATCGGAATAAAAGAATTAGAAACAGCTATTGAAACACTTTATCTTCAAGGGGGAGTAAAAGAAAAAGAAGAGATTTATTTGACAAATTTACGTCAGAAGGAAGCTTTTGAGCAGGCAAGAGATAGTTTGTATCGCGTTTTGAAAAGTATTGAAATAGGAATGTCTGAAGATTTTTATTCTATCGATTTAATGGACGCATATGAGGCACTTGGAAAGATTACAGGAGAATCTATGGATGAGGATCTTATCAATACGATCTTTCGAGAATTTTGTATGGGAAAGTAAGACAGGAAATGGGGGTTAATATGGCTTACAATTATGAAGCATTTGATGTAGCAGTAGTAGGAGCTGGTCATGCTGGATGCGAAGCAGCTCTTGCCTGTGCAAGATTAGGATTAAAAACAATTATGTTTACAGTCAGTATGGACAGTGTGGCTTTAATGCCATGCAATCCCAATATCGGCGGCTCTTCCAAAGGGCATTTAGTTAGAGAAATTGATGCTTTAGGTGGTGAAATGGGAAAGGTAATTGACCAGACTTATATTCAATCTAAAATGTTAAATCGTTCAAAAGGCCCTGCGGTTCATTCCTTGCGTGCGCAGGCAGATAAACAAGAGTATAGCCACAGAATGAGAAGAATTGTTGAGAATACAGACAATTTAACGTTAAAGCAAGCAGAAGTAACAGAAATTTTAACCAAAGACTTAGAGAATGGAAGAAAAGAAGTAATAGGAGTTAAGATTTTCACTGGAGGAATTTATCCATGTAAAGCAGTTATTTTGTGTACAGGAGTTTACTTAAAAGCAAGATGTATCTGTGGTGAAGTCAGTACGTATACAGGACCAAATGGACTTCCGGCTGCAAATCATTTGACAGAGTGTTTAAAGAATCTTGGAATTGAACTGTTTCGTTTTAAGACTGGAACTCCTGCAAGAATTGATGGAAGAACGATTGACTTTTCTAAATTACAGGAACAAAAAGGAGATGAGCAAGTAATACCATTTTCCTTTACAAATACTTCAAAAGAGATTGAAAAAGAGCAAGTATCTTGTTGGCTGACTTATACTAACGAAACAACACATGAAATTATACGAAATAATATTTCCCGTTCTCCTTTATTTTCTGGAGATATTAAAGGAACAGGTCCTAGATACTGCCCTTCGATTGAAGATAAAGTAATGCGATTTGCAGATAAAGAAAGACATCAAGTTTTTATTGAACCAGAGGGAAATTATACGAATGAGATGTATATTTCTGGAATGTCAAGTTCTTTACCAGAAGATGTTCAAATTAGAATGTATCGCTCTGTACCTGGTCTGGAACATTCTCATATTGTAAGAAATGCCTATGCGATTGAATATGATTGTATTAATCCACTTCAGCTTAAACCTACTTTGGAAATGAAGCATATCGATGGAATGTTTTGTAGTGGACAGTTTAATGGAAGTTCAGGCTACGAGGAAGCCGCAGCACAGGGAATTATGGCGGGAATCAATGCAGCTATGAAATTATTGGACAAAAAACCTTTAATTTTAGATCGTTCTCAGGCATATATTGGTGTTCTTATTGATGATCTAGTAACAAAAGGGACAACAGAGCCATATAGAATGATGACCTCAAGAGCAGAATATCGACTTTTATTAAGACAAGATAATGCAGATTTAAGACTATCTAAACTTGGATATGAGGTTGGATTGATTTCCAAAGAACGATATAATAAAGTGTTAGAAAAGCAGACAGAAATTGAAAAAGAATTAGAGCGACTAAAAAGAACTGTTTTAGGATCAACAAAGAAGGTACAAGAATTTTTGACTTCTCATGAAAGTTCTGAACTTAAAACAGGAACTTCTCTCGCAGAGTTAATTCGCCGTCCAGAACTTGATTATGAATCGATTGCACCTTTAGATGAAGAACGTATGCCATTAGATGAGAGGATTATCGAACAGGTAACAATTAATCTAAAATATGAGGGATATATTGAACGACAAAATCGTCAAGTAGAACAATTTAAAAAAATGGAAGGAAAGAGAATTCCAGAACAGATAGATTATCAGGAAATTGAATCCCTTCGCTTGGAGGCAAAACAAAAACTTACTAAAATACGACCAATTTCTATTGGACAGGCTTCAAGAATTTCGGGTGTTTCTCCGGCAGATATTTCTGTACTTTTAGTTTATTTAGAACAGTGGAAAAGAAGATCATAAAAAAGGAAAGGGGAGTTAAATGGCAAATCAAGATAGATTTATAGAGGGGTTGGCACAATTTGATATTGTATGTACAGATATACAATTAAAACAGTTTCAACAATATTATGAAATATTGACAAAGTGGAATCAGGTGATGAATTTAACAGCGATTACAGAGTAT
This sequence comes from uncultured Lachnospiraceae bacterium, assembly GCA_910586015.1. Lineage (GTDB taxonomy): Bacteria > Bacillota > Clostridia > Lachnospirales > Lachnospiraceae > MGBC140009. The sequence goes on from CAJUGJ010000029.1 coordinate 19,888, forward strand.
GAGGAAGTAGTTACAAAACATTTTTTAGATAGCGTTTCTTTAGTAAAAATACTTCCCGATCTTTTGGATCAACAAAAAAATCATGGAAAAAAATTATTAGACTTAGGAACAGGAGCAGGATTTCCGGGTATCCCATTAAAAATTATATTTCCTGATATTTCCATTACATTAATGGACTCTTTAAATAAAAGGATACAATTTTTACAAGAAGTTATTTTAAGTCTTGGTTTAAAAGAAATTGTAGCTGTTCATGCCAGAGCAGAAGAAGTAGCAAAGAGAGAGGACTATCGAGAACAATTTGATTTATGTGTTTCTAGAGCAGTTGCACGATTAAATTCTTTAGCAGAACTTTGTCTTCCGTTTGTAAAAAAGGGTGGATTTTTTATTCCTTATAAAGCGGCTAAAATAAGTGAGGAATTACAAGAAGCATCTTTTGCAATTTCGCAGCTGGGTGGAAAAGTTAAAAAAAGTAAAACATTTTTACTTCCTAATTCAGATATGGAACGTAGTCTTGTGCTCATTGAAAAAGTAAAAATGACATCTTCTTTCTATCCTCGTAGTGGTGGAAAACCCTTGAAAGCTCCACTTCAAAATAAATAATAAAAATTGAATTTTCTCTTTAAAAATATTCTGTTTTATTATATGATAGAACATGAGAATAGACAGGATGTCAGAAATGGGGCAAAGTAGGATGAAAAGCCAGAACAAGTTAGAAGAACTAAGTGAATCGACAAAGTATATCAATGAATTGATAGAACAAAAAAAGAAGTTTGTGGACGAAACTTTAGTAAATTTATCACAGTTGGAACAACAGATTACCGAAGATAAAAAGATGCTTGAGATGTTATCCAAAACAGTAGATCCCAATCATTTATTTTTTTCTCCGCATTTTGATCAAGATACAGAAAAAAAATGGGCAAAGTTGGAGCAGGGATTAAAAGAAAAAGAAAAGAAATATAAAATATTACAGGATGCTTTACTTTTCGGAAGAGAGGAATTAAAGAAACTTCAAAAGATACTCAGCCATTTTAATTTTTTCTCCGAAGAAGATAAGAAAAATAAAAAAGAAAATAATGAAACTCAAAAAAGTTCTTTAGGAATTAAAATTTTAGAGACACAGGAAAATGAACGACAGAGAATTGCAATGGAACTGCATGATACTGTTGTCCAAAATTTGACAGGTTTGGTTCATAAAACGGAATTATGTACAAAGTTATTAGATATGGATATCATACGTGCTAGACTGGAACTATTGACTATGACGGAATCACTTCGTACTACTATTAATGATTTACGAACTACTATTTATAATCTACGTCCAATGTCATTAAATGATCTTGGACTTACTGTAACAGTAGAACGTTTGTTATATTCTATTCAGATGAACCATAAAATTCAAGCGGTATTACAAGTAGAAAATGAAGAAAAAGAAGCTACACCAGTCATTAATTTAAGTCTTTATCGCGTTATACAAGAGGCATGTAATAATATTATAAAACATGCAAAGGCAGATTCTATTCGTGTTTTTATTTCGTATCAGGATACAGGAATGGACGTAGAAATAAGAGATAATGGAATTGGATTTCCTACAAATAAAATTGGACAGGCAAGAAAAAAAGGATATGGACTTGGAATATCTATTATGAAAGAAAGAGTCTATTTACTTTCAGGAACTTTAGAATTAAATTCTGAGGAAGGAAAGGGGACACAAATAAGAATTCATATACCATTAGAAGAAAAGGAGGAAGCAGTATGCAGCAACCAGTAAGAATCCTAATTGCAGATGATCATTTAATGGTTCGAGAGGGCTTAAAACAGATCTTAGAATTAGATGGAGATATTGAAGTAGTAGCACAGGCAGATGATGGAATTCAGTGTTTAGAACAAATCGTACAGGCAGATCCCGATGTTATTTTATTAGATATCAATATGCCTAATATGAATGGTTTAGAAGCATTAGAAAAAATACGACAAAAAGATAAAAACAGAAAAGTTCTAATTCTTACTATTCATAATGAAATAGAATATTTGATGAAAGCAGTAGAAATTGGGATTAATGGTTATGTATTAAAAGACTCAGAATCTTCTGTATTAAAAAAGGCTATTTTTTCTGTTTATGAGGGAGAAAGTTATATTGAACCATCTTTAACTCCAATATTGAAAAATAAGATTATAGAAAGAAAAGCAGCAAACGAAGTATTGACTAAACGTGAAATAGAGGTATTAAAATTACTTGCAGAAGGGCTTTTTAATAAGGAAATTGCATACAATCTTTCAATTAGTGAAAAAACGGTTAAAAATCATGTATCCAATATTTTTAGGAAAATAGGTGTTGCTGATCGAACTCAAGCAGCTGTATATGCTATCAGAAATAATTTTGTAGACTTTGAATAAAAATAATTTAGTTTTAGATAAGTTTCTGGTTCATCTATCTTATACTTTCATCTTAGTTTCAGATATCGTTCAATTTATTAAAAAGAATCGTTAAAAATGTTTCACGTGAAACATTTCAATATCTTAACATTTTTAACGATTATCTTAAAAATATGAACTGCATATAGATTAATAATCAGAGGCATGATATAATTTGTATAATAAATAGTAAGAAAAATTGGAGATTTAGAAAAGGGGAAGAGTAGTTATGGGAAAAATCATTGCAATTGCAAATCAAAAAGGAGGAGTGGGAAAAACCACTACGACTATTAATTTGTCTGCAAGTTTGGCAGAAAAAGGAATGAAGGTTTTAACTGTAGATATGGATCCCCAAGGAAATGCAACCAGTGGATTGGGGATTGATAAGTCTAAAGTAGAACATACCATTTACCATATGATTATTTCGGAGTGTGATATTTCAATGTGTACTACTCCATCCATTGTAAAGAACTTATTTGTATTACCCTCTGATATGAATTTAGCGGGTGCAGAAATAGAGTTAATTGGGATTGATGAAAAAGAATTTATTATTAAAAAGGAAATTGAAAAAGTAAAGGATCAATATGACTATATTTTAATCGATTGTCCTCCTTCTTTAAATACTCTTACAGTAAATGCAATGACTACAGCTGATACAGTCCTTGTGCCAATTCAATGTGAATATTATGCGCTAGAAGGATTATCTCAACTTATTCATACTATTAATTTGGTAAAGAAGAGATTAAACCCAAAATTAAATATTGAAGGGGTTGTATTCACAATGTATGATGCAAGAACAAATTTATCTCTTCAAGTGGTAGAAAATGTAAGAAGTAATTTAGATCAAAAAATTTATAGTTCTATTATACCAAGAAATGTTCGTCTCGCAGAAGCACCAAGTCATGGTCTTCCTATTACAATGTACGATAGTAGATCTGTAGGAGCAGAAGCATATCGTGAATTAGCACAAGAAGTTATGGAACAAGATGGACATATAATAGAAAATAAAAAATCGAATGATACTAAAAAAGAAAGTGAAAAAAAGAAGGTAAAAAAGATATTTAGTAGAAAGGGTAAATAAAGTTATAGAACATAGTAGAAAAATAACGCTGTCTTTCGAGGAAATACGAATGGCTGAAAAAGCGTTCTAATCAAAGAAAGGAGAAAGCTACTCGACAAAATATACGAAAATAAAGATTGAGAGTACAAAAATTTTATCAACAAGGTAACGAATGAGATAATGAAAACCAAAGATTATAATGCAAATCTTAATCTGAAACATATTATGACTTATGAAACAATTTAGGTAAATATTTCTATCAAATGAGAGTTTTCAATATCTTTATATAGGTGTATTTGTCCATATTTTGAGTAGCAGAGTTATATGCTACAAAGGAAAGGTTTAGGAAAAGGTCTTGGAAAAGGTTTAGATTCGTTAATTGTTGAAAAAGTTTCTGAGGAAACAGCTTTTACAGATGCAAATGTTTCACGTGAAACATTTATTAATATTAATTCCATTGAACCAAATAACACACAGCCACGTAAAGATTTTGATGAAGATTCTTTGCAGGAATTAGCGAATTCGATAAAACAGCATGGCATAATTCAGCCATTAATTGTGCAAAAAAAGGAAGAGCATTATGAAATTATTGCAGGAGAAAGAAGGTGGAGAGCAGCAAGACTTGCAGGAGAAAAACAAGTGCCTGTAATCATAAAGGAGTATACCGATCAAGAAGTTTTAGAAATTGCTTTAATTGAAAATCTTCAACGAGAAGATCTTAATCCGATTGAAGAGGCAAATGCTTATCAAAGATTGATTGAAGAATTTCATTTAAAACAGGATGAAGTAGCAGAGCGAGTAGCAAAGGGAAGAACATCTGTTACAAATTCAATGAGATTATTAAAATTGGATCAACGAATTCAACAAATGGTAATTGAAGATATGATTACAGGTGGTCATGCAAGAACACTTTTAGCAATCAAAGAGCCAGAAAAGCAATATACTTTAGCATTAAAAATATTTGATGAAAAACTCAGTGTCAGAGAAACAGAAAGATTAGTAAAACAATATCTTAACTCAGAACAAAAGGAAAAGAAAGAAGAGATTAAAGATAATAATATAATTTATCAAAATATTGAAGAGAAGATGAAGAAAATTTTTGGAAGTAAGGTTATGATTAAGCGTAAAGCAAAAGATAAAGGTAGAATTGAAATTGAATATTATTCAATGGAGGAACTAGAACGAATTATTGAACTAATAGGCAAAATCGAACAGTAAAGATTTAGAGAAAGGTATGGCAAGGAACATGGATTTGTTTGAAAAGATTGGGATCGATGGAAGCTACTTAGTAATTGGAGCACTGGCGGGTATGCTTCTTTTATTTATTTTATATATCGTGCTGTTATCTCAACATAATAAACTCAAGAAAAAATACAATAAATTTATGGAAGGTGCAGACGGCTCTTCATTGGAACAATCTATTTTACAGCGGTTTCAAGAGATAGATGCTATAAAACAGGATAATGAAACAAACAATAAAGATATCAATCATATCAAAGAGAGGCTGTCTTTTGCTTATCAGAAGATGGCGGTAATCAAATATGATGCATTTCAAGAGATGGGAGGAAAATTAAGTTTTTCTCTCTGTATGTTGGATGAAACAAACAATGGATTTATTATTACTTCCATGCACAGCACCAGAGAAGGATGCTATACGTATGTAAAAGAAATCATCAAAGGCGAGTCCTTTGTGTTATTATCGGAAGAGGAAAAAGAGGCATTGGATGAGGCAAAAAATAAAAGCATCTAAAGTCATACACCGTAAAGACATTATTATTAAGACGGCAGTAAACTCTGAGTACGTGCAGAAAGAACGTGCAGGAGTGGGATTATGAAAGAGATTGATATTAATCAGGTAAATGGGTATGAAATATTAGCAAGAGATGTTTGTACAGAAAGTGGAGCAGTTATTATTCCAGCGGGACGTATTGTATATAAAGAATACGTACCAAGATTAATAGAACTTGGTGTTACTTCAATCTATATAAAAAAGGCAATTGAACCAGAGCTATTTCAAAAGAAGGATACTATTGAACAAAAAATACAACATCAATGCAGAAAAAATGTGAGAACTACTTTAGAAAAGTATTCTTATTGTGGCAATGTAGAACTATCGGAAATTGCAAAAGTTGCAGATGATATTATGGAGAATATTTTAACAGAACCAGAAGTGATCTATAATGTATCTTTAATAAGAGAACAAAGTGATAGTGCGTATTCTCATTGTGTCAATGTTTCTGCACTTTCTGTTTTAGTTGCTCTAAAAATGAAACTTCCTGAAAGAAGAGTTAAAGATATTGCGGTAGGTGCATTATTACATGATTTAGGAATTATATTTATTCCAATAAACTTTAATACAAAATTTGAAAATTGGGATGAAAAGCAAAGAAAAGAATTTAAGAAGCATGTAATTATTGGCTATTCACTTATTGAAAAAGAAAATTGGCTTTCTTCAGCAGCAAAAGAGATTATATTATCGCATCATGAAAGAATAAATGGAGAAGGGTATCCTAGAAAGTTAAGAGGAGATCGCTTAAAAATGGGTACAAAAATTGTTGCTGTCTGTGACCTATTTGATCGAAGAATTTATGGAAATTTCGCTGAAAAGCAAAAAGTACATAATGTAATTGATTATATTGTTAGTCAGGCAGGAGTACAATTTGATTTTCGTGTCGTTGAAAGTTTTGTTGCATCTGTAGCTGCATATCCAATTGGAACGAATGTGCGAACAAATGAAGGAGAAATTGGAGTTGTAATAAGACAAAATTCTAAAGTGCCAACCAGACCTGTCCTTCGTATGCTATTTGATAAAGATGGGAAAAAATATTCAAAGGAAATAGAAAAGGATCTAACGAGGGAACTCACATTATTTATATCAGATACCATAGAAGAACCAATTTAACTAAATGTACAACTAAATGAATTGTATATTGCACTCTGTAAAAAAATATGATATAACTGAATTACAAATGAATGTATGAAAAAGGAAAGCATCAGAGGCTATGTAGCAAGAGATTAGGATATATAGAGAAGGAAGAGGATAATGGTGAATGATGCATACTTATTTAAGAACCATTGGTTTTAGTGAACTTAAAAATAGAGCAGAAGTAGAAAAGTTACTTTCTAAAGTTGTAAAGGAAGCAACGGAACGAAGAATCTTAAAAAAGGAAGATGGAACTGCCCGTGCAGAACTTTCTATGGAATTTGCTGAAAATATTGGGATTACTATTTGTGGAGAATATGATGAAAAGAATGAATTTCATATAGAACATTATTTTCCATACTTTCGAGGAAAAAATATAAGTACCATAGAAGAATTATATGTCAGCAAACGAGTAGATACAGATGCTTATACGGGGATGTGCGATGACTATCGTTTAGGAGTTTCGTTGATCTTTTACCTTCAAAATGCTTTAGACTTTTTAGAACATCGCAGTAGCTATTCAGGCTCATATTCTGGTCCAATTACACTGTCAGCCCTTGCCCTAGAAGGCAAGGTACTGCTTCCAGTAGAAAAAACAGAACATCAGATTAATAATGGTAAGGCAGAAATAAAGCATAGAAATCAACTCATTACAGAGGCAAGACAAGGAAATCAAGAGGCTATTGACAGTCTTACGATTGATGATATTGATATGTATACCATGATCACAAAGCGTATTCAAAAGGAAGATGTATATTCTATTGTGGATACTACGTTTATTCCTTATGGTTCAGAATCAGATAATTATACGGTTATCGGAACAATTCATTCTTGTAGACTGATGAAAAATACAGAAACAGGAGAAGAACTTTATACGTTACTAATAGAGTGTAATCATATCTGTTTTGAGATTTGTATTAATAGAAATGATATTTTAGGAGAGCCTATACCGGGAAGAAGATTTAAAGGAATTGTGTGGATGCAGGGAAAAACAGATTTTTTAGAATAAAAAAGATATAAAAAGAGAACTGTAGCATTAAGAAATCAGATATTTGATTGTTAGTGCCACAGTTCTTTATTTTTATGAGCAATCAGTCTTATAGGAAGAAAATAGGATGCTGTTATCTTTAGGAAAAAAGTTTTGAAATTTCATTGAGAAATTTCTTAGCACGATCCTTTATAAAGATAGGAATTACATTTAGTGGAGTATCAATCGATACAATATTACCACCTTGATACTCTTTTTGATCATGTATTGTTGTCCAAGTAGTACCTTCTGGAAGATAAACTTCTCGTTTAGACATATTTGCATACATAACTGGAGCAACTAAAATATCTGCTCCAAACATATATTGATCCGTTAATGTCCAACAGATCTCTTGTTCTGGAAATTCATAAAACATGGTTCTCATAATAGGGCGTCCATAGTCATGAGCTTCCTGCATAAGGGTTCGAATATAAGAACGCAGAATTTCTCGAATCAAAATGTAATTTTTCAAAATAGTTTCATTTTCTGATCCAAAACTCCAAATCTCATTATCGCCTCCTGTAAAGAGTGCTTCACTTCCATCTTTACGAAAAACTCTTCTATCATTAGATGCTCTGTCACCATGTAGTCTCATGACTGGACAGAATGTTCCCCATTGAAACCAACGAACTAAGAGTTCACGAAATTCTTTATCTGCGGGATCGCCGCCAGAAAAGCCACCAATATCTGTTGTCCACCAAGGAATTCCTGCAAGTCCCATATTTAATCCAGCACATACTTGACGTCGAAAAGTTTCCCAATCACTGTGAATATCACCTGACCATACTAAAGCACCATATCTTTGACTACCTGCCCAAGCACAGCGGACAAGATTGACGATTTTGTCCTGACCTTGCTGTTTTAGTCCTTCATAAAAAGTTCTGGAATAATACTGGGGATATAAGTTTCCAACTTGGGCACAGGCACCAAGCTGATAACGGTAGTTATCAAAATCATATACATTATATTCTGGTTCTGCCTCATCTAACCAAAACAGACGAATTCCATTTTCATAATAATTTTTGCTGCATTTATCCCATACATAATTTCTTGCCTTTGGATTTGTAGCGTCAAAGAATACACTTTCTCCGCCAAATCGCATACAAATTTCAACTCCACGCTCTGTTTTTACTAACAATCCTTTTTGCTTCATTTCCAAAAAATTTTCGCTTTGTAGATCGATTTGTGGCCAAATAGAAACCATCAATTCGATTCCCATTTGTTTTAATTCTTCAACCATTCCTTTTGGATCTGGAAAGAATTCTTCTTCAAAATGAAAATCTCCCATATGACGCCAATGAAAGAAGTCACATACAATTACATCAATAGGAATGTTTTTACGCTTATATTCTCTGGCAACTTCAAGTAATTGCTTCTGATTCCAATAGCGAAGTTTACATTGCCAAAAGCCAAGTCCGTATTCAGGCATCATTGGCACTCTACCTGTAACAGCACTATAAGAACACTCAATTTCATCAGGAGTATTTCCAGCAGTAATCCAGTAATCCATTTGTTTTGTATTAGAAGCATACCATTCAGTAACATTTTTACCAAAAGTGACACGACCAATAGAAGGATTATGCCAAAAGAATCCATAACCTAAATTAGATAATACAAATGGTACACTTGCTTGAGAATTTCGATGGGCAAGTTCTAAAGTACAGTTTTTAATATCTAAAAATTCCATCTGATATTGCCCCATTCCAAAAAGTTTTTCGTTTGGATTAGAGGCAAAAGAAACAAGAAGTTCAAAATCTCCTCCTATTTTACCAGAAAACTTTCGGCTGTCTTTATTTAATGCTCCCCCATCTCCAGATTCTCTTAATAAAAGAGTACCATTTTGATTATAAAAAGATAGAGTACATTTAAGATTCCAAGGATTTATATTAGCAATAGCAGTAATATTACCATTTCTTAAAATTCCCTGATATTCTTCTATTGTAATTTCTGGAATTATCTCATTTTGGGGTAGTAGGGCATAATCTGTATCTAAAAGAGTACCCTGAAAGACAGAACGAACTCTTAAACTGTTTTTACCCCATGCTTCAATACGAAGAAACTCCCCGTTAAACTCATAAATCAGTGCGTTTGCTTCCCTGTGTAGTGTAAACATAAAAACCTCCTTTTAAGTAAAGTTTCTTTTTTAAATTTTATATCAGTAGCAATAGAAAGTCAATTAATACTTAGGGATAAAAAATAATCGTTGCTATAGTATTAAATTTTAGATATAATTAGTCTATATATAAGATTTAAAAATATATAGGTTAGACGATAGGAGATAGAATGTTTCGTAAAAAGGCGATAGTGAAAGGATCTTATGACAGAGAAAATCAGAAGCCAGTAATTCGATCTAGTATCTGTACTGGAGAACAAGTGGCAGGTTTTAAGAATATTCATACAGGAGAATTTATAGATATTATGTTAATTCGTAATACAAAAGATATGGATGAATTTATAGATAAATATGGAATACTATCAGATGAAATAACAAAGGAATAGTGAGAGATAAAAAATAAAAAGAACACTATCTGTGTTCTTGAATATACAAGATTTTGCTTGACTTTTTTTTTAAGAATAATATAATAAATATTGGGTAATTCAAATATTGTTATACCTTCGAATAAGTAATCTAAATGTTCGATTGCTAAGCAACATAAAATCAACAATTTCATAGCTGAATGGCTTGCTTATTAGCAGGTTTTTCATACAAGTCCTCGTAGCTCAGTTGGATAGAGCACACGCCTCCTAAGAAAGTGTTAAAACACTCGCCCAAGAGGAAAAGGAAAAAGGTAACAAGTAAAACTAAATATAGATTTTGTAACTGTCGCTATAGCTCAGTTGGATAGAGCGACCGCCTCCTAAGCGGTAGGCCGGAGGTTCAAATCCTCTTAGCGACGTCTTGAGAAATGCCGAGAACATTGATGTTTATGGTGATAAGGAAGTATAGAAACTAACTTATCATCAACGCTGACAAACAGGGTGCAAGCAATGGCAATAGGGTGGGAGAATATATCTCCCACCCTATTATCAATCTTC
>CAJUGJ010000030.1:0-23897 GCA_910586015.1 uncultured Lachnospiraceae bacterium
ACAAATTAGCAATTTGAAATGCGAAATCCCTTTCCAACGGATAACTCCTGATTATTTATTATTTATTATATCACATTTTTATTTATTTTTCATCAAAAATTTTCCATTTTATATTTTTTTTATTTTTATTCAGTTTTATATTATTATAATTTTTAATTTATCTTTATTTTTACTTATATTTATAAAAATTAGAAAATTATATAAAATTTAAGTTCACTTTTAAAAGTGATTTTCAGTATTAAATATTATCAAAAATTAATCCTTATCCTTTTTATATAGAATTTATACTGTTTTCTTTTTTCAAAAAAAGTTTATATATAACTTTTGTAATTTTTCCTCTCTTATTTTATTAATATAAATAAACCCATAAAATTTTAGTTTCAAATTATCTGAAAATCTAATATAGTATCTCTACCATTAAAATCTGCTTCTAGTAAATATCTATAAAATTTCTGTAATATTATTTTTAAGAATAATATCTTTTATAAATTCTTTTATTTATATATTTAATAGCATAATATTGTGTTATATTACTATACTTTAGAGCTACTATCTATAGAAAAATAAACCATATTTTATAACTATATTTTTCCAAACCTTATTTCTTATAAAACAGTCTAATAATAATTTTATTATGTGACTAAAACCGTTCTAAATTTTTAGTCATTTTTGATCTCCATCTTTTAACTACATTGATTTATTTTTCTTACTATTTTATACCTTGAAACCCAAATTTGCACCAACTATACTGTAATTTTTCTTTCTTTTTTGTTATTTTTCCCCTTGATTTTTCAATCAGTTTTTCTGAATTTTTTCTCGGAATTTTTCACTCATTTTATAACCATGTTTATTTCTAAGATAAGTAATATGACATCCCGTTTTCATCTATATAACTATGTGGATATACAACCTACTAGACGCTGTCTTTCCAAACGCTATTCAACAACTTTGTCATGAACTCAACACTTTTAATCAATTCTTTCCTTTCTTTTTCTTTTGCAAGATCATTCTACATTTAATATAATTGTTTATAATCTCTATTCTATTTTAGTAAAAAGAAAGTCCTATGTAATTCATTGATAAATTACATAGGACTTTCTTATTGCCGTTAACTTGGTTTCTGACTATTTATCTTCGACCTTAAAATCAAACTAAAAATTACACATATCATAACCCCAACAATACCCATAATAAAAAACAACATCGCTGCTCCAGAACCTTTTTCTTCTCCAAAAAATCGCACCAACAAGGTTTCTTTTGATTGTACTGTCATAAACGGTTCACACACTTTATCCACTAAAAATCCACCGAGTAGATAGCCTACAGGGATAGTGAAAAATTGCAGAGTATTACGGCATGAATATACACGTCCCTGCATATTTAAAGGAATCGTATTGCGAAATATTACATCCATATTAGCGCTCATAAACGGTATCATAATCCAACCCAATATTGCTGCAATACACCATATAAGTGGAGTATTTCCAAATGCAAGCATAAAATTTTCTGTACTCATTGATATAAAAAGAGAAACACATATCATTTTTACTCGATCTTTTGGAGCAGGAAAAAGCATCACAAATATACTGCCACATAATGTAGCAATACCGACACAACTGTTGACCGCCCCTAAAACAGTTTCTCCACCATTTGATTTTGATAAAATCATTGCTGGAAGTGCTGCATTGTAGGCAGAGGCTACCAGATTAATACTTGCCAAAAATAAAATTAGATTTAAAATCAATGGATTATGCTTTAGCCACTTTAGTCCTGTGTATGCCGAAGTCAATAAATTCTCTTTTTTCTTTTCTTTATATTCCTTTTCGGGAATAGATATAAATAACCAAAGTGTCAGAAACGCCACCACAAAAGTGATTAAATCTACTGCTATTACAAAATCAATACCTGCAAACGAAAATATCATCGTTGCCAGTATTGGTGTCAGTATAGAATTTAACGATTGTGAAAAGGAACGTAACCCACTGGTTTTCTGATAATATTTCTTTGGTATCAATAGCGTTGTTGCTATCTCACTTGCAGGCTGTTGAACCGTATTCATAAGACCATTGATTGCATTTAAAAGATAGAGATGTCCTATCCTTAAACTGTCTGTTCTAATCAATATAAAAACTGTGATTGTACTGAAAGCTGCAATCAGATCACAAATTAACATGGTTCGTTTCTTATTCCACCTATCACTTAATGCCCCTGCAAATATACTCATTATCACATAAGGTGTATAAGAACATATCGATAAAAGTGCTGTTTTCAGTGCTGAACCACTCTGAAGATATAACCACAGCACCAAGGCATAACTTGTCATTCCACTGCCAAGCGTTGAAAGTGACTGCGTGCTCCAAAGCATAAGATATGATTTTAATTCTTTATATTCTTTTTTCATAACCGACTTTGCTCCTTTGATTTTTATTTACTCAAAAATGCAAAGTCTGAGGACAAATCTATCCTCCATACAGTGTCCTCAAACCCTGCATGGAGCATAAGCAATAGCAAGTTTCATCGGTTTCCTCCTCCATCCTATTTTTAAAATTATAACATAAGAACTAAAAAATTTCAACATTTCAAAAGAACACATGTTTGTAAAAAATCAAAATATTTCTTTACGGCGTTAAAAAAATTTGGTATACTTATTTTAATAAAATAAGTTTGGAAAGGGATATCTTATGGCTGATACGATTTCAATTAGTCCTATTTTAAAATGGGTTGGTGGTAAAAGACAATTACTGTCCAATATCATACCCTTGATTAGTAAAGATTTTTCTACCTATGTTGAACCATTTGTTGGAGGAGGAGCTGTCTTTTTTGCGTTACAACCTAAAAAAGCGATTATTAATGATTATAATGTAGAACTTATCAATGTTTATAAAGTAGTAAGAGATTTTCCAGAAGAACTTATTTCTATATTAGAAGAACATAGTAAAAAAAATACGAAAGAATATTTTTATCATGTGAGAGCTTTAGATAGAACTTTGGAATATGCTAAGATGGATCCTATTCAAAAGGCGGCAAGAATAATTTATCTTAATAAAACATGCTATAATGGATTGTACCGAGTAAATTTGGCAGGACAGTTTAATTCTCCCTATGGAAGGTATAAGAATCCAAACATTATTAATGCAGTAACGATACGAGCTATGTCAAAGTATCTACAAAATCCAAATATTATAATTAAGCAGGGAGATTATAAAGAAGTACTAAAAGGACTACATAAAGGGGCATTTGTCTATTTTGATCCACCATATATGCCAATATCTTCTTCGTCTTCTTTTACAGGTTATACGCAAAACGGTTTTTCCTATTCCCAACAGACTATATTAAAAAACGTATGCGATCAATTAAAAGAAAAAGGAATCCCTTTTTTGCAATCCAATTCAGACTGTCCGCAAATAAGAGAATTATATAAAGGATATGATATTAGAACAGTACAGGCGAAAAGAACGATTAACAGTAATGCAAATAAGCGTGGTGAAATTAGTGAGGTGTTAATTTCTTATGTCCCAAAATCAAAGTAATTTATCAATTAATGATGCTTGGAAAGTATTGATTGATAAATATAATATTTTAGACGAAGTTCAAACAAAAGGATACTATTCTATTAAAGCAAGTCAAATTAAGGAATTTAAAGAACCTCGATTAATGGCAAAGTGGGACAGTACTGACTCTTTACCTGCCATACTACGGGATCATAAATTAAATATTTTGCCAGATAGTAGAAGTTCTTATGTGATCAGTGATTTCCTTTTATATGAAAAAATTCCAGAGTTAAAAGAACAAGTTACTCAAATGCCTCATGTAGATTTACCAGATTATGAATCTATTGATATCAATACGATTCATTCGGAGGCAAATGCAATAAATGTATTATTATTGACTGGTATATTAGATGATTTTTTAAATACAGATAGAAATGTTACTACTTTTAACGGGCGAATGGGGACAGGAGAATTTGATTTTGTAGTAGATACTGTTAGAAATATAAAGCAAAAAATTCGTGTTTGTCATGCACAATGTGAAATAGATGGCGGATTTGAAAATAGTGATTCTGTTGTCATTTTGGAGGCAAAGAATGTAATACATGAAGACTTCCATATCCGTCAACTTTATTATCCGTATCGACTATGGAAGGCAAAACTAAACAAACCGATTCGACTGGTCTTTTGCATCTATTCCAATATGATCTACCGATTATTTGAATATCGTTTTAACAAATTAGAAGACTATTCTTCGATTGAATTAATTCAATCGAAAAATTACTCTTTGCAGGATACCAACATAACTTTAAATGATCTGTTGAAAGTAAGAGCAGATACCCCTGTTCATACCGATGATAATATGGATGGTTCAAAAGTGCCGTTCATACAGGCTAATTCTATGGAGCGAATTATCTCTCTGTTAGAAAATATCTATGAAAATCCAATGACTCGCCAGCAAGTTGCGAAATTGATGGATTTTGAATTGCGTCAAGCTGACTATTATTATAATGCAGGAAAATATCTGGGGCTATTTGAAAAAATAAGCGAAGATAAACAGCCAGTTATTGCATTAACATCTCTAGGAAATCATGTTTTTAAATTAAATTATAAAAACAGGCAGTTAAAACTGGTCAAATTGATTTTAGAACATAAGATATTTGCCGATTTTTTTGATAGTATTATTGAAACAAATCACATGTCTAGTAAAAAAGAGATTGAAAATAAAATGCGTACTCTCCATGTATGTAGTGAATCACAGATCGTACGCAGGGCTAGTTCTGTATATGGCTGGCTTAAATGGATCTTTCATCTGACTAAATTATAGTTTTTCTTTTCCTGCCCTTTTAAAAAATTAACGGTTCATTTCTTCTACAAATTTTCTTGACTTTACCGTCATTTCAGCCCAAGCAGGTCGAAAACCGCTTTTTATTGCGTTTCGGGCAGATTTTATGTTAGACCATGCACAACAATAGAAAGGAATCTTTCCTCTATCGATAATTTCACTGGCTAATACACTGGTTAAAGTGGAAGCGATCCCTTTACGTCTATATTGTGGCAGTACATCTACTCCTATCTGCCACATTGTATCACAGTCTGCTGAACACGCAGCAAATCCAATCAACTGTTTTCCATCATAGGCACCAACACCCAATACATCTAACTCTTTTCTTTTTTCACAAAGCGCATTGGACCATTCTGGTACATAAAGAGAAGTAAAGTCCTCTTTGGTAAGTATTTTCATGTCATAAAGGCAGGTTTCTTTCGAAAGTTTCGTCATATCAGGCAAAAAATATTCCGCCATAAAACAGACTTCTAAATCATATGGCAAAAACGCATCATTTAATACATACATATTTGGTGTTTCAAAACAATGCTCAATCGGATATTTTTCTATATATGCCCTGACGATTTTTTCATATTTTTCATCAATGGATGCCACAATATTACTTCCATACGAAATCAAATTACATGCAAATGGTAACTCTAAATATCTTCTGGCATTGGAATTTTTCTTCGAATATACGATTACATTTTCTGTCTTACAAAAATCTTGAACACAACAATTTGCATCTATAGCAGATTGGAGCATTGCTATCTGTAATACTTCATCATTGTTCATGTGTACCTCCTACTTTCATTCTCTATTCTTTATTTTACTAAGCTCTTGTCAAGTTTACAATATCTATACACAACAAATTCAGGAATCGATTTTTATTGTACTAAATTCGTATTGCCAATTCCAATGCAATCGTAGCAATTCTGTCCTTTTCCTCTAGTTTTGAATGATTACTTAAACTTCTTACATCCCACTGCTCCGAATCCAGATTATCTGCTGCATAAAAAAATTGTATTAATTCTTTTTTTCTAAAGCTTGCAACGGCTGCATTTGCTGAACACTCCATATCCACACAAATACATCCTTGTTCTTTTCTATGCTTTACTTTTTTTGGAGTTTCACGATAAAAGGCATCTGTACTCCACGTTTTTCCTATTGTATATCTCACATGCAGTTCGTCTAGCATCTCGGTAAACACATTCATATAGTTTTGATTGACTTCTATTTCGTCGGCTGCTTTTACATAATGGTAACTTGTTCCTTCATCTCTTACAGCACTGTTTGGAATAATAATAGAACAATCTTCTATCTTTTGGTCAAGTACTCCACAAGTTCCAAAAACAATAACCTTTTTAACTCCCATTATAAATATTTCTTCTAACATGCCTACGCTCATAGGAGCACCTACATCAATCATAAACAGTACAACTTCTTTATTTTTATAATAAGCACTATAAATTGGTGTTATACCATTTGCTGTATTTACTGTTGCAATGATCTTTCCATTTAGTTCACCAATCATTCTGTCAAATGTTATTTTTGAGTAACATGTCACTGCAACTTCTGGAATCTGCTCTATTGGCTTTATAATATCCTCTGGATTAATAACTGCTTTTTTTGTTTCGTCAAACTCTTCTAAAATCATAGTGTCCCTCCTTTAAATAGTTCTTTCATAATCAACTAAAGTCATGTGTTCATTAATCATACGCTCCTGTCCTACTCTGACAAAACCACACTTTTCATATAGATGACAATTTCCTTCCTCTTGTTTAATAGTATCTAACTTCCAAGTTGTAGTTTCAGGATATTGCTTAAATATCTTCTGCATTACTTTTTGTGCAATACCCCTGTTTTGAAAATCTGATATAATAAAGAGAGGTGATATCCAACTAATATTATTCCATACTATTTTACCATCATGATGACGTATTCTGATTCCTCCAGCAATTTCTCCTTCAACAAAAATGATATAAAATTCAGAGTTTGGATCTGTAATCTTTCTTGTTATACTTTCTAATGTTTCTTTTGCGGGACTTGTACTGTCGTCATGATATTTTTCATATAGGGGCATAAAAGTTTCTATTTGTAATTTATAAAGAAGATTTGCATCTTCTATCCTTGCTCGTACTAATTTAATTTCATCCTGCATGTTTAGCCTCCTTTTTATATAAAAAAATCACACCAAGCATCTATATGCCTAGTGCGATAATTTTAATGCAAGATATAAAAATAACAGCCTACATTCTCATTTATGCACAGACATATAAGACCTATCGGCTTATAACTGTACATAAATACAATCAGTTATAAGCAAATACGTCTATTATACATATATACATAACGTCTTGAATGTAAACTCTGTTTCATTTTATATAATCTCCTTAATTTTTATTTATACTACCATCCCTATTTCGCTTTGTCAATAACTTTTTCTTGAACAATATCAGTCGATTCTTTCGAAAAAGCTTTCCATTTTTTTATACTTCTAAATAATATAATTGCTCCGCAGGCGGAAAATACAAACCATATACCAATCACTCTAAGCCAACTATTTTTTTCTGCAACTGCCCCAAAACAATAGGTAGATAAAGAGCTACCAACATAGGTAAAAGCATTGAGAAGTCCAGAAATAGTAGATACCATTCTAAATTTAGTAAAATATTTTGGAAGATGGCTGATTAACATTAAATTAATTCCATACATACATCCTGTAATTAACATCATCAGTATAAGACATCCTAATACATAACTGTCATTTACAAAAAACAGGATAAAGCAGGATACTAAACTTACTATAAAAAGACAGACTGAAGTAATCAGTTCATCCTGTAATTTATTGTACAGTACGGAAGCTAAGAGTGTACTGAATATACTAAACAAAGGAATAAAAGTTGTTATTAATACAGAACTTTTTGTATTCATTCCAAAGTTATCTATCATATAAGCGGGCATCCAAGTTGTGATTCCATCTCTCAAAGCACCCATTAAAATAATTGCTGTTAAAATAGATAAAAATGGTACAATATGGAACAATGAAAAAAACTTTTTAGCCTTTTTGTTATCCCTATTATTGATAGTCACAGATTTATATTTCAGTGTTTTTGTATGATAAATCCAATAAAAAGAAGTGATTCCTCCTATTATAGCTGGTATTAAAAATGTAGTCTGCCATCCCCACATTCCAAAACATAGGGGAGCAAACATATAGATTACGATTGTGCCTAATGATGAAGCAAAGGAAACGAATACACTACACTTGCGATACCATGTTTCGTCCAAAGTTTCTGCCATAATACGCACTATAGGAGGCCAGAGCATAGACTGAAAAAAACCATTTATACACCATATTAGTATCATTGCA
The DNA here is from genome assembly GCA_910586015.1 of uncultured Lachnospiraceae bacterium. GTDB lineage: Bacteria > Bacillota > Clostridia > Lachnospirales > Lachnospiraceae > MGBC140009. The sequence goes on from CAJUGJ010000030.1 coordinate 8,189, forward strand.
TCTAGTTTGGGAAATAGCACAACAAAAAAATTACAAAGAGCACTTCCAAACAAACCTCCAAAAATGATTTTATGAGGAGGAATTTTATCACCAAGATATCCACAAAGTAACTGTCCTACTCCATAGACCAAAAAACTTCCAGTAATGGGAAGTCCTGCCTGACTTTTACTAATGTCAAATACACGTTGAATTTCAACCAGACAGGCAGTATAATTTAAACGCATCAAATAGCTTACAAAATAGGATATACAGCACAAAAAACTTATAACCCTCATAGACTGCTTTTTCATAGCAGACTTTTTCCTTCCCAGTCTTTTGAAGCAGTAATCCCTTCTAATGTTGCTATAGTAGGTGCTATATCACAAATATTTGCCTTTGAAAATATCTCACCCGGGCAAAATCTTTCTCCAATACAAATAAGAGGGATTGTCATATCTTCTGGCATCTTTGAACCATGATCTCTTTCATGTCCTCCATGATCTGCTGTCACAATTATATTATATTCCTTATTAAAACACTCTACCAGTCTACGGATTTTGTCCAGAGATTGTGTACAGGCATACTGATATTCTTCACTCATCCATCCATATTTATGTCCAATGTGATCGGTTAGTTGAAGATAAACAAAAGCAAAATCAGGCTTTTCCGAAGTAATGTAGGAGAGAGCGTTTTCTGTGAGCATTTTATCCGCTCTTTCATAATCATATATCTCTCCTGAAATATAAAAACTATAAGATAGAGAAGATGGACGTGTCAAATCCCTTAATTCTTCCCAGTTATAGAAAAAGGCACTGGTTTTTTCATGAATTCTCAACCTTTCACAAAGTCCCTGTACAGGACGGCTAAAAGGAGTATATGTATTCGTAAGAATACCATGCCTTTCTGGTGGTACACTGTGAAAAAGAGACATATGACAAGGCAGAGTAATAGATGGATACACGGTTTTTGCTTCTAACGAATAACTTCCTAATGTCAATAGACGACTGCCATAAGGGTTTCCACAAGAGAGCATGGCATCTGGTCTTAATCCATCCGCTAAAATAAGTATTACTTTTTGATTCATCCTATTTTCCTCATTTCTGTGTAATTTTTTATTATTTTTTTATAGAAATAGAAGCTTTTTGATAAGTTTCAAAAATATTCTCTGGTAAACTTGTATCTGTAAGGTACCGATAACTTGTATCTAGATCACAAATTTTTAATGGTGCATAAGATTCAAATTTGCTACTGTCTGCCAGTATATAAACTTCGTCTGCAATCTCAAGCATAGCACGTTGGATATCGATAAGTTCTTGAACGTGGTCACTGATTCCAAAGTCAAGAGAAACTCCTGAAGGAGTAATAAAACTTTTTTTAACATGGAGCTGTCGGATCATATCAAGTGTTAAATGACCATAAAAACTTTTTTCTTCTGACAGATAATAACCCCCTGCAAGAATAATCTGATATTCCTTTCTTTCCGATAAAATATGAAATACTTCCAAAGAATTTGTCAATATCGTAAGATTTTGAAATCGTTCACAAATAGCCTTTGCCAGTTCGATAGCAGTAGAACCAGTATCTAAAGCAATATAATCCTTTTCTTTAATATAAGAACACGCCATAAATGCAAGTTTACGCTTTTCAGCCTGATGCGAATTACTTCTTATAGTAAGATTACTATAACTTTGCAATTCTTTAACTGAAACTGCACCACCATGAACACGTTTTAACAAGCCCTGTTTTTCCATACTTTCTAAATCTCTGCGTATTGTTTCTAATGACACTTGAAAAATTTCAGTTAGCTCTGAAGTTGTAACAGAATGATTTTGATGTATCATATCTATAATTTTTGATTTTCTTTCATCTGCAAACATATACCATCACCTCCACACATTCACAACTACACGCATATAATACAACACAAAAACAACATTGTCAATAGTGTGTATAAAAATTAATATATTTCGTTTTGGGCAATTTCTATTAAGATTTTCTTGAAAATATATGTTATATTAGATTTGAAAGGAGTGTTTTTTATGGACAATAACATACTTGTTAAAAAGTTGGTGGACTACATAGAAATACATATAGAAGAAGATTTATCACTAGATAAAATAGCAAAGGTATTAAATTACTCTAAATTTTATTTAATTAGAACGTTTCATAACGAAACAAAATGTACTATTTATCAATATATACAATCACGTCGACTAACATTAGCTGCAAAAAAACTTGTTGAAACAAAAAAGCCTATCCTAGAAATAGCTTACGAAGCACAATATCATTCTCAACAGGCTTTCTCTTTTGCCTTTCACAATTTATATGGTTGTACGCCTAAAGTTTATAGAAAAATGGGTATATTTTATCCAAAACAATCTAAAATCAGTATGCTATATTCTCTAAAAAAAGAATCCATTGTGTACGATTTATGGGGAGGTAAGTCAGCGGCATGAGTACAATTCCTTATGTTATTGAAACAACAAATCGTGGTGAACGCAGTTATGATATTTTCTCAAGATTACTATCTGATCGAATTGTCTTTTTAGGCGAAGAAGTAACCGATGTTTCTGCAAGTCTGATTATTGCACAAATGTTATTTTTAGAAGCACAAGATCCAAAAAGAGATATTCAATTATATATTAACAGCCCCGGCGGTTCTGTCAGTGCTGGATTTGCCATCTATGATACTATGAAGTATATAAAATGTGATGTCTCTACAATCTGTATAGGTCTTGCTGCCAGTTTTGGAGCTTTTTTATTGGCAGGAGGCACAAAGGGAAAACGCATTGCATTACCAAACGCAGAAATTATGATACACCAGCCTGCTATTCATGGAAATGGTATTCAGGGACAGGCGACAGATATCAAGATTTTATCTGACCATATTCAAAAAAATAAACAGCGTTTAAATACTATTTTAGCCGAAAATACAGGAAAAAGTATTGAGGAAATTCGTCTTGCCACGGAACGCGATCACTACATGTGTGCAAAAGAGGCATTGGAATTTGGTCTTATCGATAAAATAATAGAAAGACGTTAAAAATAAAAGCTGTTACAAAAGAGAGAAAAGTTCTATTTTGCAACAGCTTACCTAATTTTAAATAGCTGTAAATATTTTTTTCACTACATCGTAAGCGAGTTTTGGTCTGTGGTATTCATCTACGATTCCTTTATTATTCATGGTTCTTGATCTGCCTCCAAACCATTCCTCACTGATACGGATATCGCAAAACTGCCAGATATAAACTCCAAGACAATTTAGTGCTCTTTTTGATATTCTCCTTGACTAGGGGAAAAGTCCCACAGACAGCCAGTCAGTTCTGTACTTTTTCTAATCGTATGTGTATTAAATGTGCGAACCATATGTTCTTTCCTTTCCTATAAAAATATTATAATTTTAAAAATACTGTAATCAATACAACTGCTAAGATACTTAACATACTTCCTTCAATTTTGATTTTTCCTAGTTCTTCCCTCTTTAATAATGCTATTATAAATAAAATAGCAAGCTGTACTGGTTGTATCATAGCATACAAAAAGACGTTTTCCATCGCTGCCATCGCCTCTGTCAACAGTCCAGCCGCATTTGGAATTCGAGTGATACAAGCATTGAAAAGCCCCTTCTTTTTCATGATTTCTTTTAGTTTAACTCTTGGAAGTTGTGTCAGTGCTACAATTACCATTACAATCCATAAAACCGAAATTGTTTTACATCCCTTTGACATCATACCAAGCATAAGTCCATAGCCAAATTTTGCAGCAATATAAAATAAACTAAGTATAATCATCTTCTTAATAGAACGTTTATCCTCTTTTTTGTATCTGCTTTTTATAATCCAATAAATTCCCCAAAGTAAAGGGATACAAGATATAAATACTCCCAAATTTACAGTATCCTGTCCTCGAATCAGATTACTCAAATAGGAAAATATAATATTTAACCCAAGCCACACTTTTAATTCATAGGCGGATACGCTTTTTAATAACAAAGCTGATGTATAAAACTCTAAAACCTTCCATCCTGCCAGACTAAGTAAAATAACTCCATTAGCCAGAGTATTTTCAAACTGCCATCCAGTAAAGGGAATTAATAATGTAATCCAAAATGCTGTGGCAATGGAAACAATAAAAGAAAATTCTCCTGTTGTACACTTGAGATTGACTGATATATACTTATCTCCTAAAGAAGAGATTGAATAACAGATCACCGTTAATAAAACCCAGAACATAATAACCTCCAACTATGATTTTATCTAAAATAGTTATAATTCATTGACAGTGTATTTTCAATGAACTATACTAATAGAAAATTGATTTATTCTCATATGAAAGGTTTTTATGGCACAGATTAGAAAACTTCTTGAAAATACTATACATGATCAAAATTTTTTCGTGGATCGACCAAATGGCTATCCATTTTATCTTCTTATCCTTGTCAAAACTCCCGCTCGTTTTTTTGTAGAAGGAGAATGGATAGAAACTCCTTCTGATGTTGCAGTAGTATTCCATTCTGGACAGCCTCATCTTTATGGAGCTCTTTTAAAATTGCCAAATTCTCTCTCTTTTCATACTGCCTATATTGATGATTGGATTCATTTAGAAAGTAAAGAGCTTTTGCTTCCAGAACATTTTCCCTATGGAAAGCCGATTATACTGCATAATCCAGAAAATTATTATAATTTATTTCATTTAATTGCATTAGAGTATTTTGGAAATTCACCCCATAGACATACCATTTTAGATGCACTGACAACAGCACTTCTTGAAAAATTATTAGATGCTAGCAATACCAAAAAGAGTTCTCCTTTTTATTATGAATTGGTAAAACTTCGCGAAAAAATCTACGCTACACCACAGCAAAACTGGACAATAAAGAATATGGCAGATTCACTTCATATCAGCAGCGGCTATCTGCATACCCAATATAAAAACATCTTCCATACAACTTGTATGAAAGATGTCATTCATAGCCGTATCAGTAATGCTTGCGAACTTTTAAGTGCCACACAGCACTCAATAGAAGAAATTGCTCTCTCTTGCGGCTATCACAACACAGAACATTTTATTCGTCAATTTAAAAAAGAGGTTGGCACTACGCCTTCCCATTATCGCAAAGATAGAGATTAGGGCATAGTAGTATTGTATTTACTAACCACTTTTTTTAATCGAAATAAATATACAAACATAGCAAGAACGTAATTAACAAAAAATCCAATAAAAACAGACCATAATTTCCATCCAATCATATACAAAATCATAATAATTATAAAAGCAATGACATTGATAAGTGCGGTAATATAGAGTACATACTTTCCATCACTACATGCCTGAAGTACATATTTATATATTGTTTGAATCGGATTAAATAAGTTCATGATTACCATAGGTATCATAATTTGACTTGCCAAACCAATCAAATTTTTATCATTTGATATCATCTTAGGAACATCATTTTTGAAAATGATAACGAATATAGATAAAACAACATAAATACTAAATGATATTAATACACCTGAAAATGCTATTTTCTTAATTTCTCCATATAAATGTTGTCCAATTTTTTCGCCTACTAATGTTAATTCAGCAGAACCATACATATACATTGATATCAAAATAATTTCTAATACATTCTTTGCTAACAAATATGCTCCTATTTCATTTATTCCAATATTCGAAATAATTGCATTAATCATTAATACAAAAATACTTCCTTCTAAAAGCTCTTCTCCAGCCAATGGCAAACTCGTTTTTATTAACTCTTTTATTCTTTGTAAATAATCTTTATTGAAAAAATAAACGATATCTTTTCTTGCTGCTAAAAGTAAAATTAACATATTGATAAAAACACTTATCATTGTTGCTGTTGCTGCACCTACTGTTCCTAATTTGGGAAATCCAAATTTTCCAAAAATAAATATATAGTCTAATATTGTATTTAATATAGATGCACCAGTAGAAATAAACATAAGTTTACTTGTATTCTTTTTTATTTTGAAATAGGAACTACAAGAAAAAATTACTAGCTGGAACAACATATATGGACATGTGATATAGGAATATGTAACTGCTGCATTGAGAGCTTCTCCTGATAGACCATAAAAATTTTTAAATATAAATTTACATAATAGAATTGTTAGTATCCCATATATAACACCAATTACAAAATCGATTAATAAAGAAGATATAAAAACTTCTCTAAATTCTTCTTTATTTTCTTCCCCCTGCTTTTTTGAACCAATAATATGAAATGCCACTGCAAAATATCCAAATATACCTGCCATAAAATTCATAAGAGATATTGTGACTCCAATAGCTCCATATATATCCGCGGATATTCTGCCAATAAACATTTGATCGATTAGTCCAATCGACATACAGGCGATATTCTGAACAATTAATGGTACTGCTAACTTATTTAACAATTTAAAATTATCCTTATTGATAGATATAAACATATCAGACACCTCAGATCAACAATCTTTTCGTACATTTATTCTGCAAAAAAGTTATTGTTGCTTTTAAAAATCTCTGCTATACTTGTTTTAAATAAATTTAATGTAAACATTCCAATAATCAATATGAAAAAAATAGTAGTAGAAATAGAGTATTTTAAGGATGATGTATTATTAACTGGCGGTTATCTTACTTTTGAAGAATTTATACACCAGATTAAGACAATCGAAGATATATATGACACTACAGAGGATAATTTTATAGATCTGTTGTGTCATATATATAACTGGTCAATATGTAGAGAACACTTAAAACCATACTATGTATATGATAGAGACATAGAAAAAGCATATAAAGTAAAGTAGAGCAATGTATTTATAACTTCTTATAATATTTTTCAATTAACTTTGCCATCAAATATCTGCGTTGCTCCAAAAATTTATCATAATCTTTTACTGTCATATTAACCACTGTTTCAGGAACTGCATTTTGCTCCAAATTCTGTTTCAGTCTATCGCAGTCTGTAATATTACCAATCACAACATTTTTTGTGTTACACTGATCTAATACTTTACCAAAATATATATTTGGGGCATCATCACGAATTGCTTTATTTACCTGTGTATCAAGATATATATAGTTCGCTACTTGATTGTATTTTATCTTTGTATTAACACCATTAGCTCTCAAATATGCCTTAGGAAAAATGTGATGTACATCTCCAGAGATATTTAACAAATCTGCAACCATAGTTCCGTGCATAAATAAAGAGTTACAATTTAAATTAATCTGAGCTGCTAAAAACGTATTAAAAGCTGGACTATTCGTTGATGAGGTTTCAAGAGCTTGTGGTAATGTAATATTCCAAAATGTGTCTGAAAGTGCAGAAGCCTCAATCTCCTCAAAAAAATTAACAAAGCCTTTCTCAGTAATACTTTTAATATCTCTACTCATAACAGACTCTGGAGAACCTATGTATCTACTTGTCAGTGTCGAAAGCACAAACCATTTTTGTATATGATGTTTTATCTGATGATTTGGTATTGTTTGATCTTGTAGTAACCTTAAATAGAGCATATAAGCGAAATCAAGTGTCATCTTAGAATTCAACAACTTGCTTGACTGATAGCCTGCACCTTTAATAGCTAATATAAACTGTGCAAAGTTATATTCCTTAATAAAGGCACATACTCCTTCATTTAGTTTTTTATACGATTCTTCTACAATATCCTCTCGGAATTCTCTTGTTTCAAAATCTCTTCCTGACAATAAACTTACTAAATCCGCTAACTTTCCTCTGTCAAAACTATACATAAATGCAGTTCGAAGCATATCGTTATAATCTGGCTTATAAATATCTTCATTATCCTTTGCAAGCCACTTTATTTTTGTCGCATACTCTGTTTTTTCAAATTCAAAATCTTTTTGTATTTGCGGATAAAAATCTGGCTTTACTGCCATATGACAGAAATAGTCGATAACTTTACGCAATGTATTACCACCATGAACGGTATCTGCTGCCATCTTTGACATAACAAAATCACATTGACTTAATGCAGTTCCCTTGGAATTAATACGAATAAAAATTTCTGTAACCTCATCTATCTCCAAAGAATGATCTAACTCAATCACACCAATCTGGCGGTTTGCAATTCCCTTCAACTTTAAAATAGTATTCGATAGTTCGTCTAAATCTATTCCTTCATTATAGGAAGCATATTCATTTTCAAATGCCCGTTGTTTAAAATCAGTCTTAAATAGTTCAGCGATATCAGGAATCCACCTTTTATCTTTTAAATGTGACGCATCTTGTACTGCAAAACGTTTTGTTAAATCATTCGTTAATGGATTAAATGCGATCTTAATTCTGTCTTTATTAAAATCTTCATCTAAAACTTCTAAGCCTAAAATTGCTGCCATAAGTGCTGTAATACGCTGTTGACCATCGATTAAAACATGTTTGCCATTTGCAACATTTCCATCCTTTGTTTTCACATCTGGATTCTTCCATGTAATAATATAGCCTGTAGGATATCCATTATAAAGAGAGTCGATTAAATCTTTTACCTGTGTCCTTTTCCATACAAATGGCCTTTGTATCTCAGGTATAACAAACTGTTGTGCATCAATTAAACCCAAGATTGCACTAACTGAGTACTGCATTAATGTAAATTTTTCTCCAACCATATAAGATCCTTTCTCTGTAGTATTTATTATACTATTTTTATAACATATTTTTATCTTTTTAAAAAGGCTTTATTTTACATCATACTATAATTCTCATTCGATTATATAAAAAACAAAATCTTTTATAGACAAATTTATTTTTATATATTAAAATAGTACCAATATAAATTTATACTTTAGAAATATAGGGGTATGGTATATGGAATATAAAGAAAACATTTTATCTTATGAAAACTATTGTCATTTACGTGAAAAAGTTGGATGGATAAATTTTTCAAAAGAACAGGCAGAAATCGCTATTGATAACAGCCTATATACAATAACTGTTATAGAAAATAATAAGGCGATTGCTATGGGCAGGTTGATCGGCGATGGACAATACTATTTAATAGTAGATATTATTGTACATCCAGACTTTCAAAAACAAAGAATTGGCACTTCTATTTTGAATATGCTATTAAAATATGTAGACAATCATACTCCTGTAGGTGGGAGATCCAGTATCCAGTTGATTTCAGAAAAGGGAAAAGAACCTTTTTATGAATCTTTGGGTTTTAAAAGGATACCCCATGAATTTTGTGGCAGTGGTATGAGAAAGATAGTATATAAAGAAAAAGAAATATCTTAAATGGTACAGAAAAATATCCGCTTTAAGACTTAACACCTAATATACACTCCACCAATAGTCAAAAACTTTTCGATAAGAACCGCCTTTTTGAATTTTATCTTTATATCGTCTGACCATCCGATTGGCTCGTCTTTTGTAATAAAAACTCGCACTATTTTTATGATTTCCTCTATAAGCTCTTCTATAATATACTGTATCACATATATTTTCTCTTATATAATCCCTATTCTTATCCATAGCATAGGCAGGATGAGGATAGGAGGAATACTCTGCTAAAAATTTTAAGTGTCTCTTATATTTATTATCTCTTTTCCTTTTTTTCCTATATCTATCTCGATTTTTATTTCCTATTTCTTCTCTATACCATTCCTCTAAACTCTTAACTGTTTCAGTATCATTGTTATTTTCTAAATTCATATGTTATTTACCTCTTAATTTCTAGTAATAAATACTAATCAAAATTTTTATCAGATAAACATAACTTATATTTCTTTCGACTTTTACTAAATACAGTTTCTCTTTCTCTATTTCCTTATTTTATTTAATATAGCACATTTTTTTAAAAAATACAATTTGACAAGAAGGATGCTTACATAGCGTAGAAAAATAAAAAAGTTTATTGTAAAATTATTTTCTGTTCTATCGACAAGAATAGATAAATAAAGATATAATTGTACTAGAAGAAAGAACCCTATAAAAAGTCATTCAATAGTTAGGAGGAAACTATCATGGAAAAACTATATATAGCATATGGAAGCAACCTTAATTTAGCACAAATGGCTTCTCGCTGCCCTTCTGCAAGTATTTATGCAAAGGGAGTTTTAAATAACTGGGCTTTGGTCTATAGAGGTAGTAAGACAAATTCCCATGCTACAATAATAAGAAAACAAAATTCTACTGTTCCTGTCCTTATATGGAATATCAAACCAGAAGATGAATATCAACTAGATATTTATGAAGAGTATCCAAATTATTATTTTAAAAAAAATATCATGGTTACTATTGAGGGAAAGAAAAAGAAAGCGATGGTATACATTATGAATGAAAATCAGTTACCCGGAAAGCCGTCTGAACAATATGTAAAAACTATTCTTCAAGGGTATTTAGATAATGATATGGATATCGATATATTAAAAAAGTCATTAGAAGTAAATTCTAGTGAATGTACAAAATATTTATCTGATATTTAAAAAGTATTAACTTTACATAATAGGATACTGTATTCTTTTCTTATATCAGTAAGAAAATTACTATAGTAATATAATAGTATTTTTAGGGTAATATTAGACTAAAAATAGATTGAAAGTAAACTATAAATATGCTATAATAAAATAATAAGATAAGGATTAGGAGGAATATATTTGTATATGAATAAAGAGATACTATTGGATACCTATGTACTTCAACAGGATATGAGAATACGTTTACCAAAACAAATACTTAACAATTTAAATGTCATTAAAGGTGAAACCATGTTTGATATATACATAAATGTAGATAGTCAAGAAATAATTCTCCGCATTTCAAATTCAAAAAGAGGGGATAACCGAGATGCAAAGTAGAAATCCACAGATTCTCTTTAAAAAAATAGATAGTGTAAATAATCCAAATTCCATACATGGAATATATCCCTATCGTGGTAAAATATCTGCTATCGACGCCTCTAATATTATTAAACAGCTTCCACATAGTGGTACTATATTAGATCCCTTTTGTGGATCAGGTACTATTATATATGAAGGTCAACGTCATGGATTAACAGCATATGGAGTAGATAATAATCCATTAGCTGTTCAATTAGCTAAAGCGAAAGTTTATAAAGAAGTAGCAAATAGTGTGACTGAGTGTCAACATTATATTGAATTGGCTAAAAAGGATCTTGAAAAAGGAAATTTTGATGAAATGCCCAAAGAACCTATTAAATCCTTTCATGAACAATCCGCCCATGAAATAATGTGTATGAAGAATTATTTTGAAGAAATGAATGATTTTCTTAAAGGGGTCTTCTATGGAACGATTGCACTTACCGCAAGAGGCTGCAATAATTATGTGTGGACCTCAAGTACTGTAGGAAAGAATATAGAACCTAAAAGATATATCGACTTTTTTAAAAAGATGGAATCCAAAGTCAAAAAACATTCTAAATATTTCAACGATATAAATTGTCCTGATGCAGCTATCATTTATGGAGATAGTAGATTATTATCTAAATATATTAAACCACATAGTATAGATTATGTATTTACTAGTCCTCCTTATTTTGACGGATTAGATTATACTGCTTATTATGGAAAGCTTATCTATGATATTTTTGAAACTAATAGAATTGAAATCAAAAAACAGTTAATTCAATATGTTAATACTTATGAAAATGATATGAAAATGGTATTAGAACAATTAGATATCGTAACAACTGAAAACGCATTGATGATTTTTGTCGTAGGGGATAAAAAAGTGAAAGAAGGAATCATAAATGGTGGTGACTTTTTTAATAAGCTAAAAGAAACATCTTATATTGAGGAAAGAAGTTATAGTGGAAGTTCTAGTCAGGTCTTTGATGTTTTAAATAAAACGGATCGAAAAGAACAAATCGTTGTCTGGGATAAATGTGAAGGAGAAATTGTTAAACATGGAATTTAAACCAAAGGCTAATATATATATTGGAGATAGTAGAAATATGAAAGACGTACCAGATGGAAGTGTTCAATTAATTATTACAAGTCCACCCTATGGAACGTTAAAAGATTATGATAATGCTAACCAGATTGGTCTAAATCAGTCATATGCAGAATATATAAAAAATCTCAATGAAGTTTGGAAAGAATGTATTCGAGTATTAGGTCCAGATGGAAAACTCTGTATTGATATTATGCCATTATTTGAATCTGGCAATGCTACTACTTTTAAACGCAGAATAACACATACTGTAATTTCTGATATTGAAAAATTTATGGATCAAACTGGTGAGATGTTTACTTTTGCTTTGTATATTTGGGATAAACGTAAAATTGTAAGATTTAGTTCCTTTGGAAGTTATCCATACCCAACAAATATTTTTTCGACCTTTCCTTATGAATGGATTATTGTATTTTGTAAAAAAGGAAAAAGACCAAAAGTTAGTGATGAGATCAAAGAAAAATCAAAACTGACACAGAAAGAATGGGCAGATTGGGCGATTAATTCATTCTGGGAAATGCAGCCAGCAAAGTCAAAATCGGAAGGTCATCCAGCACCATTTCCAAAAGAACTTCCACATAGATTAATTAAATTATATAGTTTTTATGGAGATACTGTTCTTGATCCATTTATGGGAACTGGAACAACCGCAGAAGCAGCTTTAGAATTAGGAAGAAATGTAATTGGATATGAAATTAATTTAGAATATAAAGAATTAATTGATAGGAAATTAAAAAGGGCTCAAGAGGCATATCACCAAATGTCAATTAAAGATTTTGAATTACCAATAGAAGGTTTAAATGAAGAATAAAAAAGAGTAGCTTGTCATGAAATTTGATAAGCTACTCTTTTTATTTTAAAATGTTTCTATTGTAATACTTCCATTTATATTCATTACTTTTCCTGCTGATAATAGTCCAATACAGTTAGGATTAGAAAAAATTTCTTTGAGAAATACATCCCATGCGAAAGCATTTCCTAATACTAAGTACTTACAACATAGGCACCAAAGTGCTGTAGCAGAAATAAAGGATATGTTATTATTGATTACTATAGAATAAAATCTCTCTGATTTCCCTCCAATCTTTCCTGAACAATAAGAACTTGAAATTGGAAATAAATCTGTTTCTTTACCACCAAAAAGAGTAAGGTATATATAGTTAGAAGTAGATTTTTCAATTTCTGTTGTATATTTATGATACTGTTCTATAAATCGTTCATCTTTCAGTGCATCATCGAGTGATATCTTAGATTCCATAATAAGTAAATCTGTATCCGTCTTAGAACCTATATCAAGTCTACCATTTCTATCATAATCGCGATTAAATATAGGTACTTCCATTCCAATCCTATTTTCCTTCGTACACATATGATGAACAATTCCCGATGCCCAAGGTTGAATATTGGATGTTTCATCTATACCTGTAAACATCTCCAGATTTTTAGTTGGATTTTTAAGACACTGTTTAGCGTTTGGAGGAATAACAGGAGTTCCTTTAAATGATTTAGACGCATACATTGCAATAAAATCACAACCCCATATCTTTTCAAATTGCTCTTTAACTGTATTATCTTCAAAAATACAAAATAAACACCCAAAACACTTTGAAGTAAAACATTTTTTTTGATAATCAAATCCATTACATTTTGGTAAAATAGTATAATCTTCATCTTTTTTAGTCTTAGGAATATTATTCACAAATGAATCAATATCTTTATATTTTCTATATTTATAAATCATACATTATATCGTCTCCATTTCTTTAATTATTTCTTTTGCAAGTTTAATGGAAGTTATCGGAGCGTCTTGGGTTAGTATATTTTCATTAATTGTTGTTTTAGCATAAAAGAAAGAATCCTGTTCAATTTTAAATGGAATACCTGCAATGTCTGCAATTTCACATTCTGTTTCCATTATAGAAACAGGATCGTTTCCTTTTGAAAAAAACTTATCCGAATGATTTTGCATTACTTGTATTAACTTCTTAAAATCAAGAGATTGGTTCAATTTACTATAGTGATTTAACGCATAAATAAATACAAAACGACGATCCAGAATTTTAGGTTTATATTGTAATGTAACCTTTCTTAAATCTTCACCACCATTTTCTCGCATGGATTCTGCATTTTTATGCAGTCTTGAATAGGAAAGAGGATTTTCTATATTTAATTTATTATCAAATAGAGTTTTGCATAAAGAAGTTTTTTTGAAGTTACGTACCGTTAATTCTTCTTTATTAAGAAAATCTTGATATTTGATATGTGCAAGTGTAGACTCTTTTCCCCTAACTCCTTTTGGTTCAATAAGACCAACCGCAACACACCAACCAATAAGACGTGATAAGGTTCTTGTATTACTGTCCTGTTGACTATCCGTTGAAATTTGTATGTAGGTTTTCGTATGATCGGCGGTTTCATATTCTACAACTTCCGTAGTATGGGGATAGCTTAAATAAAGTCCTTGATAGGAAAAATCATCGGAAAGTTCCTTAATTTTATTTAAAAACCCAATAATAACTCCATAGGATAATACCCCCTTACGAGCAATATCTTCCCATTCTTTACTGTTAAAATTAGACTTTACCCACTTTTCTCCATCGTTTGAAATTTTATATTTTCTTGTATCTATTCTTGTAATAAAGCCAAGTGCTTCTAAAGAGCCCCCAATATCACTCACTGCCTTGGATTTTGTAGAATCACTATCAACTGACTGTGTTGCATAACACTTTGAAAGATTGAGTGGATTATTCAGATAAGGGCAACATTGACGATCTAAAATATTTTGGAGCTGTTTGCAGTAATGATGTACATTTTTATCATCCTTTGGATCAAATTTCAAATCCTTTAATGCAAATGTTTCCGTAGTTCCAAATTTTTTATAACATGAAGTCAAAATATAATATAAACACTCAAGCCGACTTCCGTATTTTCTATTTAGTAATAAAGCCATTTGGTTACTTACCTCCAATAAATGAATATAAATTAGAAAGATTCAAAACATCATTCTCAACTGAAATAAAACTATCTAATTTTCTTGTATTTACTAAACAAATATTTTTAAAGGTATAATTTGGAAACAAGTTTTTATATTGTTCAATAACCTCCAAATAAGATCTTGTATAGAATGAAATCTTATCTATCGTTTTAAGAAATTTAATGAAATATATTTCATTCCTTTTTTTGATAACAAGATCGATTCGTTTGGTTCTAAAGTTTCCTTTCACTTGCACTTCTGTTGCTACAACTGTATTAGGAAATAATACTTGAAAAAGAATACTTGCTTTACCAAAATCATTAAAAATAACTTTTTCTAGTCTGTCAGAAAATAAAGTGGTATAATCAGTTTCTATATAAGGACAAGTTATATAACATAAGTCACAATCATTACATTGATCTAATATTTTTAATTTACCTTCTACAATATTCTGAGCTGCCCTATGGCAAATAAAATTTTCCATAAGAAACAGAGGGGAGCCATTTATTATATCTTCAATATAGGCATTATTTGGAGCTAATCCAAGTGCACATTTTGGTAATCCTGCACTTGTTGAACAGCCATTACAAAAATTATGGTTCATTTATTCCCTTCCTTTTTTGTACATATATTTTATTATACTATAATTTTGTGCACATCAAATCAGAAGTTGAAACAATGTTTTTTTTGTTTCAACATTATACCTTAACTTTGTGCACAAATGTGCACATCAAATCAGAAGTTGAAACAATGGTTTTTTTGTTTCAACATTATACCTTAACTTTGTGCACAAATGTGCACATCAAATC
>CAJUGJ010000030.1:23997-29783 GCA_910586015.1 uncultured Lachnospiraceae bacterium
AGAAGTTGAAACAATGGTTTTTTTGTTTCAACATTATACCTTAACTTTCTTTAAAACCGCAAGATATATGAAAAGTGGAATAAAATATCTTGTTATAATGCAGAAAGAAAGGAGGAAACTGCAATGTCGAGAAATATTAAAAATGTAATAGCAACAATCGACTATATCGAAGATCACTTACATGAAAAACTGGACTTGGAAACAGTTGCAAAAGCTGTACATTATTCAAAGTATCATTTGCACCGAATGTTCACAAACACAATAGGTTTGACAATTCAGACTTATGTACAGCGTCGCAAATTGACCGAAGCTGCAAAGTCGCTTGTTCTTTCCGATAAATCAATTCTTGAAATTGCACTCTCTGCTGGATACGAAAGCCAACAGTCCTTTACAGATATTTTTAAAACCATGTATAAAAAATCTCCCAATCAATATAGAGAGGAAGAAGAATTTTATCCGTTGCAGCTAAGATATATTTTGAAAGAAAATCCTACAAATTTAGAGGAGAATAATTGGCAGAATAAAATCGTCTTTGCAACAAAAGAAGATATATCCTCATGGTTAGCGTTAGTTCATCTTGTGATTGACGGTTTCCCACATTTGGATGAAAAGCATTACGTTGAACAGTTGGAGGAATATATCAAAAATAAACAAGCATTGATTTTAAAAGATTCTGAGACTGTAATTGGAATTATGGCATTTAATAAAATGATAGGAAGTATTGATTTTTTTGGAGTACACCCACAATATCGAAAAAGGGGGATAGCAAAAGCGTTTTGTGAAAAGGCATTGTATGAACTCGTATGTTCTGAACAGATTAGCGTCACAACTTTTAGGAAGGGGGATAAAGCCGATACTGGCTACCGGAAGATATGGGAAAGCCTTGGTTTTGTTGAAGCGGAATTATTGATTGAGTTTGGCTATCCGACACAGCGATTTATATTACCAAAGCTATTGTGTGAACCCTATAATCACGTATTATAGAAAGAAAAATTGGAGGGTAAAGAAAATGAATGACATACAGCAGGCAGAAAATCCTTTATCGCAAAACTTTATGATGAAATCGTTATTGAAATTTGCATTTCCAACGATTTTAATGATGATATTCATGGGCTTATATACAGTTGTTGACACAATTTTTATAGCACGTTTTATAGATGCAAATGCACTTTCGGCATTGAATATTGTCTGTCCTGTTATCAATCTTATTGTAGGTCTTGGAACCATGCTTGCAACAGGAGGAAGTGCCATTATAGCACGCAAAATGGGAGCTGGAGAACAGACAAGGGCATCACAGGATTTTACATTGATTATCAGTACAGGAGTTTTGATAGGTATATTGATTGCCATTTTTGGAACTATTTTTATTAACAAGATTATTTGGGAGCTTGGAGCAAGTAGTATTTTATTTCCATACTGTAAAGAATATCTTTTTATCCTTTTATTATTCACACCTGCAAATATATTACAAGTGCTTTTTCAAAATTTAATTGTGACAGCGGGACACCCTGAAATTGGTATGATACTTGGTGTAAGTGCAGGAGTTACAAATATTTTTTTGGACTATGTTTTTATTGTGTTATTACAAATGGGGATTAAAGGTGCAGCATTTGGTACGGGTATTGGTTATATGATACCAGCAGTAATAGGCTTACTATTCTTTTCTACAAGAAAAGGTAATCTGCATTTTAGGAAGCCAGTCATAGACATTTTCGTATTAAAAGAAAGTTGTATGAATGGCTTTTCGGAAATGGTAAGTCAAATGGCAACAGCTGTTACAACATTTCTTTTTAATGGAGTTATGATGAAACTACTTGGTGAGAATGGAGTTGCTGCAATTACAATCATTATTTATATGCAGTTTTTATTAAGTGCCCTTTATATAGGATTTTCTATGGGAATAGCTCCTGTCATCAGCTATAACTATGGAAAACAGGATGAAAAACAGCTAAAGAATGTATTTTCTATCTGTATACGATTCATTCTCGGCGTGTTCTTTGTTGTTGCTAACTATATTTGTTTAATCTTTATGCAAATACACGCCCTTTTTTACTTCAATTACATCATTTATTCTGACTTACTGATTTTCTGTTGCCAAAATGTTGCCAAACTTCTTTATTGAATATATTTTCTGCCAAACTCAAAGCCCTCATTCTAGTCATCTAACATTTTTCGATTGCATCGTCTAATAGAATTAGGCAACATTACGTCTATTTCTTTTTCCGAAAAAGTTTGTTCTTCCTCTGTTTTTAAGGCTTTTTGAGCAGCCTGATAACTTTTTGCATCTGTTCGTGGCGAATTATTGTATACTTCCGCAGTTCTTTCTTGTAATTCATCACGTTTATTTCTAATTTCATTTGCATCTAACATTTCAAAATCTGTTAGTAATGACACATATTCTTCTCGTATTTTCCATAATAAATCAGAAGCCTTTTTATGTTCTTGTGCTATCCCAGAAAGATTAAAATTCTTTATATATGTATTCAAGATTAACAATACTAATGAAACCAATGCACCTATTATGTTCGCAATATTACCATCTGAAAATATTGCAACAACAAATCCACTTGTAGTAACTCCCGAAAGAGCAATTTGCCATACTTTTATTGCATCATCTAGCTTCACTGTTCGATTTATAAATTTATTATGACATGTTTGGGAATATGTAACCCTTCCATATGCTTCTCGTATTTGTGATTCCAGTTTATATCCTTGACTGTCTCGGGAATTTCGTTCCATAATTTTTCTTCCTTGACCTGCATAAATTATTGTACAATAAACTTCATTACTTTTTCCAAGCACTCCAAACTATCCTGAGTAGATACGCTTTGATTACTACCAGGTGCATTTAACATCATAATTCCCCATTGTGAGTTTCGCCTTAGATAATCTAGTAGTACACTCTCATAATTCCCTTTCGGTGCAGATGATGTACTTTCTGGACTCGTCCATTTCCAACTTCCCATAGCGGCATAAACAAAACTATCAATCACAATACCAGACAAATGATAACTACTAAAATAATTATCTCTTACATATCTCAAATGCCTACATGTATCTACTAATAATCCATTACTGCTATCATTTTTCTGTTTCATTGCCTCTTGTTCTGCTTTTGGATTAGTAGAACACCAATTACCTCCCATATTCGAATCAGGATACTTATATGTTCTATCCCAGTTTCCCCACCAATCAATATTTTGAAATGCTGGAAGAATTTCAAATTTCATACCATCACTAAATGAAATCTTCACAACTTGTCCATCAGCTCGAATATCACTTCTTGGATATGAATTTATAATTGCATTTTTTACAGCCTGCAATAATCTTGACTGTCCATTCCCTTTAAGCGAATCAAACCGTTCATATTCACGTTCAGGCAATAATACTAAAATATCCAAATCGCTTGTATTGATAGCTGTTCGTCTTCCATACGAACCTACATATATGCTATTTTGAGTATCACTTGATATATTCCAGAATTCCTTATTAATAGCCTTTGTTACTGTTTTATAACGCATAGAAATAATTTTTCTTGTTTCCAATGTAATTATTCCGCTATGCTTTTCTACATAAAAGCTCATACTCAAAGCCCCATTTCTTAATTTATATAGCAACCCCATACTGTTCAAAAATCCATGTTTGCCCTGTTTCAATCATTTTAACTAAGTATTTTTCCTTTACTTCTTCTAAAAACTCATTAATTGCATCTGGATGATTTTTTAAAAACCACCCAATATGATTTTCAATATAATCAATTCTTACTTGAGCATCATTCAAATCATTAGGACATCTTTTCATCTTCTCATCAATACTATCAAATCCTTCAAATGGCTCATTCAATCGTTCTTCAGTCATTTGAATATAAGTAGCATTAACATCAATCCCTATACACCTTCGATTCAGTTGTTGACAAACTCTCAAACAAGTCCCTGAACCAACAAAAGGATCTATAACCAAATCACCTTCTTTACTTGATGCTAAAATCATTCTTTCAAATAACCCCTCAGGTTTTTGTGTTGGATGCTTTTTTCGATTTTTATTGCAATAATGCATATGGGAAAATTCCCACACATTGCCGGGATTTGCTCCACGCATATTATTAACTGAACGATAATATTTTTGCGGAACACGAATTGCATCCAAATCAAATAAAAACTTTTTCGGACTTTGTGTAAACATCAATATATCATCGTGCCTAGGACTGAATCCCTTTGTCTTTCCAATTCCTTGTGTATAAAACCATGTAATCCAACTATTAAACGTCATACCAAGTTCTTGTTCAAGAATTGTATAGATATACGATATATATTTCATTCCCATAAAAACATATATCGTTCCATCTAATTTCAAAACTCTTTTAGCCTCATTTAACCACATTCTACTAAACTCAAGATATTCTTCAAATTCCAACTTGTCTTGACTTACGCCATAATCTTTACTCAAATTATATGGCGGATCTGTTACAATCAAGTCTGCAATACTATCTTCCAATTTGCGAAGTTCTTCAATAGCATTACCACAAATTGCACTTAGTCTTTTATCCATTTATTTTTTTGAGCCTCTCTATAAAAATCCTCAATGCTTCTTCTGGAACTGTGCAAGTATTTACTATCCAATAATTTACACATTTCCCAAGTCGTTCTAAATTGATATGTAACATAATGTATGTCTTTAATTTGAATCTGTCCTGTTCCCAATGCTGGATTGTAATTGATATCCGCATCGCTAATAAACTTTAAATCATATGCATTATAATCCACAATTTCCATAATTCCATCCATCAATCTTGTATGTTCGTTTCTCTGAACATATACTTTATGTTTGATTGACAAAATTATAAACATAAAATCAGGATCTTTAACATAGGCAGTTCTTATTCTGCTAAAACTTGTAATATTTGGACCTTTTCCACTATTAGGAATATCGTTTGCAGTCGCCTTTACATCTACATTTCCTGTTATTGATCTGTTATCTTTCTTAAACTGTAATATTACATCAGCCATTCCCAAGCGTTCTTGAGCTTCCACATTGATAAGATGATATGGATTGTTCATATCGTCTCTTATTCCTGCAAAGACCTCTCCTGCCCATGCTTCAATCATGGGTCCAGCAATTTTATTTATATTTTCCAATGGCAGCCCCATACGCAAATTAGTATTAATAATAATCTTGTTATCGCCTCGCTCTTTCTGCCTATCTAAAATTAAATTGATTTGTGCAATCACAAATTCACTATCTTCTCTATAAGTAGATGATTCTATTGGTATTTTAAAAATCATATCTTCATATCGCATTTTATTTATCCTCACCATTTTTTACTTCTTAACGAAACTATTAATCTGAGTTATCTCAAACTCCATAATATCTCCAATATTACAATTCAGAACCATACATATCTTATATAGACTTTCTAAAGAAACTGTTTCTCCTTTTCCCATTTTTGCTAAAACATTATAACTAATTCCTGCCATGTCTTTTAAGTCGGTTCGATTCATTTTTTTGTCTATCAATGTTTTCCATAATTTATCATAACATACTGACATACTATTTCTCCCAATAATTCTATGTCCTCTATTAGTTTGTATCAGTATATCATACTCCAAATTATATATCAAGATAATCTCACGAAAAAATGAGTTTCCCAAAATATACATTTTCTCTTTATAGCGAAGCCCTACCAGCCTGTCAAGGGCGGCGACAGCCGTTTATTTACCCTTGACAGGCTGGTAGGGCTTCGCTGTATGACACCCAAGAGGGCTTTAAGCAGCCCTCCGGCTATCACC
>CAJUGJ010000031.1 GCA_910586015.1 uncultured Lachnospiraceae bacterium
AGCTGTGATTTCCATAATAATTTAGTTAAATATCAACAGGCCAGTACACTAGCTTATCATTAAATATTTTTCACATACGTTTATGTTTATTCGTTTTGTATATCATCACATAAAATATTATAAACCAATTTTTCCAGCTCTTTCCTATTAGGCAGATATAATTCGTACTTTGAGACGAATAAATTACTGTCCATACCATAAGTAGCATATTCTACAAGCAACTCATCTTTGTTTTTGCTTAAAATAATCCCAATAGGCGCATTGTCATCTGGCATATTTTCTTCCATTGCAAAATATCCTAGATACATATTCATTTGGCCTATATCTTCATGTCTTACTGAATTTTTCTTTAAATCAATTAGCACAAAACATTTTAAGATACGATGATAAAATACTAAATCCACATGATAATGAATATTATTCACTGTAATTTTATACTGTCGTCCAACAAAAGTAAAACCTTTTCCAAGTTCTAACAAAAATATCTGGAGATTATCAATAATCTTCTGCTCCAAATCGCTTTCCGAATATTGTTTCAGTTCTGGTAAATTTAAAAATTCTAAAGTATAAGTGTTTTTAATAACATCTTCAGGTGTTTGAATCTCTATTCCTTCCTGTGCCAATGATAAAATTCCTTCTTTGTCACGGCTCGCTGCAGCCGAAGAAAAAGCGCAGTTTCCATCTGGCGCTGCAATTCCCTAACACCCCACTTTTCACTTACCGCTTCCTTTTCGTAAAAACTTCTTTCTAAATCATCATCAATTTTTATCAACTCACAGATATGCGACCAACTCAGTTTATCCGATACCGAATGATAATCTGGATATCTTAAATAAAATTTTCTCATATTATTTAGATTAGGCCGACTATAACCCTTACCTAAACGTAACGTCAATTCCTTCGAAAGTGTAGTAAGTAATTTGCTCCCATAAGCCGCTTTAATATTACCATTTTGCTCCGATTCCACAATATATTTTCCAATCAGCCAATAGGTTTCTGTCATGGTGTTATTAACAACACTCGCCAAGTTCTCCTTTGCTCTTTTTACCGTTTTTTCAATATTTAAAATTAAATCTTCTAATAATGTATTTAATCTTATTTCGTCCATATATTACCCCACTTAAATTTGTCAGACAGTGTCTGACAAATTTAACATAATCACTAAATCAAAACTATTCTATTTATATATCCTGATAAAATTGATACTTACTAATTTCCCGGTTTATCATTTCATTAATATTACTTTGTTCATCTATATTAACTTCAAATCTACGCAATAATACATCCAAACTTCCCAAACTTAATCCTGTTAATCGTGTAATCAAATAAGGATTTGCACCATTCACTGCTAAATTCACTATCCCAGTATTTCTAATACACTCCACTGAGAATGTATCTTTATCTTCTGGCACATCATACCCAGTTTCTCTAAGAGCATAATAAAGTGGAGTATTAAATACATTTTCTGAGTATTTACAGCTACAAAACAATTCAAAAAATAAATCCTCCCCACAAATCTCTTTATCTATCTTCTTTAACTCCCTCTTTATATCCTGGCTAAGTGCACGTGGTAGTTTTATTTTAATACCATTACTATATAGCAATTCAAAGTTATCTGAAAAATCCTTCACTTTTAAATTAGCTATTACTTTTCGCTTTGTAGGAACCAATAATGTAATCTTAAAAAAGAACCCAATCATTGTCATATTACTATATTTTTGAGGATAGCTATTAAAATAATCTAATAATTCTTATATTTGGTCTGTATCAATATATCCTCTATTGCAAGAAGGCTTCAAATTGTTCTCTGCAATTATTTCCTCTCTAAATGAATCATAACCCGCAATTTTATTAAAAATATTATCTGCAATTCCATCTTTATAAAGATAAACGAAAAATTTTTTTATTGCATTCAAATGATTATTCATTGTATTAACCGTTTGAATCACACTTTTACTATGATAAAACGAAACTGAATCTTTTAATTGCTGACTACCAATTTCAACTATTTTATCCCCCAATCCAATTTGTTCAATATAATCCACAAATTTTAAAGAATGATTCGTATAAATGTATTCCAAATCATTTGATTCCACAAATTTATCTCTATACATTCTAAGATAGCTCATCATATCCACCTTCTTAAATTTTAATTTTACTCTTATTATACTTCAACTTTTAATAATTTCATACATAATGTTCAAAAAAAGAACCTATGAGCATTTACCCACAGATTCTTTTCGTTTTGTTATAAAATTTGCCGCAAAATTCACTAACGCATCTGCTTTGCGAACTATTTTCTAACTTTCCTTATTTTTCAATGGTTTCAGCTATCTATGAACCATTTATACCAAACTTTGTATTTTGGTACAACATTGTTTTCTTTCTTATTCTTTCAACATTTGGTATATCTTCCATTTTGGTACAAAGTATGTAACTTTGGTAAAATCATTCCTCTGGTGTTGTGACAATGGCAGATTCCAATTTACATACCTCACTATCAATATCATCTTGCATGACATGTGTATATATGTCTATGGTAGTTGAATAATGTTGATGCCCCATTAGTTTCTGAACAACTTTCGGATTCATATTCAACTGAAAACATCTGCTACAAAACGTGTGCCGGATTGCATGAGGATATAAATCTTCAAAATAAAGTGGTTCTCTCTGCTCTCTAACAGAATCAAAAGCCTCCTGTTCATTGATTGCTTTCACAACCTTCTTGACTTCTTTTTCTGCATGATGTCTAAATACTGGTGAACCCATTGACGTAACAAACACCAAATCTGAAAATTCTCCGTCACTTCTATACCGTTTGCCTAGTTCCTTTTTAATCTTGTCTTGCTTTTTCTTTTGGGATAAAAACATTTCTTCTGCTTCTCCCATAAATGGTATCTTGCGATATGAATTGTGCGTTTTAGGTGCGGTAAGTCTTACAGTTTTTACTCCTGATTCATATTGACATGATAAAGAACGATTGATATTGATACATTTGTTCTTAAAATCTACATCCTCCCATTTCAAGCCGCCAACTTCGCCTATGCGAATACCTGTAAGGAACATGATATAAAACATTTCCTTGTACCAATTATTTTCTACTTGTTGCAAAAATCGGTTCTGTTCTTCCTGTGACAAGAAACGTCTCTCTTTAGTTACATTCTCCCACGGAACAGTAATATCAAAACATGGGTTCTCTGATATAATCCGATTATTCTTAGCAGATTCAAGGCACTCCCGAACACGTCCTAATGCATCACGCATACTGGAAGTTGCTTTTCCCTCTCGCTGCATAGTATTGATAACATCCTGAATGTCCATATTACGGATTTCTGCAACTTTCACATTCCCAATCAGTCTGCCAAAATTTGCACGATATTTGGTTTTCATTGGAGTAATGCTCGTTTCCTTAATTTTAGGAATTTTGTATCTGGTAAACCATTCTTCAAACCATTCATTCAACGTAATATTTGACAGCTTTTTATCTACACCTTGTTTTGCTTCTTCTTTTCGCTTTTCAAATTCAACCTTCAATTCCTTCAAATTGAAATTGTATAGCTGAATTTTGATGCCATTTATTAACGCCCTTGCTTCGTACCTCCCATCTTTTCTCTGATAAATTCCTTTTGGAAGTTCTCTACCTTTTAAATCTTTCGGCATAATACTCATTCCTTTCTATATATAAATAGGAAGAAATGAAGCATCTTTCGTATTGATTATACGAAAACTTCGCTTCATTTTCAACCCTCTAAATTGCTTTTTTGACTTTATTTCCACTGATAGAATCAATCCACTTGTCCAACAATATCTTATTTGCATATAAACGTCCATCCAATCTAACCGTGTATGGATTATCTGTTTTTGTCAATAATTCTCTTGCTTTCGTCTGACCTATTCCAAGATAAGCACAAAATTCTTTTACATTAAGTAGTCTTTTGTCAACTAACACCTTTTCTGTCATGCTTATACAAATCATCCTTCCTTTGATTAAATTTTTGCAATAAAAAAGGACTACGGCGATTTGCTTTCCGTAATCCTATGATTAATAATTATCCTTTGTTATTTTTGAATCGTTTTGACTTCATTATCCTCTATATATAAATATCCATATCCTTTGTATACCCATTGTTCACTTTTACCATATTCTGTTTCCGTAATATTTTTATCGGTAGGCTTTCCCCATGTACAATGATATTCTGCATCATATGCACTCATTCCAATGTAAGGTTCCTCTTTTTCATTATAGCGATCATCGCTTTCTTCAGAATCAGGTTCAGGATCTAAATTGATTTTTTTACCATTAATCGTCATTTGAATCATTCCGTTTATTTCTTTAAGTATTACCTTATTATCTTTAGACCCACTGCCTTCATCATGATAAAGAAACGACATTTTATTCCCTTTTACACTAAGATCAGAATAACAACACCCTGTATCGCCTTCTTTGTCTTCATTGTCTAATCGTCTTTCTGAATTTATAATTTCAAAATATATCTCATCTTCTTCTTCATAAAGATTCGTCCAATCATATACAATATTAAATTCAAAAGTACAATATTCTCCAGTAAATTTACCATATTTTTCATATAATTCCAAATATAAATCACACAATTTTTGAACTTCATCATTTTTTTCATCTAATTCATTTATAGCTAATGCGACCTCTTCATAATTTCCATTTTCATCAACATTCTTTAACAATTCTACTACTTGTAAATTTTTAAGTTTAGAAGTTAATTCTTTTGTATCTGTATACTTCTCAATACACCCAATTAAATATTCCACATCATCATAATATTTATTATATTCCTGTGACAATGGATAATCTAACTCCGACTTTATGCTATTAATCATCTGTTCTCTAAGAGGGTTTAATATTTCATAGTTCTCTGACCTTTCAAATATATCACCAATAGATTGTATGTATATGTCATCAGAGAACCAAAGTTCTCCTTCCCTTGACTCTCTAATTATAGGCAACATTTCTAACCCTACATCAATAGCTTCTAACATTTCTTTTGAATCTTTATATTTATGTAGTTGTTCAAATTTTTGTTTAGCGTCATACAATTCGCCATTTTCTAATAAATCTTTTGCTTTTTTATATTCTGAAGAATTGCCATATGCATATATAAATGGCAAGCAAATACACAATAAAATTATAAAACTCATACAAATTATAATGATTTTTTTGTTTTTTCTCTTTGTATTATTTAATTCAATATTAATGCGTTCTTTTTCTTCTTTAATTGGGAATCCACAATTTGGACACTTCTCTACCTCTTTATCAACTAATGCACCACATTCTGGACACTTCTCTTTTGATTCCAATTCTTTTAATCTTTTTTGTTCTTCTTCTTTCTTTTGTTCTTCTGCAATGCGTTCTTGTCGTTCTGCTTCTAATCTTGCCTCTTCTAATTTATGATTATACTCTATAATATCTAAACCACAATTAGGACATACTTTTGCTTTATCACTTATTTCTTTCCCGCATATAGGACACTTAATTAACGCCATAACTTTTCCTTTCTACCTCATTTTGACAACTCACTTTATATTTATCGTTGCACTAAACCATCAATAAATTTCTTCCATCAAAAGCAAATTGACTAAGTGTTTCAAGAAAACTCAAATGAATATTTCTTTTACTTACATTTATTTTTTTTGAAAAACTCAAAGAAGGCATAGGCAAAATTGCAATGTTAGCAGAACAAATACTTCTCTTATCTATATTTACGGTTTCCGAAACAATTTTTTCTGAATATTGAAACATTTCACTTAAAACTTTCCATTGTTTTTTTTCAATTGCCTTTTCAACATCTGATAAATATTGTCTATATTTTACAACAGAACCTTCTTGCCTTAAATGCAAAGCAACATCAAGATACGTCATATCTTTTGGTGTATTTTGCATTATAAAATCAACTAATACTGGTCTTTTTATTACAAATTCTATATTTCCAAATATTTTTCCTATTTCTGCAAAAGTACGATTTATACTATTATCTAAAGTATTCATATAATTAATTCTATTAAGTACATTAATTCTTTTTACAATTTCATATGGTTTATTTATGCTCAAAAATTCTTGGCGTTGTTTAGATGGCAAATAATCACAATTGTAAAAATCGCTTATCAATAAATATCGAATTGCCTCTTTTGCAATTAGACTACTTTCATTTTCTTTGTAATATTTACAATATAAATCCTCAGACTGCATTTCAAACAAATGCACTTTATCAGAAATTGGCTTTAAGACTGCATCTATCATGTCATTGCAGCCTTTCCAATAGGATTTTTCATTATCTGGATAATATATTTCATCCCATAAAATAACTGCGGAAAGAAACCTAGCATACTCATCAGATATTTCACCATTTGAACAATGTCTATGATCATAAGCAATTGAATCCAGTGTCCAATTATCTATCATGATAGAGTTAATATAAATCACCTCATTATTTATTAGTGCGTTCTCGGAAACCCAAATTTCCGATACTACACTATTATACAATAAGCCATTAAAAATTAAAAGTGTTAGTTTTATAACATATTTTTTATTCAATTTTTCTCAGTGAAAAAAAATGACAATACATCCACACAAATTCGCTATTTAGGGGAGTCCATCAAAACCAAAACAACATTAAATCTTCCTATTTCACACATATAATACCACATACAAACATCATCCTATATACTAATCTATTTCACGTTTTAAACACATCAAACACATTTTTTTATATCTCTACACAAACAATAACAAGATTTCTAAAACGCCTTTTAGAGTATCAAATATTCATATTTACGCAAACATATACGTCATTGTATAACATGCACACAACGTCATATTCGCCCTATTTAGGCACTTTTATGCATCTTGCATACTTTTTCACTTACAATTATAAAACCGCCTAAAATCGGCTTATGCCGTGTTGTGTTCGTAAAAGTCCATAGCATATCAGACTATACAAGTCATAGTTACAAGTACAGTTTGCCCTATGCTCCACCGTCTGAAATGCCCTATAATATCCCCATCATGCCCCATATGAACGAATACGGACACAACAAAAAACCTCACAAGGCTTTTACACCTTGCAAGGCTCTTTGTTCAATCCATATTCAGTTGTTACGGCTTTACACTACCGCTTTAATGCTATGTGTTGTTTCTATCAGAATATCCGCCATATACTGATTAAATTCAATCTGATAGCTGCCGTCATCATTAAGCGTGATACTTTCCACAACGTCATCAACTCTATAAGTGATTCCACCGAATCCCCATTCGCTGTCATGCCGTCCAGCTACAAAGGTTAGTTCGTTGTCCTCCTCGTTGTACTCAACCCTTGCCATGAAAAAGCTGATACTTACGCCGTAAATATCAACGCTTTCCACTTTTACGGTTTTGCCCTGTAAATCCTTTACAAGTTCCTGAATTGTGGCTTCTCTCATTGTTTCGTGTCCTCCTTATAATCATCTTGTTTTTGGTAGTTGCAATGTCGGCATAGCCCTTGTAAATTCATCAAACCATTACTACCACCTTTGGACACTGGTAAAATATGATCTAAAGTCAAATAATCCTCGCTTGTACAATCATCAATTTGTAATTGCATACCACACACGGCACACTTGCCATCTTGCCTATGATACAAAATTTTTCGCTTGTGTTGTGCATTGTTTACTTTCCTATTCTTTCCATCAACACGCCTACTAATAAACTTTGTATTGATTTCACACTGTACCGATGATATACCACACACAACCGCCACTATATAACTACAATAACCATCAATCAACAATCCCTTTTGTGTTACTACTATGTTGCTTTTCAATGCTCCATGCTCCATATAGTACAACATAGAATTATCAATCTTTTCTTTCCGTGGCGGTGTATGTGTGTATATTGTCGGTATTCTGATTTCATCAACATTCATCATAACCAACATATACACACACCACCTTTACAGTTAAAAGAATTTGTCAACCAATACTTTAATGATTGCTTTCTTTAACTCGTTTGCATACTCGGACAAGTCAACCGTGATAGCACAATCCCATTGTTCCATATACTTATCTACCGCATCATGAAAACCAATGCAAATCTGATAATCAATCGGCTTTCCAGTTTCCAACGTAACACGTAAACATGTAAAGTCCATCACTACCGGCTTGTCACTCCATACAGTGTTACGCTTTAACGGATGTACGTTACGTTCTGCAATATCTCTTGTTCTTTCCTCTGTATACTTAACCTTTGCTATCTCGATAGCCTTTTCAACCTCTGCTTTCAGATTGTCGGACATATCGCAAATATCAATAGATACTTCCATGTAGTCCTCGTCAAAAGTCAAGTTTCCCAATTCCAGAATACCGATATTAGTTGTTTCTGTACGTGTTTTCCATTTCATCATAATAAAAACCGTCCTTTCTTTTTTGGTCGGCTTATGCTATAATGAAATTGCACAGCCGACACACTGAATAATATTTAGTTGTCAAAGTGCAATTTGCGAATAGGTTTTACAACGGGGACTTACAAGGTTTTCGCCTATGCCCCGTGTTGGTGTGGTTAGTTGTCGGTGTTGGCTTCTAACGCTTCTTGCTCTGTTGCGTACAAGATGTTATCAGCTTTACCGATATAACCGTAATCGGTGTACATGACCATCACCCCCTATTCAGTTATTTAAGATAAGCAAGGAAAGAAGTTTGCTAAGCTTGTTTGCCCTTGCTTTATCTTATGTACTTATTATACTCTCTAAACCGTGTATAGTCTATTGACAAAATGCACAAATATACACCGTAAAAAATGTATATTTTGTACATTGTAAGCCGTGTATATCATGGTATAATAGACTTGTATATTTATATCCAAAATTTAGAAAGAGAGGTTTTTATAATATGGCAGGTACTATAAAATACGATAAACTTTTAAAACTTATGGAACAAAAAGGACTTTCCACCTATAAAATAAGGAAAGAAAAAATCATTTCTGAAAGTACGTTACAAAATATTAGAAACAACGGACGCATAACAACGGACGCAATAGCAAATTTATGTAATGCTTTAGACTGTCAGCCGGGGGATATACTGGAATATATACCAGACGGAACACAAACGGATCACGAATAGAACCACACCAGAAACAAGCCTACACCTTTACACGGTGACAGGCTTTTTCTTTTGCTCTGAATGTCCTATATATAGTAGAAACGCAATCAATCTATTTCCCACTATATCAATATAAATTATGATGAATAGGCAACTTGAAACGCTCCACCTTGCCACTACTGGACACAATACGGCTATCAGGTTACACGATACCCCTAAACTGATAGAAACGGCTTTAGAATAGAACCGCCACAAATACCCATAGCAGAACACGGACAGAACCGCCCACACGGAACACACGCAAGCCATAACGCAAAGATGGAGCGTACCCACAAGTACACCCCACATTTACAGAAGGCTATTTTGTTTTTTGTTCATGGATTTTTACAAGTTTATAGAATGTAGTCCGTTTTAGTTGCATATCGTCCATACACTTTTTAGCTGTGATCTTGCCTTGTTTCCATTCTGAATAGTAAGCGTTCCATTCTTTCGGAAACTCCGCTGAAGGTCTGCCGGATGCTCTGCCAGTCTTAGAAGAAACCTTTTTCCCATTTATCACGGGCATAGCTGCTATTCCCTGTGCTTGACGTGCTTTAATGTTTTGTCGTTCTTTCTCCGCAACATATGAAAGTATCTGCAAAGTCAGATCAGCTATAAAGCGATTGTCTAAATTATCTTTAGAAACGCTTGTGTCAAGTAACGGCATATCCAGAACCTTTATATTTGCCTTTAGCGTGTGCGTGATATACTTCCATTGTTCCTGAATTTCTGTATAATCCCTTCCCATACGGTCAATAGAATGGATTACCATTAAATCACCCTCATGTAGCAGAGGTGCATTGTATTCAGTTCCCACTAAACTATTGTAACCTTTTCTATTGAAGTCTTTTCCGCTTTGTTCGTCCACAATGATGAAACGCTTATCAATCCCCATTTCCTCAAAATCTTTTAACTGCCTTGCTAAATTCTGCTCTTTCGTGCTTACCCTTGCATATCCGTATATGTTCATAATCTCAATACCACCTTTCCGAATATCTTATGTTCTTATGATAGCACATTTATCCGTAAAGGTCAATAGTATTTACGAATATATTCGTATTTATTTTTAAACCTTTTCGAACACAAAATATAGCCATTTTTGACACTTTTCAGACTGTTCCTAAAGCTACACCTTTACAAACAGAAAAAAGCATTGGAAAACTACCGCCCATTTGATACAATGGCATAAAGGGAGGGTTAATCATGGAAACTTTGATAGGATTGATTGTATTTGGGCTTATAATCGGAATACCTCTATACAAAAGAGAACACACATTCAACAACCGCATATCACCAGACGGATATAAGACAGATTATGGAGCAATGAATCATGATCTAACTAATGGAATGTCTAAGAATGACGTAAAAGACAAATTCAATCGTGGTGGCTATGATATTCCTGATCCTTATTCCAAAAAGAAATAATCTGAAAATATGGGGTTAATTTTAGAAGTTGGTTAAACCGACATCACGCCAAAATTAGACACAAGGCACTCATAAAATTTGAGTGTCTTTTTTGTATGCTCTGAATCATATAATAAGGGGTTAATTTACGAACACTTTTTTGACCGCTGTTGTCCATGATGGACAATTCCCCAATATGGGGTTAAATTCCCATGAATCCATGCAAATTTCAATCCCTACTATTCTAGTAGGTTTATTTTCAGAAACAGGGGTGAAATATGGGGTTGATTCTGGTATGCTTATTGTGCATGACACTGCGTTATATATGCAAAATGTGTATAACATAATTTCCCACACAATAACACCAAAAACTACACACAAGAATATGGGGTTAAATTTCACCACATAATACCTACCATATTACTAGGAAAATAAGGGGTTAAAGTAGCAATCTGCTACCTTTTTATCCTCCAGAACACCACTTCATATCAATAATTTATGTTCGTAAACTCCACATTTTTAACCTTTACAAACAGGGGTAAAATTCTATAAATTATATCCAAAATCAACTCATCACCAATTAGGGGTTAAGTTTTGTACTCACATATAGACACACTACCTTACAGAATAAAAAAGGGTATCTTTACCAGAAAGGATTTCCATAAAATAATGCGTCTGTATCTGAATACAAAATAAGGGGATAACTTTTGTAGCCATCCCCAAATTATCATAAAAATACAATAAGGGGTTAATCTGCCTTATCGTCAATCAGTTCTTTCAATTCGTCTTTTTCATCTTTAGTTTCGTCACCTTCTGAATCACCATCAGGGGTTACGTTTTTATCATTTTCCACTTTAGCAGCGGCATCTTGTTCCACTTTGATTCTTTCAGATTCAATACGTTCCAACTCTAAAGCTGTATCTGTTACATAAGGGGATTTATCTATAATCGTCTGCTTACTCAATGCACCACAATTATATTGAATCTCCATATTTTTCATATCATTTACGTTATCTACTGGACGGTTTACATTGAATACAATATTTACACTGTCAAATACTTCATCAGATATGGGGATATTTTTCAATTCCAAAAGTTTCCTTATGTAAGATAATCTTGTTAAGAATCCTTCCATCAGACTAGCAATGTACTGTCTTGCAATATTATCCGTCTGTTGATACAACATTGTGATACTTGTCTCAGAAACATTCGCCACGTTAGACTGCCCTAATATAGATGAAGGAACACAAGCAACCGCATAAAACTGTTGAATAATATAATCAAGTTCCAACTTGACAGAGTTTCTATCCATAGTTGCACTTGCATACTTAAATTCTGCACCATCTTCAAGATTAAGTACAGTACCTACTATATTATTGGGGATAGCTGAATCTATCCGCTGTCCACTCACAACGCCTAACGGATTTAATGATAATGTAGTTACCGCATCATCTAACTTGGAAAGCAAATTTTCAATCGCATCCATAAGGGGTATCAAATCCAGAATGACAGGATCACCAAATTTATCATACTTTGCTTTATCCATGCTACTGTACCAGATTGGAAGTCCTGTCAGATTCACTTTGGTATCTACAAGTTTTCTATTCTCGTAAACTTCCACTTTATCAGGATAATACACCACATAATGATCTGCTCTTGTATCTTCGTCTTTCCAATATTCCACAAATTCAGTATAATTTCCATTACTATCATATATGGGGTAAGAATCCTTATTCCTGATAATCTTAGAACGGATATTATCATTTTCATCCAAATAGATGTATTCAAATGCGTCTCCATACATTATCAAATCTTTTGTAACTGCCAAATCTACTTTTGTATAATTGCCCTTCTTATATATCTTATTCAAATATGAAACAAATTCCTTGTCACCAGATAGGGAAACAGGGTTTCCACAGATATATGACACATGGAATTTAATAATACTTTTCAAAGTCTGCAATATAATTTTAGCCGTTTCAAATGTCTTTTCTTTAAACTCAAAATTGGGGCGAGATAATACCTTATGTTCTCTCCGTAAATACTCATCAATATCTTCTACACGTCCAATTCTATCGGTATATTTATTCTTCTTGATTTCTGATTCAAACCAGTAACCGTTATCCATAAAACCTCCTTTTGCCAATCTACTGACAGGCGATTTTCTAAATAAATCTATTATGTAATTCCCAACTCTTGTTATGGGATTACGTTTTGTTTCACTCATTACCCACATCCTTTCCATGCCATATGCACTGTTTTAATCGGATTCCTTCAGGTAAACTCTTCTTTTCTGTAATCGCTTTGACCGCTTTATCTTCTAAGCGTCTGCGTGATTCATATGCCATGTTTTCATTGTCATAATCAAAGATATATTCCTTTACCACACTTCCCATATAAAACACGCTCCCACCGCTATTGACATAATCGACCATAGCTTTATCCAGAATCTTTTTATATTCTGCGTGTTCCATGCTTTTATTCCTTTCAAAAAATGCTCTGTATGCGATTATTAAGGGGTTAAATGTAATAGATACCACTTGCAATCCCTTCTAACGCCATACAGAACGCCAAAACTCTATCATCCTTTGCTCCTGATACAGCCTGCACCTTACCGTTATTATCCATCTGGAAAGATTTCATTTCATTAAGCAAACCTTTTGAATTTATACAAACTTCGATCTTCTCAAACAATTCTACAAATCTGTTTATGATGATTGGACGTGATTTACTACTTGTCTCAAATCCTGGCTTTTTCCTCATCTTGCCTTTAGAATCGTACTGCTTATACTTGTATAAATTTATGTATCTATTACCAGAATCATATAGCTTGTCTACTACTGTATGACCAGCGGATAACTTTTCAATCACAAGCAAGCAAGTGTTGTAATATAATCCAACTTCCCTAACAAGTTCCGCAAATTCATATGGTTTAATTTTATTGTTTGCAAATTCAAAACACTGGAATCCATCTTCATCTACAATAGATATAACACTATTATCTGAACCAATTCCCTCTCCTGTATCTACACCACCATAGAACTTTTTACCCTTTTCAGGATATTTCCATATGGTAATACTGTTCTTCCATTTTCTAAAAATAGGGGGTAATTTCTTAAGCAATTCAAGTTTTGGGGTATCATCAACGAAATTCAGACGTGATTGTATTAACTCTAAATCAAAGATATTATTTCCAGAAACAACAAAGCTCTCCATTGCGTTAGACGGATATTCCTGACGAAATTTCTCCAATCCAATGTTTGATATTTTCATCCTTCGCCACATCAACTTCATTAAGGCAAGCGGATTATTCTCACCATTCATTTTATGATACAATACTAATTCCTCCTCATCTAGATCATCCGCTGTTAGATAGCGTCCATTACGATTTTTATAAATCTCTGAATTTTCTTTGTAATCCCTAGAAAATAAATGTTTATCATCTAACCATGAAAAGAAAAATGGAATGTATTGTGATTCATGATTTACTGCTTTCATCCATAATTCATACCACATATTCATACCATTACTTGTTGATTCAAGTACCATCTGACCATCTGGACGCAAGGCAGCTTCAATAGCCACCAACTGATTTTTCAATTTATCATCATCCATGAACGCAACTTCCGTTAAATGAACATATCGCAATGTACTTCCTCTTGCCGCCTGTTTTGATCCGCATACGCAACAAATAATCCTACTTCTATTTTTAAGTATGAGTTCCTTACGATTGTTAGCAACGTCTTTAATCTTTACTGCCGGATTCAGGTCATCATACATAGCTTTCAATTTCTTAAAAACAATATCCACCGTATCAAGTGAATAAGACATAATCATACACACCGTATCTGGCTCTGTGTGCGTCAAATATAGGGAATATGCTAGTGCAAATGAAGTTACGCCTAACTGTCTTGATTTTGCGACAAGATTAAATTTTCCGAAATTCTTTGATAACAACTTTTGATGATATGTGGGTTCAAATGGCACTTTACAACCTTCTTTGTCAACGATAACGCAAAAATATTTTATCCATAAAAGCGGATCGGCTACTATGCGTTTTAATTTTTCTTCCTTAGTCATTTTTCACCACCTTTTTCAAAATCAAAAAAGCCACACAATAGGGGAGTCCTATCATGTGGCATAGCATTTAAAGTTTTTGGTATATAAAACTTTTAGCAATATTTTATTCTTCGTATGTATAACTGTAATCTTCCTTATCCTTTTCCAGTTCTCCATCTGGAATTTTATTTAATAATCTAGTTAAATCATTCTCTTGATCTTCTTTAAAGAAATTCTCTGAAAATTCCTGCCATGTTTTAAATGCTTGTACGTCACCTTTTAAAGCTTTTTCATAGTATGTTTGATATAATTTTACTAATTTTCTTTGGTGTAAGCGTTTCAATAACCATCTAATTGCAGCTTGGCATCCTTGCTCCAATAAATACCGTTGGCATATTTCCTCTGTAATTGAATCTGAAAAACATGCATACCTACTTTTCAAATCTTCAAAATCTTTAATAGGCTTTATATCTGCATCCTTCAGATATTCAGGACAATACAAATACATAATGTAATATACTTTTGTATCAGTTCCAATCATTTCCTTTAGTGAACAGTAAATTGACATTTCTTTGCTTACAGATTTCCCATTCACTCCGTTTTTTATTCTTTTTTTATCTGATTTTTGTCTTGGCATTTATCACACCTTCTTCTCTATAATTTAATTATTCCACTATCATATTAAAAAACAACCTGTTACCATGCCTACAAGTCCTAAAGACATGTCAAAACAGATTTCTAAGAATATTCTATTATTATTTTTCATTTCAAAGAACCCCATTAATCAAAAATGCTTTTAACATTTTTTCTCTATATTCATTTAGCCGCATTAAATTAATCCCTCGTTCCCAATATGGAATTACATGTAACGGCGGAAATTTTTTACGATAATGTCTACATATTTTTTCGCACTTTATCAATTCTTCACATTCTTCATGAGTTAAAAACGAAAATTCTTCATGTATTTTTTTAATATCGTCAAACGAATGTTCATAGATTAATTTCGCAATATGATTGTCGATTTCTTCAGTAGATTGACGAATTTCTTCATCGGTAAGACGATTATTTGCTTTTTCAGTCTCTAATTCTAACCAAAAATGTGAAATCCATTCTATTTCATCAGAAGTTAAACAGGGTACTTTATCGTGTAGTAAACGCCTATAGTTTTCTATATATAAATATTTTACTTCTTCTTTCGCCACCAT
This sequence comes from uncultured Lachnospiraceae bacterium, assembly GCA_910586015.1. GTDB lineage: Bacteria > Bacillota > Clostridia > Lachnospirales > Lachnospiraceae > MGBC140009. The sequence continues at coordinate 15,810 of CAJUGJ010000031.1, forward strand.
ATTCTCTAAATCATCAAAATTAACCTCTTTCTTTAAAATTCTCGATATGTCTTCTAGTCTCTTTGTTTCATAATACATTTTTACCTCTGCTAATTTACAAGCTTCATCACAGGTTAATGGTGTTCTATAATTCCATTGCGTAATCATTTCCGATAGACATTTGCCATCACTTACATTACCTAACGCATCCTTGTGGGCATCTTTTAATGAACAATAGCAAGCAATACCTATATCTCCGTTAACATTTAGTTCAAGTGGACATTTTACACATTTCATATCCTCGTCTTTCACATTGTCCACATAAACAATCTTATGATGTGGCGAATCACAAAAATATTCTACATCCATTTTTTTTGCTCTTCCAGAATACGCTATTATTGTTCCCCTATTTTCTAATCCCCATTTAACTTTCTTAGATTCCGTTTCGCCATTTATTATTTCTACATTGACTAATTCGTCTGCTCTCTCACTATAAAAATCGTATGCTTTTTTAAAATCGTTATTGTGATATAGTTTGCTTATCCTTATTTGAGCCAAAAAGTTTCCTTCCAATATATTTTTCTCATAAAGTTTTTCAATTTCAACCGTAAGAACTTCATCTTTAACATATTTAACAAATTTATTTAACACATATATAAGCTCATCACTTAGTATAGTTCCATTAGTTGCTATATCTATCCCTACTACTTTTATTTTTTCTTTCATAATCTTTTCAAGTGTATATATAATTGCATTAACATTTAATAGCGGTTCCCCACCAGTAAAATTCATATTATGAATAATCCTAATATTCATCTTAAAAAAATCATCTATTGTTTTTTCTGTTATATAGTCATTATAATCTGTTCCTTTTTCACCATCTTCATACAACATGCAATGTGGACAATTCATATTACAACGATTAGTTGTTTGAATTTGAAGCATATTAATATCTACTGTTTTTTTCAATATTTTTCACCTCAGTTAGTAACCACCATATTCTTAATATTTTCTATTTTCATATCTTTCTGGCATTTCAACCACAATCGCCTTTGCAGCGAAAACTTTATCCTTGTCCTCTTTATCATTCCAAATTTCAAACTCTACAACTGTACCATTACAAACATCTTGGTCAAGTTTCGATCTATGTAAAAAATAACTTACTCCGTTATTCATGCTATTTACAAATCCATATTGTTTATCTCTGTTCCATCTTGATACAATACCAATGTGTCTTTTTTGATTTATCATATAATAATTTCAATATCCTTTCTCAAAACATAGCCGCCTTTGGTCTTGGCTTGCAAAACACAAAGGCTCTATAATTATTCTTATATTCTTTGCCCCACACAACAAAAGGAACATTTTTACTCCGCAAGTTATACGCCGTATGAATATCATATGTAATAGTCAAATCTGGACTATTATAATCTTCCTTTTCAAATGTTCCTGTGTCGTATGGATATAATGTCAATATTTCTTCTTCCGAAAGAGTGTGACCAAATAAATCCGTAATTTCATCGGTTCTCGAATTATTCAATGGCAACAGCTTCACTTACTTTCGTTTCAGATTTTTCCTCATACTTTTTCTTGTGAAATTCTTCCACATCTTTTAATAACTCTTCCGTCCTATCGAATACCCAAAAATATTTATCCGTCTTAAAGTGGGTACAACGGAAAAGGTACTTGTAACCTTTTTCTTTAATCAGGTAGTGCAATTCTGATCTAGTGGTACACCAATAGAAACGTTTCATAAGTTCTTTTTTGTAAATCTTATACTCTTCTCTTGTCATATGATCTTTCTCCTTTTCAATCCACTAATATTTTATACCGCTATGTTTAACACATAATTGTCTTTATATGTTTCTGCCGAAACTAAAATCTTTTCTTTGCTCTTATACCTCTGTATGGCTTCATACTTTGGTACATAAATCTTCTGAATAGGTTGTTTTAACTCAAATCTATAATCTGGCACTTTGTAAGTAGGTGTTTCCAGAAATCCATCATCATTTATAAAAATCTTGTCATGTAGACAATGCTCTACACCAAAATCCTGAAAATATTTCATATTGTGCGATTCAAGAATAGGTAATAGATACTCTGTAAGACCTAACTTATCCAACCAGTAAATATTAACATCCTTCCATTTACCACCGTCTTTATAATAGCCAATAAAGCCACCGTCAACCGCAAGTAGCATAGTCATTAATAAATCATTCATCTTTTCAATGCCACCATATAAGCCGATAATAAATGTAAGTGTGCTAAAGTTATATTTGTTCTTATATTCTCTGGAAATTACATTCGGATTTACCCTATTAGAGTTAGGGTTGAATGTTCTATGATTGTCGAAACATAATTGATTCCGACCTATTGACAAATCAACATAGATAGGTGTTTTCCACCCATAATCTGTAACAACTTCATTTTCAAATAAACCTTTTTCAAAACTATAAAAACCACCTATTTCTAGTCCAAAAAGTGTATGCAATCTTTGGCAACTAAAAAGACTATCACAATCATCTGTCATGACAAGGTAATAATCTTCATTATTTATATTCTTCCACCAATCAGGAAGTTTTGCTAACAAACTTTCATGTAATAAGCTGTCATGTATGTTAAATTCATTTTTCATTAAATCCAATCGTGCTAGGTACTATCATAGTAAATATAAGTACCCACGATTATATTTGTTTCCATAGCACTGATACCTCCTTTACTTGCTTGTATCAGTCTTTGTAGACTTTCTTGTAGTAGGCTTCTTCGCCGTTGTATTTTTGGAACTTGTTTCTTTTTTTGCTTTCAACTTTTCACGTTCCTCTTTGATTTTCTGACTTTCTGCTTCTTTCAATGCGTCAAATGTTCCATCTGTTATTGCTTGAACCGCCCCATTGATCCCCTTTACAATCTGATCATGATTGTATTGTGTAACTCCGACTTCCCCATTTTCAACCTTTCCTATAAGTTCATGAGAAACATCACAATAACGTGCAACATCTCTCAATGAAAGGTTGCGAAAAAGTCTATATTCTTTCAGGTCAACTCCTGATAACATATATCCACCATCCTTTAAATAAAAATTTGCTTAAAAGAATAGGGTGCAATATGCACATTACACCCTATATGTATGAGAAAAATCTAAACGGCAAGAAAAGCCGTTTTGAGATTTACCACATTAAGCAATGGTCTTTCTAAGAATTGCAACGCCCTTAGAATCAAGCAACTTACAAGCATAAAGACTTGTAGAAATAATATCCGTTGCTCTTAACTTACCTTCTCTTTCTTCCTCAACAGAAATATCCTTCTGGAATACATATCCTAACGCATCCTTTTTAATCAAATACGTCTTACATTCTTTTGCGGTAGTATCATATGTACCATTATTAGTCACTTTAACAGGTACATTGTACAGATAGCCAATAATCCCATCTTTAATAATTCCGTTTCCATCATGTGCATAACTCTTGTTTGTAGAAACAAAAGCATCCATATTCATAAAGGAACTTACCAGACGGCTATTGATAATCCATGCCGCAAAAGAATCAGAATCAATCTGATCTCCAAATAGACCGATAGTAGCATCAAGTTCTGTTACAGTAACAGAATCCGCACTAGACGCAACCTGTTTATATACTGCATCTGTATCCATAGCGGTGATTAAGTCGCTATCAATCTTCTTTGCCATTACTTCCGCAACCTGTACCACAACTCTATCCATAGCACTACCCTTAATCTGAATCTGCTCCTTATCCAGAACACGAACAGACTTACCTACTTCTTTGATAGTTGCAGTATTATCACTCATGGAAATTCTTTCAGGAGTGATTGCTACATTATCAGTAAGTTCTTCAGCGTCAGAAATGCGATTGATAATAGGGAAATGAACGGTATCACCCGCCATACGGATTTCTCCAACTTCGCTAGTTGCATCAAAAGCACAACTACCGACTTTTAAATTTACTCTCATTTTTTCGTTGACCGCATCAGCGAAAATTTCAGGAATAACTAAAGCCATATCTTAATACCTTCTTTCTTAAAAAATTACAAAACAAAAACCTGATTCATATTTCAGAATCAGGCTAGACAATATTCTTTATTTACTTTTTACCAATCAATCTTTTATAGGATTCTGGATGTTTCTGCGAATATTCCACCTTTTGAGAATATGTCATTTTCTTAAAATCCTCTGGTGTAACCTTTTCATCAGAACCATGTTCATTAGGTACATAACCATTGTTTTTCATTCTTGACTTTATAATATTCTCCACAATAGCAGATAAAGCGTCCACATCTACATCATCTTTGAGATAATCAGCTAATCCTTTGTCAAGTCCACTACCTGACAATTTCTCTTGTACCGCAATCTTACGTTCTCTATCGGCTACTGCCTTTTCAGACGCTTCTAAAGCTGCAAGGCGGTTCTCAATATCAATTTCAGTCTGTGTCTTTTCCACTGGTGATAGTTTCTTGATCTGATCTTGTAAATCCTTGATTTCTTTGGAATATTTTGTACGCAATTTATCTTCCGCACTCTGCACTTTCTTAGCGACTTCATCCTCTGTAAATGTTACCGGCGTTTCTTTTTCGTCTTTCCCATCTACTTTAGAATCTGTTTTTGCCTTTGCTCCAGGCGGTGTTTTAGTATCTTTGATTGCGTCTAATTTTTCATCATTTACGATTGTATTTTCTTCCATTTGTTACTTCCTTTCCTGTTTTTATCTAACATCCCATCAATAATGTTATGGTAGATAAACCCACTCAAATATTTTTAATCGCACAATATATATAAGGCATAAATGCTTATATTCATTTTAGAGGATGGACAGATTATAGGCTCTGTCCGTGCCTATGATCATTTACTTGACAAATACATTAAATAACTAAAGAGGTTTCAGTAATACAACATAACATTACTGAATCAACAAATTATAACAGTCTGCATATATAATGCAATACAGTCTGACTAATTAAATCAGTTTTTCTTTCGATAATTGAAAGGAGGTATAGGAAAAACCGAAAAAGACTATTTGTTTAAAATCTTGGATTAAACAAAAAATGTAATCTACACTTCTGCTAAGAGATTTTAACAAGTTGAAATGTTGACATTTAAAACATTTCATTTCTCGCATGGTCAAATTATATCTTGTTGTAATATAATAGGAGCATACAAATGAGAAACTATTTAATATGTCTTACATTATATGAATAATATAAGAGTTGCTATTTATATCAATATTTCCGCATATGTGCTCACATACACTTCCATATGGATACCAATTTAATAACCTTTGGATGCAAGAAATTCATCTAATGATTCCCGATCCAGTAACCTTAAATCGTGTTTACAGTTTTTGTATTGGGATAAAAGACCTTCATTTATTTTAGTCTTTTTAGCAATATATTTCTGATTCACACCCTCTGCACAAATAAACCGTAATAATCTTTCTCTTAATACCTGTTGTTCCATAACAGCCTCACTTTCCGTTTTTATAGGAAAATGACAGTTTATACTATATATTTTTGTGAATATTGCTACTTGTAAAAAATAATTTGTTTATGCTATAATTAAAGTTTATATATACCATATCATGCAATAACTCACAAAATGTACATTCTTAAAAACCTATATTTTTCTTATGTTTTTTCTATTATTTTTGTGGCACAAGGGGAATTTTCTTTAAGCATATTTTACACTGAAAATGACGGTATAATCACCGCCAAATTCAGTGTTATTTTTTTACCTTATGATACCTTTTTAGATGCTTTTTTGTGGCACTTGATAATATATTTCTCTCCGTCAAGTTCAAAGATTTTATCATCATTATTATTCAATAATTTCCCTAAATCCTTTAAACTGTTGACTTTGTTACTTGTATCATTTTCAGGCTCATACTTTGCGACATAAGAAACAGTTCCATGACCACTTGATTTTATTGTTTCCAGAAATTTTTCTTTGTGAGCTGCGTACACCCATTGCAATAGCAAACCGCCCACTTCCGCATCCATTAAATCTTTATCCCTTTTGTCTACGATTTTAGGCTTTCCCTTTTCGTCTTTAACAATTTTCCCATGCTTATCTTTTTCTGGATGTGTATCATGAACATCACGGATCAGCTTATGAATATCCCATGTAGTGACATTTCGATTCATAATATTGTTGATAACATCTTTCTCAATTTTCTTCTTTTCCTCATACATTTCATCAAAAGACCTTCGCCCTGCATTGTATTCACTTTGTACATAATCCTGACTTTTCTTTGCTTCAAGGCAAACTTTTTTGATTTCCCTGATACGGTTATAATCTGCTTTTATCCCTTTTGGAATATCCCTCATAACTTCCACAAAAGAAGTAAGATATTTTGTCCTGTCACAACGCACAATATTTTCTGATACAAGTTCCTTTAACAAATCCATAGGCGATTGTAATTTTCTGTAAATCTTTTCTTTTAACGCTCTTTGCTCCTGTGCATACGCTTTCTGCTTTTGACGATATAATTCTTTCTGTTCATCATTTTCAAAATTCTTACGCTTCTTCTTTTTGGGAGACGCTTTTAAATCTTTCGCAAAATCAGGGCGAACCATATAAACATCTTCTTTGGTTAGCAGATCATCTATATCTTTATTGATTTCTTCAATCAATTCTTTACATGTTGCATTGTTCCTACGTTCAACCAGTTCTTCATATTCCCTTACTGTTTCTTCTGACAGGCTCTTTTTATAACGCTTCTCAACAAATACCACTGTACCATCTTGTATAATCGCCCCTTGTGAAGTCATATATGGTCTTGTCTTGATTTTCTTCATTTCTTTTGCTATATTACATGGATATTGACGTTTTGCGGAATCAATCGCAATATTGCTAAGGACTTCCAGTAAACAAATATCATCATAAATCATAGACAGATACTTTTGCTTGTTTTCTTCTGTACCAGTATTATACAAGTGCCAATACAACGCCTGTAAATCCCTTGCAAGGTTGCAGATTTTACCGATAAAGTCATTACATAATTTCCCGTCTACTTTTGCCATATCTTCATTTGTATACGAATAGAAATTAGGACGTTGTGGCACTCCGTTAATTGGAACAAGATAATCTTGTACTTTTTTCACTTCTTCCAGAATGATAGGATTGTTGCCTATATATGCACTATCGCTATCTGTATCGCATCCGTTCCAAACTGGAGATAAAAACGCACCTTTTCCCCACAAGTTGATAATCAGGATATTATCTGTGAAATTAAACCATTTCCACTCTTTACGGTATGTATTTTTCAATAAAGCATTATTTCCACTACAAATATGTGGTGAACGCATACCATATAATTCTTCTCCATCACCATACCTACTACAATAACATTCAAAATCATTTATGATACTTGTTTCTATTTTATCACCACAAGACGCTCTAAGCATTTCATAAGGATTACCGACCAATGTACAAAAATCTGATCCTTTAATCTGCACCTTACCGGCAATCAAGCGTTTAATAATGTTCCCTATCTGTGTACGCCTGAAATTTGTATACCACGTTGTACGGCTTATATTGTCATTGATATTTAACAAAGATAACATCATGGAATTACCGACATTTTCAGTTGCCCTCATATCAATACCACGTTTGAACCATGCAACATACTTTTTCATATAATTTGTTTCTGTCACTTGTGGCTCTATCAACTGCCACAATTTATCATTATTAAAATTCAGAGAACCTATCACCTGATACCATAACTGTTGCTTGTCACCAAATTTTGATTTATGTTCTGTTTTGCAACAACCGAACTTCTGACCTTTAATCTTTTCCCTATACCAATCCCATGTAAGGCGTTCCCTCTCGATTTTCAATTCTTTTGATGATAAGGCTTTGATTTCATTTTCCAGACGTTCAAGATTATCATTATTATAATCTATGGCAGCTTGCAAATTGGATTGTGCCTTTTCTATTTCTTCCCTTGTAGGAGGTTGCTTGTCACTGTCTTTATCATGCTTGAAGTTCAATAGCATAGTTAATTTGCGCTTTGTAGTAGTCACCGCCTGTCTATTGTTTTTCAATTCCTCTTGTAATTCCCTTATAGGCTTTTCCAGTTCTATAAGACGTGTCTTTTTATCATCTTCAATCATATTGTAGCCCAGCAAATTAAAGTTCCTATCTCCCGCACAAAAACGTCAAATTATAATCTCAGTTTTTAAACACTGTCTATAAAAGTGTGCTGCAGGAGGCGGCACGTTTTCCTCTTGACCATCCCATGTCATTCCGATATAGTTTTTATGGAACAAAAAAAGAGAAAGAACAGCCCCTTCCACAGTTCGTTCTTTCTCTCACATACCAGTGTGCCTGCCGTATACGGGATCATGTCCCACTTGTGAGGCTTTAGCACCACCGACATATATTATGATAAGAGAATATTCCCTGTTTTGCAAGCTAGTTCGTATAAAAAGTTCATCAAAGATCCTGTTCGATTCCTTTATGGCCGGAT
>CAJUGJ010000032.1 GCA_910586015.1 uncultured Lachnospiraceae bacterium
CCGCCTAAAGGCAGTGGGAGGAGCCTATGACAAACGAAAGGATTTATTTATGAAACAAAATTTTTCCCTTTGTTGGCATACTTAGTCCAGCAAGCAGTGATAATAATGTGGTTTTTCCGCTTCCGCTTTTTCCTATCACTACATACATTTTTCCAGAATCAAATTCATATGAAATACCATCTAATGCAGATATTGTTTGATATTTGTTTTTATATTGATAGGATACTTCTTTTATCGATAAAACGGACATAATTCACTCTTCCTCTCTTAATAACTGTGCTGGGCTTGATTTTGTTATATGATAAACCGCAAAACAACATCCAAAAAAATAACATAAAAAGTATAAAATCAAAAATAGGATAGGCAAACTTGTACCTTTCGAAACAGTGAGAAGGAAAAAGAGAATTCCTGTTATCTCTCCTATTATCTCTAATACCATCTGTTCTGATAAAGAGGCAACAAAAACTTTTTTTCCTGTAACTCCTAATGTTCTCATTAAAGCATAAGACTTTTTTTCTGTTCGAACACAAAGAAAACTAATCAAACCTCCAATTCCAAGTGTCAATCCTAATAATAGTGGCATAATCCGTTCTAACCGCTTTGCATTTTGTTCTAAGGACAATAAGGTAGAGAAATAAATTTGCTCTCGTATAATTAATGCGAAATGATAGGAAGGGGTCTGTTCGGTTGGATCTATAGAAACAAACATATTAAGTGCTTCTTTTTTTAATTCGGTAAGCTTTCGATTTTCTTTTACCAAAAAAGACATACTATCACAACTTATTGTATCACTGTTTTCTAACATCAAATTATAGCAATATCCCCACGGAATATATAACTCTGAACTTTTAGACTCATATTCTCCAACTACTTGAAGTGTAATTTCCTTTTTTATTTGAAGAAATGGATCGTGAATAAAAAGATTTAAAAAGCGATTTTCTTCCTCTTGAATCGGAATTTTTTGTGCTATAGCTGTAGAAACTAGACAGACTGCTTTTTCTTCTTTTAAAAAATCTTCGTTATACCAATCGTAAAATGTAATCTTTCCATTATACTCTGGAGATAGTTCTTTTGTACATTCCAACTGATTAATTCCTATCATTATACCCAAATTATCCCTTTCTATATCTGTCCATTGATAAGAAAAATTTTTGGTCATACAGAGATTTTTAATATAGGAAGAGAATAGATACTGTTCTTTTGTTACATACATAATATATTGTGAAGGAATGTTTAAATTTTTTGTGCTTGTTCCCTTTACATTACTTACAACACATTCAATCGGAAAATTATCTTTTACTAATTCAAGTTCCGTTTTTTGTCTCTTCACATAATCTGATAATAAACAAATCAGAAAGCAAAAAATAGCTGAAGTTAAAATAGAACAAAAAGTCAAAATCGGTCGGCGTAAAATTTTAGTAAATAGAAATGGGGTCAACCTTTGTTTCCTCCTTTCGTACTTAACAATTTTCTTGGATCTATCTGTGTCAGTTTTTTAGACGAAAGGAAAAGAAAAACTGCAATTACTACAAATTGAATGATTCCACACAAAAAAATCAAGAATGGACTCATTTTACCTTCTCTTAATAACGTAAAAATCTGTTCAGACGAATTTTGTAATCCTGCTGACTGAAAAACTCCTTGAAATTCATTTTGTAAAACACTGTTCTTTCTTAAAGATTCTATTACCTTTTCAATAAAATATCTTGTTGGTATCATTCCTAAAGAAACTGCAATTCCTGCCACAATACTTCCACTTCCAAATAAATAGTTAAAAGTCTGTCTTTTTGACGCACCTAAAGATCGCATAATACCCAAATTTTTTTTCTCTCTGTTTTGATATAAGATTAAAAATAAAACCAAAATCAACAGCCAGCATACAATCGATAAAATTAAAAACTGTTTTGAGGAACTTAGTAAGTTGTGCATTTCTCCAAAAATAGCTTCATATCCCCCGTCAAAACAAATAAACTTTTCCTCAAATTCTGTTCCGATACACTCTGTAAGAAATTGATTGATTGCACCATTTTTTAACTTGATCGAAGCAAATATACCAAGCCCTTCGCTTATAGAATTTAATCGATTTTCTCCTGCTAATGCCTTTTTGGGAGCAAAAATAGTATTTGGAGTAAAATCATATGCTTCATCACTCCAATAATTTTCCAAATGATAAATTCCTACAACGGTAAACTTTTCTTCCTGTGTAAGAAAACCATTTTCACTATGATAGGAAAAAATTTGAGGATTACTTCCGCTCACATTTTCTTGTTCCCCTGAACGCTGTAAACACTCATACTGAGAAACTAAAACTTCATCTCCTATAGAAAGCCCACTGCTTTTTGAAATTGCTTCACTGATGATACAGACTTTTTCCCCTGTTTTATACTCTTCGTCTGTAAATTTTCTTCCTTGAACTATTTCTGCGGACTGTTGTGCAAAAGAATATATACTCTCTAAACAGTCTGTTCCAATAAGGGGAAGTGAATGTGTCGTAACCTTTAATTCTTCTGTATACTGTCTCCACAACTTATTTTCTGGTCTTTTTAAAAACTCTTCCAAAGAACAGTCTAATCTTGCTATAGTCGGTGTTTCATTTTGTTTTCCTATTTGGTATGTTTTTGTGCCGTCCTCATGAAATTCTGTTATCATACTAAAATGATCGGAAATCTGAACCACTGGCAATATCTCTTCTATAGATGATACCTCCTCTATAGGAGGATATAAATCATAAGCAATATAATTTCCATAAACTAGATACGTTTTTCCAACTTCTAAAAGTTCTTGTTTTTCTGGAGAAAACCAGTTTATTTTGATCTTATCACTCTTTCTTTCATACCCATCATGAATTGAAAATATTTCCTCTATCTGTGCTTGTCCTTCTATTTCGTAAAATCCAAAATTAAGCTCTTTTCCAAAGTGGTTTTCTAAAAGAGTTACAGACATAAGAACACTATTATATGGACTATCATAATAACTTTTGTATGCACCTTCTGTCTGAATAGAAATTACAGGAGTAAATCTTGGAGAATAAGCGGCATTTATTCTTCTTACATCAAAAAATTCAACCGAAGTCATAGAAGAAATCTGCCCAATTTCCTCTTTTGTAGGATATTGGGCATTCTCTATTGTCACTCCTTCTTTTCCATTCTCAAGCATAGATATTTTATCCATTGGAACTGGTACTGCAATCGTTGTATATTTTGAACTTAATACTGTATCTGTTTTTATTGATGAATAATAAAGATTAACCCCTAAATTTAAGAATAATACTGTTATAGTTAATATTACTATCCATATTATAGTAAATAATGGTTTTCTAAACAAACGAATTGATATTCTCATAGATTTTTTCTTTCCCCCTCAGATAAATAGAAAAAGATCTAAATTTACCACTTTATCTAATTAAAGTATAATATGTGTTTATATTACCATATTATTTATAATATATCAATATTTTGTATTAAATGCAATATATACGTTTTATAAAAATATTTTTAAATATGTTTCTATATTATATTGTATAATAAATGAAAAATAATAGGTCGTATTGAATTTATATAGAAATTGTATACAAAAGAAATCAGCGACTGATTAAAAAAGTTTACTTGATATTATGAAGTGTTCTTAATGAAAAATATGAATTAAATTGTTTTAAACAGATCAGTATGGTACAATATTTTTATTATACTAATATAAAAGTTTTTGTAAAAAAGATTATTTTAGTAAATATTCATTTAGGAAAAGTATATTTATATATTAAAACTCTAAATTTTTTAAAATTGTTTTTGTATTGAACTTATGTTAAACTTAAATAAATAAAATAATATTCAAATGTTATAAAAGGGAGGACTATTATGGATATTACAAAGTTTGTAGAAATTGTACAGCCCCTAGGTGTTCTTGGAGTTTTAGTCACACAAAAAGAAGAACTTATTGCAGAATGGTATTTAGAAAAAGAATGTAGAAGAAATGTCTATTCTGTTACAAAAAGTTTTACTTCCGCCGCTGTGGGATTTGCACTGCAAGAAGGATTACTTTCCTTAAATGAAAAGCTTGTAGATGCTTTTTATGAAGATCTTCCAGAAAAAATCAGCGATAATTTAAAAAAGGCAACGGTAAGAGATTTATTAACGATGTGTTTAGGACAAGAGAATGCTAATCTTATGGGTGAACAGCGTCCTTTTTATGAAGAAGATGACTGGGTAAAGCTCTCACTTCAAATTCCATTTGTATATGAACCCGGAACACATTTTGTATATAATAATGTTGGCCCATATTTAGCTGGAGTACTTGTGCAAAGACGTTCTGGATGTAATTTAGTTTCCTATCTTACACCACGATTATTTAAACATTTAGGAATTAAAAATCCAATGTGGGAAACTGACCCGTTTGGAAATTCATTTGGATCTGGGGGATTGTTTTTAACTTTAACAGAACTTCATAAGTTTGGTTTATTTTACTTAAACCAAGGAAACTGGAATGGAAAGCAGCTCCTATCGAAAGAATGGATTGCAGAAAGTACAAAACAACAGGTAGCTGATGCCCCTTATGGATATTTATTTTGGAGAGGACAATATAATTCTTTTCGAGCTGATGGGAAATACTCTCAATTATCTATCGTATTTCCAGACAAAGATGCTGTTGTTTCTATTGTTTCAGAATGTAGACAGGGCGATAAGCTTATGAAAGCAATTTATGAATGTATCTGTGTACAGCTTTAATCTTAATACTAAAATAGAAACTATTATGAAAGGTAGATGATCTTGTTATAAAAAAAAGTCCCTCACACGTAAAATCATTCTGGTCACCACTCAAAATTTCTCTTTTTGTACTAGCTCTTATTACAGCAGCAACATCTATATTTTGTTATGTCAATGAATTACCAGCAGATGCGTATATAGATAAAGGAATACATACTTTTAAACCTTATGCTGTTTATCCTATTCAGGTAAAAAATACAAGTGGAAGCAGCAAATATCGTCGTACAAATCCGACCAAAACGGTTTACAAAGTATTTTATCGCACCTCTAAAATAGGAGGGTATCAATGGAGTGTAGAAGTTCTTTCAAAAAGTATTGGGGAAGAAACCGTTGCAGAGGGGAAATCTGTGAAACGTAGAGTACTTTCTATTCCAGAGGAAAAAAAATATATCACTGTAAATTCCATATATACAGCAGAAAGCTATGTTTCTAAAAATAAAAAGCGTTATATTATTTTATTTTTAATCTCTATGATTTATCTGCTTGGATTTGGATGTTTTACGATTTTAAAGAGGCAAAAATAATTTCAGAGGCTGATTAACAGCCTCTGAAATTATTTTTCAAGGAACTCTTTCCAAAATTTTTCTTCAGAAATAAACTCAAAGTTTTCCTTAGAATCTAGACTATCAATCAATCCTTTGACTTTAGAGTATTGGAGTTCACTGTTAAATTTAATCTCCCATACACATCCTTTTTGTCCTACACAGCGAATTCCCTGTGAATCATAAGCAATTATATATAGATCTTCTGTTTTACTAGATTCTGATGTACAAGTACAGGAAATATAATCTGAACAAAGTAAATTTGTACTGACATTATCTGAAATGGAATCTTTCGTATTCTTTTTTTGCTCCTCTTTTGCTTTTTCTTCCTCCAATTCCTTACGGAAAGCTTCTTCTGCTTTATCAAAACTTTCTAATAATTTATCCCATTCTTTTTTTGTATACGATCCTGCCCCAATTTGATAACTTGGTTCTGTTGTCCCATTTTTTATTTTTTCTGCATACTCCTGTCTTTGTTTTTGTACCAATTCAGAAAATGCAGCAGCAAATCCTTCTTTCGTTTCCTTTTGAATTTCTATACCCTCAGTAAAAGTATAATAATTGTTACCCATTACTTTTATCATATTCTTTTCTCTCCACATTTCTTATTTGATAAAAATTAACTGATCTAATCTGATTTCTCTGTGCAATTTTTTCTACTGTTTTTCCTTTGTCTATTTCTCTCATTACTATCTGAATTAATATATGGCAATCTTATTCTTTCTCTGGCTATTCCTTTAAAAAGTGGCATAAAATAAAACAAGTATCGGAAAAGGGTACCTTTCCGTAAAAATGTGCCGCTTTTTTGCCTGTTGGAATAATCCCAAACCCTTATGGAATTTTATCTTTGCGCTATTTCTATAAGTTGTTTAAAATCATCAATCTCCATAATGTTAATCTTATTCTGATTTAGAAGATGATTTACATTATACCAAACTGCACTTAATCCCATAGAAGTTGCTCCCATTACATCCATTATATAATCATTTCCAACATACAGAATGTCCTCTTTCTTAACTTCATGATTATCCGATAATATTTCATTTATTGCTATCTGATAAAATTGCTCACTTGGTTTTCTGACATTATAGTCTGCACTAGAAAAAATTTGATTAAAATAATGTAGGATTCCAAAATCACGCAACAACTGTCTAGCTGATTTACCCGTAAAAATACTATTTGAAAGGATATACATCTCGATACCTTGTTTTTGAAGCTCATTTAGCGTATATCTAACATCTTCTAATAAAGTCACTTTTTGCATTTTATTCATGATCTCATAATCAAGTTCTTCAAATGTTTCAGGTTTTGCAACTTCAAACTTCTCAAAGAATAACGGGATTTCATCTCTAATTAAACATACCTCTGAATAGTCGACTTTTCTTTTTTCATATAATGGGAGAAAGGTTTCTGCATAATCTCTAAATTCTTTCAACGAACATGTTTATTCGAAAAAGACATTATATAAATAAGTAATGCCATTATTAAAATCGAATGATATGTCTTTCAATACTGTATCATATAAATCAAAAATAATAGTCCTGTTCAAAACAATCACCTCCACGTCAAATTTGAATTTGTCGATTTATATGATTTATAGATCTTACCATAATCTCTGAAAAAGTCAGTATTTACAAAGCTTTTCACAGTTCAAGACTTTACATTGACACAAAATCAAATGTTATTTTTTATATCGGCAAATTTTATCATTTTATAAACAGTGAGTGACATACTCCCACCGCCTATGCTACGCATAGAGGCGGCTTTTCGTTCAAGTATTCCAATGAATACAGTATCGAGCTAACCCCGTGTCCTACGGTTTTGTATGTATTGGCTATGTGTTTATAGTCGCATACTTTCATTTCTGATATTGATTTTGGCTTTTATTAAACTTGCATGAAGTTTTAGCACCTGCTCTTTGCTTAAAATAATCATTTTGCAAGAACCTCATATGCTTCCGTATTCTGTTTTATTAACCGTTCAGATATTGCAAATACATCTTCATTACTGGCAACTTTTTCTTTTTCCGCTTTACTGAAATCAATGACCAAATATCTGGGTACATTATTTTTCAGAATAACCGCCGTTCCATGTTCGTCAACTACTTTAGCTACTTTTGAAAAATTTTGATTTGCCTCTGTAATTGAAATCATTGTGTTTGTATCTATTGTCATTTTATATGCACCTCACTTCCACCTATATTATATACAAATAATAGCTAGAAAACAACCTATTTTACATTTTTTGATTGTAATATCATTGAAATCTGCCCTTGTAAATAGCCCATAAGGGCAAAAGCAAGGGAAAATACATAGCAATTCACTGTATGATGCTAGAAAATCCTTGAAAAATAAAGAAAGTTCAAGAAATTCATCTGCAAACAGGAATTTACTTGACCTCAATCGGTATTAATTGTGCATTCGGCACAGAAAAATGTTTGGTTTTGTTTGAAAAAGCGATACTGTTCTCAACGCATAAAATGACTTCTATTACGCCCTGATGTGTTACAATCATTGAGCTTTTCAATGGTTGTTTCAGTATTCTATTTTTTAATTCTAACCAGGTTGTCTTAACACGATTATAAAACATTTTGGGGCTTTCACCATTAGGGTAACACTCATCATAAGCAAGCGATGACCAGTATAAACCTGGATACTTTTCATTTGCCAACTCGTGTTTCATTCCTGCCAAATCTCCATTATTCGTTTCACGCAAACCAGCGTTATATTCAATCGAACATTTCAGATACTTTGATAATATTTCAGATGTTTCTTTCGTTCTTTGCAAATCGCTGGAATATATATAATCGATATTCATATTCGCAGCGACTATTTCTTTAGCCAATTTATTAACCTGTTCAACACCGACAGCCATCAGTTCGTGATTACTCCATCTGCCTCTAATGGTTTCATCATCTTTTCCGTGTCTGACAAGATAGATAGTCATAATCCCACCTCCAAATTACGATTTGTATTGTGCAGGTGTATTATTGAGTCTCTGTTTTGTTTCATGATAGTAATTGATTTTATCAGATAACATTTTATTGTAAATAAATCTTACACAAGCGAAAATTTTTGCAAACATAATTTTTTGTTTATTATCAAAATATATTCTGAATTTGTTTGCTTTCAATGTTTTTCCTCTTGACTTTCTATATATTTTCTGATAACTTTAATGGTTGCTCCGCCTGTTGAAATCAGGCAGAAACTTGACTCCAGAAATATTCTTTCCACAATTTTTGACGTATCTGAGGATATTCTTTCTTTAACAATCTGCTACTTGCACTTTTATAAGCATTGATAAATTTGCTTATCTCTGTATTCGGATGTGCCTTGAAAAGAATATGTACATAATCTTTATCATAATTCCATTTCTGCAATGTAATATTATATTTAGGGCATATATAATCAAATATTCACTTTGCTCTGTCTGCAATAATATCATCTATCACTTTTCTTCTGTATTTCACCACAAGTATCAAATGGTAATTCAGACTGAATACTGAATGTGCATTACTATCTAATAATATAACCACCTTTTTCTATATTCGACTGATTATATCATATATTTCTTAGTTTGGTAAGCGAATTTCTTGCTAATATTTTGTTAAATAAAACGACAATATTATGAATTTTATTTAAACGCATACTATATACAAACTAAAACCGATTTATAGTATAATAAAATCAACATATCTATACAAAGAAGATGTAAAGTTGATAAATAATTGAAAAATCATTTATATGATTTAATTGGAGGTGAATTTTATGAAACATAAAATATTAATTGTTGATGATGAGGCAGATATTGTTACTATGCTTAAAAGTTACTTCGAATTCAATGGATATGATGTATTGACTGCTATGAATGGTTTAGAGGCAATAGAAAAGGCCGGAAAACAGCCGGACATTATTTTGCTCGATATCAATATGCCAGATATAGACGGCATGGAGGTCTGTTCACGTATCAGAAATTTTGTCTGCTGCCCCATTTTATTTTTAACTGCCAGAATCGATGATTCTGATAAAATTAAAGGTTTTGGTATTGGAGCTGATGATTATATTGTTAAGCCATTTTCTATAGACGAACTTGGGGCAAGAGTTTCAGCACATATAAGAAGGGAATATCGCCAAAGAGAGTCATCAAAAGTTCGTCTTGATCATAACCTTGCAATTGATTATACAGAAAGATGTCTTTATTATGATGGAAACTTAATTCCTCTTTCCAAAAAAGAATTTGATATTATAGAGTTATTATCACAACATAGAGGACAAGTTTTTAGTAAAGAACGTATTTATGAATTAGTATGGGATTATGACAGTGAAGGAGAAGTGTCTGTTATAGCTGAACATATTCGTCGTATTCGTATAAAATTTAAAGACGCAGATATAAGACCTTATATTGAAACTGTTTGGGGGATTGGCTACCGATGGGCAAAATAAAAAGATTTTTTTTAAAACAATCCATAAAAAAAGATTTTGCATTATATATATTGTTTTACATTTTATCTTCTCTTGTCTTGTCTTTATTATGCTCTGAATTTTGTAAATATAAGCAAAGACAGATAGGTGAGAAATATAAGATTGAGTATGAATCTAATAAGTTGTTTACAAAAAAACTTTTCTATAATGATAAGAATAATGATCAGTATATTCACTATTACACAACTGATATTACTGAACTTTTTACATTTTTTGATGAATTAATCTATAATATCTTAGGTATTTGTAGCGGTATTGTTTATCCAATTAGTTTTATTATATGTATAGGTATTACAAGTATTTTATTTTATAAAAGAAAGTTACAAAAACCCTTGGAAATCTTAAATAATGCAGCAGATAATATTTCAGATAATAATCTTGACTTCGAAATTATTTATAATAAACAAGATGAATTAGGGAAACTTTGTTTATCTTTTGAAAAAATGCGACGTATATTACGAGACAATAACATAGAGATGTGGCGTCAGATTGAAGAACGCAGGCGTCTGAATGTTGCTTTTGCCCACGATTTAAGAACGCCTCTTACTGTTCTAAAAGGTCAGAGCGAAATGCTTATAAAATATGCTCCCGAAATGTCAGAAGAAAAAATAATCGAAATCGTTAAGATGATGAAACGACATATTGCAAGACTTGAGAACTATGTAAATACAATGAATGATTTACAGCACTTAGAGAATATAGAAATTCAAAAGAAAGCTGTTGAAATAGGAAATATTGTAAAACAAATGAATTCCATAGGAGCTTCTGTCTGTTTGACAAAAAAGTTTTTATTTAAAGAGAAACCTATAAACACTATAAAAATGGAATTAGATGAATCTATAATTATGCGGGTATATGAGAATCTATTGGCAAACGCCATTCGATATGTACATGATACTATCACTGTGTCTGCCTATATCCAAGAAAATTATTTTTGTATTATTGTATCTGATGATGGTAAGGGATTTTCACCAAAAGACCTTATAGATGCGACAAAACCATTTTATAAATCTTCTCAGGAAACAGATAACAAACACTTTGGAATGGGATTAAATATCTGTAAAATACTCTGTGAAAAACATGGTGGTAATTTAAAATTGGAAAATAAGAATGGTGCTTTTGTAACCGCGACATTCCGGTCATGATCGACTTTTATAATAGTAAAAAACTTCTTGTTAGAAACGACAAGAAGTTTTTTTATTATGTAGATAAAAAGTTGAAAAATATCCGTTATTCTATACTTATCAAAAGTTTGAAAGGAGTCTTAAAATTGAATCATTCTATCGAAATTAAAAATCTGAATAAATTTTATGGTAGGAAACAGGTATTATTTAACATCAATCTTTCCATCGAACAAGGAATGTTTGGTTTGTTAGGCAGAAATGGTGCAGGCAAAACAACACTGATGAAAACGCTCGCAACACTGCTTCAAAAAAAAGATGGTTCAATCACTATATATGGTATTCCTATTGAGAATGAAAAAGAAATTCGAGAGATTATCGGCTATCTGCCACAAGAGTTTTCTATGTATCCATCTATGAACATATTGGAAACAATGGACTATCTTGCAATTCTTGCAGGTTTAAAAAAGCAGGAGAGAAAAGAACGTATTGAAATACTTTTAAGGAAAGTAAACTTAATGGAACACAAAAATAAAAAAGTAAAAGCTCTATCAGGTGGAATGAAACGTAGACTTGGAATTGCACAGGCATTACTAAATAATCCCAAAGTGTTGATTGTCGATGAACCGACAGCAGGACTTGATCCAGAAGAACGAATTCGATTTCGTAATTTATTATCAGAGATAGCAGAAGATCGGATTGTAATTCTATCCACACATATTGTTGGAGATATAGAAGCCACTTGTGAAAATATTGCGATTTTAAACGATGGAAAGGTTTTGTATCATGGTACAGTAAACAATTTATTAGCAGCAGCCGATGGCAAAGTATTCACCAAAATAGTAAGTAGACAGGAACTTCCAAAATTAAAAAACGAATTATTCATTACAAGTATGCACACACAGGGCAAAAATGTATATATCCGTTTTATATCAGAAAATGAAGTTTCTGGTATGAATGTGTGTGAACCAAATATAGAAGATGCTTATATGCTCTATTTAAAAGAAAATGGAACTCAATTACTGCCTCTATCTATAGAAGAAATGGGAGGTGAAAACTAATGCTATTTTGGAAGGAATTAAAACAGATTATTTTCGGAGTTCCTTATTTTCTTTTTGTAGTTATACTTGTTTTCTTATTGAGGTCACAAGACGTATTAGATTTTAGTGACTCAAAAATAATAGAACCTGAACCTAATGGAAACTATGGAACAAAAAATGAAGAAATACCAGAAATTATTATGCCCACTGCATTAGAATCACTTTATGCTGAATTTCAGAAAAATAATTATAAGACATATCCTATCGGATTCATAAAAAATGTGAAACTAAATGATAATAAACAGATGGAAATTGCTAAAATAATATCTGCTATTACAGGCGTAGATGTAGATCAAATATATACGAACTCTTTTCATAATAATGGAGATATGACACTTGATATAAGAGGAAATGCAGATATTCAACCAGACGGTAATGGTGCTTTCATTATATCAACAGAGAACAATTTAGAAGAAAAAAATGAGAAAGATAAACAAATAAATTTAACTGTTAGAGATGATATATCTTATTCTGAGTTTAAACATCTTATGCAAAAGGTTGACGATATTTTGGGGGGTGGTTCATCCTATGCGTCAGAGTCTTTAACTAGTTATGGAGTCGTTCCTCTTACTTATGAAGAAGCAGTTCAAAGATATGAACTTATAAAAAGTCATGATAAAATAACAGGAGGGTATGCACGACTTTTTAGTGATTATACTGTTGCTATGGCTCTTTCTATGCTTCCTGTTTTTCTTGCAGTGATTATGAGTATAAAAGATAAACGAGCAAAAATGTCAGAACTTATCTATATAAAAAAGGTATCTAGTGTAAAGATTATTTTTTTGCGTTTCTTGGCAACTATAACCGCTGTTATGTTACCTGTTATTATTCTTTCCTATATCTCTAATATAACTGTATGGAGCATGTATAGAGGAATGGAATTAGACTATTTAGCACCACTAAAATATGATTTTGGTTGGATTATGCCATCGGCAATGATTATAATAGCTATTGGTATGTGCCTAACAGAGCTCACAAATACTCCAATAGCTATTGTAGTAAGTGGACTATGGTGGTTTTTAGATATCAATATGGGAATAAAATCTGTAACCGCATCTTATTCCTTGTTTCGTTTAGTTCCAAGACATAATGCAGATATACATTCTTATTTTAGAATACAGGATTTTGTAGATAATTTCCCAAATCTGCTTGTTAATCGTCTACTTTTTGTAGGTTTATCAATATTATTTGTTATTGTAACAATTATCATTTATGAGGCAAAAAGAAAGGGTAAACGAAATGCGAACAATAAAATCAAAGAAGTATTTACCAGTATTACAAGTCGTAAAAATCAATCTTAAACATAATGCAGCTCTATCTATTGTAATATCTATATGTATTATTATTATTACACCTATTATTTTTGGAATTGCCAATTTGAATAGAACGGATTCAGCAATCCCATTAGAAATGTTTGTTTCTTTGATTGGAATTATATTCCTTACACCAATTTTTCAGCCAGAGCAAAATAATGAAATAGGAGATTTAGTATCTTCTAAATATATAAGTACAAACTTAATTTATTTCATAAGAACTATTTATGCAGTGTTTCTTTCCATCATCTTTATTGGTTCATTTGTTGTTTATATGAGTATACAAAAATGTGATATAACGTTTTTATTATTCATTGGAACAGTAGCAAATGCTATATTTCTTGGTTCACTTGGTATGATAACCGCTGCATTGACTGAAAATACTATAATAGCATATATGATACCCTTAGTTTATTATATGTTAAATTATGGTGCAGGCAGTAAGCTTGGTAATTACTATTTATTTTCTATGTGTATTCCTGATTTCAAACCCAAAGTATGGCTTCTCATAACGGGTATATTATTTATTTTTCTATCCCTTATAGTAAAGAAATTTAAAAAAAAATTTCAATAACGTTATATCTAAAACTAAAAAGCAGATACCCAAAACAATTAGGAGAATTTTTGGATATCTGCTTTTTAGATCAGACGTTCTTAAAATTAATTTTATAGAATACTATTGACAAAAGTCCGAAATCAGATTATAGTATAATAGTCCGATTTCGGATAATTTGGACAGGAGGTATTTTGTTATGCTAAAAGAAACTGCAAAGAAAAGACTTTCCGAGTATAACAGCATTATTAAAGAAACAGATGAACTCTATCGCAAAATTGCCAAGACACTTGATCTGTCTGATTGTACTTTTTGGATATTATATATTCTTCGGGAAGATAGTGAGATACTAACACAAAGTGAGATTTGTTCAGCCATTTATCAACCAAAACAAACAATTAATTCTGCTTTAAAAAAACTACAAAATGATGGCTATATTGAGTTGAAAGAAATGAACGATCGCCGTAGCAAACAGGTAGTTTTAACTTTAAAAGGTAAACAACTTGCAGAGAAAACAGTTGATAAAGTTATTATTGTTGAGCAAAAAGCCCTTGCAGAGTTAACAGAAGAGGAGCAGAAAACGTTTATTGGATTATTTCGTAAATATACAGACCTCTTTAAAAATCATATATCAGAATTAAGTGAAGATTAGGAGACATTTCATATGACCATACAATTATCGGATCACTTTACTTATAAAAAGTTATTACATTTTTGTTTATCACCGATTATCATGATGGTATTTACTTCAATTTATGGCGTGGTTGATGGATTATTTGTATCAAACTATGTTGGTAAAGTGCCATTTGCTGCTATTAATCTGGTTATGCCTTTTATTATGATACTTGGTGGAGTTGGATTTATGATTGGTGCAGGAGGCAGTGCTTTAGTTTCCAAAACGATTGGGGAAGGTAAAAAAGATAAGGCAAATCGTTATTTTACTATGATGATAAATCTCACTATACTCTGTGGTATTGTTCTTTCTATTATTGGAATTATTTTTATACGTCCTATCTCCTATTTACTTGGAGCGACACCCGCGATGATAGAAGATTGCGTTATCTATAGTAGATTGGTATTTTTATTTAATACTACTTTTATGTTACAAAATGTATTTCAAACCTTTCTGGCAACTGCTGAAAAACCTAAGCTCGGACTTTTGACTACGGTAGCAGCAGGTATTACAAATATGACATTGGATGCTTTATTTATTGCTGTTTTCAAGTGGGGAGTTGCAGGGGCTGCACTTGCAACAGGTATCAGTCAGTGTATAGGCGGTATTTTTCCACTTATTTATTTTCTGCGTCCTAACAACAGTCTTTTACAGCTTAAAAAAACAAAATTTGAAGGAAACATATTGTTAAAAGCCTGTACAAATGGCTCGTCAGAACTTATGACAAATATATCAGGTTCACTTGTCAGTATGCTCTATAACTTCCAGCTTCTAAAATTTGCAGGTGAAAACGGTGTTGCTGCCTATGGTGTTTTGATGTATATTCAATTTATTTTTATAGCAATTTTTATTGGATATACTATTGGAACTGCTCCTATCGTGGGATATCACTATGGCGCACAAAATTATAGTGAATTAAAAAATATGTTGCGTAAGAGTATTGTTTTGATGGGATCTGGTGGAATTATTATGATGATACTTGCAAGAATTCTAGCCTTCCCTCTAGCTAAAATTTTCGTTGGATATGATGTAGAACTTTTTGAAATGACAACACACGCATTTAAAATATTTGCATTCGCGTTTATTTTAGCGGGTATGAATATTTTTACCTCTTCCTTCTTTACAGCACTAAATAATGGCGGAGTTTCTGCAATTATTTCTTTTCTACGTACCCTTGTCTTTCAGATGCTTTCTGTTTTAATTTTACCGATGATTTTAGATCTCGATGGAATCTGGTGGGCAATTACTGTTGCAGAAGTATTCGCTTTTCTTATATCCCTTATCTTTCTTTTTGCAAAAAGAAATAAATATCATTATATGTAGAAATATTTTTTCATTAAAAATCTCAAAGTAGAAGGAGCTATTAAAAATTAAATATAGGATTAAATATAACAGCTCCTTCTATACAAAAATGTGTTTTATAACTTTTTTCTATCTGTTGATATGTTTCCATAATGCCTGACAGCCTTCTAATACTTCTTTATAAGTAGTATCAAAATCATGTGTATACCATGGATCGTCAATATCTGTAGGATGTTCGGTAAAATCTAGTAATTTGTATACTTTTCTATCAGGATCTTTTCCTATAATTTTCATGATATTTTTGATATTCCAACTATCCATCCCAATTAGAAAATCATACTTTTCATAATCCGTTTTTTCTAAATGAACCGCATACTTGCCTTCTGTGGATATGCCTACTTGACGCAGTTTATTTCTAGTACCTGAATGAACTGGATTTCCGATTTCCTCAAAGCTGGTAGCAGCCGAAGCTACATAATATTCTGTTGATTTGCCTTCTTTTTGAATAATATCTTTCATAACAAATTCTGCCATTGGCGAACGACAGATATTACCGTGGCATATAAATAAGATTTTTATCATTTTTCCATAACTCCTTATATGTTCTATATTTCTTCTCAAATGCTTGATTTTACAGGTTTTTTGGACTGTTCCTAAGTTCTGTGTTTCCAGAGTATTTTCTCAAATCGTTTCATACTTTCTCATATTTATCCCTGTAAAATTGGCAAATACGTTGGTAAAGAAAGCAGCTTTACCAATGGGGTATTTAAGAGTTCACTCCGATGCATCTCTTCTTTCGCGTCATCAAAGTTGACACGGCTTGATTACTTTATCACATACTTAGTACCCCTTCCTCTGCCTTCAATTTTCACAAC
>CAJUGJ010000033.1 GCA_910586015.1 uncultured Lachnospiraceae bacterium
CACATCCGGCATTCCTCTTCCGTTTTCCCATTTAGAAACTGCCTGATTGGTAATCTCTAATAGTTCGGCAAGCTGCATTTGTGTCAGATTTTTTTCTTTTCTGCACCGTGCAATAAATGCACCTATTCTTTTCTGATCCATACAATAAATCTCCTTTGTTATATTTGACCAGAGTATATCAAAAAGAGAATCTAATTAGAACATACTAAGCGTTGATTCAATACTAAACGCTTAGTTGAGTGTCACAAATTCAGTTATTACCTGTTGAATCAGTACATTTTTCTTCACGTTCCAACTGTATCACATCTGAAATGTCACAATCCAAAGTCTCACAAATTTTTGTCAACATTTCTATGCTGATATATTTTTCTTTTTCCATGTTCACAATTATATTAGTAGTAAGACCAGCGACAAGCCACAAATCTTCCTTTCGCATATTGCGTTCTATCAATATATTATAGCAGATTTTTTGCTATTCCACAAATATTTCTTGACGGTATCGCCAGTTCCGTCTGGATTGTGCTTTTTCTTTCCCCTTTTGATTATCTCTAATTAGTCATGACTTAGAAGATAGCAATAGACACCTTTAAGATGGTTCAGAATAGCTATATTTCAGAATAGGTGTATTGAGTTCTTATGAGGATCAGAATGTCTTGTTTTCACTACAAAGTTACTACGAATTTTGTTCGCAAGATACTGAATAATAAGTTTAGGAAATACAACAAATAGGGGATAATACTTTATCCTCTTTAGTATTCCCGACAATGAAGTCGCTTGATAAATAAAGCCAGTGTTTAGTGTTTATATGGGTTTCAAAACTTAGGGAAATGCCGAAAATTACATTTTTGCATCAAATGGTGAAGAGATGAAAAAAACGCATAATTTGGAGTATCCGCAGGAGAACAAACACGAGTGGAACGAAGTATTTGTTTTTACCGAAGCGTATATGATCATTATAACAGGGATTGTATTAATTAGAATCTTATATATTTGTTTTCTGATACAAAATCAGTCTACTAGACAAATTATTGTTGATAACTCAAACAAAGCAATATATAATTATACAAATTAGAAAATTATATAAAAGATAATGGATATTCAATTTATTAATTAAGTAAGAAAATGAAGAGGGTAAAAATAATACGAGATATATTCATAAAATGTATACTTAGAGAAAGATAAATAGAACAGACTATAATAAAATAATACACGAATTTTATATAAATTGTACTTTGTTAAATTGGAGAAAGATATGAAGATATATAATGTAGGAAGCAGAGTAATGAACACATATGTTTATCATACACCTGCTGGTTATATTATGATTGACACAGGATATGAACATAGCCTCAGAAATATAAAGAGGAATTTAAAGAAGCAAGATATTGCACTATCTGAAATCAGATATGTTTTTCTGACACACGCACATGACGACCATGCGGGATTTTTGAATGAATTACTATCGAAATATCCAAATATAAAAGTTATTATAAGTGCTAAAGCTATGCCTATACTTTTGAAAGGACAGAACTCATTTGTCGGTGGATGCAGCAGTTTAACTGCATTAGCTTTTTGTAAGTTTATGAATCTAGTAGGGAAAGGAAAACATCTATTTCCTGTAATTGAAGAACAGTATTTCGATAGATTTATTGAAATATCACCTAATAACATATCTAATTTAGAAAAACGATTACATGGAAAAATATTATTTACACCAGGACATACATCCGATTCCATTTCACTAAAAATAGAAAATATTATTTTTTGCGGAGATGCTGCCATGAATGGTATACCAAGTTCTAAAAGGATTACGATATGGATAGAAGATAAAAATACCTTTTATAATTCATGGAATACTTTGATTGATGAAAAAGCTAATATTATTTATCCCGCACATGGAAAACCTTTTGATAGTAATGACTTGAAAAAATATATAAACTATATTCCTAAGATAGTACTTTATAAATTAAAATAATTTAGACAAGAATAAACACACCATTGTAAGGGGGTGTTTATTCTTATAAATCTTAAATAGTCTTTGCGTCTTTTGGCAATTTCCGTACACGCTCAAGAAATCCCCTAGCTGCTTTTCCTTCCGCTGTATTATATGTATATCCTAGATTGCTCCCTACATATTCTGCTGTTTGCTCAAATAAATCACACATATGTAGCACCGCCGTCCAAGCTTCCTCAACATTTCCACTAAAATAAGTATTCAGGTATCCTTGATACTCTTCCAATTTCAGCCACCTATATAAATACTTTGCAGACTTTCCGACACTGACCTGAAAATTCGTTTCAATACCAACTTTCCACGAAAGCATCTTTTCTAACTGCTTGCGAACAACAAAGTTGGTCATATCCTGTACATAGAGTATCTCCTCCCGCCACAATCCCTTTGCTATATTGTTGCTACACCACCAGAACTCATTAGCACATGCCTGAAACTGCGTTTCGGTAGGCTTTTTTACACGATAATCCTCATCTGTTGATTTTGGCATTACTGGCAGAATATTTTCCTTATCCAACAGAATCCGACAAAGCTTGTCATCATGAATATGCTCTTGGGCAAATCGGATTGTCTGTACTCTAAGGTCAATTCGGACACCATCTTCAAACTGCATCAGCCAGCCGTAGTTATTTTCTTTGTCACTTGGATAATCAGGATTTTCATCGGGATACTGCATATACAGAATTTTACCAAACTTGTGAATCCAGTCTTTGTCCTCAATAAATGTCTTTGTTTCCCACACCACATACACAATATCATAGTCCTGAAAAATATCTTTAGGAACATTCGGATTTGTCCTCGAACCATTCATATATACTGCCAAAATCCTATCGTCTGTTTTTGCAATATCCATAAATAGTCCATACATTTTTTGCTCATTGCGCATAAAAAACCTCCAATTTTATAAATTAGCATTTTTTTGCTCTAAACAACTTTGTAAAATTCTTCAATGGTATTATTTTACCACAAATGCACAAATTTTCAAACAAAAGACTTTCCTAAAATAAAGCTTTCTTTTTTCTTTGATATATGCTATTATTAAATAGTACTATATATATAAAGTACTATTATAATAGACAAGGAGAAAAAGAAATGTTATCAAAACCAGCTATGTTACTTTTGGGTATTATTTATGAAAAACCCCTTAATGGATATGAAATAACAAAATTGTTGAATTATTTGAACATTAAGTGGTGGTTTAATATTGCAGATTCAACGGTTTATATGACTTTAAAGAATCTTGAGAAAAAGGGGTTGATTAAGGGGGTAATAGAAAAAGTAGGAAATATGCCAGATAGAACGATTTATTCTCTAACAGAGGAAGGAAAAGAGGAATTAAAGAAAAGTATTAAAAGATCTATTTTACAATTTAATTATGATACTAATATTTTCACTATAGCTGCTTTTTATATGGATATTTTAGAAACAGAAGAAAAGAAAAGATTACTAGAAAAAAGATTAAATATCCTACAATCCTATCTTGATGGAATTAAGAAACAGGATAGTACGTTATGGGAACAAGAAGTATCTGTTTTTCATGTGGCAAATTTGAAACGTATGATAGATATTGTAAATGCTGAAATAACAGGAACAAAAAGACTATTATTAGCTTGTGAGGGGAAAAGATGAACAGAAAAAAATTTTTATTATTTTGTTGTATATCTGAGATATTGATTATAATATGTATAGCTACTGCATGTATATTTGAGGATTTTAAATTTTATGTATTTTATAATTTTATCTATGGAATCACTATAAGTTTAGGATTGCCTTTGTTTTTTTTATATAGAGAAAAACAAAACCTTGATACTGTTGGTATAAAAAAGATTGGCAGTTATCAAATGATTATTTTGGTAGCTTTTATTATATTTTCTATTGGAGGACAAATCATTCCTAAAATAATAGCAAAGGAATATATAGTATGGAAAGTACTTCCAAAAGCACTTTTGCCCCTTGTTATGACTACTTTTTTCGAAGAATTTTTGTTTCGTGGGTTTATACAGATTCGTTTAGAAAAGTATTTTGGAAGTATTCTAGCAATACTAACTTCAGGATTTTTATTTTCACTTTATCATTTAGGCTATCCCGGTTTTAGAACAGTAAATGATTTATTATTATTATTTGCAGTAGGTATTGGATTTGCAGCTGCATTTAAATTATCGGGTAACAATTTAATTGTTTCCTTTTTTGTTAATTTACCTAATGCGTTTGTAACATACGTTTTAAAATATTGGAAGTTCCCTAAAATGACAGTGTACAGTTCATTCTATGCAGGAATTACAATATTTTTGATAGGTATGATAATTTATTTTTATAGAAAAAACTCTAAGTTTAATTAATTTGCAACAGCAACAAACTATATCACTATATAAAACCTTTCATCCTCCATTTTCCTGACTGCCAGCGTAAGAACATAAAAAAAGCACGTATACATTCATCACTAGCAAGTCCTATATAAGCACCTATTACCAAAAAATTTAGATGAATTCCAAAAAACCATGTACCACCCACCATACAAATATACATAAATATCACTCCGATAATGGTAGTAAAAAGAGCATCTCCACTGGTTTTTAGTGCCTGTCCAAATACTAAGTTTGTCACACGTCCCACCTCAAGAGCAATATCAATGATCAGAAGTGTTTTTACTAAAGCTATCATTTCTGTATCATTTGTAAATATTCTTATGATATAATTGGAATTAAAGGCAAAGAAAGCTTGTAGTCCTGCTGCCACACAGATTCCAATACACGCCACTTTTTTAGTTCCTTTATCACAGGCTTCGTAATCTCGTGTACCAATCCTCCAACCTGTCATAATAGCATTTGTTTGGGCTAATGCTGCACCAATACAATAGGAGAAATTTGAAATTTGGGCAGCATAGGATCTTGCGGTTACATGAAATCCAGATTCATCCATCTGATTTAAAAACCGAATCGTTAAAGTCATTGCTATGTTATAAAGTGCAGTTTCTAGAGCAGAAGGAAAACCTACTTTTATGATCTGAGCAAATACGGTTCTGTTTTTAAGTCTTTGCTTATCTTCTTTTGCTCTAATTAAAAATGTTGAAATGACAATAACAATGATAAGATTTAGAACTCTTGATATAACTGTAGCAATGGCAACTCCTGCTACACCAGTATGAAATACAAATAAAAAAACTACATTCAAAAGTAGATTTACTATGTTTGCCAACAAAGTAGCAATAAGAGGTTGTTTAGCATAGCCAAAGGCTCTTAAATAGCTAGAGAAAATAGGAATTAAAGCATTCAAAAAACAGAATCCACCTACGATTTTAAGATATGTCTTTGCATAATCCATAAGAAGAGGTGCTACTCCTACAATTTCAAGTATATTTTCTGAAAAACTAAACAAAAAAACAGAAAGAAAAATACCAAGTAGAGCATTAAAAACAGCTCCTAGCTGTCTTGCCTGATAGGCAACTCCAATTTTCTTTGCCCCAATATATTGTGTCATTACAGCTATCATTCCTGATGATATTATATGAAACATAATAATAAAAACATTAATATAAGTATTGACTGTACCTACTGCTCCAACCGCATTATCTCCTACAGTAGAAAGCATTATAGTGTCTACCATTCCTGCCAGCATATAACATAATGTTTCAAGAGCAATAGGTATATATAATTTTATAAATGATTTCATAAATAAAATCCTTTCTCTTAACCTCTATATTTCGATTTATTATTTCACAAGTACCACTGTTTCATAGTCTTCTAAATTTCCTGAAAAGATTTGATTATGAATAAGATTTCTCATTCCTTTGAGCTGTGGCAGGTTCACAGTTCCTTTTTGTGTATGAAAAATCAGTATAATATTTTGAATGTTTAGATGTCTACTGATATAAATAAGTCCTTTCTTATCGTCTGTGTATTGTTCTGTAATAGTACCTTCTGTCAGTACAGGATATTCATGTCTAATTTGGATAAGTGTCTGATAATAGTGGAATACTTCTTTGTTTTGTCTGTTTTTATCCCAAAGCATACCTCGTCTGCAATCTGGATCAGACCCCCCTTTTAATAATACCTCATCACCATAATATATCATTGGCATACCGGGAAGGAGAAGTTGTAGTGATGCCGCTAACATTTGTTTTTTTATATCATTATGAACACTGTGTATAAATCGTGCTGTGTCATGAGTATCGATAAAATTCCAAAGATATCCTTCTAAGCAACGGTTTAAGTTGCCCTTTACAAAGTTAAGATTTTCCATAAAAGTAGATGGACATAGTGTTTCTGATGAAATCAAATCTAATACTGAATGATAAAATTGATAATTCATTACACTATCCCATTCATCACCTTCTAAAAAATCACCAGCAAAATGCCAAATTTCTCCGATTAGCAGAATATCTTTCTTTATCGCTTTCATTTCTCTTCGAAATCTTTTCCAAAAGGTATGACTGATCTCATCTGCTACATCCAAACGCCATCCATCAATATTACATTCCTTTATCCAATAAGAAGCTACATCCATTATAAAATCGGCTGTTTCTTCATTTTGCAGATTTAGTTTTGGCATAGGATAGGCATAACTAAAAGTCTTGTAGTTAGGTCTTTTTCCTCGCTCCATGATAAGAGGAAAATTCTTAATATAGTACCAATTTAAATATTGGGATTGCTCTTTTTTTTCCCTTATATCCTGAAAGGCAAAAAAGTCCATTGATGTATGGTTAAATACACCATCTAAAATAATAAACATCCCCAATTTATGTGCTTTGTCTACCAGTTCTTTTAAATCCTCTTTACTTCCAAAAGACGGATCAATCTTATAATAGTCATCAATATTATATTTATGGCTGGAATTAGAACTAAAAATGGGCGTCATATAGATAATATCTATACCCAATTCCTTTATATAATTTAGGTGATTGATGATTCCTCTAAAAGAGCCTTTCAGATCCGCATTTTGATCAATCGGTGTCTGATACCAGATCGTTTCATCTATTTTCTTATCCGAGGCAAAACGGGATGGAAAGATCTGATATATAACTTTATTTTTTGCCCATTTGGGTAGTTCAAATCGTTCTTCCTCTCTAAGAGTCTGCGGACAGTCATACATTTTTTCAATATCTGTAATACATTCATCATAAAAGTTATGATTTCCATAATATATAATTTTTCCTGATGTATCTTCTATTTCAAAAAAATATCGAAGACAAACCATATCAATTTCTATTATAGTTTCATAATAATCTATATAATGATCCGAATAAGTGAGTTTCATTATGTGTTTCTGTCTTGTATCTATCAATTTGACTGGTAAATATTTGTCCTGTATATGAAGAATTATCTTTATAGCATCTCCCTTTTTCACCTCAAGTCTAATCAAAAAGTGTCCATTTTCTACTGCATAACAATATCTTTTGTCTGCAAAATGTCTAATTGCTGCATATTCCATTCTTTTTCCTCATTTCTAACTTATTATTTAAAAGATTTGGTTGCTATAACAAAATTAATTGTATTATACTCTTATACATGCTATAATTCTTGCAATATAATCGTAATTTTTTAACACAATCCTATTTTAATATTATATTTGGAGAAATTTTATGGACTGCATACCTTTACACGAAACAAAAATACATGGGATCATAAATTTTCCCTATACTGTCTATCATGGTAATATTCCTAAATGGATTTCTTCTTTTCCACTACACTGGCATGAAGATTTTGAGCTGATTTATTGTGTCAAAGGACAGATACAAGTTACGATATGGGGACAGGAATATACACTTTGTGCTAATGATTTGGCAGTAATTCTTCCTAATGCTGTACATTCTATTGAACAGGGAAGTCTAAAAGGTGGAGAATATTTTAATATTATGTTCCATCCATCTCTTTTTAAGTGGTCTGAAGATGATATGTGTTATACGAAATATGTTATTCCATTTTTGAATGGAGAAAAAACCATGAATTGTTTTCATCAGGCAAATTCTTATTTTAATCGAACTATAACACCTTATATTTTGTCGATGTTAGAACATCGTAAGGAAAGTTACTCCTCCTATGAATTAATCATTAAGTCTAATCTGTTTCTTCTTCTTTACTACATGAATCAATGTAGTATTGTAGTAACGAATGACAATCGTTCTTTACAGTTATCTTATAGCAGACTGAAAGATGCACTTTACTATGTTCAAAATTGTTATGACCATGAAATCACTATTAAAAAAGTCGCAGAACAATGTGGTTTTTCAGAAAGTCACTTTATGAAGTTATTTAAGGAATTTACAGGAATGAGTTTTAATGCCTATTTGACTAATTATCGTCTCGAGCTGGCAGCAAAACAATTATCACAGACCAAATTTAAAGTAATTGATATTGCACAAGGTTGTGGTTTTCACAATCAATCTTATTTCACCAGAGTATTTCAAAAAAAATATAACAAAACCCCACTTGCATACAGAAAGATAAACGGAGGTTAAAGTAGATGGAGTTTAAAGGTTATACAATCATTGAGCTGCCAAAAGAAAAATGGCAAGGAACGAAGATACCAATGCGTTATACAACAGAAGAATATTATGATATAAATATGAAAAAAGAAAAGGACACATACAAAATAGAGATGCGTAAATGTAAGTTTGATGAACCTGTAACACATAGTCCAGAGGAATATGATTTTCCAGACAGATTATACCAACCTCATTGGGAAAAGGCTTTTGCGTGGGGGATTGTTGAAAAGGATGGTGAAAAAGAGGAACTATTAGCCTGTATTGAAACCTGTCCAGAAGAATGGAGTAATCGGTTAATGGTCACAGAACTTTGGGTTCATGAAAAACTAAGAAGACAAAAGGTTGCACATACCCTTATGGCAATCGCAAAGGAACAGGCAATTTTAGAGCACAGAAGAGCTATTATTTTAGAGACACAGTCTTGTAATGTGGGAGCAATCCATTTTTATCAGCAGGAAGGTTTTGAACCGATTGGTTTTGATAGCTGTTGTTATTCTAATTGCGATTTAGAACGCAGAGAAGTTCGTATTAATATGGGATATTTTACAAGGAAAAATCAAAAGGTTACAAGGGAAACACTTGTCATTAGAAAGGAAACAAAAGCCGAGTATCATAAAACGGAAGAAGTTGTATTAAGAGCATTCTGGAATAAATATCATATGGGATGTAACGAACATCTTTTAGTTCATAAGCTGAGAAACAGTGATGTATATCTTCCAGAATTATCAAGAATAGCTGTGGTAGGAGATGAAATTGTAGGAGTTATCTGTTTTGCCAAAGCGATGTTAAAAAAGGAGGATAAAGTTAAGGAAGTATTGATTTTTGGTCCTCTTTGTGTAGCACCTGAGTGGCAGGGATGTGGAGTAGGTTCTCTTTTGATGAAAGAAACATTTTCCATTGCAAAAGACTTAGGATATGAGGGAATTATCATATTTGGAGAGCCTGATTATTACCCAAGTCATGGCTTTAAAACATGTGACTGCTTTGGAATTACGACAGAAGAGGGTAAGAATTTTGACGCATTTATGGGAATAGAGCTTGTCGAAGGAGGTCTTTCTGACTTTGGAGGAAAATTTATAGAGCCAGAGATTTTTAAAGATTTGCCCGAAGAAGAAAATGAAGAACTGACAAAACTTTTTCATACTCCTGCTATGAAAAAGTTTCCGTGTCAGTGGGATTAAATCAAAACTATTATTTTTGGAGGTAATTGTATTGAAAGAAGAACGAATCATAAGTGCATTAATTGGGTTAGTTGGAGCTTGTAATAATAATTTAAAAACAGAAGATACAGATCATGTAGTGATAAAAGCTTTGGCTTTTCCTATTCTCTATAAAGAATTAGACGAGCAAAGTATATCTAAAATGGTAAATGAAATATATTCGGAGAAAAATGTGGTAGCACCCGGCTGTGTGAATTGTACTGCTCCATGTGGAAATACTTCTGATTACGATATGAGTAGGTTTTATAAGGCAGAAGAGGAAATACAAAAGATAAAATTAAAAATACTTTTAAAATGTCAAAATATAGCCATATATTTATATGACAATGAACAGTCAAAAGAGAAATTACAAATAGACTATGAAATTTTTTATAAAGCACTTTCCTATTTTAGTTTTGATATAGAAAAAGAACTATTACTTGAGCTTTTAGAAGAATTGGAAAGTATATATTTTTCCCATACATGAGGAAATTTTTCTTTTATAAAAAGGGCATAGGAACAGTTAGGAGTTTGTATCATATTTTTTTCTTTTAAATATTCGATAATAGTAGAATACCACCATTCTAATTCTTTTTTGGATTTATGTTCAAAATGTCCTATTTTCATTCTTCCATATTTTACATGTTCCATAAACAGATCATATGCGTTTTCTATTGGAATATAGCTTGTTACTTTAATAGGTTCTATTGCTAATCTTGCACATGGAATATTTTTAAACGGGATTATTTGAGTTGCCTTTACAGAAACTTCATAGATATATCCATTTACACCTTCAGATACCTCTTTTAAAGCATTTGGATAGAGTTCATGATAGATTGGTATATTACTGTTACGTTCAAAACCATAGGGAAATCAGTAATATGGTCTATCAACAGCATTACACAGATAAAATGCGGCTACTATATTGATAGTAGTCATATATACATAAGGTCTGTCATGATCTGCCTGTTGTGGATTTAAAATTTTTAAATTTGCAGTATGACTTCCATGATATAGTATCATATTAAACCTCCAAATTTTGATTTTTTATAAATTGAATGTTTTTAAATTTGTAGTCATTTTAAGTATAATTAAAATAAGGAAGAATAACGCTCTAACTAAATAGAACAGCTTATAATTGTATAGTCATTGTTGCAAGGGCATCTCTAAAAGCTTTATCATGTTCCACAAAAATCATTGTGGGTGAAAACTCTTTTATAAGCTGTTCGATCTGCACACGAGAATAGATATCGATAAAATTAAGGGGTTCATCCCATACATATAAATGTGCCTGTTCACAAAGGCTTTTTGCGATCACTACCTTTTTTTTCTGCCCTCCTGAAAAATCCTGCATATCTTTCTCAAATTGTATTCGTTCAAAGTCCAGTTTTCGTAAAACTGCTTTAAATAAACTTTCATTTATTTTATTTTCCTTTGCAAATTCGGACAGTGTTCCTTTTAAATATGAAGTATCCTGTGGTACATAAGAAATCACAAGACCAGAACCTATTTTAATTGTGCCACTATGCTCGATTGGTTCACCTATTAATAGTTTTAATAAACTACTTTTTCCGCTTCCGTTTTTACCGTCTATTACGATTCGGTCTCCCTGTTGTATGATAAAAGAGATGGGATCACAAACTATATTACCGTTATAAGATACCCTAACATCAGAAAAAGATACAAGGGTGTTTGTATAATACAATAATGGAAAGAGTTTTAAATTCTCAGCAGTTTCAATATTTTTTAGAAGTCCTGATTTTTGTTCAACTGCCTGTTGCTGCCGGGCTTCGATTGATTTAGAACGCTTCATCATCTTGGCAGATTTGTGTCCAATATATCCTCTGTCAACTGAACCATTGCCATATTTGGATGCTTCAATACGATCTGACCAAACAGAAGTCCTTTTTGCTGCTTCTTTCAGATGTTTAATATCCTTTTGTAAGCGTTCATTTTGCGCCAATTCAAATTCTTGCTGCCGTTCGAAATTTACCATCCAAGAAGAAAAGTTTCCACTCTGCACTTCTATATTTGCTCTGTTTAATGATAAAATATGATCCACACATCCATCTAAGAAACAACGGTCATGGGATACCAAAATAAAACTCTTTTTTCTTTTTAAATAGGCTGAAACAGTTTCTCTTGCCTTGAAATCTAAGTGATTTGTTGGTTCGTCTATCAGGAGAAAATGTCCTTCATTTAAAAAAAGAGCTGCAAGCAGAACTTTTGTCTGTTCTCCATTAGAAAGTGTATCGAATGTTCTATAAAGAACATCTATATTTACCTCAAGATAGGATAATTCACGTATAAACTCCCATTCTTGGGCAAGAGGACAGATTTCTTGTAAAATATCTTCTGTCAATCTGCTTTTGTCGGCAACAGGATATGGAAAGTAATCAAATTGTACAGATGATAAAATGGTTCCTTTGTATTCATATTTTTTAAGTAAAAGATTAAGAAAAGTAGTTTTTCCCCTGCCGTTTCTGCCAATAAGACCAAGTTTCCAATTAGTATCTATCTGAAAATGTACATTTTCAAAAATATTATCGTAACTGGATGGATAGGAGAATGTAAGATTTTCTACTTTAATCATTGACATAGTAGTATCTCCTCCTTCTATGATTATAAAATAAGAGCTGCAAAAAAGTTTTTGCAACTCATCATAACTATATCATAAAAGAGGCAAAGAATCAAGGATTACAAAATGATAAGTATAATAAATAAAAAGTTGATTCTGTATATAGGATATGATAAGATAGAATACCATATACAGATTTTAAGTTTCTACTCTAAATCATAGAAAGAGATGGTTATTTTGCTTGTAGTATTAGAGAAGTGTCTTCAGCAACAATACAAACATATATAGAATCTCAAGGATAAGTAAGAAAGGAACAGTGCTCCCACCGCCTAAAGGCAATGGTTTTTTGCACCTAAAAAATTTATGAATAAGGATATTTTATTAAGATTTAAAGATAGTGAAAAATTTTTTATATGCCCTATCTGTAAAAAGTCTTTCATTTTATATAAGAATAGTCTGATATGTACCAATAAACATTGCTTTGATATTTCAAAATATGGCTATGTGAATTTTGTATCATATACACGACAACAAAAAAATTATGATAAGCAGTCGTTTGAAAATAGAAAAATTATTTTAGAAAGTGGTTTTTATTCTCATATTTTAAACAAAATAATCGAAATATTAAAACATATGGATACAGTAAAAACAATTCTTGATGTAGGGTGTGGAGAAGGATTTTATTCAAGACAGATAAGCGAATTAACCGACAAAAATATGATAGGTTTTGATATTTCAAAGGATTCTATTCAGCTTGCAGCAAAAAGTGATCAGAACCATTCTGTCAAATGGTTTGTGGGAGATTTGACAAAACTTCCATTGCAAGATCATAGTATAGATGGTATATTAGATATCTTTTCTCCTGCAAATTATGAAGAATTTCATCGTATTTTAACAGACAATGGCTATCTTATAAAAATAATTCCGGGTAATGATCATTTGAAAGAATTGCGAGAAAAAGCCAAAGAATATTTAAAAAATAAAGAGTATTCCAATCAAAGAATTATAACATATATGAAACAATATTTTTCAGTTATCTGTCAAAAAAAAGTTACAGCTAGTTTTAAAATCTCTTCTAAAGAAAGAGAAATATTTATTCATATGACACCTCTATTGTTTCATGTTGATAAAGAAAAAATAGACTGGACAGATGTAGATTGTCTTACAATCGAAGCAGAAATACTGATAGGCAGAGTGATGACTTCTTGATCATCACTCTTACTCCAAAAGACAATTTCTATATCCTGTTCTTTCGCCCCAATCTTTTTTATTTTCTGTCGCAGGAATATAGACTAGATTTCCAGCTGCATATTTTTGTATCTGCTTTAGTAATCGCTCTGGAAAAATATCTTTGTCATTTTCATATTTCATTCTGACCGCCTCCACCTATCGCTATTATAAATTCAAAAAAATATGATTTCTATATCAAGAATAAGTTAAAATGTTTCATGCACGTATCATATGATATCACAAAAGTAGAAGAGAATAAAATTGATTTTTTGGATAGAAATTATTATAATAGGATCAAAAACAGTCGAAACAAGGAGGGCAAATATGGCATTTATACCAACCAATACAGATTATGAATTAAGTCCTTATACTGGACTGACAAGAAAGAGCTGGCTAGAAGCTGCTACTTATATGCTAAAGGGCATTTTTCAGCATATTAAAGATATAGAGCATCCTGTAGTGATGCCAAGACAAGAAACAAAGATTACATATCCACACTATAATTCTTCAAAAGAGTTTCAAAAAGCAGAGAGAAAGGCAGAAATTTTTGAAGGTTTAACACGTTCCTTTTTTATAGCTGCACCTCTTATTCACGAAGATCCAAGTATACAGATCTGTGGAATGAATCTTAGAGATTATTATAAACATCAAGTACTTCGTACTTGTACATCTGGAGATGAATTTTGTGCAGGAACATATGAAGAACTACAAGAGATTACAAACCATGCCGATCCATTTCGCCCTTTTCAGCAGACAGTAGAAACTTGTGCACTTGTAATCTGTCTGTGGGCATGTAAAGAAGAATTATGGGATTCTTATACAAAAAAAGAAAAAGATATCATCGCCAATTTTTTGTCCAGTTTTGCCCGTGCAAATACAGTACCGCAAAATTGGCGATTATTTAATATGTTAGATATGGCATTTTTATATAGTGAGGGCTATGAAATTGACAAAGAAATTATGTTAGATCATGCTCAGGCAATTTTGGAATACTATGCTGGAGATGGATGGTATCGGGATGGACAGTGCTTTGACTATTATTCCTGTTGGGCATTTAACTTTTATGCGCCTTTATGGAACAAGTGGTATGGTTATAAGCATCTCCCATACATTGCAAAGAAATTCGAAGAAAATTCTAATAAACTTATGGAAACTTATGCGAACTTTTTTGATCGTGATGGATTTACTAATATGTGGGGAAGAAGTAATATATATCGTTTTGCAGCAGTATGTTCTTTTGATGGAAACTATCTTTTAGAACATCCAACTGTAAATCCGGGAGTGGCAAGAAGAGTAAGTTCAGGTTCCTTATTACAGTTTTTATCAAGAGAAGATTTCTTATGGAATGGAATCCCTTCTATGGGCTTTTATGGACAATTTTCTCCGCTCATACAAGGATATTCTTGTGCAGAATCTCCTTTTTGGCTTGGAAAGGCATTTCTCTGTCTTCATTTTCCAGAAGATCATCCATTTTGGACTGCAAAAGAGTCAGAAGGAACATGGGAAAACTTAAAAAAAGGACAAGT
Organism: uncultured Lachnospiraceae bacterium; assembly: GCA_910586015.1. Lineage (GTDB taxonomy): Bacteria > Bacillota > Clostridia > Lachnospirales > Lachnospiraceae > MGBC140009. The sequence goes on from CAJUGJ010000033.1 coordinate 15,026, forward strand.
AAAAGAAATCGTATTAGATGAACCAGCACTTTGCTTTACCAATCATGAAGCAAATGGAGAAACCATTTTAAGAACAGGAAAAGTTGTAAAAAGACAAAACGATTATCATTCTTTATGGAATTATTCCAAGCTTTCTTATAATACAAAATATCCGTGGGAATCTACACCAGATATGAAAGTAGTTTTAGGGCGTACAGACTTAGAAAAAAAGGATATAGAATCGCAACAATATGTATTTAAGGACATAAAAGGGGGATATCGTTCTCTTTGTAATATTACTTATTGGGGAGGTCTTTATGATGGAGTTTTATATCGTAAACAACTCTCTGATTATAGAACAGATGTAGAAACACACTATATGCAGGGATTATTTCTGGCAGATTTTCCAGTAGAATATGGAATAATGCGTGTGGATAAAGTAAAGTTATTCCGCCGTCCGATTATTTTAACATTGGGTTCTTATGGATTTCCAGATAATAAAACAGAAATAAAAGAAATACAAAAAGATGGATGTAAAGCAATTCTTTTAAAAGGATATGATGCCACAGGAAAAGAAAAGCAAATGGCAATGACAATATTCGGAGGATTTATGGATTTAGGTTGTATTGCCAGTGAAGGAACCAATCCAGATTCCAGAAAATCTTTAGTGCTTTATGCCTCTGCAAATTTACAGAAACAATATGGCGGCTGCGAGCCATATGTATTTATTTCTCAGGTCATTACAAAAGAAAGCCATGAAGAGTTTAAAGAAGACGAAATCTTTTCAGTGGAAAGTATTCAATATACCGATGAATCAAAATGTGGAACATATGGGGAAATTGAACTTGTTTTGAAAAATGGAACAAAAAAGAGAATAGATTATAACGCGATGGAAGGTAAGTTGTCTATTTAAAATAGAAAGCTTTTTGGATTATGGTTTTATGAGGGAAGAAATAGAATGGAGAACAAAGTAATATAAATAATTTCCAAAAGACGGAGTATTCGAAAATATAAATCAAAAGTTGTATCAAAATCGCTGATTTACGAAATTTTAAAGGCAGGAACGTTAGCACCCTCTTCGAAAAACCGTCAGCCATGGAAATTTATTGTAACAACAGCTAAATCAAAAGAAGAGGCATTAGATGCTATGCAAAAGGGATTAGAAAGAGAAAAAAAAGAACCTTTTCTTCCTGAAAGTGCAAAGTATCTAAGTGGTGCAGAAAACACTTTACGTATTATGCAGCAGACACCAGTTATAATCTTTATTGTAAATCCACTTGGAATGGATCTTCATAAATAAATCCTTTCGTTTGTCATAGGCTCCTCCCACTGCCTTTAGGCG
>CAJUGJ010000034.1 GCA_910586015.1 uncultured Lachnospiraceae bacterium
CAATACATTATATAGTTTTTGCTACACCCCATAAGTAACAAAAATACCTTCTCCGAAAACGGACAGCCTCCCAAGCTGTCCGTTTTTACTTAAATTACTCTTGTAATCATTCTCAAAGTATTATAAAATATAGTCAGGATCGAAAACAGAAAGGAATCAGCGGAATATCGGATTCCTTTTTTTGACCAAATATCATGGATGAATGGGGAGGCCACAATGGACCTTAACATTATAGAAAGAAATAAAAATATCATGCCAGCTCAAGCCAATAGACGCGAGCTAAATCAAGGAGCCGTTTTTAGTGATGGAACCGATAGATTTCGTATTCCAATGGAACCAGAGCCATTTCAAAAAGTTGCTATTCGAATTAGAACTGCAAAAGATAATGTAGATTCTGTTGAAGTAATTGCAGATGGAGTTTTATTTCCTGCACATAGTATTAAAACAGATGAGTTGTTTGAGTATTATGAAACGGAACTTACTCTGACAGATCAGACATTACGTTATTATTTTAAACTAAATTGTGGGACAGAGTGTTATTACTACAATAAAGTAGGACTGTCACATGATGAACATCCTGAGTATAATTTTGAAATTATGCCGGGGTATAAGACGCCAGACTGGGCAAAAGGAGCCGTTTTTTATCAGATTTTTGTAGATCGTTTTTATAATGGAGATGCTACAAATGATGTTTTAGATCAAGAATATTCTTATATTGAAGAGGGAACACGTCGGGTAATGGACTGGAATAAGTATCCGGCTTCTATGGGGGTTCGTGAGTTCTATGGTGGAGATCTGTTAGGAATAATGAAAAAGCTAGATTATTTAGAGGGATTGGGAATAGAAGTAATCTATTTAAATCCCGTTTTTGTTTCGCCATCAAATCATAAATATGATATTCAAGATTATGACTATATTGATCCTCATTATGGTGTGATTGTCAAAGATAAAGGAAAATGTCTTCCAGAAGGATTTACACAAAATTCAAGAGCTTCTCGCTATATCTGTCGTGTTACTTCCAAAGAAAATTTAGAGGCAAGCAATGAGCTTTTTATTCAATTAGTAGAAGAAATTCATAAACGGGGAATGAAAATCATTTTAGATGGAGTATTTAATCATTGTGGTTCTTTTAATAAATGGATGGATCGGGAACGTCTATATGAGAATGTACCGGGATACGAAAAGGGAGCATATATTGATAAGAACAGTGCTTATAATACTTTTTTTAAGTTTCGGGAAGAAGCTGACGAAAAATGGCCCTATAATGATTCCTATGATGGCTGGTGGGGACATAATACGCTTCCAAAACTCAATTATGAAGACTCACCAAAGCTTGTAGAATATATTATGGAGATTGCAAGAAAATGGGTTTCACCTCCTTACAATGTAGATGGATGGAGATTAGATGTAGCTGCCGATTTAGGACATTCTCCAGAGTACAATCATAAATTTTGGAGAGAATTTAGGAAAAATGTAAGACAGGCAAACCCAGAAGCAATTATTTTAGCAGAACATTATGGAGATCCTGTTTCTTGGCTGTCAGGAAAAGAATGGGATTCAGTTATGAATTATGATGCGTTTATGGAACCAATTACTTGGTTTTTAACTGGAATGGAAAAACACAGTGATGAATATAGAGGAGATATGCTTTGCAATCAAGATGCTTTTTTTGGATCGATGCGACATTATATGACAAGATTTAATACACAATCTCTATTAGTTTCAATGAATGAATTATCTAACCATGATCATTCCAGATTTTTAACCAGAACAAATCATAGAACAGGTCGAACTGCTTCAGTTGGGCCAGAAGCTGCAAATCAGAACTTAAATTATGCGATTATGCGAGAAGCCGTAGTAATTCAAATGACTTGGATCGGTGCACCAACCATTTATTATGGAGATGAAGCAGGAGTTTGCGGCTGGACGGATCCAGATAATCGTAGAACTTATCCGTGGGGACATGAAGATAAAGAATTAATTCGGTTTCATAGAGAAATGATTCATATTCATAAAGCATATAATGCGTTAAGAACTGGTTCTATTAAATTTTTATATGGAGCACATGGAGTAATCGGATATGGAAGATTTGATTTTGTAGATCAATTTATTATTTTGGTTAATAATAATCCCTATGAAGTCAATGTTGAAGTTCCAGCATGGCAGATCGGAATAACCGATCAAGATCCTTTGGTACGTATAGCATATACCAATGAAGGAGGATTTGGACTGGATGCAACACTATATTGGACAGAGAAGGGAATTTTATATTTAAAGTTATATTCTTATTCCTCTGTGGTATTAAAGAATTTTCCAAAACGACTGCTTTCCATACAACCAATGATATAAAAGAACATGGTTTATGGACAATATGGAGGAATTAATATGAGAATTATAGTAGGTCTTGGAAACCCAGGAAGTACTTATATAGCAACAAGACATAATATTGGTTTTGATACAATTACTCGAATTTCTGATGAGTATGACATTCCTTTAGATTTTAAAAAGCATAAAGCACTATGTGGTAAAGGAATAATAAAGGGAGAAAAAGTTTTATTAGTACAACCACAGACATTTATGAATTTAAGTGGAGAATGTGTAAGAGAACTCATAGATTATTATAAAATAACTCCAAATGATCTCATTATTATTTATGACGATATTAGTTTGGAAGTTGGACAGCTTCGCATCCGTCCTATGGGAAGTGCAGGTGGTCACAATGGAATTAAAAATATTATTGCAAACTTGGGTACACAAGAGTTTCCAAGAATTAAAATTGGTGTAGGGGAAAAACCAAAGGAATGGGAGTTAAAAGATTATGTTTTGGGGAGATTTTTAAAGGAAGAGGAACCAATCATAAGAGAAACTCTAGATCGTGCATCAAAAGCCTGTACTGTTTTAATAAAAGAAGGAATTGATGCAGCAATGAATGAATTTAATCGAAAATTGCAAAATAAATAGAAATTTCAGAGTTGAACAATCAATGAAATGGCGTGGGAAAGGGAAGGTAACAGAAAAATGACAATATTTACTAAACCATTTTTGGAGTACAAGGAATTTACGGAAATACAAAAATGTTTAGAAAAAGGAAAAACTCCGATACAGATAACAGGATGTATCGATTCTCAAAAATGCCATTTCATGGCCGGGATTGGAGAAGCGTATTCGAATCGGCTGATTGTTACTTATAACGAATTAAAGGCAAAAGAGATCTATGAGGATCTCAAGCTTTATGATAAAAATGTTTATTTCTATCCAGCAAAAGATATTATATTTTATAGTGCAGATATTCATGGAAATGCGATTGTGGCACAAAGACTTAGGATTTTAAAACGACTGATAGATGGCGATCCTATTACAGTAGTAACAACACTAGACGGTGGAATGGATAGACTTTTACCACTAGAATTTTTATCAGGTAAAGTAATTCATCTAAAAGAAGGAGATACAATTGATTTAGCAAAACTGGCACAAGATCTTGCCCATTTAGGCTATGAACGACAGGGACAAGTAGAAGTTCCCGGAGAATTTGCGGTTCGTGGTGGAATTTTAGATGTTTTTCCACTGACAGAAGATGCTCCAGTTCGAATTGAATTATGGGATGATGAAATTGATTCTATTCGGAGTTTTGATGCAGCAAATCAACGTTCTATTGAACGAATACAAAAGGTTGCACTTGTTCCAGCTGCGGAATTTGTCTTAGAGCCAGATACAATAACAGCAGGACTTCGACAGGTAGAGAATGAAAAGAAAAAGTATATTGCTTCATTAAGAAAACAAGCCAAAAATGAAGAAGCACACCGTATAGAAGAAATTATAGATGAATTTAAGGAAAATTTGACCTATTTGCAGGGAGCAGTTGGAATTGATAGTTATATTAAATTTTTCTTTCAAGAGACCGTTTCTTTCTTTGACTACTTTTCTTCTGAGACTACTTTAATTTTTCTCGATGAACCGAGCCGAGTTGCAGAAAAAGGGGACGCGGTTTTTACAGAATTTTCAGAAAGTATGATAGGAAGAATTGAAAAAGGATATATTCTGCCAAGTCAAATGGATGTGATTTTTGACTATAAAGAATTACTTGCCAATCTCTCTAAAAAGAATATTTTATATATCAGTACAATGGATCATAAAGCTGGTCAAATGCCTTCTGAAGCAAGTTATAACTTTACTGTAAAATCAATTAATTCCTATAACAACAATTTTGAACTGCTTATAAAGGATCTGACAGAGTGGAAGAAAAATGGATATAGAGTAATTTTACTTTCTGCTTCTAGAACAAGAGCACAACGTCTGGCAGAAGATCTGAGAGAATATGATCTCAATGCAATCTATTCGGAAGATAAGGATAGACAGTTAAAGCCAAGAGAAATTGTTACGATGTCTGGAAGTGTACATCGAGGTTTTGAGTATCCACTATTAAAATTTGTAATAATATCAGAAAGTGATATTTTTGGAAAAGAAAAAAAGAAACGCAGAAAAAAATCAGCTTATGAGGGAAAACAGATCCAGAGTTTTCATGATTTAACATTAGGAGATTTTGTGGTACATGAAAACCACGGATTGGGAATTTACCGCGGAATTGAAAAAATTGAGGTAGATAAAGTAGTAAAAGACTATATTAAAATTGAATATGCCGGAGGCGGATTTTTATATACTCTAGCTACAGGATTAGATGTCATTCAAAAATATTCCGGTTCGGATGGAAGAAAACCTAAATTAAATAAATTAAACTCAGTAGAGTGGAAAAATACAAAGGCAAAAGTACGTGGGGCAGTAAGAGATATTGCCAAAGAATTAGTGGCACTTTATGCTGTAAGACAGGCGAAAGAAGGATTTCAATTTAGTAAAGATACGGTTTGGCAGAGAGAATTTGAAGAAATGTTTCCCTATGATGAAACCGAAGATCAGATTCATGCAATCGAAGATACAAAAAGAGATATGGAAAGTAAACGAATCATGGATAGACTAATCTGTGGGGATGTCGGTTATGGAAAGACAGAAATTGCGATCCGTGCCGCATTTAAAGCAGTATCAGATAGCAGACAGGTAGTCTTTTTAGTACCAACTACTATTTTGGCACAACAGCATTACAATACCTTTATCCAACGAATGATGGATTTTCCTGTCAGTATCGATATGCTTTCCAGATTTCGGACACCTACACAACAAAAACATGCTATAGAGAGATTAAAGAAGGGACAGCTTGACATTTTAATAGGAACTCATCGAGTTTTGTCAAAAGATGTAGTTTTTAAAAACCTTGGTCTTTTAATTATCGATGAAGAGCAACGTTTTGGTGTAGCACATAAAGAAAAGATCAAACATTTAAAAGAAAATGTCGATGTTTTGACTTTAACTGCAACGCCAATTCCAAGAACACTGCATATGAGTTTAATTGGAATTCGAGATATGAGTATCTTAGAAGAACCTCCTGTTGATAGGCTTCCAGTACAGACTTTTGTTTTAGAACACAACGATGAAATTATCAGAGAGGCAATTCATCGAGAATTAGCAAGAAGTGGTCAAGTCTATTATGTTTATAACCGGGTAAATGGAATTGAAGAAGTGGCGAGTACAGTTTCTAAATTAGTTCCAGAGGCAAATGTCGCTTTTGCCCACGGACAAATGAGTGAACGACAGTTAGAAAAAATCATGTTTGAATTTATCAATGGAGAAATTGATGTATTGGTTTCTACTACGATTATTGAAACAGGTTTAGACATTTCAAATGTAAATACTATTATTATTGATGATGCCGACAGATTAGGACTGGCACAACTTTATCAACTGCGTGGGCGGGTCGGACGCTCCAATCGAACCTCCTATGCTTTTTTAATGTATAAAAGAGATAAATTATTAAAAGAGGTAGCAGAAAAACGTCTTTCTGCTATTAGAGAGTTTACAGAACTGGGTTCTGGATTTAAAATATCTATGCGGGATTTAGAAATCAGAGGTGCAGGAAATTTACTTGGCGCACAACAAAGTGGTCATATGGAGTCAGTAGGATATGATCTATATTGTAAAATGTTAAATGAAGCAGTGAAACAGATGAAAGGAGAAGAAACAGAAGAAGAAAGTTTTGATACAATTATCGATTTGGATGTAGATGCTTATATTCCATCCTCCTATATTAAAAATGAAATGCAGAAACTAGACATGTATAAACGTGTTGCAGGGATAGAAACAGAAGAAGAACTGATGGATATGCAGGAAGAACTAATTGATAGGTTTGGTGATCTGCCTGCTCCAGTAGATAATTTACTGCATATTGCCCTTTTAAAATCAGTTGCAAAAGAAGCTTATATTATATCTATTGTACAAAAAAAGCTCGAAGCAAAAATTACGATGTATCCCAAAGCAAAACTCGCAGTAGAAAGACTTCCTGAACTTTTAACCAAATACAGCCATTTAAAAATGACACCGGGAAGTGTCCCATTTTTTACTTATCAGCTTAATCCGGGTATAAAAAATGGTATAAAATTAGCAAGACCAGAAACAGAAATTTTATTTACAGAGATTCGGAAACTTCTTGAGGACTTTAGAAGTCTAAGACAGTAAATTAGTTGCTATCGGTTTGTGTCTGCGTGGCATCCACAAACTGGATATACACAAAAAGCCACGCAGAAATGTGGAAAAGATGAAAAGAAAATGGAAGAAAACCTCGCTTTGTCTGATATTAGTTGTGGTTTTATTCTTCGGGGGATGTTCTAAGAAAAATGAAGAGAAAGACACTCCTCCTACTTTATTGGAAGAACAGACAAAACCACAAGATATGGTTATTATGACCGTTGGAACTCAAAAGCTGACCTATGCAGAACTAATGTTATATTTACGTTCCAGAAAGCAGGAAATTGAAGCTTTGTATGGAACGGATATTTGGGATTATCAATTAGATGCAGAAGGAACAACTTATGAAGCAATGTTAAAAGAGCAAATTTTAAATGATCTCATCTATGTCAAATTAGTCTGTGCACAGGCTGGATTTTTAGGTATTACTTTAACAGAAGATGAATTGTTAGATATAGATGAATACTCTGCCTCTTTTTTAGCAGAGTTTACAGAGCAGGATATGGAGTATTATGGATTTAGTAAAGAAACTGTAAAAGGCATTTATAAAGACAATCTTCTTGCTAATAAGATCTATGAGAGTTTAACTTTAAATGTAGATACAGAAGTATCCGATGAAGAGGCAAGACAGATGCAGTTTTGGTACATCTTAATTGCAAAATATGGATATGATGAAGAGGGGAATCGTTTAGAATATACAGAGGAACAGTTAGAAGAAGTAAAAAAACGTGCAACAGATACGTATGAGAGAGCCTTAGAAACAGAAGATTTTTATTCCTTAGCAAGAGAAGTTTCGGATGATAATGATATTGAGATTATTGTAGGTCGTTTCGAGATGTCGAAAGAACTGGAGGAAGCTACTTTTTCTTTAAAACAAGGAGAACTTTCACAGATGGTAGAAAATGAAAAAGGATATTTTCTTTTTTACTGTGTATCTGAATTAGAAGAAGAATCAACCAATGCAAAAAAAGAGGAAATTATAAAAGAGCGACAGGAGAAAGTATTTGACGAAAGCTACCGAGCATGGCAGGATGAAACAGAAGTTAAAATAGACAAGCAGCTTTGGGAAAGAGTGACGTTAAAAGGAAAGGATATTGGATTAAAGGAAATAGAAGAGTAAGTTTTATTTATCTGAAAACATTACAGAAAATACTAAAAAGTGAGATAATGAAAAGTTTTATTGTTGATTCAATCAAAACATGTTACGATTAACGGCGGTAAAAGGGAAATACTTATTGCGAATTTGACCTATGTAGAACTTAGAGGGAGAGCTTGAAAATGATAGAAATTAAAGGGTTGACTAAGGTTTATCGTCTGAGTAAAAGACAGATGCAGCAGATGAAAACGAAAAAAAATATAAAACGTGCAGTAGATGGAATCAGCCTTACAGCAAAAGAAGGTGAAATCTATGGTCTTTTAGGGCCAAATGGTGCTGGAAAAACAACAACATTGCGATGTGTAGCAACTTTATTAAAACCCACAGAAGGATTTATTAACGTTTGCGGCTTTGATACAATCAAACAATCGGAGCAGGTACGAGATTGTATTGGATTTTTAACAAATGAAATCAAATTGGATCCACAATTTTCTCCACGATATATGTTTGAGTTTTTTGGAAAACTTCATGGTTTAGAGGCAAAACAAATTGAACAGAGAAGAAAAGAATTGTTTTCTTATTTTAAAATAGAAGCTTTTCAGGATAAAAAAATAGAAGAGCTATCGACAGGAATGAAACAAAAGGCGGCGATTGCTGTCAGTTTAGTACATGATCCAAAAGTTATCATTTTTGATGAGCCGACCAGTGGACTTGACATTGTGACAGCCAGAAATGTCACAGATTATCTCAAGTTGTTAAAACAGCATGGAAAACTGGTTATTATCTCTACTCATATCATGTCAGAAGCCGAAAAACTCTGTGATCGGATCGGTATTATTATAAATGGTAAAAAAGCAGCAGAGGGAACACTTACACAACTTTTACAACAGACAAAAACAAGTGATCTGGAAGATGCGTTTTTTGAATTATACAAAGAAAACAATTTAGACAATGAAAAATAAACAAAGCCATAAGTGCATTTTACACAATACGGAATGGAGATTTGTATGAAAGGTGCAAAAACAATTATATCAAAAGAATTAAAACGGGTATTTCAGGATAAGAAATTAATTTTTAGCCTATTTATTCTACCTGCTATTATGGTAATTGGAATTTATACTTTAATTGGACAACTGACAACTTCTATGACAAAAGATATCGATGAACATATTTCAAATGTAGTAATTCAAAATACTCCTGCGGGATTAAAAGATTTTATTAAAGCTTGTGGATATGAAGATACTGCACAGATTTCTTATCTTGATACAGAAGATACTGTCGAAGAAGTGAAACAAAAAATTCTTGATGAAACGGTGGATCTTTTTGTTGTTTTTGAAAAAGGATTTTTAGAAAATATTGCTTCCTATCAAAAAGTGGGAGATAAAATTCCAGTAGTAGAACTATATTACAATACCACAGGAAATTATTCTCAGGTAGCAAAAAGTAATTTTGAAACTATGATATTAACTCCTCTTAAAACGAATTTATTAGGGGAACGTCTTGGAAATTTAGAGTTGCTCAATGTATTTGAAACAAGACAAACTGTGATAGCAGACGAAGATAAAGCAAATGGACAATTTTTAGCGATGATGCTTCCATATTTAATTACTTTTCTCTTATTTGTTGGAGCAATGAGTTTAGGAGTAGATTCTTTTACAGGAGAAAAAGAACGTGGAACAATGGCGAGTATGCTCTTAGCTCCAATTAAACGTCAGGAAATTGTAATAGGAAAACTAATATCTTTAAGTATCTTATCTGGAATCTCAGCCGCTGTCTATGCAGTTGCAATGATTTTATCCATGCCAATGATGGCAAAAACTATGGGTGGTGCAGAGATGAATGTTTCCTTCCATTTTACTTTAAAGCAGATTATCATGCTTATCATCATTATGATGTGTATGGTAATTTTATATGTGGCATTAGTCGGTTTAGTAGCAATTATCGCAAAAACTTCCAAAGAGGCTAATACATATGTATCGCCGATCTATATTGTAGTCTTGTTAGCAGGAATGATTACGATGTTTCAGGGAGGAATGAAAAAACAGTGGTATCAATTTGCGATACCAGTCTACGGAAATTCTTTAGCAATTCAGAACTTAATGACCAACGAATTAACTTTTCTACAATTTGGTTTGGCAGTTGGAAGTACACTTTTTTTAGCCATAATCTTAATGGCACTTTTAACGAAGTCATTTAATAGTGAAAAAGTGATGTTTAACGCATAAGTATTGTGATAATAGTAAGAAATGCAATAGAAAAGCAGTCAAAAAATAATAAATACGAAAAATTTTTAAAAAGGTATTAAGTTTATAGTTCACCTTGACGATAACTAGATTGAAGGTAAGGTAGGTGATGGAAGTTTTTAGGTAGTAATTCTTTCATGAAAGGTAAAGTGCGACCTTAGTGGAAGAATGTAGAGGTAGGTAGAAAAAAGCACTGTTAAGGACAGGCAAAATTACATGGAGGTAGGATTATGATGAATGTAAGAAAGTTAGCAAAATATGCCTTAACCACAGGATTGGCATTTGGGTTAATGGCAGGTGCTGGAACAATGACTGCAAAAGCAGCTAAACCAACAGTAGATTATAATTATGAAACACAAACCTTAGAAGTTAAACCGGGAAGTGGTGATTCAAGCCCATATTTTTATGTAGCTACAACAATTAATGGAAAGACTACTACAGAAAGAATTGAATATGTTTTAAATAGTAGTGGTGCAGTAGAAACATCAAAGGCTACAAAAGTGGACGTATCTGGTTTGAGTTATGCAAAAGATATCGATTTTGAAGTATATTCAAAAACTGACTCTACAGATGGTAAAAAGCCAGCAGATACTACATTAGTTGATAAGATAACTGTTAAAGCTCAACCAAAAAAGATCACCGCAAAATTAGATCCTTCCAAGGCTAAAATAACGGTTACAGCAGATAGTGAGTTAAAGAATGGTGAATTAAATTCCGATGGAACAGTTAAGACTCCTGCTGATTGGGAATTTAGAACTACTTATTCAAATGAATGGGTAAATGGTGCACTTTTTACACAACAGATGTTAGATCAATGTTCTGTTTATGGTACAACTTTAGTGATTCGTCAGACAGCAGTAGATAAAACTACTACAACTACTGCAACTGTAGAGCGTTTGGCAAGTAAGGAAGTTAAGTTAAAGGTTGCTAAGAAGGCAAATGGACCTAAAGCTACTGTAGATCCAGTTAATCTTACTGTAAATATTCCAAAGAACTGCGAGTGGAGAATCGTCGGAGATGACGAATTATCAAGTGGTTCTGGAAGAAAAGATATCTGGACAAAAGCAGATGCAAATGATTTAACTGGCTGGCAGAAGAATGAAAATACAAAGAAATATACTATTAAAGAGTTAAATGCAAAAATAACTTCAGGTGCTACGATTAATCATAAGCATGATGGAGCTACAAGTCCAGCATCGATAGATGCAAGTGTTCTTCACGGTGCAACCATTGAGTTAAGAACAGTAGCAACAGAGAAGAAATTAGGTTCAAAGATCTCCTATGTTCACCTTCCAGATCAGACTTCTGCACCAGTAAGTGGTACTGATTTTGTTGTTAGTCCTGTAATTAACACAACAAAAAATACAGTAACAGGACTTAAGATTGAAAATAAATCTCAAAAGGCAATGCAGGTAGCAGTATTTGAAGCTAGCAAAGTTGAAACACCAGCAACTGGAACTGCTCCAAATATTACTCCAGCAGTATTAAAGACAGATGCAACTACTGATTTTACAGGTGTTAAGTTTACAGCAGTTACAGCAGGTAGGAGCAAAGTTATACCAGTTGCAACAGCAGGAGATGGAAAATATTTAGTTGTTAGATATACAGGTACAAAAGCAACTAAGGACAAAGCTATGGTTCTTTCAAGTGATTTAGCAGCAGATCTGATTGCACATCCAAAGGCAGCAACAAAAGATTTAACAGTAACTTTGGAACAGGGTGATGCTACTGGCGAAACAAAAGCAAAAGTGGGTGCTGCAGCAGGAAGTGGCAATACTATTCTTTATAAAATTGAAGATAAAGAGCCAAAATTTGTTCCATTGCAGTCTACAAAAGCTACTTTATCTTTAGTAGATAGTAATACACTTACTACAAGTGCTACAAAAATCACAGGCGCTCAAAAAGACAAATTTGTTGTTGCATATGAATGTGATAAAGATGGTAATGTAGTTAAGTATGGTTTTACAAAGGTTGAAGAGTCTCATATTAAACCAGCTCCAACACCAGCTCCATAATTAATTTCTGGTTGATTTTAAAATAACGAGAGAGTATCTAAAGCATATTAAGAGATGCTCTCTCTTAATCTAAAACTTTATAAAAAATATGAAATATCTATCCAATCAAAATAACAATATTTGAAGTATAACACCCTTATAAATGAAAGTAATTGCTAAACATATCATGTAATAGCAGTGAAAACGAAAACAACGAATAGCTGAATCTTTAAGATTCAGCTATTGTTATTATATAAATACAAAAAGTTTCACAACATAATAGAACGAGGTTAAATATGAAAAAACGTTGGATTCAAATGGGAACAGTTGCAGTTTTGATACTTTTGTTAACAGCGTGTAGTAAACAGAAGGGGGATACATCTTTGAATGAGAATGATATGACACCAACAGAAATAGAAGAGGAAGAGGAAATTATGATTCCGATTGAAGATCTTTTGGTTACGGAGGATAGTAGGGTAGCTCCTGTTTATGATGAAGATACTGGAAGGATTCACTTTCAGGGATTTGTCTATGAATTAAAGGAAGAAGAAGCTATCATAGCAGATTATGACTGGATTGATACAGAAGAGTTGGTGTTGCCATCCTCGTTTACTTATCAAGAAAAGGAATATCCAGTTACAACAGTAGGTCAGGAAGCTTTCTTTTACTGTTCAGAAATTACAAAATTGACAATTCCATCAACCATTCAGTCACTTGAAACAAACGCTTTTTATGGATGCGATGAGTTAAAGGAAATTGTGTTTGAAAAAGGACTTACGAAGATTGGCAATGCTGCCTTTTATGGTTGTGACGCACTGACAGAGGTTACTTTGCCAGAGGGATTGTTACATATTGGTTCAGAGGCATTTTGTTCCTGTACCCAATTAAAAACTGTCCATTTCCCAGATTCCGTAAAGGAAATTGAATCGGAAGCCTTTTTTGGATGTAGTGCAATGGAATCGATTACTTTGCCTGAAAGTTTGACAAGTTTATCAGAGGGACTATTTTCAGAGTGTGAGAGTTTGGCGGAAGTAAATCTGCCAAAAAATCTCGTTCTTGTAGGAAATGAAGCCTTTTGGTATTGTACTTCCTTGACTAAATTAAATTTACCAGATGGTTTGGTACAGATGGGAGAAAAAGTTTTTTACAACGCTGGAATTGTCGAATTAACATTACCTAGCAGTATCAATGGAATCAATCAGGATACTTTTGATGGCTGTGATACAATTAAAAAGTTATATGTAGAAAAAGATGATGTAGAACGTTATAAACAGATATTTGAAGAAACAGAAATAGAGATTTTGGAAAAACAGTAATGATACTATATTAAATTTAGAAGCTGCTGCAAAATAAGATTCAACTGCCAAAACGAAAGGCATAAACATTTTATTTTGCAGCAGTTTTTTTGTCTGTGCCTTACTCTAATAATCGAAGATTTAGTGGAAAAAGTATCGTTGCTTTTACATTTTCCATAAAATCAATTCATGCGTTTGTCGTGAAGTATAAAATAGGAGAATTTTATAATAAGTATAAAATAATAATATATTTTTAATAGACTTAAATTCCATATTCTTTCATTAATTGGTGTTGAAAATTACTATCTGTGACAGAGCGTTTTAAATCATCATACCGTTCATGCTGGATTAGTAAAGTGTTTAACTTGTTAATTCTTTGTTCTGCTTGTTGTTTTCCTCTTTGTTCTCCTCTTTGTTCTCCCCGTTGTTCTGCTTCTTTCATCAACTGGTTGTAATCCCGAACGGTTTTCTCTCTTGCCTCATACTCCAAACGTTTCTCCTTATCCTGACTAATCACCTGT
>CAJUGJ010000035.1:0-11891 GCA_910586015.1 uncultured Lachnospiraceae bacterium
TGGCGGAGCGAATTTCTTTTTGGATGCGTTAGCATCTTTTTCTTTTGTTTCGTTTTGTTTTAGTTTATATATGGCTACGCTTTCTACTTCCGTTTGTACTTCGCTTTTTACTACGTTTTGTACTACGCTTTGTACTTCGTTTTTGAAAGTAAAAGATACCATTCGATATTTATTGGGACAGCCTTTCTTCCCTTTTTGATATTCGATCAGCCCTGCTTTAATCAGCTCATCCCTCGCCTTAATAAAAGAAGCTTCACGGCTCATTTGCAAGGTTGCCATCAAACGCTGGTTTCCTACTGTCACCCACTCGCTCCACCCTGCTTTGTTGCAAATCGACATCAATTTGTACCATAACAACTGCGATGGGATTGGCAAGTAGTGCGTTTCGATCCATTGTTCAAAGGCATTGATCTCTAAAATATAATTCAAACGATTCACCCCTCTTTATTTATCTTTATACTTTTCAAGGATCTGCATTGCGTTATTCCACATGGAAAATGTCATTTCTTTAAAATTTGATATATGATAGTTATTCAATACTGACTGCTCACTGACACCTTTCTTCATAATCGTGCTTCGAATCACACTTACTTTTGTTTCATCAATCAAACTATTTTCTAGTTCTCTCTGTTCTGGATTCTTTCCCTTTGCTTGTACTCCTGTATGGCTTTCTGCATCGGGATTGGCGATTTCTTCGGTCGGGATGCAAAAGACCTGAAAGCAGGCATATTTAAACGCAACCGCCATCGCTTTATTCGTGGCTTTATCTCCACTATCCATTCCTTCCCCTATCGTGACTGCCTCTATGCTGCTCCCATCCTCGGCACAAAAACGGAATCGCATCTTACAGATAGAGTAAATTAGATTTGCTCCCTTATTTGTCTGCCGCTCTTCTCTGGACTGCTCTAATATCTCTGGCACGATAAACACTTTATGATGTACTAATGCTGGGTTGATCGCGTTCATCACGTCATCAATCCCTCGATACATAAAACCTTGTTGGAGATTCTTTTTATTCTTTCCAACTGCGTTAATTTCCCCCATAATGGCAGGAATGGCTTGAAAAATCTTTCCTCCTACTGTTTCCATCCTTATTCCTCCTCAAATCGAATATAATTTTTTCTTAAAAAGTCTTGAAACTCTTTTAAAAAACTCTCTCGAACATAGACCTTTACCATCACTTCTGGTTCTGCCATAAATGGCTCAATCTCTTCTGTTTGGGTTGCTGCTTTAAATGGTTCTAACGTTTCTTCTGTCTGTTCCATTGCTTGAAAAACAGGAGCTTTCTCCAATTCTGTCCCTGTTTCCTCTGGCTGGGAAGAAAGAATTTCTTGTAACTCTTGAACCTTTCTTTGTTCCTTTTCTTTTCTTTTTTCTTCCTCCTCCCGTTTCCTCTGTTCCTCTTCTCTCCTTCTTTGCTCTTCTTCCCGTTTTCTCTGCTCCTGTGCAAGAATTTCTTCTTTGATGCGTTTTCTTGTCTGCATTTCTTCGATGGCAGCCTGTAAGCTTTCTGTTGTTTTTAAGACAGCAAGTCCTTCCTTTTCAAACTCTGACTGCATGGAATGAAGTGTTTGAATGGAACGTTCGACTTGCCCAAACGCTTGCTCTATCTCTTCCCGAATCTTCTTTTTACTACAGGTAGAATTTTCCCATGTTACATCATAAATCTTAGAGAGTGGAAGCCATTCTTCTAAATCTCCTTTTGCTGCATCATATATGACTTGAATCTCTTGTCGCTTTTGTTCCCTTCGGTTTTCTTCAAATTCCCTTAACTGGCTATCGATGATTTGTACTGGTTCATCATATAATGCGATGATTTCTTTCGCCCTTTTTTCAAATGCTTCGTAGGGCTTCATCCATGCTGCTTTAATTGCTTTGCGTTCTTTATTTAGACTTTCCTTTTCTTTCCGGATATCTGCTAAAAAACGTTTCCCATCCTGAATCGTTTCTTCTGTAACAACGACCGAACGGTATTCCTTTACTTTTTCACAAATCGATGCTTCCACCTCTTGCAGATTGTCAGAAATCGTGCCGAGGTTACTAATCACTCTGACTGGTACTAACTCCATCCTATCTTCTCCTTTCTTATTGTAAAATCATAAAGAATCGTTCTTTTGCACAAGATTCGAAACAAGCTTCGCAAAGAATCATCTCATTATCTAACCGATAGCAAGGATCTTGTTCATACTCTTCGTTTTCGTAGTAGATTGGGTTTTTACAACAGTCACACGTTTCATATTTTCTTCTTTCTTTTAGTAACATTTCTTTTTCCCTCACCTTCATTAGTCCAACTTTCCTATTTGTCTATTGGTTTGAAATTTTCATTCACTGCATATGGTTCTGTAAGTGATAATTCTCCATCAAGCATAATCATATCAATAGCAACATGCTTTTCGTTTACAAATCGAATTATCGTTGCAAAATCCTTTGTGTTATCCTCTTTACAAGTGGCTTCTGTTTCATATGCTTCAAGAAACTTAAATCCTAATAATATATTAAATTCTTCTAAATATTCCATTTCTTCCTCCTATATACAATATTTCATCGCATACCGTCTAACGATATTCTCGAAAATCTGTTTTATCCGTTTATCTTCCTCAATAATTGCGATCTTTGATGTTTCTTTATCAATTTCTTTCTTGGTGCTTCCTGCCCCTTCCATACGATCCCGCTTATTTCTTTGCCTTGTCGCTAAATCACACCCTGCCTTTTGTTCTAAATCTCGGTATATTGTTGAAAACATTTGTTGATATGGAACATTTGTCTTGATTGCTATTTCTCTTATCTTTGAATTTATATCATCTCTCCAATTATTAAATGGAGTAATCATTTCATCTTTCATCCGCTTCGTTGTTTCTACTGCCTTATCTGCTATTTCTTTTGCCTTTGCAATCTGTTTATCTCTCTCTTTATCAGCAAGTTCTTTCTGTAACATTTGGCTAAGTAATCCCTGTAACATTTGCAGTTCAGGAGATAATTCAGTATTTACAACTTCTTTTACCTTGAAATAGGTTTCTTCCAGATTATCAAACTGTTCCCATGCCTTATCTGTATCAAGAATTTTACAATGCCTGTTTGCTCCTCGTTCTGTCCAGAGGTAAAGCTGTGCAGTTCTCTTGTCAACTAGGTCATTATCATTGACCAAGTTCTTAAACTCCCTTAATTCCTCACCTTGCAGAAGAAAATAGTGTGTTCCCTCAACAAAATTACTCTTATGATTATTAAAGTTGTTCTTGACATTGTTCTGCTCTGTTTCATAAGCCTCTGCCAGTAGTGCAGTTGTGATTACTACTTGATTTTTCCATTCAATAGGCTTTCTTTCTGTTATTTTCTGAATTTCATTCATTACCTTTATACTTCCTTTCTATCCTGCTTGTTATTTGTTGTTATGTAATTTCTTGTCACTTTTTCTTTGTTCTGAGCTGTTTGTAACTGAAATACTTCTGACCTTCCAACCTGAACTACTTTTCCATTTTTTACAATAACTGCAAACTGGATTTCTTGTGATAGCATTGTATTTCCTCCTATTATTCTGTTTTACACACTAAATGTGTGTAACTTTATCAACTTTAATATAGTACAATTAGTGTGTAATGTCAAGAAAAGTTTTTAAAAATTTAGGAGGTAATCTTATGACATTTGGTAAACGTCTTCGTGCACTACGAATGAAACATGGTTTTACACAACAAAAAACAGCAGATATGTTAGATGTTACAATGAGTTCCTATCAAAAATATGAACAAAATGAACGTTTTCCTTCCTATGAAGTACTAATCAAAATTGGTGATATTTTTGATGTATCTTTGGATTATTTACTTTGCCGCGATGAGTTTATGAAATCTCACGGAGTTTTCGTTGA
This sequence comes from uncultured Lachnospiraceae bacterium, assembly GCA_910586015.1. Lineage (GTDB taxonomy): Bacteria > Bacillota > Clostridia > Lachnospirales > Lachnospiraceae > MGBC140009. The sequence goes on from CAJUGJ010000035.1 coordinate 3,860, forward strand.
TGAATATTAAATAAGTCCTCTAGTTTATCCCATAAATCTACCGCTCCAACTCTATCACCTTGTTCTATCATCTGATAGTGAGAAAGCGTTATCCCTATCAAATCTGCTACTTGCTGCTGTGTCATTCCAGCAGCTTTTCTAGCTTCTTTCAGATTCTTACGCATATTCCTCTCTTTCTTCGTCAATGAAATCAGACAAATTCATCTGATTATACTCTGGTACATTCACAAAATCCTCTGAAAGCTGAATCCCAAACTGTTCTGACACCCTCTTGAAATTCGCTGCAATCTTGTATGGTGCAAGGTTCTGTCGAACAGCGATCCTATCCATCGCCTTTAAGTAACTCGCGATTTCACCAACTGGAATTTCTACTGGATTCGTTTTTTCCTGCTGTTGCTCCATTTCGTGAAATCGGTTGATATACCGTGCTGTGAATTCCGTCCCCTTCTGTCCAGTCAACTTGTGGGCAATGAACTCGCAGCCTTTTTTAGTTACCATGAAGCAAGAACGGCTCTGATTATTCGCATCCAAATAGGAACTTTCCTCGAAGAAATCGCCCAATCCAATTTTGGCTTCGGCTAACTGCTCACTATATTTGCGAATATCTCTCAATAATTTGGAATGTTCCTTTCCGACCATCTGTGCTACTTCCATAGAAGTAATCGTGGTCTTTACTAAATCTTTCATTTCTTCATCTCCCTTCTGGTTGCTTTCTGATTACATTTCAACTTATACACCCTATACGAAGTGTGACCTCCCTCTTCTTTCCTGCTTTTTCTTCCTTATCTTGTATCTTTCGCTGTTTTGTCCTATAATTTAATTACAGATGGTTACTGTTGCCGCAGTAACCATTGAATATGAAAGAAAGGAGGATTTACTAATGTCATATTTTGAAAATAATATACTTGCTTCTGCTTACCAACACTATAAACAAACAACTTCTTTGACATATCATGTTTGTTTAGGTGCAACTATTGAAGACCGCCAAAAAACACTTAATATCCTAAGTCACTTTGAAACTGAAGGGTATATAGAAATAATTAGTCTTGCAATCGGTGAAGCATATATTAAGCTGACCAATTATGGTTTATCATATTGCGAACAAAATTTTTAATTATTTTTTTCGCATCTAATAAAATGATAGATGCACTTATCCAAATTACCTTTGGCAATGAAGGATAGGCATCTATTATTTTTACTGGATACCCATCAAAGAAAGCACCATCCTGTTCAATTCCCTTTCGATGTGTATATTTGATGTGCATATTATGTATTTCTCCATTCACTTCAAACGTAAAATACTTAATATTTAGATCAGGTTTGCAGCTCTTTTTACCAACGCCTATCTTCATCTTCTCACTCCCCTTGCTTCTTTCATTTTCTTTTGCAGGTACAAGAATCCGAAAAACGCTATCAAGATTCTCACAAACAAGATACATTCAGCTTTTAGCAGTTGCTTGTAAATGGAAGTCATTGCTTCGGATGATTCTGGTGTCCGTTCGATACCGCAAGTCCTAGAATACTCCGCTAACAACTCCATCTGCCTGCGGAGTATTTTTCGATCACTGGCTTTCATGATCTTCTCGTGCATTTCTTCTCTTGACTGTTCCATCTTATTTTCACCCCCTTTCCTGACCTTTTAATTCTTTCTTCTTTCTATTATCTGTGCTTTCCTCTTTTACAATCGCCATACCCTCTGCAACACCGAGAATGTAACTCTGCTTGTCCTTGCTCAATCTAGGCATGATCGATGCAATTTTTCTGATGATATCCTTTTCCTTTTCAGACATAGATTCCACCTCCTTCTATATCATGTTTGTTCTCCTTTAGTTTCCTTGTAAACATATATTAGCATACAAGGAAACATAAGTCAATAGTTTTTGTTGACTTGTAAACACTCATTTGCTATAATTATTAAAAGGAGGTTTTTTATGGTTGACAGAATAATAAAAATACGAGAAGCAGCTGGATTGAGCCAAGAAGAATTTGCTGATAAACTTGAATTATCAAGAAATTTTATAAATCAGGTAGAAAACGGCAAAAAGAATTGTTCTAAACGTACTATATCTGCTATATGTGAAAAAATTACAATTAATGGGAAATCAATAAACAAAGAATGGCTACTTTCTGGCAAAGGAGAATTAACAAAATCTCTTACAAAATCTCAAGAAATTGGAGATTTTGTTAGTTCTGTTATGCACTTATCAGACGACGTTTTTAAAAAGCGTTTTATATCCGCCCTTCAAAAGTTAGACGAAAATGACTGGAAACACTTAGAAGAAATTACAAATAAACTACTAAATGAAAAAGAGGGCTGATTTAGCCCTCTTTAATCATTCCTTCAATAAACCTTAAAATCACTTCGAGAATCCATGTATTTTCAATTTTCTGCACCATCTCGATAATTTCCCTGCGATAGTTTTCTTTTCTTCCAGTATTTTGAAGTTTTCCATTTTTTAGTTGTTCCATAATTTCTCTCCTTTTCTTCGGTGTTTTTATATTTCATCTACTATATTGCATCAAAAGGCGATATCATAACAAACTCCGTTAATCCGACAAACTGTCTAATTCTTTTTGTCACTTTTTTAAATTTTTATTAATTAATTTATCTAATCTTATATTTAAGACAAAATTTTTAAAAACGCGAACCTAAAGTGATCATAAAAACCCTAAGAGATTCGCAGAAAAAAATACATTTAATTAATACTAAAATTATTTATCTAAAAAAAGAAATTAATAGTTGTAATTAGTTGTTAAAAGAATTATAATAGAAATTATACAAAATAAATAAACTTTTTTGTATAGTTTCGTAGTCACACTCCGTATGGAGTGTGTGGATTGAAATATCATTAAACATACAACGGATTACATCATATAATGTCACACTCCGTATGGAGTGTGTGGATTGAAATTCCAACGTGTATCTCTCGGCAGCAGCTTGACTTTGTCACACTCCGTATGGAGTGTGTGGATTGAAATTATCAACTCTTATTTGCCTCCAAATGCAACGAAGTCACACTCCGTATGGAGTGTGTGGATTGAAATGTTTCAAGGGTTTCTCTATAATTTACACTCCATGTCACACTCCGTATGGAGTGTGTGGATTGAAATATTTCGTATTCTAGTTTATATCTATCCATACTAGTCACACTCCGCAAAGGGTGTGTGGATTGAAATGTCTATACTTTTAGATTGTTCCATAGCGTTCTCCGTCACACTCCGCAAGGGGTGTGTGGATTGAAATGTGAAAGAATTCAACAGATTGAAAATAACCCTCGTTACACTCCGCAAGGGGTGTGTGGATTGAAATTTGCATCGAAATTACTAATAGCATCTCAATTTTAGTCACACCCCTCGCGGGGTATGGATTAAAATGAAGTAATCGAGAAAATAAGAATCCCTTTTAATGTCACACTCCGTATGGAGTGTGGATTGAAATAGTAAATTGTTTAATTTTTTTTGTCTTTTTTTAATCTTACATTAATTAACTTATCTAATTTTACATTTAAGGCAAAGGCTAATAAACATATTGTATATACTGTTGGATGTGTCCCCTTTACCTCAATGTCACTAATGGTTGATCTACCTACACCCGATCGATTTGCAAGCTGTTGTTGTGTTAATCCCGCCCGCATCCGTAACTTGTATAAATTATAAGTAACTTGTAACATCATAAAGATATCCCCCTTGATTTAAGATACCTTTATTTTATGGATATTTATACTGATTGACTATAAAATTATTATGTAAAAAATATCATTATTATTCCATGCGTTTGTTATGTATCATTTTATGCTTTTATTTGACAAATTATTTTATATTTGATATAGTATGGTATATTAAATATAGGTAGGATTTACTATAATGTTTAAAAAGTTTAAAGTTTTTTACCTGCTATAATTTCCTATCTATAAGAATAATAAAATACGAAAGCTAAAAAGGAGAAAAATAATATGGCTTTAATAAAATGTCCTGAATGTGGAAAGGAAATTAGCGATCAGGCATCTTCTTGTCCTAATTGTGGTTGTCCTATCAGTATATCAAATAACCAACAACCTCATCATACTAAAGAACCCAAACGTGGGGGATGCTTAAAAACAATTTTTATATTTTTTGTTATTTGTATTGGAGTTGGTATTGTAGCTGGAATACAATCAAAAAAAGAACTTGAAAAATCTCAGAATAATATAGAAACAGAATCCGATGAAGATATCAAAGAAAATGCTAAACTTGTAGATGAACAACTTTGGGCATATGTTCTTCCAGTTATAAATTCTCATAATCAGTTAATGAAAATTGTTGGAAATGAATCTTCTACAATACTGGATATTTATAATGCTGCTAAATATTTCAAAGAAATATGCCGTCAAACTTGGAGCGACCCGCCAGAAGTATCTGGAAATGGAGCAGATGAATATCTCAAAACCTGTAAAGATTACATAACTGTTGAACAAACAATGGCTGAAAGTCTTTTAAAATATACTGATAGTAAAAAAACTAGTGATTTGTCGAAAGTACAAGATAATATAAAATATTGTAATGAAGCAATAATTGTACTTGCAAAGAACAGAGGAATTTTTTTAACACAAAACGGATTTTCGAATGAAGAAATACAAGAGCTCGAAAACAATTTAGGAATTGAAGAAGAATAATAAATTTACTAAATACAGATGTCCTGTTTATCAAAAATCAGAGCATCTGTATTTAGTATTATGTGCTTTTATTTGACAAATTATCTTATATTTAGTATAATTTGCAATATATTAATTAAATCAGGAAGAAGGTATTATGATGCGTAAAGATGTAGAAGAAGCATTAAAAAAATATGGGGTTAGTACCTTTGGTAATAAAAAGAATATAGAAAAGGCAGAAGGAAAACTATGGGATGATGAAACTGTATTTTATGTACAACCAACAAATGCGGTTATATATAGTGTTAATATTAAAAATAAAAAAGAGTTACCTAGCGTTTTCCTATTAACTAATAAAAGAGTTCTCGTTTGTTCTAAAATAGGACTTGCGGAAACAGTAGAAACTTTTGCTTTATCGGAAATAAAATCTGTAAACTCTTCTGGAAATTCTATAAGCGGAGGGCATATTTCTATTCACACAATGACAAAAACTCTTGATATATTAGTAACATATAAGAAAAAAGTAATGCAAGAAATTGTAGATATGATAAATAAGGTAGTATATGATTATAATAATTCTACAAACGAAGCTGGATCTAATAACTTACAGCAAATAGAAAAACTGTATGAATTATATGAAAAAGGAATCCTATCAAAAGAAGAGTTTGAAACTAAGAAAAAGAAACTACTAGAATGATAGAGTGTAATAGTATGTTTTACATACATTAATTTATTATAAATTAAAAGTTTATCTAATTATCATAATATATAGAGCTGCCCTGATTTTTGATAAATAGGGCAGCTTCTATAATTATATAACTGTATAACTATATAAGTTCTTTTTTCATCTTCTCTATCTGTTCCAATTTCTCGTATAATTCAATGTTTTTCTCTTTATCGGCTTTGATCAATCCAAGAATATATTGTGTCATAGATACATATTTACCGCTAGTTATTGTTAAATGATCTGCCATTAAAGCCACGTACTCTTGATACTCTGTTATATCTAATCTTAAATAACTTTTTTCTTTTTTGGATTTCTTTTCTGATGGTATGGCTTTGACTGCTGGAATCTCTTTAGGTTCTGACGATTGTGCTGTAGCTAATCTTTCCAGTGGATTATTATTGGAAAACTTCTTTGTTGCCATCCTATCACGCTCCTATTATTTGTAATACTTCTAAGGCAAACGCTTTATAGTCGTCATTTACTTTAGAGGTCTTAGCATAATCAATTAATGGCTGTCTAACGGTCTGTGCCTCTGCTACAACAATTCCCTCACGAATTGCTGTCTTAAATACTGTTGTATTTATTTTTTTAGCATAATCTTCTATCATGACTTTGATATCACGATTTAAGACAGTTCTGTTATTGTATTTAATCAAAAGGATACCTAACACCTTTAAGTTTGGATTTAAACTGTTTTGAATACTTGTAATTGTATCATTTAGTGCTCCTAGGCCCTGTAGTGCAAATGGTCTAGGTTCTGTTGGAATAACAACATAATCACTAGCTATTAAAGATGTATAACTTAAATTGCCTAATGCTGGAGGTGTATCGATAACTATAAAATCATAGGCTTTTAATGATCCAATAACATTTTTTAGCAGCATAGGATCAACATCTTCTGCAACCTCAATGTTTGTAAGTCTTCTATCTGATGATATGAGATCATAATATTTACAGTTAATAAGTGCTTCCGATGTCTCACAATCTTTATTTAAAACATCAAAAATTGTTTTCTGTGGATTATCTACCCCACTAGCATAAGTAACATTTCCCTGAGCATCCATGTCAATTAGCAGTACCTTTTTATTTTTAGAGCCTAATGTACTCGCCATTGCTTGGGCTGTGGTACTTTTTCCAGTACCTCCTTTTTGTAGAGCTATACTAATAATGAACATATACTTCTCCTTTATAACAATTATTTTTATATAATTATATAATCAAGTAGGATTTATATAATTATATAACTAATGGCATCTTATATAATTGTATAACTATATAATTATATAATCAAGTAGGATTTATATAATTATATAACTAATGCTATCTTATATAATTGTATAACTATATAATTATATAATCAAGTAGGATTTATATAATTATATAACTAATGGCATCTTATATAATTGTATAACTATATAATTATATAACTAATGCTATCTTATATAATTGTATAACTATATAATTATATAAAAATTTATCTGCAATAAAAAAGAGTATGTTATACTCACATACCCTTTTTATACTTATATTTCAAAATCTTTTAAAAGTAATCTACGTTCCAGTTCTTCCAATTCTTCTTCACTATATTGCCGTTGTGGGAAGTCATTAAACTTGTTTTTTGACTGTGCTCTCTTGGAAGTTGGTTCAGAATAATCCGTTTCTACAGCTTTGATTAACCATCCTACTAAATTATCTATATTCCCCTGCTTTTTGGCTATATTATATTTGGTTGTGATAAGGTTAATATCATTCTGTGCTGCTGCCAATATAGCTTTATATTCTTTTATTCTTAATGGCTCTTTGATACTTTCCTGTAGTTGGTCAATTAGATCATCTATATCTGGCTCTTTTTCTTCTTTTTGAATAAACTTAGATGATATTAAAAATAGAATACTGTCTACTTTTCTACCAACTTTTATTTCTTTATATTCAAATATTAAATCCGATAAGGCATTTATTTCCTTATATGCTACTTTTAATACTCTCTGTTTGAAATTACGATATTCAGGATATAACTCGGAAACTTGTAGCATTTCCTTTAACTCTTCAATTTTTAGCGTTCTCTTTCCCACTACCCTATATTGTTTGAGAAGAAGATATATTCTTACAGAAAATTTACTTTTAAATTTATTAATCTCTATAATGTTATATTTTGTAAATTCTTTTTTTAATTGAATTAGAAAAGGTTTTAATTTCTCTGAAAATTCTAACTCAATTTTACCACCTACAAAATATTCCGCACTCGCAAGCCAATGCGTTTCTAAAAAGGAGTTTTCTTTTGTTACTCTTACTTTTGTGTTTAAAAGTGTATCCAATGCCTTTTTTACTTGCTTGGCATAATTTTTATCACCAAAAATTTTCAAAAAATCGGATACATGAAAAGAATAAACTTTTAACCTTTTATCATTAAAATCAATTTGTGCTATAAGCATATGTAAAATTTTCTGTTCTACAATAGGTAATTTATATTTTGCTTCAATTAAGGAATTTGAAATAGTAGCATCTGTATTAAGTATATGTTCAATTTTTTCTTTTTGCAGTTTTATCATCTCCTTAATTACTAATTATATAAAAGCAACTTATTTTTGTCAAGTTGCTTTTCACCTTAAAAAAGTTGCCTTTCACCTTAAAAAAGTTGCCTTTCACCTTAAAAAAGTTGCCTTTCACCTTAAAA
>CAJUGJ010000035.1:11991-13378 GCA_910586015.1 uncultured Lachnospiraceae bacterium
AAGTTGCCTTTTGCATCAAAAAATCTAGTGTTTTCAATGGTTTTAACCATCCGAAAAGATCTAAAATAATAAAATAAATAAAATATTTAAAACAACAACACGGAAAAAAGCAACTTTAAAAAAATAAGTTGCCTTTGTTGTTGTATAATATCTAAAAAATATAAAATAAAATCTTCTCTTTTATGGGGGTAGATTTCTCTTTTTATAAAAGCAACTTATTCTTATCAAGTGGCATTTCATCCTGTTTAAGTGGCATTTTCCTTGTTTAGCTAAAGACGTCATTACTTTTTTAATGTCATTGTTTCGGTCTGAAACCTATTGATTTTACTACATTTATGGATGATCTAAAATAATATTACCTGATAACAGTTGACAAATGATACTATATACGATACTATAATAAATGAAAGGAGAAAATAAAGTGCCAAACGTAAAAAAACTAATTGAGAAAATGAAGCAACAGCCGAACGGAGTAAGACCAGAGGAAATTGAAAAAGTTTTAGGTGCATACGGATATATTCCGGCAAGGCAAAAAGGAAGCCACAAGCATTATTTGAATAAAAAAACCGGAGATTTGATAACAATAAAACAAGAAAATCCATTAAAAAAGGCTTATGTGGTAGATGTGCTAAATAGGATAGGGGTGTAATCTCCTTATTCCAGTACAGCATAACAAACAGAAAGCAAGGAGAAGAAATGTATGGAAATTAAAGATTATATGCAGTTACCATATACAAGGTTAGTACAAGAAATGAACGACGAAAGCGGTCATTACTTTTATGGCAGAATTTTAGAGCTTGACGGTTGCCAGAGTACAGGCGATACATTGGAGGAGTTATATCAGAGCCTTAATGAAGCAATGGAGGGATATTTTGAGGTAAAGCAAGAAAATAATCTGCCTATACCAATTCCAGAAACAGCAGATAAATACAGCGGAAAATTTATTGTAAGAATTCCAAAGTCTTTACACCAAAGACTAGTGATAGAAGCGGAAAAAGAAGGTATAAGCCTGAATCAGTTGGCTTTATACAAGTTGGCACTTTAATTCATTTATTTCACCCCACACCCTTTAAAGGGTGTGGCTTTTTAATTTTGTCATAGCTTTCACCTCATACACCCCCTACAAGGCAACTTTAAGCGGTCTTTACTGCTGCCAAATAAGGAGAAAAGATAACGTATCCCTTTTTAGAATGTCGGAATTGTCGGATTAACTTAGCAAAAACCTAGCAAAGCCTTACATTCAAGTAGCACTTTCCCCTTTTTTAGGGACTACCAAAAGTTCCATTTATTTATTATCTGGTACATATTCCAGTATGTCCCCCGGTTGACAGCCTAAATATTTACAAAGTGCAGAAATAGTTCTTGTGTCTATATGCTTTCCCTCATG
>CAJUGJ010000036.1 GCA_910586015.1 uncultured Lachnospiraceae bacterium
CATACCACCTTTCAGAAGTTATTACTATTATAACTTATAAAGCGATGGAATGCTTATATTTACTGTAAAATATTAAATTTTCAAGGTTCTATTTCGAGGGCTTTTGACCCCAGTATCATGACATTGACCCTTTACATGTTTTTCCATTCCTTCACTCTTATCTCTTATTTCCTTATTAATATGCTCAATTTCATCCTTGAGTCCATTTGCTGAAAGCCGCTTTGCCCCCTGCCCCCATGTAATCATCTGTTCTAGCCGGTCAGATGTGGCAACTGTCACATGATATTGTTTTCCCAACTGATGAGTCACTTTTTCAATATATTGATCGGCTGTCTCTGCTTCTTTGGTATACACCACATGAATATTATGATATTGCAGGACTTTCCCCTGCCCGCCATGCACTTTATATGCATCAAAAACAAGGATTACATTCACCTTTTTATATCCTTGATAATTACACATAATATCCATTAATAAGTCCCTAGCACTGTCAATATTTATCTTAGCCAACTCATTTAATTCTTTCCATGCAAAAATAATATTGTAACCATCTACAAGTAAAAATGAATCTTTTCTTTCATTTTTATTCTGATAGTCATTTCCTTTAGAACTACTATTTTTGTCTGCTGGTGATACAATAGTCTTACTCCATTGCCTCCTCTTCTGCTTTGTACAACCAAATGTCCTTTCAAATATTTCATCAATTTCTTCCTGTGCAATAAACATATCCCCAGAGTTTGATTTTTCTTCATTTTTTCTTTGACTTTTATGATTTACATCTTTTACAGCATTGTCTATATCAGTCAACTCACTTTTTATATGTGCAAAATCTTCCACTCTGTTCCATTCTACATAATAACCTGCTCCATGAGCACAAAATACTGATCCTGTGGGATTTATTGTGTCCTTTTCCGAATCATAACAGCTCTGAGAAGTAATAGTTTCTGCATTATGACACAAATCATAACCATTTAAAGCGCAAAAAATTTTTCCTTTTCCATGACTAAATGAGTTAATTTCCAATTGGTAGTCCCTCATACATATCACAGGTGCAGTCCCCTGAATTACTGCTACCCCTTTTTCGATAAATGGAGCTTCAAACTTTCCATTTCTCTGCTGAATATCAGACATAACCCGCCCAACGAACTCCTGTGGCACTTCTATCCGAAATGCATAGACTGGCTCTAACAATATACTTTTGGTTTTTTTCATCCCATTTCTTACAGCCCTATAAGTTGCCTGTCTAAAATCTCCTCCTTCAGTATGCTTCTGATGTGCTCTTCCTGAAATCACAGATATTCTCATATCCGTGATTTCAGCTCCTATCAAAACCCCGATATGTTTCTTTTCTTCTAAATGAGTCAAGATAAGCCTTTGCCAGTTTTTATCTAATACGTCATCACTGCACTTGGATGCAAACTCTAGTCCACTTCCCCGTTCCAATGGTTCCATGAGAAGATGCACCTCAGCATAATGCCGAAGCGGTTCAAAATGACCAATCCCAACAACTGCTTCCTCAATTGTCTCCTTATATATAATATTTCCAGCGCCAAAATCAACTGTTTCATGAAACCTGTCTTTAATGAGCTTCTTTAGTACGTCGATCTGAACTTCTCCCATAAGCTGTATATGGATTTCATTCAAATATTCATTCCATACAACATGCAGTTGGGGATCCTCTTCATCCAGTATACAAAGCTTTTTGTAAAATTCATGCACATTACAATCAGAAGACAATATTAGTTTATAGTTCAATACTGGTTCCAAAACAGGTATTTCAACTTTATTCTCAATCCCAAGCCCTTCTCCAGAAAAGGTACTTTTTAACCCTGTAACAGCACATATTGTTCCAGAGCACACCTCATTGACAGCTTTGTATTGATTTCCAGAATAAATTCTTAGCTGGTCAGCCTTCTCACTCCACTCTCCATTTGACAAAACAGATTTTACTCTCAAAACTCCTCCCGTAATCTTCATATATGTCAAACGATTATTCTGATCATCATGTGTTATTTTAAAAATCCTAGCGCCAAATTCTTTCGGATAATCTTTTTCCTTCATAAAACAATCTAAAACTTCCAGAAGCTCGTCCACCCCTTCTTGTTTTAATGCAGAACCAAAAAGACATGGAAAAATTTTTCGCTGCATAATTGCATCCCGAATATGACATACTTCTATTTGATCAGAAATCAGAAATTCTTCCATGAGTTCCTCATCACACATTGCCACATTATCATAAAATTCTAAATCTGGCTTCATGCATTTGCCAAAGTCAATACAAGAAGTATCTAACTGTTTTTGTATATTATCAAGAATACCAACCTGATCTGCCCCTGCCTGATCCATTTTATTAATAAACAAAAAAACCGGAATATGGTGACGCTTTAACAAATGCCATAGTGTCATGGTATGTCCCTGTACACCATCGGAGCTGCTAATAACTAAAATAGCATAGTCAAGCACCTGCAATGTTCTCTCCATTTCCGTTGAAAAATCAACATGTCCCGGTGTATCAAGAATACAAATTTCTTTTTCTCCCAGACAAAACTGTGCTTGTTTGGAAAATACAGTAATTCCACGTGTCCGTTCCACATCATAATGATCAAAAAAAGTATCTTTGTGATCTACTCTCCCAAACTTTCTAATACTCCCGCTTTTATATAAAATACTTTCCGCCAATGTTGTTTTACCAGAGTCTACATGTGCTAGAATCCCAAGTACATACCTATTTGTTTTCATAATTGATATCGTCCTTTTTTTGACTTGTTAAGTCGAATATTTATCATCTATATATTACAACCCATTCAGTCACTGCTGATTTTTCTTTATTTTCTACATAATTATCGACTTATTGGGTCATTATATATTATTCATTAATTTTCGAAAACGATTCATACTCATATACAATTCTTGTGGTCTTGGCATTGCTAAATTACATGGTATCTTCTGATTTTGAAAAATCTCTTTGAAACTATTTTTCTCCAACAACTTGATTAATTTTTCAACAGAACTTTGTATGGTCATATTTCCTCCAAATACAGAATGATTCATGTATACAAATAAATATCCAATCATTCGCAACTGTTCTTCGTCTACAAGCTGCTCCAGATATCTTGTATCAATTTCATCCCTGTTGATGCTTAGCATGTCTTTTCCATTTACCTTAATTTTTATACGATCCCCTATCCAGTCCTTATTCACATGGGCCTTTCTGTTAAAATCTGGCATCACTACAATCCTTTCACAGTCTGCCTTTGCACAATAAGTATGTTTCTGCGCAACCTCCTTAACATATTCTGTAATATCATATGTATGATATTCATCCATCTGTATAACCTTGTCCGCCTTATGAAAATATTCTCCTGAGCTCCCTGCGACAAGAATGGTTGATACTCCGTAGGCTTCATACAGTTCTCTCACTCTGTCAATATAGGGTGTTATTGGTTCCTTATCCTTCGTCACTACTAGCTGCATCAGTTCATCCCGAATCATAAAATTCGTAGCACTTGTATCTTCGTCGATCAAAAGCAACCGACATCCTGTCTCAACCGCTTCAACAACATTTGCCGCCTGTGATGTACTCCCACTGGCATTCTGTGTGCTGAAACATTTTGTGTTCATTTTATTGGGAAGATTATTTATGAACATGGATATATCCGTCTGTGATATGCTTCTGCCATCCTCTGCTCTAATTTTCATTGAAGAACTGTCTGAAAACACATACTCCCTTCCATCTCCTGCAATATGGTCATACACGCCCATTTGAAGTGCTTCAAGCAAAGTAGACTTCCCATGATATCCTCCTCCTACAATTAACGTAACCCCTTTAGGAATCCCCATGCCATAAATGATTGTTCCATCCGGCAAATCCATTTTTATTTTCATTGACTCTGGTGATCTAAACCGTACTGCATTCTCCAACGGTTGCTGAGAAATTCCAGACTTTCGCGGCAAAACAGAATTATCTGCAATAAATGCCGTTAATTCCATAACTTTCATCTTATTTCTAATAAAATACTGATTCTCTGCCAGACGCATTACACCATCTAATTCCACAATATTCATATTTTGAAACAATACTGTTTTATTGACTATATCAGGCAATATATGAAATAATATCCTCTCTAGCTCACTAGCATTGATTGTTCTTCCATTTGCTGGAAAACCGACCTCCAGCCTAATTGTCACCTCACCATTTTTATCATTAATCTGACATGCTGTCCGTTCCAGTATCTGCTGTCCACATCTGCTTATATGTATTATGCCACTTTTGCCAGAACCTCGCTGTTTTGAATTTTTTGAAATTTCGTAACCGATTTTCCTCAACAAATAATCCTGTGCTGCTATTCTTTTATGTTTCTTATCATAATATTTTGATGGAAGCCCTACATTCTTTCCATTCACGGTAATGCGAAGCTGTGAAGGTGATGCAAAAGGATCTCCCTGCACATGTTCTATGTCTAAGACATAATTACTAAACTGGTATTCTCCCTTTGTATCCTTGTATGCTGGATAGCCTTTATGGTCTATCCGTTCTAAAATATTTTTTAAATCCCTATTTGATCTCATGGTGCCATCCTCTCCACTTTTTCTTTATTACAATATATTTTAAATTTATATATTGACCAAACTATATTTTTTTAAGATAATGATTATATTATAAACTAAAAACGACCAAATTTGTAGCAAAATATTTAGAAAGGTTATATATTTTATGAACGAAAAGAGAAACAAACGTTTAATGCACCTTGTAAAGCGGGTTCACGGATTGATTGAAAATGATGATTTACAGAAACAGCGTATTTCACAAAATCAACTAGGCTCCGTTTTCGAAAATGATAAAAGATTTCATTTTACCTCTGTAACTGTGGATACAATGCATTGTGAATGGACAGAATATGTATATTCCAAGCCAACAGAACATAATTCCAACATCATCTTTTATTGTCATGGTGGTGGATATATGACTGGAAGCTGCATGTATGCCCGTGAGCTTACCACAAAACTCGCAAAAATAAACTCCTGCAAAATTTTTAGCTTTGATTACCGTCTTGCACCAGAGTATCCATATCCCGCTGCCTTAGAAGATGCTTTATCTGCATGGAAATACATACTTTCCAATGGGTACTTACCTGAAAATGTGATATTTGCCGGTGATTCCGCGGGTGGAAACTTATGTTTGGCATTCACACTCTTATTAAAACAACTTGATATGAAAATGCCAAAATGCCTAGTTTTATTTTCTCCATGGACAGATATGACTGCTTCCGGAAAAAGTTATCATTCCAAAGAGTTATTGGATCCCGTTCTCGACAATAACTATATACAAAAAGCACTTAAATGTTATTTGCAGGATACACCTCCGACTTCACCTTTTGTCTCGCCAATTTTTGCAGACTTTGCAGATTTTCCTCCTGTTTATATACAAGTGGGTGATAACGAGATATTGCTAGATGATTCACAAATGTTGTATAACCGTTTACTAAAATACAATGTATATGCACGATTGGATGTCTTTCCGGGGCTGTGGCATGTATTTCAGATGTCTCCAATCAAAGCTTCACGAACTGCAATTGAAAAAGTCTCCACTTTCCTCAGCGAATTAGATACACTTTAACCGTGATTTTTTCATTCCTTCGATGAATACTGCCATTAGATTCCCTATATTTCATATTTTTTTCCTGCGATGCAATGAAAGAATGACTGCTTTATTCGATAAAACCGTCATTCTTTCATTGCATCACCGTCATTTTTATATCACTGCACGGTTATCCTTTTATCTCAATTCCGTAATCCTTTCATATCTTAACGGTTATTCCATCATAGAATAACCGTAATCTTTTCATATCTTAACCGTAATTTTTTTATAGCAAATCTTCTATATACTGCATAAATACAAGGTTTTAAACCTTCTCTTATACATATCATACATATCATACAATATCATACTTATTTTATACTTTTTCATACTTATACGTTGTTCGTATATAAAAATAGGTTCTTTTTAGGTGTTTCATTTTAGATTTATTAACCGTGATTTTTTCATTTCTTTTTTAATTTACATTAAATTGTGATAATTTAAGTTTAACAGCTAAATAAATTAACCGTAATTTTTTCATTTCTTTTTTGAGAGTCTATAATCTAGTATAATTTATTGAAAAATAACCGTGAAAAATTCATAGCTTGTCTAAATAACCGTGATTTTTTTATATCTTATAAAATAATGTCGAAAAAATCAAGAATATTCGCAATGATATTTTTTTCATATTTCTAAACAATGACTTATATAGTCAAAATTTTGAATTGAGATTTAACAGTGATACTTTCATAGCTTATTTAGAAATAATGTATTAGATACTAAATATAGGGAAAGAATCATTAGAATCATAGTTAACAGTGATATTTTCATAGCTTATTGACCTAAATGATTTATAAATAGAACGTATGATTGAATATTGAGAAATAAGATATGTATCTACTATTAAGTAGATTATTGAATAATAAAAAAAGGACATTCATGCCCTTTTTTATAATCCATATTCATTTATAAAATTATCGAGCAGCGTTTGAATTAGTTCATTGAAAGAACCTCCATTCTTTTCGCAGTAGTTTTCAGCTATTTTTACAGAAGTAGGTTTTAGAACAAGAGATTTTCTCATTGATTTTGCTTCACCTTTAGGAGTAAAAATATTGGGTACTGATTTCTTAGTACTTTTATCGTGTTTTATTGCCACCACTTCTTGAGAGGATCGAGGCTCAATATAAGGTTGTGCAGGCACAGCTTGAGGAATATTGTTATATTCTGTCTGAACTGTATAAGATGGCATTATTGGCTGGCTGATTATTGGAAGTGGTGCACTACCTGTTTGTGAAATAGTATTTTGTGTATTATATATATTTGGTTTTTGGGGAGGTGTTACAGGAGTAACACTGTCTCTCACATTTTCATAAGAAGGAGTAGGATATTCGGGGGCTACTGCTTCTGTATGAGGACTTGGCTGCTCGTAAACGATTGTTTCGGGTTCTGTCACTGTTTGTTCTAATACTACTGGTGAGGGAGTTGCTGTATTAACTGGAGGAATTATGGAAGGTATCGGTTCAATTATGTTTGTTTCAGTAGCTGTTTGCACAATAGTTTTTACTTCCATATCTATATTTGTTTCTTTGGCATCTGATGTTAATTCTAAATTTTCTGGTAGTGTATTGTTCTTGTTTTCTGCTGAGTTATCTTTGTCGTTACTATTTTGTTGAATTTCGTTTTGTTCTGTTATGGAAGGTTCTGTACTTTCTTCTTTTTGTGTTACTCCAGCCGTTTTCAGATCTGTAATGCTTTCTGTTGGTTGGCCGGTTTCATTTCTAAGTTGTTTTGCTTTTTTAAATTGATTCATTTAAAAAACCTCCCGTACAATTAAATCTTTCACAACTTTTTTGATTGCGGTAGCAACTTGGTGATTGGGTTGTAGGACTACAAGTGGTAAATGATTGATAGAAGTATCTTTCATTGCAACAGATCCAGGAATTGGAACTTCTATAAGGATGTCTTTGAACTCTGCTTCAGAAAGATAATAATCCTGTAAATCTTTTGCCAGATTAATACGTTTATCAAAATTGTTAATAATTAGAGCCTTGATGTTATTTTCAATTCCCATATCCTCAATGTTTTCTTCCCATAAAAATGTAAAAAGTTCGGCTCCTTGTATTGCGTTTAATGACACATCGGACACAAGTATAATGGAATCAACAAAATAGAAAATGTTTTGGTTGATTACACCCAAGTTGGGATTTGTATCAAAAATAACATGAGTATACTGTGAAAAAAAATCTTTATTTCGGTCAAAATAATTAGCAAGAAGTTTTTCACGACCAGCAGTGCTGATAAGCTGCATTTCTGTTTTAATTAGTAAAATGTTGGATGGAATGATATCTATATTAGGAAGCTTGTCTAACATATTACGTATAATTAATTCAGAAGGATCAATTTTCTTATTTTCAAAAATAGTTCTAATATTATTCCGTTCCATATCTGAACAATCAATTCCAATATCGTTCGTGAGGTTACACTGGGGATCTCCGTCTACGAGTAAAATTTTATTTTCAGGATTTAAGGCTAATGCTCCTGCCAAATTGAAACAGCTCGTAGTTTTTCCAGTTCCGCCTTTTAATGTTCCAAAAGCTATTGATTTCATATGTATTACCTTTCTTAATATAATTTATCATGTTTTATATAATATATTGTAGATTTATCTCTATATAAATAATTTACCATATAATTTATAAGATATCAAGAATTATTTATTAAATGATACATGTTATTATTAGCGTTAATATTATTTGTATATATATGTTATTTTGCAATTTATAATGCATTTTAATATATAATTATATTATCACTGTTATTTTAATATATATTTTATATTATAAATCATATTTCAATTGTAAATTATTATATATCATATAATTTTTATACAATTTCAAACTATATTTTATATAGTAATATACAATTTATTTAGTAATAATAATAATATCTATAATTTAGTTTAAAATATAATGTTAATAATATTGTTAATGTTTAGTATATTTTAAAATATATAATTAATATATTGTATATTTTAAGCTTATTTTATATTATACTTTATAACGTATATATTTATATATTATAAAATATATTCAAAAATATTAATACATTTTATATTTTAAATTATATTAATATTTTTGAATATAATATTTCATATACTTTATAATATATTTATAATTGTATTATTAATATAATTACATAATATACTTATATTTTAAAATGTAATTTAATATAAATTGATTATTGTACTTATAAAATACATTAAAATATAAAATATATTTTATATTTTAATATATCATATTGCACACATAAACCAATATAATATAAATTATATTATATAATAAAATTATTTATATACATATAATTTATGTTATATTTTAAAAGAGATTGCAAATTATAATATTTAACACGTAATATAATACATAATAAAATATAATATAAAATATATTAAAAATACAAATTAACACATTTATTATATTATACATTTAAAATTATAGTATTGATACATTTTATATAGTAATATAAAATGTAGTTAAAAATAAAATTTATTATACATTATATATTACAATATAAATAATAATGAGAATATATTAATTAAGTAATGTATAAAATGTATTAATGAAATAATGTATAAAATGTATTATATTATATACATAAAACTAATACGTAATAAAATAAATATTTATATTATTTTACAAAATAAGATAGAATACAATTTATAATATACTATATATTACAAATATAACACAAAAGATAAAATATATAATGAAATATAAAATAAATTATTTGAAATATAAAGTTGTAATTTTCCAGTTATATTCTAAGTTAGAGTAAGCAAAAGTGATGACAATATCATAAAATTTTTGTTATATATAGATTTAGATGTCGTAAGCCAGACTTAAAGAATTGAAGGAGTTTACATTTAGATAAAAAATGTTTATCACATACTACATGGAGGTGGATATATCATATCTTTTATAGGAAAGTACAAAAATCAAGAGCTGTATAATAAAGTCACGATGATAGAAGAAATTACGAAATTTGTGAAAACATGAAAGAAAAGTGATATAATTGCAGGGATAGTTTATATAGAGCGTGTATTGTTTCTTATAAGTATGGCACCGAAGATGAATGTCTTGAGTTTCATAAAGCGTTAAAAAGCACTATTATGAAATTTGGCAGAAATTTATGAGAGAAGAATGAGTGGAGCAAAGAATTTTTGGTATGCAGTAATACAGAGTAATTAATAAAATTCTGACAAATAATTTTTTTAATAGATTAATGTAAAGCATTTAGAAATATTAAGAAAAGAAAATAGTGCAGAAGCTACTTTATTTTAGTAGGCAAACTTATTATATATTAGAATGTGTTCTGTATGTTAGTTTAATACTTTTTAAAATGTTGCAAAATTGTTGTCATATAATTTAACCTGTTGTGCTGGTTGATTATAGATGTAGAAAAACTTCAACAACATATGCTATCCTATAGTTGTACACCACTACAGACTATGAAAGGAGGCACATGATGTTGAAATTTCAAGATAATTATACCATTCTCATAGCAACTTTTGAAGATTTTATTTTGATCGTTTATACAATTGTTGATGATTTATACCAGCAGGCTGTTCCTGTGTTTGTTTCTCAAAGGCGGAACGTGGATACGGGTAAAATGTCTGATTCCGAAATTATTACCTTAAGTATCTGCGGCGAACTGACTGGCACAGATTCTGAAAAAACATGGTATTCTTTTGTGAAAAGCAATTACCGGCATCTGTTCCCCAGACTTTGCAGCCGTACCCGCTTCAACCGAACCAGGAGGGCTCTTTTGCAGGCAACAGAACTGCTCCGCCAGCAACTGGTACAGTCCTTTCCTATACCAATCAGCCGTTATTTTGTCATTGACAGCTTTCCTCTTCCAGTCTGCAAGTTTGGGCGTGCATGTTACTGCCGTTCTTTCCGCACGGAAGGCACGAATTACGGAAAGGGTCCTTCCAAAAAGGAAACTTATTTTGGTTTCAAAGTCCATGCCTTGATTACGCTGGAGGGATATATTTCAGCATTTGAGATCACTCCGGCATCCGTGGATGACAGGGAAGGGATCCGGGACTTTGTGGAAAATCACCTTAACCTAGTAATCCTTGGGGATAAAAGATATACGGGAGAAGCCCTGTCTACCGATATGCAAAACAAAGGGATCTGCTTAATGTCTTAAAAGCCTTGCAATTATAAAAAGAACTGGTTCACAGAAATACGGCGGTTGATTTTTCGTTTCAGGAGGAGGGTGGAACGGTATTCTCGCAGCTTAGCGGGCAGCTGAATGCCGAAAGAGTGCTGGCAAAAAGTTTCTGGGGATTATGTATCCGGCTTCGGAACAAAGTCTTAGGACATAACCTGTGCATGGCATTCAACAGCATATTCCTAGAGCCCTGTGACATAGGAAAAATCAAACAGTTGATATTCCCAAAAAATTTCCAAGAATACATTGGGACTTTTTGAGCTTTTTCAGAGTTTAGGCAAGTATGTGATATTAGTTATTTAAGTAGTGTCTGCTGATTAGGTTTAAAACACTTGATTTTACCGACTTTTAC
>CAJUGJ010000037.1 GCA_910586015.1 uncultured Lachnospiraceae bacterium
ACCCCCGACCCACGGCTTAGAAGGCCGTTGCTCTATCCAACTGAGCTACTGACACATAAAAGCAGGTGATGGGAATCGAACCCACGTATCTAGCTTGGAAGGCTAGTGTTCTACCATTGAACTACACCTGCATATTTCTTTCCAGTAACTTACGGTTGAAACATCGGGGTGACAGGATTCGAACCTGCGACCTCTTGATCCCAAATCAAGCGCTCTAGCCAAACTGAGCCACACCCCGATTTACGATGTTTTTCAGAACTTAAAAGTTTCTATCTGTCCTGCAACGCAAGATATATTATAATCGATCTTATTTCGATTGTCAACCTCTTTTTTAAAAATTTTTAAACTTTTTTTCCTTCTAATCTTTTACAAAATTTAATGTAAAATGTGCTTCTCCAAATCTATCAATTTCCATAATTAAAAATGTTGGAATTCTTTCTTCTTGTCTTGGTTGTGTAATACTTCCCGGATTAACTGCCCAAATAGAAGAATCCTTTAAATCGATTAAAGGTCGATGTGTATGTCCAAACATAACAATATTTGCACCATTCTCTCTGGCAATTTGTTTAATTGTTTCTGTACCATAATTGACTCCATAACGGTGCCCATGTGTAAGCATTACATGATATCCTCCAATATCAATCATACACTCTCTTGGTAGTCCAGAAAAGTAATCATTATTGCCTGAAACCATAACGGTTTCACAATCTACTAATGCCTGAATATATTCTTCATCCCCCTCTAAATCTCCTAAATGAATTAGCATATCTACTGGTTTTACTCGTTGATATGCATGTTCTAGATAATTACACCTTCCATGAGAATCGCTGACAATTAATATTTTCTGTTCCATGATTTCTCCAATTCCTGTAAAAATGGTTTGATTTGGTTTAAAGCTTTCGCACGATGACTAATTTTATTTTTTTGTTCCATAGTAAGCTCTGCTGTAGTACAAGAAAACTCTGGTACATAAAAAATAGGATCATATCCAAAACCATTTGTTCCTGCAATATTTTCTGCAATTTGTCCTTCAATCACTGCCCGTTCTGTTCGTGTTTGTCCATCAGGAAGTACACAGGCAATTACACAGACAAATCTAGCTCCTCTTTTTTCTGTTGGAACATTCTTTAATTTGTCCAAAATATATTGGTTTTTAATATCATAAGAGGTTGTTTCTCCCAAAAATCTTGCAGAATAAACTCCCGGTGCTTTGTTTAGATAGTCAATCTCTAAACCTGAATCATCCGCAAGTGCAATCTCTCCAGAAAGTTCCACAATGGTTCTTGCTTTAATGATTGCATTTTCTTCAAACGTAGTTCCATCTTCTTTAATATCAGTTTGCAAACCTGCCTCTTTTAATGACAAAACCTCAAAGTTTAAATCTTTTAATAATTCACGTACCTCTTTCAACTTTCCTTCATTTCTTGTTGCAAAAATAATTTTTCTCATGACTCCTCCATCTTTAATTGCTCATAAGCTTTTAAAACTGCATGATATATTCCAAGAGCTACCGCAGATTGACGTTCTGGATTTACTAAAACCTTTAAGTCTGAACGATTTGTCATATATGCCATCTCTATTAATGCAACTGGCATTTTTGCAGCTCCGATAATATGCACATTACTACTTCTTGGAATAATTCCTCGATTTGTTAAACCAAACTGTGCACATACTTCCTCTGCACAGATCAAGGCAAATTTTCTGGAATTGAATCCTTGTATACTATCTTGCTTTTCATTAAATAACACTTCTGTTCCATGTACAGATGTACTTGGATTCGAATTACAGTGAATACTTAAAAATAAATCTGCTTCCAAATCATTTGCTAAGTTTACTCTTTGATTTAAAGTTAATCTTCTATCCTCAGTACGCGTATAATAAACTTTAATTTCCTCCTGAGCATCTAATAATTTTTTTAATTCCAAAAGGACATTTAAATTGATATCTTTTTCCCAATAAGAATAGTCTTTAGAATAAGTTCCACTATCTCTTCCTCCATGTCCAGCATCAACTACAATAATTTTGGAATAAATATCCTTCGGTCGTCGAAGCAAAAGATAATAATAAAATTCATCTTCTCTTTGTTCATATACATATGTTCGATCAAGCCAAATTGTCAATACAGTCGATAATTCATCTGTTTGTAGAGAAGCAGAAATAATAGGATCGGATGATATAGATGGTATAGGAGTTAATGTTGGTGTTATAGATATATCAAAAATAGTAGGTGTTATAGTAGAAGATGCCTGTATAGGTGTAGGTGTCGGTAATGGACTAGGGCTTGGTGTAGGAATCTCATTTTGAAATAATTTTGAACCTCTTACTCGGTAAATATTCCCATTATAAGAAGAAGCCAAACTTCCTTCTAATGTAATCTTAATACATCTATCTACTGCTAAATCCTCTAAAATAATATTGGGATTCTTTCCTAATGATTCCTTTTCCAATAAAATTGCAGTATAATCAGAATCTCTTAACTCTTCATACACGATAGAACCTGCTACCTTTGGAATTTTACTCCATACATCAGTTGGAAAAACAGGGATTTGTTCTGGATTTGTTGGACTTATTGGTAAAGTTGGTGCTTGGCTTAACTGTTGATCATCTTGTTCATTTTTTATATCTTTTTGTTGTTTCCAAAATTGATTTTCAGGTACTGTTAAAGAGAGTAAAGCCATAATGAATAGTACAATTCCACTTAAAATTGCTATTTTTTTTAATCTTTCGTTTCCTATCATCTTTTTTTCCTCATTTCTATCTACTCCCTTTTACATCTTTTTTAGTATACAATGTTTTTTTTTAATCCACAATAGAATATTTGATTTTTGTTTTCAATCTTGTTACAATATATTTGACAATTTATATAAAACAATGAGCATATTTGAAAGGAGGAGAGTATTAAATTGGATCAAGAAAAAATTTCTATTATTCAAAATGATAATTACGAAACTATCTTATATCCTAAATATTGTAACTTTACATCTCCAATTGGCTCTGTATTAGTTTTTCACGGAATGGCAGAACATCATGCACGTTATTATGATTTCGCAGATGATTTAAACTCTAAACATTATGATGTTTATCTCTATGATCATCGTGGTCATGGAACAGAACAAAAATTAGAAGACCTTGGATTTTTCTCTGAAAAAGAGGGATGGCAGCGGGTTCTTTTAGATGCCTTAGAGGTAATTAATTATCTAAAAAAACATAACCGCTGTAAAAAATTATTTTTGTTTGGACATAGTATGGGTTCTCTTATTCTAAGAAATGTAATTCAATATTATGACAATATAGATGGAGTTATTATTTGTGGAACTACTTTTCCATCCCCAATGCGTTCTTTTATGGGATCGCTTGTTGCAGGAACTAGTCGTCGTTTTTTTGGAGCAAGGCATCGTGCTAAGATTATAGATGCTCTTCTTTTTGGAGGCAAACAATACAAACAATTTTGTGATCGAACTACATTTGACTGGTTGTCCAGAAATAATCTGTCCAATGGAATTTATATTAATGATCCCTATTGTGGCTTTATTTGTACTTCTAGTTTTTATTGTGACTTAATAAAGCTTGCTTCTAATGCTTCCAAACAAAGTCTAATTCAGAAAACTAGAACCGATCTTCCTATTTTTATTATCAGTGGCACACACGATCCCGTTGGTAACTGTGGTAAAGAAGTTACTTCTTATTTTCAGCTTCTTCAACGCCTTGGATTTAAAAGTGTAGAATGTATCTTATACGAAGAAGGTCGACATGAGCTTTTAAACGAATTAAACCGTACTCAAATCATAGAAGATATTTTTAATTGGCTTTTTAAACATTAATTCTTTACTCCGGATAGCATCTACTGTTCGGAGTAAAATTTTTTAGGAGGTCGTGGACCTAAAAATTGATAAAAATATGTTTTTATCATTCCATTATATATCTTTCTATTCCTATCTGATTTTCTGCCAAGATAATGTTGTACCTCTTCAAAACTTGTAATAATAAAAAAGGACCAAGTATCTAATCTTTGAAAGATCTCTCCTATTTCTCTATATAACTTTGGAAGTTCATCCTTTTCTGAAATTCTTTCTCCATATGGTGGATTCGTAAGAATAAATCCATACTTTTTATTACTATACAATTCACTGACTGGACGCTGTTGAAAATGAATTTGATCTGCGACTCCTGCAAGCTGTGCATTTTGTCTTGCTGCCTGAATAACTTCTCCGTCAATATCAAAACCCTGCAAATTCATTTTAATATTGTGTATAATCTGATCATTTGCTTCTTCAACTGCTGCATACCATAACTTTTTTGGTAAAAAGTTTTTCCACTGTTCTGCTAAAAATTCACGATTCATTCCTGGTGCAATATGAGCACCAATTAATGCTGCCTCAATTGGAAATGTTCCGCTTCCACAAAATGGGTCTACAAGGATTCGATCTCTATTCCAAGGAGTAAGCAAAATTAATGCTGCTGCCAAAGTTTCTTTAATTGGTGCTTTACTTGTTAATTTGCGATATCCTCTCTTATGCAAAGATTCCCCTGAAGTATCAATTCCTATTGTTACCTCATCTTTTAAAATAGATACCCTGATAGGATAACTATTTCCTGTTTCTTCAAACCAAGTAATATGATATTGTGTCTTTAATCGTTCTACTATCGCCTTTTTCATAATTGATTGAATATCAGAAGGACTGAATAATTTACTTCGAATAGATGCAGCTTTTGTAACCCAAAACTTTCCATCTTTCGGAATGAACTGTTCCCATTCCAATTTTTTTGTCTTTTCAAACAATTCGTCAAAAGTTTGTGCCTGAAATCTTCCTATTTGAAGTAAAACTCGTTCTGCTGTTCTTAAAAATAAATTTGCTCGACAGATTGCTCCCTCATCTCCTGTAAAGCAAACCTTGCCATCCTCTACTCGTGTAATCTCATATCCTAGATCACTAATTTCTTTTTTTAAAACGGATTCCAAACCAAAATGACATGGTGCAATATATTCATACTGACTCATTTTTTCCTCCAATTACAATAGAATATGGGAAGGTTAACCTTCCACACATTCCATTGTAATTCTCCTATGACAATCCGTCAATGAAAAAGCGATCTCTTCAACAAATTTAAGGTTTTGCGCCTTTTGTGTACATACCACGATATACTCGGTATCCACCATATAGATTTACAACATGAATTCCTTCTCTATATAAATCTCTGGCAGCAAGCATACTGGTATTTCCACGATCACAATACAGAACTAATTTTTCAATTTGCCTGTTTTGTCTTTGCTCCTGCTGTGTTATTAATGTTTCGATTCGCTTTATAAATTCTTTTGTTTCCTCTTCTTCATCATATACAAGATTCCATGCTCCCGGAATATGGCTTTGAATATACTCTTTTTCTTCACGTAAATCTACGATTAAAACGTTTGCTTTTCCGATGTACTTATAAACATCCCTCATACGGATTGTTTCAAAGCACATTCGATCACCCACTTTCTTTATTCCAAAAAACTCTCCCCCTACTATAATCTATTCCTTTTCTTAAAGAACGTGCGTAAGATCTTATTTTAACAAAAAAAACCGTCTGTATTTGAATTAAATACAGACGGTTTTTTGTTATTTTTCCTTTACTGCAAATTACTGATTATTCTTGGAGCTATTGCGGTAGGAATTCTGAGAATTATTTTGAGTGCTGTTCTGAGAATCGTTCTGAGTGCTGTTACGGGAACAATTTTTTGAAGTATTTTGAGTAGAGTTATTGCTGTTGTTCTGATTTGCATTTTTTAAATTCTTAGAACCGTTTTCACTATAATTTTCTGTAGTCATGATTTTTCCTCCTGAAATCTAAATTGATTTTACAAGAGTTAGTATTCTCCATTTTTACAAGATTAGTATGGAAATTTATTCCAATTCACGATTATTATTCCGTTCTATCAAATATAAAAAATGGAACATAGCAAAAAATATTTCAAAAACATAAAAAAAGGGTTGCAATTATTCTCAAAATGTATTACTATATAGGTGTACCAGTAAAAACTGGTGCATATAACCCCTTATTAATTATTTATACTCCCCTCATCGAAACACCAGCAGCTCCCCTGCCGGTGTTTCAATTTATTTTTAAGTTTTATTTTTTTGGAAAAAATTCCTTTATTACTGAATAGAGCAAATAAATAATAAGAAGTGGGATTCCTACTTTTAAAATTAGTTTTACTGCCATCCCTCCAATCCAAAACAAAATGCTTATAATTAATAGAATAACAATAATTGCTATTACTTTAAATAGCCACAGTGGCATATGATAAACTTTAGAACTCAGATCTGGATTCTCATTTTCTGTATCTGTATAGGAATCTTTTTTTGGATATGTCGTATTATATCTTTTTTCTGTATTTTTATTAAGGTGAGATGTATCAATAATGGTTCTTGCAATTAATCTCGGGTCTCCTAGTTCATTTAAAATTTCTTCCTCTGTTTCTCCCTGTTGTTGCTTCTGTTTTACATACTCTCGATAATATTTTAGATTTACTTCTATTTGTGTCGGAGGAATTTCTCCGTCTAAAGCATTCTTTAATTCCTCTAAAAAGTCCTGTAATTTCATGTTTCCTCCATTTCTGTGTGAAAATAACTACACTTAATTCATTTACTGTAAATCGATTGTGGTCATTTTATCATATTTTTTTCTCTGCGTAAATGAAAACTGGATTAAAAATCTATTAGAAACTTGTCAAAGCCATAAAAATCAGATATACTAAAAAAGTCCTAAATTATTTTGGACAATTACATCCTTAAAGGACGGATATATATGAGTATATTAAGTGTTGAAAACTTAAATCATGGATTTGGAGATCGGGCAATTTTAAAGAATGTTTCTTTTCGTCTGTTAAAAGGCGAACATATCGGATTAGTTGGAGCAAATGGAGAGGGAAAGTCTACTTTTATGAATATTATAACCTGTCATCTCATGCCCGACGAGGGAACAATCACATGGGCAAAAAATGTAAAAGTAGGTTACTTAGATCAACATTCTTCTCTTGAAAAAGGAACGACAATTCGTGATGTTTTAAAATCTGCATTTCAATTTCTCTATGAATTAGAACTTCAAATGAATCAATTATGTACTGAAATGGCAAATGTAGATGATATAGAAATGCAAAAATTAATAGAGGAATTTGGAACAATCCAAGAACAATTAGACAATCATGATTTTTATAACTTAGATACAAAGATTGAGGAAATTGCTCGTGCATTAGGATTAAATGAAATTGGACTTGATAGAGATGTTTCTGAATTAAGTGGAGGACAGAGAACAAAAGTTCTGCTTGCAAAATTATTATTAGAAAAACCAGATATTCTTCTATTAGATGAACCTACTAACTATTTAGATCCTGTTCATATCGAGTGGCTTAAACAATATCTTCGTGACTATGAAAATGCGTTTATTGTGATTTCACATGATGTTCCTTTTTTAAATGCTGTAACTAATCTAATTTATCATATGGATAATGCAGAATTAACACGTTATGTCGGTAATTATGATAAATTTCTTGAAGGATATCAGGCAAAAAAAGCTCAATTAGAAGCCGCCTATAAAAGACAACAACAGACGATCAGTGAATTAAAGGATTTTGTAGCACGTAATAAGTCCCGTGTAGCAACTAGAAATATGGCAATGTCTCGTCAGAAAAAGTTGGATAAAATGGATGTCATTGAACTTGTCAAAGAAAACCCAAAGCCTGAATTTCATTTTAAAGAAGCAAGAGCTGCTGGAAGATATATTTTTCGAACAGATCGTCTTGTGATTGGATATGAAGAACCTCTCTCTGTTCCGATCACATTTTCAATGGAACGTGGTGAAAAGATTGTACTTATGGGGGCAAATGGTATTGGAAAAACTACTTTATTAAAGAGTATTCTAGGAATTATTCCTTCATTATCTGGTCATGTTGTTCTTGGAGATTATCTATTCTTAGGATATTTTGAACAGGAAATGACAGGAGCAAAAAATAATACCTGTATTGAAGAACTCTGGCGAGAATTTCCCTCCTTTACTCAATATGAAATTCGTTCTGCCCTCGCTAAATGTGGTCTTACTACCAAACATATCGAAAGTCAAGTACGTGTTTTAAGTGGAGGAGAACAGGCAAAAGTAAGATTATGTAAATTAATCAATAAGGAAACAAATGTATTACTTTTAGACGAGCCAACAAATCATTTGGATACTGCCGCCAAAGAAGAACTTAAACAAGCTTTGAAATCTTATAGCGGCAGTATCCTCCTAATTTGTCATGAACCAGAGTTTTATCAAGATTTTGTAACAAAGGTTTTCGACTGCTCTGTTTGGTCTACAAAACGGTAAAGTATAATCTAAATTCTGTCTTGTTTTAACTGACGCAGCCGATTTTTATTTTCCTGCTTTAAACGGGCTATTTCACCATGAAAGACAAGTTTTTGCAGCTTTTCTTTTTGTTTTCTTTCCATCTTTCTTTCTCGATCTTGCTCTGCTTGATTTACAGAACTCTCTTTGTGAATCAGGCGGAGCAAATACCAAAACATAATTATTAGTTGAATTCCTGCTACTAGCTTTTTCTTTTGTTCTGTGGTTAGTTTTTTCCCTTCTAATTTCATAATGCTTTCCCTTCTAAATTAATATTTTAAACGAAGGCATCTACTTTGATTCCCATTAAATCTTCTTCTAAAAGCTTTTGCTTTTTAACCATTGCCTTAATCTCTTTTGTTACTCGATTCTGCTCTTTAGGTTTATTTACTTGACTTTCTAAATATGAGTTATTAGAGTTCTGTTTTAATTCCTCAAGCCGTTTTGTATCTTCTTTCTTCTTTGTCTTCTTTTGTTCCAGTTTTTCTTTGTCTTCTTCCTTTTCTTTTTGAAGCTTTTCGATCTGTTCTTTTTTCTTTTCCATTTCTTCATCAATATGATCTTTTGCTTCTTGAATTAAGGAAAACGCGGCTTCTTTAGCAGCATCTTTCATGATTTTACCAGCCTGCTTTTGAGCATCTACCATAGGATGGGTTTTCAGTTCTTCTATCTGAGTATCAATAATTCCCTTTCCCATTGACTCATAACCATTTAAAGCTGCCTGTCTTTTTTCTTCTAAAACTTGAAGCTGTGTATCAATTTCTAAAGCTGTCTTTTGATACTCTGTTAGATCTCCCATCTGTTCTAGCTGTTGATACTCTTCTTCTGTTAAATTCTGATTTGGATCTAAACTCTTTTTCAGCAGTTCCAAGTTTTTTTGTTCTTCACTATCTGGTTCTACTTGATAGTTTTCCATTAATTTCTGTTTTCTTTCAGAAAGCAGATCGATTTCACTTTTTGCGGTATCAGCAATGACTAACATATTATCTTGGCTCTTTTTAAGCTCTTCTATTGATTCATCCATTTTTTGCTGTCCTGAAAATGTGTCCTGAACTCTTTTCAAAGCATCTCTTTGTAACATCCGCTTTCTTGCTGCAATGGAGTCAAACCTTTCTTGTTTTCCTGCAATGGTATTTCCTGCAAAAATATTTCCTTTTTCATTTGCTTTTGCTCTACCTATTGGCTGTCTTTGTAATCGATTTCTAATGGCATCTCCAACATAAATAGTTGTATTTTGATGTTTACTTACTTGAACTACTGCCATGTTTAATCCTCCTTTCCTTTTGTAATCCGTTACATCGTATATATCGGAATAACATAGAAATTTAAAAACATCTAAAGTTTATTCTTTTCACTAAAAGCAGCAATAACATGTATAGTTTATAAAGTCTGCCTTGCAAGCTTAGACTATCTTTGATATAGTAGTTAGAACAATATTAAATCAGGAGGATTACTATGTCAGAAAATCCAATTCCATTGTGGAATGTTATCCCACCTTTTTATAAAGAGGAATATCAAACAAAAGAAAACGAAACTACTTCTACTATCACACCATATCTAGTCAAAGATTCCTTTACTCACAGTGCACTGTTAATTTGTCCGGGAGGCGGATTTACACATCGTGCAGAACATGAAGGCAGTATAGTTGCAAACTATTTTCAGAAATTAGGAATTCACTCGTTTGTACTAAATTATCGTGTTATTCCTTATCATCCTATGATTTCTCTAGTAGATGCCTTTCGTGCTATTCGCTATTTACGTTACTACAGCCAAAAATTTCACCTGTTTCCTGACAAAATAGCTATTATGGGCTTTTCTGCTGGAGGGTCTATTTCTGCATTTACTTCTGAACTTTATGAAACAGAGCTCTATCCAGCTTCTGACGAAATAGATCAATTATCCGCAAGACCTGATGCTGCTATCTTATGTTATGCTGGTTTGAGTTTCCGAAAACAGCATTTAACCGAATCTGATTACCATACCCTTGAAGCCAATTTTTCTAAACTTAAAAACTTCAATGGATCAATAAAAGACTTTACAGAACAATATAGTTGTGACTGTAAAATACATTCTAATATGCCTCCTGTATTTCTCTGGCATACAATGGATGATAAACGTGTTCCTGTTGCTGGAGTTCTAAACTATATTGAAAAATTAAATTTGCAGCATATTTCAAGTGAAATTCATCTTTTCCCTGAAGGAGAACATGGACTTGGCGTGGATCGTGCCAAACATATCGAGGGAGTTTGTCAGTGGCCTGATTTATGTATGAACTGGCTTAAAAGACAAGGATTTTAGCAATAATAAAAAGTGGTATAGTTCATATGAACTATACCACTTTTTATTGTCTTGTACGTGTGCGAGAAGATTCGAACTCCCGACCTTCTGATCCGTAGTCAGACGCTCTATCCAGCTGAGCTACGCACACATGAGAAATGCCGGCGACCGGAATCGAACCGGTACGGGAGGATAAGTCCCGCAGGATTTTAAGTCCTGTGCGTCTGCCAGTTCCGCCACGCCGGCACATTTCCATTTGAACCAAAATAACTTGGTTCCATGGGACCTATAGGGCTCGAACCTATGACCCTCTGCTTGTAAGGCAGATGCTCT
>CAJUGJ010000038.1 GCA_910586015.1 uncultured Lachnospiraceae bacterium
GGCACGACGGTTATTGTAACATTTCCCCAATAAAAAATTTGAACTGTTTTTACTATCTTTTGTCATAAGAATGTATTAGAAAAAGCTGAACCGATAACATGCATAATCAGCAGTTATCGGTTCGGTTAATCCGCTTCAAATTGTTAATTAAACAGCTACACTATACAAATATTGAGCATATCAATACAATTATTATAGACATTACCATAATTCCAATGAATCCTCCGCATCCATCCACATTTGCATATTCCCTTCAAGATACAGTCTTGCATATTCAAGCGGCTCATCTATTGCCAGAGCATTTAAGGCACATTTAGAGCAGGGAGTAGTTTTCAATCCTTCTTCCGCTTTATTACAGTCTATCCGCAAGAAATAACCTGCATAAGTGTATACGTCAATGCTGTTATGGAGGATATTGTATGTTGCATAAATCATATTCATATTTAATCTGTCCTCTTTTCATTGATTTTTTGAAAGCATTTCAATCAGTTTACCAATTCCCGTATATTTTGTGTTATAATGTTTTATGTGATTTTGTTTCCCTCATTTTTTCCCTTATCAGGGTTTGTAATACCCTGTGGGAAGATATAACACAAGGGAAATGATAAGGGAAAGTTCACCTGCGATAAACTTAGTGTTTTCAAGGGTTAGCGGAGATTTTAATAAACAAATATAACAGCTAATATTTCCCTTAAAAATCATCAAATCACAATCGAAATAGGGAGAAGAGTATGAAAACAGCAAATTTATTTTGGTCATTTAGTTTAGTTATATTGGGAATATGTACTATTATTCTTGCAGGTGGGAATCTTTTAGGTATTGAACTACCACATTTTGTTACACGAGGTATTGGACTAATTGATTTAGCTGCATTGGCGATATTGGGATATACAACAGTTAAGAAGTTAAGAGATAAGCAGTAATAAACTCCAATTTGTAGAATTAGCCAACAGAAAACGAAATAGCCACTATACATACAAAACGCTACACCACGACAGGAAATCAAGAAAAGGTTTCCTGTCTTTTAATCTTGTGCTTGCAATAAAGATTCCCATGAAAAGACGATTGAAGTGGGTGAGAAAAAAGGGAATATTGCATTTGATAATGTAGTAATATCTTCGTATCAGGTAATTAAGGCGTGAAAGCGTTTGTTGGAAGAAAACCAATAGACGCTTTTCTGTGTTCATACCAATATGAACGAATTCAAAATTATTTTACAATTTAGAAACATTTTTAAGATATACTTTTTATTATTTAAAAAGGAAGTGAAAAAATTGGCTGAAATATTAATTGTAGAGGATGAATTGTCCATTAATGAATTGATACGCAGAAATCTAAGCCTTACAGGGCATCATTGTACGCAGGCTTTCGATGGATTATCTGCGGTTGAACTGCTAGAAAATAGAAAATTTGATTTGATTGTGTTGGATATTATGCTTCCCAGACTGGACGGTTATCAGGTGTTTGAAAGAGCTTTTGGAACACCAACTATTTTTCTGACAGCGAAAAGTGAATTGACTGACAAGCTGAAAGGACTGGCTATGGGAGCAGATGATTATTTGACAAAACCGTTTCAGATGCTGGAATTGGCAGCAAGAGTAGAAGCGGTACTGCGACGGACAAAAAAAGTTGAGTCAGAATTTATAATGGGTGACTTAAAATGCGATTTTGAAAGACATCAGATTTTTCTAAATGGAACAGTTATCGAATGTACACCCAAAGAATATGAGCTGTTGGAGGTACTGATTAGAAATCGGAATATTGCTCTTTCCAGAGAAAGGCTGTTGGATATGGTATGGGGATATGATTTTGATGGAGGTACCCGTACTGTGGATGTTCATATACAGAGACTGCGTCATAAACTACATTTGGAAAATCAGATCAGAACAGTATATAAGCTAGGATACCGGTTGGAGGTTCGTGAATGAAAAAAAAGATTTTTTTCGTTGTTCTGGTTCTTTTTATTGTATTTTTTAACTCGATGATTTTGATTATTTCAATCGTTATCTTGAAGGACAAACTTTCAGCTATCCGGGAAAAATGTCTGGCAGAGCATTATGTCATTGCATCCTCTTTGATTGGAGATATGCAGGCATTGGAGCAAAGAGGAAATCATATGGAAGAAAATATAGATAACCTCATGCGTTTGTATTCGCGGTATCTACAAGGAAGGGGAAATGCACTTGCTGTGGCTTTTTCAGGAGAATGGATCTATGAAAGTCCTACATTTGCATCGGAAGAAAACAGGATTTTTCCACCAGATACAGGATACAGTCAGGAAAGACTTGTTTATATGAAAAATGGAAATAGTCCTGTCCTCTGCGTTTATGGCAGCTTTCCAGCTCCATGGCAGGATTATGGACTTATGTATATTGGAAACCTGAGCGATACCATTCAGTCATGGCGTCATACGAAAAATATTCTTTTTCTAACAGGTGCTGCGGTAATACTTATGATGTCATTTTTTTTGTTTCAATTCCTGAATATTATTTTTCGCCCGTTAAGACAGATTTCCAGTACATCTGCAAAGATTGCAAATGGAAATTATGGTAGTAGGATTCCGGTTCATGGAAAGGATGAAATTTCCAGTGTAGCACACAATTTTAATCTTATGTCAGAGCAGATAGAAAATCAGATTAAGCAGCTTGAAGATGCTGCAGAACAGAAGCAGCAGTTTGTTGATAATTTTTCCCATGAACTGCGGATTCCGTTGACTACGATTTATGGATATGCAGAATACATCCAAAAGGCACTTATGTCAGAAGAAGAACGCTATGAATGTACACAGTTTATCATGTCGGAATGCAGCAGGCTCCAAAACATGGCGTATCAGCTTCTTGATATGGCATTGCTTCGCAAGGATGAAATGAAAGATAGCAACTGTTCTGTGAAAGAGCTTTTTGCGAAGTCAGAAAAGGCTATGTATATGAGGGCATCTGAAAAGAAAATAAGGTTGACATATGTTTTTTCTCAAAATTACATTGTAAGGGGAAATTTAGAACAGCTTTTAATACTGATAAATAATCTGATTGATAATGCGATAAAGGCAAGCCAGCAAGAAGACGAAATTCGTATCTCTGCATATTCAGAGGAATCTGCTATTGTAATGGAAGTCGAGGATCATGGGATTGGCATGGAAATAGAGCAAATATCACATATAAAAGAGGCTTTTTATCGTATTGATAAGGCAAGAAGTCGTGCCGCCGGCGGGGCAGGGCTTGGGCTTGCTATCTGTGAAAGAATTATACAGATTCACCATGCAGATATGTCATTTATTTCTAAACCGGGAGTCGGAACAATCGTGAAATTGTTCTTTTCTGTGTAATGAAAAACTTTTTATAGAAAAGTGAATTATTTTACAAGTCTGCAATAACATTGATATTTTTTTGATACAGAGAGGTTTTATAGTATATTTGTCAAAACAAATCAGAAAGGAGTTTTATTATGAAAAAGAACATTTCAAAATTGACAGCGGCAACATTTGCCATTATGGGTGCAGGTATTATACTTTTTAATTCGGCGACAGAAATAGCGTTGATAGCAAATAATGGAAAAGTAGAGAAAGTTCCGACCAGTTATCAGATTTCGGACAGTCTACAAACAGTATTGCCAAAGGCTGAAACAAAAGAGGAAGGAAACGAAAAAGTAAATTATTTTGTAAGTATGGACAGTCTAAACACCGGAACACCTACGAATACGGATTTAACAATGGAAGAAGCGGCTGAAGTAGGAAGTAAATATTTGGAGAATATTTTCGGGCTGGATTTAGAGGGTGCTTATGTATACATGAGCTATTCTTCAGGAACCGAAACCTTTCCTCGGGCTTTTTGGGCAGGAGATGTTTTGTTTCAGAAAGAACGAAACCCTGAGAGTACAAGATGGACATACATGATAGATGCTGTGACAGGAGAACTTTTTAATATTGGACACGACAGACCGTTAGATGTAAGCGTCTCACTTGACTATGATGCCACACTGGAAAAAGACTATCATTTATATGTGGAACTTGCTCAGAAGAAAATAGAGGAATGTAAACTGATGGATAGTCCAGTAGACAGGGTAGAGTACAATTGTCAGGGATATTCTGGAAACAATCCAACGATTGCAGTAGATGTCATTGGAGAGAATGGAGAAATCGTCAATATGTCTTTTTCACGATATGATCAGATGTTTTTAGGATTGATTACAGACACTTCACGAAAAATAACGGAATCTGCATTGAACAGTATAGTTGGAGAGGTGATGTCTGAAAACTGGACAATCATAGTAGATGAGTTTAAGAATTAAATAAAAATAGAAAAGCGTTTATTGGTTTTCTTCCAACAAACGCTTTTCTGCTATTGTTTCAATCCACTCGCGGCAGTTAAGAGCAAGGCAATTTTTCCCCTACCTAAGAGGAATTGCCTTGCTGTTAATTATTGAAACTTTTTGAATACATATTTAATTATCAAGAAGTAAATACTAAATATCCCAAATCCACCGAAGATTCCGGTTAATAATCTACGAAAATTGGTTGAAGGGATTATTTTTAATTCTTGAATTCCCCAATCAAAGCCCATGATTGTCAGACAAATGAGTGCAAATTTTAGAGGTATTTTGTAAAAAAGATTAACAATTATAGCCGTTAATTGACCTAAGCAAACACCAGTACAACGTGCACATACAGGAAATTGATACCCTTTATAAAAAAAGCTGCGTTCTGGCATACGATGGCAGCCACTAAGTTGACCAATTTCATTTAACAAATTTACCACTGATTTCCGCAATTCTGACATATATGTATTACCTTTGTTGTTGTAGTTGTTTTTGTTTTCCCTTTCCCCATACCACATAATCCGCATAATATTCCAGGAATATTAAAAAGGAGAAATCCTAAACAGGATTTAATCCATCCAAATCCTTTTGTTTTTCCTTTTGAAGTTGTTTCTGTAATAACTTGGGATATAACATTTTCACTTCTGCATTTTGGGCATACCATAAGATAAATTCTCCTTCTTGTATTTTTATTAATCATTCTTTAAGCTTTTTTCTTTTTCCCATTTTCGGCTATAATATTAGAACCAGAATCGAAGTGACTTTTTAAATATTCTTCTTCAAGTTCCGGAGTTTTCGCATCTGTATTGATATCAGTGTATTTTAAAAATTCTATAGATTTATTTAGTGCAGAACTAGCAAGTGCATGGGAATTATCTTTTAATTCCTTTAAAGCTATTTCAAAAACCTTGAAAAGATGTTTCTTAAACAGATGTACTCGTCAGTATCTAAACTAAAATACGAACGAATAAATGTAGCTTCAAAATTGGTACAATAGTCGTGTATTAGGTAGTTTAAAATATCTGCTAAGTCATCTGGTTCCATAGTTTCTTCATCAGTTTGGATTCATATTTCGTCAATAAAAAATTCACGAAAAAGACGTTAATTTATTTAAAATTTCCTTTCTAAATAAGGATTTTAATATAATTAGTATATAATGTCAACAAAAATATAAAGTTTTCATTAACAAAGTATTTTTTTGCGTATTATAATAAACGCATAGCGTACTTAAAAAGAGTGTATTGCTATAGTAAAGAAGGACTAAATATGAATCAATTAACGAAGGAGTTATAAAAAGTGGTAGTGTTGATACAAGGTACATAGTTATATTTTGAGACAAATTAGTGCAAACAGGAACAGGACTTTCAAAGTATAATTAGTTATAATTAGAGTATACAAGGAGGACAAAACAGGGTGTCGATACAACTTATACAGCAAGCAATACATTATATAGAAGAACATATTTATGAAGAAATAAGTTATACTGAGGTTGCAAAAAGAGTACATATGTCAAACTACAATTTTCATCGGACATTTAGTTTTATTGTAGGAATGACAACTAATGAATATATTAGAAAACGACGTCTTACATTAGCAGCTAGGGAACTACAAACAACAAATATCTCGGTGATGGATGCTGCATATAAATATGGCTATGAATCACCAGAAAGCTTTTCTAAAGCTTTTTCACGATTTCATGGCTCAACTCCAAAACAGGCAAAACAAAAAGGTGCAAAACTCCATTTGTTTAATCCTCTTGTAATAAAAATTATCTTGGAAGGCGGTAGTATTATGGACTACAGAATTGAACACAGAGAAAGTCAACAGTTTGTTGCATTAGTAAAATCGTTTCCAAATGAAATCATTAATGATGACAATGATCATAGTATTCCTGACTTTTGGACAGAATGTTCTGAAAAAAATCTTATTGAACCTATGAAATTACTTTGTATAAAAGGAAAAAGAGATTTGTATGGTTTATGTAGTCCTGTTAAAGACAGTGAAACCCATTTCAATTATGGAATTGGTATCCTAATTGACGAGAATTTTGATAGAACAAAACTGGAAGGTTTTATAAAAAATGGTTATTCTATTTGGAAGACAGAATCTACAGACTACGCAGTGTTTAAATGTTTTGGTTCTGATGGCAACTGTTTAGGCGAAACATGGAGCAAGTTTTTTAAAGAATTTGTTCCACAGACGGGTTATATGCAAACAGACAATACTGACTATGAAATATACTTTGAAAATGGTGAAAGTGGTTTGTTTTGTGAGTTATGGGTTCCTGTGAAGCATATTTAAAAATTGAATTAAACGAATCGTAAATAATCAAGGGCAACTGTAGAAATATGGTTGCTCTTTGAATTTTAATAAAATCCTCCAAAAGCCTTGAAAATAAAGGATTTATCGCAATGTGTCCACTTTATCCCTTTATATGATTTCACACAATGTTACTCTTGCTTTGATTGCTCATAAGGGCAAAATCAAGGGCAGGAAAAACTGATAATAAAATATAACAAAGTGTAGCAGTCAAAGAACTGTGATGTATGTACGAATATATTATACTGGAGGATTTCAAAATGGACAAGTACATTTATGATGATAAAAATGGTCTGTGGTATGAACTGCAAGGAGATTATTATATTTCTTGTCTTATCTTACCAGCCAAGAAAGATCTATCGGCTTATAGGGACAGCGGCACTTGCGCTATCTGAAAGAATAAAGTCATACAAAATAAAAAGTGAAGCAATATTTTGTATAAGGTTGACAATCCATTTAAGTTGTTGTATTTCTGTATGTTCTTGTTAAAGGAATATACAAAAACAGAATACAATCAAATAAAATTTCTATAAATACTATAGATGCAACTGACAGTTGACATATTGAATGGTGCTGATTGGTGGTAAGCAACTTGAAAAAAATATAAAATTTACACATAATAATCATACAAGGAGGATATAGTAATGATTTTTGCAGATAAACTGATACAGCTTCGCAAAAAAGCAGGTTGGTCACAAGAAGAATTAGCTGAACAAATGAATGTGACAAGACAATCCGTTTCAAAATGGGAAGGAGCACAATCTATTCCAGATCTTGAGAAAATGCTTCGGCTTTCTAAGTTGTTTGGAGTAAGTACAGACTATTTACTTAAAGATGAGATAGAAGATACAGAATTTAATATATCATCTGACGAGATATCTGTGCTAAGACGTGTATCTATGGAAGAAGCAAATGCCTTTCTTTCTATAAAAGTTAAGACATCAAAATCAATCGCATTAACTACCTTTTTGTGTATTTTATCACCTATATGTCTACTAATATTAGGAGCGGTTAGTGAAGTTCCAGAATATAGTCTAGCAGATAATGTGGCTGGAGGAATTGGAATGATTATTTTACTTCTTCTTGTTACAATAGCTATTGCTATATTTATTTCAAGTGGTAGGAAAACAGCAACATATGACTATTTAGAAAAAGAAGTATTTGAAACAGAATATGGCGTTTGTGGAATGGTTGCAGAACGGAAAACACAATATAACAGAACATATACAAGAAACAATATAGTTGGAGTTGGTCTTTGTATTATGGCACTAATCCCTCTTTTTGGAGGAGTAATTTTTAATAACGAAAATGAATTACTACTAACGATTATGCTTTCTGCTTCTTTTGTTCTTGCAGGTATTGGTGTAGTTTTCTTAATCAGTAGTGGTGTAGTATGGGCAAGCTACGAAAAGCTCTTACAAGAAGGCGATTATTCAAAGGAAAAGAAGAAAAACCAATCTATTACAACAGCTATTTCTAGTGCATATTGGTTAATTGCCACCGCAATATACTTGGGATTTAGTCTTTCTACAAATAATTGGGAAGTTAGTTGGATCATTTGGGTAGTTGCAGGTATAGTATTTCCTGCCATTATTATGATTACTAATTTAATTGGTAAAAGAAAATGATGAAAACAGAGAGGATAGTAAGATTCTGTTTCTTCCTGAACTGTCACTTTCATAGAATAACCGTCTTCTTTGAATATTTTGGAAATTTTATCTAAT
Source organism: uncultured Lachnospiraceae bacterium (assembly GCA_910586015.1). Classification (GTDB taxonomy): domain Bacteria; phylum Bacillota; class Clostridia; order Lachnospirales; family Lachnospiraceae; genus MGBC140009. Next base: position 8,358 of record CAJUGJ010000038.1, read on the forward strand.
TTTTCAGCGATTTCCTTTTTGGTACTAACATCAGTGTGTCTGTACCAAAGGAAAATAAGGGAGAAACTTTATAAATTCTTATTAAAAATTCTATTTTATTCTATAATTTATACCTAGAACTAGATACAAATTTTAGGTCGAGGTAGTTGATTATTTTTACTTCAATAAAAATTTGATCTATCTAACCAATCATCTAAAAATCTGTGATTTTACTTAGGTTTTAAGCAATTTTATACTCAAGTTTAATGTATTTTCCCTTGGCTTTTGAAAAATTTTTTCATATATACTAAAAGAAATACTCCTAAAATGGGGAAAATAGCCGCAATCAACATTCCTACCTTAAATCCAACTTGTTCCGGCGTTAAAGACAAAACATTACCAAATGTTTTTGCCCACTTTGTAAGAGAGATATTATCAACAACTATTCCAAGTGTTTGGGGAGCGATTGAAGCACCAAAATCTCCACCTGCTGCCATTAAAGCATAACCAGCAATACCAACAGCAGGTATTTTTTCTTCCATCAAAATCAGAGTTCCCGGCCAAAGCATAGAAGTACAGATACCAAGTGCAACACAAGCAATTAAAGACAATATCGCGTTAGGTGAAAATGCAGCTGCTATATAGCATATAGCAGCACCTAACATACTGATTGTTAAAACATTAAAAATATTTTTACCAAATTTTGCATAAGCCGATCTGGTAAGAGCAAGTAATATTGCAAATAAGGACATACCAAAGATATCACCCCAAACTTTAGGTATATGTAATGCGTTTTCTGTATAAACAGATATCCAATTTGACATTGTATTCTCAGCACAAGCACCTAAAAAGATACACAACATACATAAAAGAAGTCCCTTTGTTCTATGTTTAGAGATAGTAGACTTTGATTCACTCTGACTCATATTCATATTGGGGAGATATGCCATACTTATTTGTGAACAGTTCAGTTGCCCATAAAAATACACGGACAGGGACACGATCAACTGGGCTGTCAGCAGGAGAACGTGTTTTGATTTTACGCGCCGGAGTGGGTATTCTTCATACATAGGAGTGCTTATGGTATGCTGATACCTGGACATTGCTATACCGTTTGATACAGAACCGGCGCGGGCAGACTGTGGCAGAGAAAAGCATATCTGTTGGGGACAGGAGGTGTCAATATACAAAGAATCCTCCCATACTGGCTGGCATGGGAGGAACACTTAATTTTCATTGTTTCGCAAATCATCTACAAGAAGCCGGATATGTTCTGTCTGGCGGGGCGTAAGGCCGGTTATATCAAGCATTTCTGGTGCGCCTGGTTCAGTCACTTCACGTCCCAGAAGATAATCGGTGGTGACATGAAAGAAGTCGGCAATCCGTATTAACATGTCTATGGATGGCATAATGTTATCATTTTCCCAGTTGCTGATACTCTGCTTTTTTACGCCCAGCCGTTCAGCAAGCTGTACCTGGTTCAGTTCTTTTGACTGCCGCAAGAATTTGATGCGTTTTGCAAACATAATCGTCCCGCCTCCTCTCATGGAATCTATTATGAGCCAAGGAATCGAAAATTAAAAATACTGGTATTGCAATAATTGACATCAGGAATTATAATAGCCAGTAAGGAACGTAACGAAAGGTTGTGCTGCTTATGATTTACAAAGGTGAAGAAAGAAAAAAGCTGGATGCGATTTTCAGGGCATTTGAGGAATACATAGACCAGCAAAGCTATTTTGATATAGTCTACTCAAAGAAAATCGGTTATGTCTGGATTTTAGCTGAATGTCCCGGCGATGCTGGCGCGGTGTTGCTAGATACACCGGAGAAAATGCTCGATCAACTATTTAACGAGGTTATCAACGATGTAGTCAATGCAGATGAAAACAAGACGCATATCCCCAACGCCCTCACCCTTTCCGAGTGGGAGAAATGCGAAGTCCGTAGCCGGATTACAACACTGTTGGAGCCGCTTGCTGAGGACAAAGACTACTATCTGCAATTCATGGACAGATACCTGAAAGCCTATCAAAAAAACAACGGATATATCGGGGAGCCGGACGAACTTTGTATTGCAAAATAAAATGATTTACATTTGAGTATCCGCTAATAAACAACAATAAAATACGAAAGGGGAACAGAAAAATGGAACTGAACTATTTTAAGGACAGGCTGTTTGATTTACTGAATGACAGCGAGGGGATGGGGATTGCCGACCTGAACACAGACG
>CAJUGJ010000039.1 GCA_910586015.1 uncultured Lachnospiraceae bacterium
TTATTCTCCGTCGGCATGCCGACGGAGAATTGCACTTCTATTGTGAATCTTTAGATAACGAGATGTAAACTACTGATTGATGAACTCCGAACTTTAATACCCGAAAGTGTAGCTATCGCTGCTGATATTGATGCTTTTTTCTGTAGACTGATAAATGCGAGTTTAAAAGATTACCAATATTGTGTACATACTTTCCATTTTAGGACTTCTCAACCTGGTAAATCTTTTTTATCATCAAACCTTAAGAATAACACAATAAAATTCAAAGACACAGATATAAATTCTCTAAATCCATATTATGAATTATTTTGTTACAACATACTTCTAACACATATTGATAAGAATTTATCTCTCACTCCACGTATCCTAACAGAGTTAGTCGATACCTTATATCAATTAAAAAATCACGAACTAAAAGATGAAACCTCCTGTAAAATACTAATAGATAAGTGTACTTTACTTATAGTAAAATTCAAATTAAAATACGATAATGACGATTTATTTCGTTCTTTAGTTATCTCTTACGATTTTACAGATGAAGAGTTTAATCCTAATAAATTTAAAACAACTTATCTTTCATCTTTTCAAAATATAATTCTTTCCCTCTATGAAGAAAATAATGATTTTCTAAATGACTATCACAGCAAACATGGGGAAAAGTTATTAAACTTCACCGACTATTTTATATGTGTCCGATATTATTCTAAAGTTGAAGAAAATTATGAAGGAATAAAAAAACTCATTAATGATTTCGACGAACAATTTAAAGAATGTGAGTGTGGATTTGACGAATATAGCTATAAAATATCACTCAATTACTTATATAATAACAAAGTATCATTCTTTTATTCCCATAAATTACATGAATACAATTTGGAAAAAATTAATGATATATATGAGGAATTAAAACGTATTCAACTAAGAACTAATGTAAAAAATTATTTTCCCTTCTATAAGCTTGCATGTTGCTATTCCGAATTTATTGAAAAATTAATTAAAAATGATACTATCCAAGAAAAAGACTTATCAAAAATAAGAACCGCCCTCCATCAATTTCAAGAGAATATTAACTTCATGGAAAGATATCTTGAATGGGCTGACCGATATGACTTTTTACCCTACCAACCACAATATAAAGACTGTTGTACAGAAACAGACATAGAAAAAGAAAAATTAAATATTTTCCTCGCCTCTGCCTATGTAATCCCCATAGACATTACAAACTACCGGAAAAAATTGAAGGATCTACAAGCAAAGGTTTCACTCTATACTTCAATTTTAGAAATAAAACATATTTCTATAAAAGAACATGCTTTTGTACAAGAAGTCCACAATGAAGCTAAGGAAAGCCAAAAAAACAACATTCAGATTTTATCTGTTTTTGCTGCTTTAGTAATATTTGCCGCAGGAAATATGCAAATATTCAAAACTGTTGAAACACTAAAAGAAGCTGTTGTATTCATGCTTACATTAGCTTATGCCCTATGTCTATTTTCTGTTGTTATCTGGTTTATTGTCAGCTATAAGAATAAATTTCAACTAACAAAAGCACATAAGTTTCTCATCCTATGTTTATTCATCGGATTAGTATTTAGTATATGCGCTATTTTTATGGATTGGGGAGCTTATTCAAAAGAGAAACAAACGAATACAATAAATGTACCTATACCTATACAAAAGGATTGATTAATCTCTATTATAGAGAATACTACTACATCAATCAAAATATATTTTTCCCGAAAGTAAAAAGAGGAAAAACGTTAGGAAGAAAGGAAATAATAGCTCAAACAACTCCTCCAAATTGTCAAAAAAGGACTGTCACCGAATCCAAGCCAAACCTGATAAGAGCAAATTACAACATATCGGGTGTGATCCACTAAGCAAAAAAATCAAGACACACCTTATCCTATGTTTAAAGAATAGCTGAATGGTTCTGGACAAGCATGATAACAGTTTTCCTTCCTTTCTCTACTTTGCTTTATTACTTACCTTATTTATCCGTTCCAAAGTTAAATAAAACTGCTCATTATCATAATTTTCATATCCAAAATCCATTTCTTCTACAGAAGGAATAGAGTGATTATTGAAATGCTTAAATTCTGTTCCCTTAAAGATTCTTTTAATAAGATTATCCACAAGTTTATTTATACTTTGAAGGTTCTCAAAAAACTGATATACATCTAACATTTTTAAATATTCTTGATTATTATGACTCACTACATTAAACAAAGTAACCAATAACTCATTATTGCTCATCTGAGCCTGTATTAAAGAAATATACCTTTTCTTATCTTCCTTCTTCAAAACCTTGTCATCCACCGCATATGTAACAATATGATATAAATATCTGAAATAATGAAATATCTGACTGTTATCCACATGTAAATTAAAATAATACGAAAATATAGATCGTATCGTGTCTGGCAATATATTATCATTTTTATCATCAAACGATACACTAAAATGGTTAGTAATTTTATTCTCTAACATTCCGAATTCCTTATCAATAACATCAGTTTTTAATTCCCGTAACGTTTTAAGCATACTAAAGAAAACCGATTCAAATTGAGAATTATATGATATCCGTATCTGTTCCCGAAATATCAAATACATCAGAACAACCGATATAAAACTCAATGTCCCACCCAGATATGAACCAAAAGATGCCCAATCCGATATACTATCCGAAATTCCTTGCCTATGAAAATACCAAATAAAAACACCCAATATAATCGTAACACCTAATAATATAACAATTAAGGGTATCAACCATCTCCAACTAATTTTTTTCATGGTATCAGTTATTTCTCCACTTCATCAATATAATAGACAATATCAAATCAATATTAATTAAGTCGATATTTCCCCCCCCTTTTCAAAAACAAACTTACCACCCAATTTGACATACAGCAGCATAATTTCCAAATTGGTCATTCTTTGCCGTTTATGACGTATGGATATGCAAATTCCATATACGCCATTTGAAACCTTTTGAAAATGCCGTCATATTATATAATAAATCTCTAGTAATTTTATTTTATAGGGTCGGTATGGGTAGTCCAGTCATAACGACGACGCCACACATTGTCAGGATAAGGCATTTCACTGCCATAAGGAAGGGCGATTATTGTCAAAGTCTTAGACGAAGTCTTTCCCCACTTATCCGCTATCGTCAATGTATAAGTTTCCACTCCCGGATTATTATCTGCCGAATTAGTATTTAAATCCAATGCATGCAAACCCGTTTTCTGAAAACTTCTATTATAGCCATTTCCATCATCCCATTTCGGACTTAATATTAACCTATCATTAAAACTTATATCCCTTATAAACAATTCCGGCTCTTCCCCCTGACCGATATAAACTATCATCCCACGACCAGGTATCGTAGTCTCGCCAGGATGACCCGCCATATCTTGCTCCACTGTATAAATCGTGTCAACATGCTTACCGTCAAAATAAGAAGGAAGAGAATGATAATCAAAATGAGTATTAAGACTCTCATAATACTTATCCTTATCAAATCCCAATTCTATCCAAGGGTCCACTTCCAAAAAGTCTATCACTATCTCTTCAGGAGAATATGCCCGAATTACCTTCTCATATTCCTTACCATTGCCATACTTATCCGTAACCGTAAACAATATATGATAATCACCGATGCACTGAGGATTAGAAAAAGATAAAGTATTAACCTCTCCTGACTTTACAGTCAATACATCTGGAAAAGAGGCTCCGTTTACCATTAAATCCACTCCACGACGAATAATCGTACCTTGATTCTCACGTAAATCCATTGTATATTCCGGAACCACCGTATCTATCCGAACCTCATACTCTTCTCCGTCATCTCCATCGACGGTAAAAGTAAATTCCGTCACATCCTTTACACTTACACTGTCACCAACGGAAGAGAACGACATCGAAACCTCAGGAAGAAAGGACGTGATGGATACTACCTTACTCAGTTTCTTACTGTCACTCCCCGTCAGATTAAACGTTATCCTATTCTCTCCAACCGACAATGGCGTGAACTTCACCAACACATCCGCATCGGGATTCAAGGAACTCACACTCTTATAAGAAATGTTGTTCAATGTCAGGGAAAAATGACCAACGGTATCTATCCTCAAAGGAAAGGCATCAGTTCGGCCATCCTGAACAGCTTTCAACGTAAACTCTGCTGTCGTACCTACCTTCATGCGAGAAGGAGCATCATCAACTGTCAAAACAAGTTCTCCGGGATTCACTGGCTCTGGACCATCCTTACCATTATCATCCGAACAAGAGAAAAAACAACACGTAAGCAAAAAAGGAAAAAACAGATTTCTCATAAAGTTGCCATCAAAAACAACAACACCAATAAAACACTGACACTATTTCACCGGGTCCACATGGGTAGTCCAGTCATAACGACGACGCCATACATCATCAGGATAAGGCATTTCACTGCCATAAGGAAGGGCGATTATCGTCAAAGTCTTAGACAAAGTCTTTCCCCATTTATCCGCTATCGTCAATGTATAGGTCTGCGTACCCGGATTATTATCCGCCGGATTAGTCCTAAAAACCAATGCATGTAAACCCGTCTTCTGCAATGGAGAATTATCCCTATTGTCCCATTGAGGAGTCAACATCAACCTATCATTAAAACTTATATCCTTTATAAACAATTCCGGTTCTTCCCCCTGACCGATATAAACTATCATCCCACGACCGGGTATCGTAGTCTCGCCAGGATGACCTACCATATCTTCCTCTACCGTATAAATCGTATCCACATGCTTACCGTCAAAATAAGAGGGAAGAGAATAGTAATCAAAATGCTCATTCAATTTCGCATAATAAAGTTCAGGCTCCCAGCCAAATCCCAACTCAATATAAGGGTCCACTTCCAAAAAGTCTATCACTATCTTTTCAGGGGAATATGCCCGAATTACCTTCTCATATTCCTTACCATTGCCATACTTATCCGTGACCGTAAACAATATATGATAATCACCGATACTCTGAGGATTAGAAAAAGATAAAGTATTAACCTCTCCTGACTTTACAGTCAATACATCTGGAAAAGAGGCTCCGTTTACCATTAAATCCACTCCACGACGAATAATCGTACCTTGATTCTCACGTAAATCCATTGTATATTCCGGAACCACCGTATCTATCCGAACCTCATACTCTTCTCCGTCATCTCCATCGACGGTAAAAGTAAATTCCGTCACATCCTTTACACTTACACTGTCACCAACGGAAGAGAACGACATCGAAACCTCAGGAAGAAAGGACGTGATGGATACTACCTTACTCAGTTTCTTACTGTCACTCCCCGTCAGATTAAACGTTATCCTATTCTCTCCAACCGACAATGGCGTGAACTTCACCAACACATCCGCATCGGGATTCAAGGAACTCACACTCTTATAAGAAATGTTGTTCAATGTCAGGGAAAAATGACCAACGGTATCTATCCTCAAAGGAAAGGCATCAGTTCGGCCATCCTGAACAGCTTTCAACGTAAACTCTGCTGTCGTACCTACCTTCATGCGAGAAGGAGCATCATCAACTGTCAAAACAAGTTCTCCGGGATTCACTGGCTCTGGACCATCCTTACCATTATCATCCGAACAAGAGAAAAAACAACACGTAAGCAAAAAAGGAAAAAACATCAGGAAATTTCTTTTTAATTTCTTCATAAAATATACAATTGAAATAAACAACTACTTAATAAGAAAACACAATATACACCCTGTCTTAAATTCCGATATACAAAGTTAATAAGTATTTTTGTATTTACAAGTATGTAATACACATTTAATACAAAAACACCATAAAACCCATTTTTCCGAAAGTAAGAGGGGAGAGGAGGAAGGAAGAACGTCAGGAAGAAATAAATGTTTTGTAAATCCCTTAATTTTATTTAATTTTGATATATGAAATTTTAAATACACTTCCATGAAAAAACTATTTCTTTTATGCTTAATCAATATTTTAAGCCTATACGCTTTTTCTCAAATTACAATTGCAGTTCAGGTTAGTATTGAAAATGAATATACACAAGCCTTGGAATCCCCCTTAAAGTACGGATTACTCCCTGAAGACTTTAAATGTAAAATGATTCAGAAAAGTTCAGAGGAAGACTGGTGGGAAGCCAGCTTCTCCCAATGGATAACAAATGACCAGTATTATTTAGCCAGCCTTATATCCCATGCTGAAATCGAAAAGGAATACGAATTTATTGTAACAATTAACAAATCCGGCCACAAATTAAACGGATTATCCAATTCCTTTCATAGTACTTTAAAAGGCGGAGTAAACTCCTTTATAATGGAAAGCGGATGGATTATTAAAATTCCACAATAATTTTTGAAAACAAAAACGAACACAACATTACACTAACTTTCTTTTTTCGATTCTAAAAAGAACGTACACTTTTATAAAGCAAAAAACATGAGACATTTTCATTACGTTAAGAAGAAAGGAAAAAGATAAATTATAAGAATCCCTCTTTCAGCACGAATGCAGACTTAATCCATGCTAAAAATACGCCTTAACTTGTTGGCTTCGGTTTTCAGTTTTTTCGAATTCATTGTAGACTCAGCATCTTCCATTCCAATTCAGATAGCCATGCTACTTGTCATCATAATGCCCCTCCAGTTCCACCACAACCACATACACTTCTACATCGTGAATACGGTATATTATCCGGTCGTGTGCCGAGATATGGCGTGAGTAGGTCATATCACCGCCACCCACTAACGGCTCCGGATGTCCAATACCATGCCGGGGAGATTTAGCAATAGCAGTGATGATTTTGACAAATTTCTTGTAAAGAACCGGATTGGATTTCTTCCATTTGGCTATAGCCTTGACAACCTTGTCGTCGAATTTGACTGCATACATCACAACGAATTCAAAAAGCGATCAAGTTCTTCACTAGTGCTGCACGTCACGCAACGCCCTTTCTTACAGGCCCGTTCCGCTTCTTCTATGCGGGACTGCAGTTCCGGAGTAATCATTAAATCCTCACGTCCCACACTCACCAAAGCGTATATCTGATTCTTCCGGCGGATAAGCAGTCGCTCACCTTTGCCCGCACGTTCAAAAGATGATGCAAGATTACTACGAAAATCCCTTACTGATAATGCTTCCATAATTTTATTCTTTATTTTAGACAAAAATAATTCATTTCCACCAATATAACAAATTTATGTACACTTTTTTGTACACACATGTCAAAATTCATCCCTCTGAGCTGGAAAGAGCCACTGGACAGACTTTGCATCCCTTGTTTTATTACAAAAAACTGATTTTTGCTCCTATTTGAGTTTATAAAAAGATAAATAAAGGGCGGACAAGAATTAATACAAGAAGATAAAATGTCCTGTTTTTTACGTAAAAAACGAGACATTTTATATATCTTTATGCCAGCATTTGAGACGATTATGAAAATAGCGGAACAAATAAGACTCCAAATAGAAAAACTGCCGGAAAACTTTGTATTTTCCGCATCTGATTTTGATGCAGAAATACAGAAAAAAAGCACGGTAGTCAAGACATTAAACAGAATGGCGGGAAACAATGAGATTACCAAGTTGGCAAAAGGGAAGTTTTACAAACCACGCAAAACACAATTTGGCGCATTGAAACCATCCGCTTATCAGATAGCAAAAGACTTTATAGAAAAAGAAGGGAAACCGATAGGATATATCACGGGGTATTCAGCTTATAATGCGCTGGGCTTAACCACCCAAATATCATCTTATATCCAGATAGGGACAAACAAATACCGCCGTGCTGTCAAACGGGAAAAATACACGATTTCCTTTATTGTACAACCCAACCCCATTACCAGGAAGAACATTGAAATATTGCGGATATTAGATGCGATACGTTTCATAAGGGAAATACCCGGAACATCTCCCGATGACGCCTGCCTGAGACTGAAAGAAATAATTAAATCATTAGACAACGGGCAAAGGAATTTACTTGTTAAATATTCCATGAAATATACAAGCTATGTACGGGCTTTATGCGGCGCAATTTTGGAAGATATCAGCTGCGAAAAAAAATTAACAGACATTCTCCGGAAGTCACTGAACGGCGTTACGGAATATAAGTTGCCATTATCCACAGTTGTATTGCCGAATAAACAAAATTGGAAAATTTATGAACCTGCACGAAAATAAGAAACTGTTTTATCTGCGACTTCTTCATACAAACCGGAAATGAAAAACTTATTGAAAAATATGGATTGCAGCCATTTTCTTTGAATACGTTAGATAAAAGACAAACCCTTACCGAAAAATCAGTGTCATTAATACGCTTCTCCCTATCAGATAATTATCTGTATGATTTAACGGCAAAAGTCCGTCATTTTTACGATCTGTATTACCTCTTACAAGATAACGATTGTCTCCTGTACTTACACTCCGGACAATTCTGCAAAGACTTCCAAATGCTGTTTGCACACGAGAAAGAAACATTCGATAAACCGGAAGGATGGAGAGGGAAAACATTATCTCAATCTCCACTGCTATCAGATTTTCCAGCTGTATGGCAAACCCTGAAAGAAACATACAATAGAGAACTGCCCGCCATTGCGTTCTCCGTAATTCCTAACGAACAAATTGTAGCAAAGACTTTTGCCGAAATATTACAATTTGTACCAAAGACATGATTAGATACAAACACGGGAGTTGTCCATAGAAAGAAGTACAAGGATGCCAGGAAGGAAGACTGAAAAACAGATAACGGCATACGCTACCCATCAATACAAACCTGTGGATTCTCCGAAATATTCAAAAAAGGGACAAAAACCAAACATTACGGGAAAGGATAATGTTGAGAATTTGTCCCTAAAAAAGCCGGATTCCGCTTTTTTAGGGACATAATTCTTTCTTCTACAATATTTTAAATATTCCGGGGACAAAAACCCAAGATTTGTGTAACACTTGCGTGTAAATCGATAGTAAATGTTGAAAATTTGTCCCCGGATAGGGTACGGGGAAGATTT
>CAJUGJ010000040.1 GCA_910586015.1 uncultured Lachnospiraceae bacterium
AAATCTGGGCAAAGGTTCCTCCGCAAGAATTGTTTGACTTCATCAATGAAGCCGCTAAGGAAGCAGAAAGCACAGAAAAGAAAGAACCAAAGCGCAAGAAGAAAAAATGAACGAAAAAACCTTACCAGTTTTCAGTTGTCATTTCTGAAAATCAGTAAGGTTTTTCTGTTATTGAAGTATTCTTTTATCTAACGAGTGATACCCGAAATGTTGCCAAATCGTTGCCAGCACCTAAACAAATTTGCTTGCAACCCGCATAGATACTAGCTTCTTAAACTCCATTTCCTCACTCGAACTCTTTGTTTCTATCTCTGTTTTTGCTATAGCCTTTATTTTTGGCTCACCGTTGGTTGGTATTTTTTCAGAAAAGGGAACCTTTGTTTATGAGATTGCAAGAAATGGATTTTTGATTTTTTCTTTTAGTTTTCTGTTTAGTGGACTGAATATTTTCACCTCTGCTACATTTACGGCATTATCAAATGGGAAGCTATCAGCCATTCTTTCATTCCTTCGAACCTTCGGATTAATTACAGTGCTGTTGCTTACATTACCTAACATTTTAGGTGTAATAGGAGTGTGGCTTGCAGTGCCAATTTCAGAACTACTTACTATGATCGTAGCATTGATTTTTCTTAATCAAAAATAATCATACAAAACGCTTTTCTTTGGCATAGGTATCATATTTGGCTTATAACTCATTTTATGACCATACATTTGTCACTTCAACAAATAATCAATTCTTTTCAAAATTCTGATATCTATAAAACCCTCTGAAAACGCTGTATTTTCAAGGTATATCGCTTGTCCAATATTCCAGCCTTATGTTTTTGCCCTTACAAGCCGAAACAAGAGAAGCTTCGTATAAATATTATCAAATCCTTTTTCAGCAGGTAATAACCCTAGGTGTTTGAAAGCGAAATATACCCTTCGCACAAACCTACGGTTTACCCTTAGCATATTTCGTTTTTGTGGCCTCCATGAAGCAGTATAACCGCCAACCTTGCCGAGTAGGATAAAATGGTGCTATAATATTCCAACCAGCTTTTTGCAAAGCGTCACAAGGTCATAGCGAATTCCTTCTCGGCTACGCCATCCCCTATTGCTCCATTCATCCTGCGAAACGTCATCCCCGCCATATATCAACGCTCCATATTTAAAACCTCTGAATTGGGAAACGGCAATACACCCTGCCTGCTCCATTTCCACAATCTTCGCACCTTCTCCTTTTCGCCGTGCTATTTTTTCAGCAGTTTCTCTGAATATTGCATCTGTTGTCCAAGTCAATCCTCGAATGTATGAAATGGAATTATTTTCTAAATAAGTTGTAATTTTTTCAGTGGTTTCTGGATTTGTAAAAATATATTTTGAAGGTTCTATGTAATGGTATGAAAACCCCTCATCCCTAATTGCTCCGTCCACAACAAGTATCTGACCCACTTCAATGTTTTTGTCGAGAACTCCACCGCCACCACAGAACATAACCTTGGTAATACCCATAGCATTAAATAGATCCAAATTTCCCGCACAAGCTGGACATCCTACCTGACCCAATGTAATCAGAATATCATCGTCTAAAAAGCGATATATTAAGACCGGGTTCTCACCACCAATCGTTTTTTCATTCATAATCTTACCTTCGTCTACTAATTTATCCATAACCTCAGGGAAAAAAGTAATAATTAACTTATCTGTTTCAAACGATTGGTCTACAAAAGATGTTGGATTTAATTTTGCAACTTTGTTATCATCAAACTCTAATATTGGATATTTGCTTTCCGTAATCATAATATTTATTCCTCCATAAATCCCATATGTGACTGTGTTCCTTTGAAATATCATACAGCGAAACAGCCATATTTTCAAGTGATTGAGAACTACCTGAAAAATTAGGTAGTTCTCAATCGACTATACGTAGACTCGTTCATTGTTTTCATCATAAATGTATTTGTCCATCTTGAAATCCTCCGTTATAATATATTCGCACATATGTCACAGTTTCCCGATTGCCACATATGTGTTTATCGTGTTATGAAATTTTCTTGTCCTTGAATTTGTCCTTATAAGTAATTGGTGCAAGGGTAAACTTGTGTGAAATCGTATAAAGGGATAAGGCGGACACATTGCGATATATCCTTTGTTTTCAAGGCTTTCGGAGGATTTTACTGATAACCTATGGAAAGCAATAATTGCTCATAAAATCGTGGTTTTCAAATTCTGACTTATAAGTATCTGTTTATATCATTTTGCTCAATAATCTTTTTACCTAATAATGTGATTGCCTGTTTGGGGCACTTACTAATACAGCGATAACACATTGTACATTTATCTCTTGACACAGCAATTCCATTTGTTATTGTGATGTTATTCATAGGACATAACCTTTTACATAAACCACAGCCAATACATTTTAAGGAATTGATTTTTAATTTATCTGTATATTTTTTTGTTTTCCAAAAAAAGTATAATCTTTGTCCTAATAGTCCTGCAAAATAATATGCTATTCCTAATCCCTCTTGTGGTGGCTTCCCATTTTTTATATTGCTAACTGTCTTATATATTTTTTCTTCTGCTTTCATTACCAATTTTCTATTTTCTTCAAAGCTACGTTTTAATGCCCTCTCGTCAGCAATACTATCTGGCATTTTCAAATGCAGTCCACCTATTGTAACTGCTCCGTAATTATTTAACAGACGTGCTAATACTCCTGCTCCATCACCACTAAAAAACCCCATTGTTGCAATAATAAAAACTTTTTTCCCTTTCCAAATATACCAATTATCAACAATATAATCTCGCATTATTTTAGGAATATTACTATATTGCACTGGGTAGCCAATTACTATCTCACTATTATTTTTAATTTTTTTCAAAGTTTCGTTATCTTCAATAGAAAATGAATTTTTACTACAATTATATTCTTTTAAGAACTTATCAACGCAAAACTTTGTATTTCCTGTGCCACTAAAATACACTCCTATCATCCTCTATCTCCAAATCCCGATTTTTTGCTCTGTTTAGTTACTCAATAAACAGGAAGTTGTTGTTCCTTTTTCGTTTTAAGAAACAATCCTTTCATTAAAGAAATATTGTACAGACTATATTTTTACAACTCGTAACCCATTTAACTTTTTGAATTTAAAAATACTTCTCTATCAATGGAAAAAATATAATCGCCATTTTCATAAAAGGACTTTTGAACCATTCCTGCCTTTTGCATTACCCTATACGATTCTGTATTGCTTTTCGCACATCCACCATAAATGATGTCATATTCCATCTCCTCAAATGCGTAATTTTTCCTACACTCTTGCTATCTCCTTAATATCGTTTTCAGTTACTATTTGCAGTATTAAATCATTTGTTTTAAATTCCATTATTCATTTTCTTTTTTATCTATAATAGCTTTCATTTCATTAACTATTTGCTCAACACTTTTATTATCTGTATTAATAACATAATCGCCTTCATATGGTTTTAAATGCAGCCAGAAAAAAGAACACTCATTTGCATCTCCACGTTTTTTATGACGTTCACGTAAAGTTTCTTCTGAACAGCTCAATGTAATACCTATAACAGAATAATCTTTTGCAGTCACATCTTTTAATATCGCTTCATGAATTGTTTTATCCACAACAACCACTGATGAAAAAAAGACATAATCAAAATTTGAATTTAAATATGTAGACAATGCAAAGGACATTGTTTTATCACCATTTCGCAATCTTGGATCATCAACTGAAAATGGGTTAACACACTATGCCCAATCACCATCAAAAAAAGCACTGTTTTCATAACAAGTAAAAAGTTTCTGTGTCACAGTCGTTTTACCTACACAAGGAGAGCCTGCTATAATAATTAATTTTTGTTTTGACATCTATATTCCTCCAATCAATTAATACTCTATAAGAATATGTCTGATTATATCACATTCACTTCTTCTTTTCCAGAAAATTATAAGTTATAGCAACCGCTATGCACTCTAATTTCCTTACAAACTGTAATTATCTTACCCTTGCCATATAGTATTCATCCAAATACTTTCCATCTACATAAACCGATTTTCGTTTAATACCCTCTATCTCGAATCCGCTATTTGTGTACAGGTGTTTTGCAGCTTCATTCTCACAAATTACAGTTAACTCTAAACGGACAACTTCATTTTCTTCAGCCCAAATATTCAATCTTTTAAAAAACTCTGTTCCAATTCCTTTATTACGATAATCCGTTAAGATACCAATAACGATATATGCAGAATGAGCGATACGATTCATTCTGCCTTTTTGTGCTGATATATATCCTATAAGCTTATTATCTGTTTCGGCAACGAGAAGAAAGTTCTTTCCTTCCACGGAATCTCGTATTAAAGACTCAATTATGGAAAGATTCTTTGTCCTTTCGCCTGGTTCGTATAGCATATACTTTGTTTCATAATCTAATTGATTCATCAAACTCCAAAATTGTTCCGCTTCATCCATGGATAGTTTTCTATACTTCATTTTCATATCCTCTCCTCGCAAATTCTCATTTGATACTACACATATATCCTTTTTTATAGTACCTTCTATTGTGCAAGTTTTTCCACTATTAACAAATCCATTTCGTTTCATAAAACTTTTTAGCTATTTATAACCCATAATATTATTTTATACAACCCTTTTTGCTTGTTGAATTAGATATTCTATCAAAAGTGTTTCTATTTCCTGTTTTAACCTATCTATAAATTTTTCATTTTATTTTCCCTCAATATTTATCAGACTTTTGAAGTCTCTATTACACCAACGTTTATGGCAGATTCCTTATTGAATATACATCAATTTTAAAAATGGATCATTATATTTTAGTGTCAAACACTTTTCTTTTTTACGCCAAATAAAGTTTCAAAATCCTTATACAATACGCTTAACTTTTTCTTATCTTCTCCTGTTATTCTTCCATACATAGTAATATCACAACAAACCCAAAAATTAATATTTTCTCCTCTTGCTATATACCATTTATTATCGCTGATCCAAAGCTTAATTAATCCATATTTTAGGCATAACGCCTCTAATGTTGTATGTACTTTATCAGGCTGAATTTTTTCTTTGAGTTTCGCAACTGATACCCCAAAATCTAATTGATTTGGAAAGACTTCATATATCTTAAAAGCAGCTTGAAAAATCATTTTCTCAAAACTTTCTGATATTACATTATAGATTTCCCCTTGATATACTACCAGAATATTATCACCATGATTTCCGCTTAGATCAATAAAAACATTACCTCCCCAATCACACCAAAAGATAATTTGGTAAGGTGTATCCAAAGCTTCTGGTTCACTCTCACACAAATTATTATATATCTGTATGATATCTTCTATGTTGCCTGTCCCACCATTAAAAAATTCTGATAACAGTCCTCCATCATCTACACCCATCATTTCCAAATATATTTTATAAGCCTTTGGCAATTCAATACCATATCTTCCTAATTGCGAAACTTCTCTAAGCTTTTTTATTTGTTCTACAGAGGTCGGTCTTATTCGCTCTTTCCATGTATTATCGAACAAACCAATATAATGGGATAATCGTTCAAATATAGAATCGGACTTTCCCTGTTCTGGGAAAAAAATATTACCATTTATCTTTGATTGCATATCTTATATTTTTCCTTTTCATATTAATAGGTTATTTCCACCCCAAACATTAACATCCATATTATTCCAAACAATGCACAGATTTTTTTTGACATTTCATATATACTTCTTAACTTCAAAAAATACATCCGTTTATCCTCAAACCAAACTTTACTTTTCACAAAGAAATTACAGAGCTATTCTTGGTATGTACAATTTTAGGAGTTTTGTTTGGTACTCTTACAATTAATTCATCTAGTTCACAGTTTAAAGCCTCACAAATAAAATCTAATTGTTCTAAGCTAACTCTTTCTACAAACTCATGGTACAATTCATTAATTGTATTAGGTCTGATTCCTGTAGCTCTTGCCAAATCTGTCTGTGTCCATTTGCGTTCACCAAGTCTAGTAGATAGTAAAATCTTTATCAGTATGTTTCTGCTCCTTCCGCTATAGAATAACATATTGATATAAAATTTGTTGTATTTGTTATTTTATATCAGTTTTTGATAGATTCTATCGAATTTAGTTATAATACAATTTGATATGATAAAAACTATTTTTAATTCTTTATAATTTACATTAAAGAAAAAGGAAATTCCCTTTATACTTATCATATTTTAATGTTCAATAATATTAAAAATCATTGCAAATATGATAAAATAAATTTTTATTGAATCTTTAGTCTGTTATCTCAATAGTGACAATATCTGATATTTGACATTTCAAAAGACAGCAAATAACATTTAGTGTTTCTAAAGTAATATTGCCTCCATTTTTTATTTTAGTAAGTGTTCCTTGTGGCAATATGTTTTCTTTCCTGATTTTATATGTAGTATACCCTCTATTAGAAAGCTTTTCCATCATACTTATACATTTTATCACCTTCTTTCTTTATATATTATAATCTATATACACATAAAAATGAATATAAAATCAATTTAATTAATTTTATA
The DNA here is from genome assembly GCA_910586015.1 of uncultured Lachnospiraceae bacterium. Lineage (GTDB taxonomy): Bacteria > Bacillota > Clostridia > Lachnospirales > Lachnospiraceae > MGBC140009. Next base: position 6,570 of record CAJUGJ010000040.1, read on the forward strand.
TTCATCATTATCATACATATTAAACGCTGATATTGTATGACCATAGCAAGGAAAAATAAAATTAAATCGAAGATAAAAACATGATGAATATAAAATTAAAAGCAAGGGACATTGTAAAAATTGAAAACGCATATTTAAAAAATGATAATGGGCTGTATTTTGTTTGATGCCACATAAGGGATTCTGGTTGGAATGGCTAAGAATATTGCCTTGAAAAAATTTGTAATAATGGAAAAGTTAATAAAGTAAAATACAATATATCATTCTGGTCTCTTTGCTATTGCACGAATGACAGCAAAAAAACGCAACGACTAGATCATGGAATAAAGAACATGCAACAATTAAAAAGGTTGAAGGAATCAACACAGCATTTATTATTGAATATTTTGAAAACAAAGTTGAGGAATTTATAGAACAATACAAAAATTATTTTACAAGATGGGCGAAGAAAACAAAATATCGGTTTCCTAGTATAATGAATTTATGGATAAGATCGGTTTAACCCCTAAAAATCAGAATTAAAAAATTTGTACCCAACATACCCAATGCCAAATTTAAAAATCCCTACAAAGTCAAGGTTTGCGGTGATAAGGAAGTAATTTCAGATTAGGCGGTATAGCCCCGATTATAAGGGCTGTACCGTCTTTTCTAGTTTCTATGCGCCTTGCCGTTTCGGTTGCGTGACAGAAAGAAAATTGAGTTCACCTACAAAGTTGAAAACAATATCCACTTTCTGTACCCGTTTCCCGTCCACTTTTTCCGGTGCATGGACTATGATTTTCTTGATAAATTCATTGACGATTGCGGGGGTAAGTTCCTTTATCCCCACATACTTGCGGATAATCGCGGCGAAGCTGTCAAAATCGCTCTTGTTCTGTTCGTATGTATCGACTTCCTGCTGGTCTGTCTTGACCTTTTCTTCCAGTTCCCGCTGTTCCGCTTCATACTCTGCGGACAGCTTCAAAAACCTGTCGTGACTGATTGTTCCGCTTATGTCGTCCTCATAAATCCGCTTTTCTGCGCTTCATTTCCTTTTCCGTTTCGGCAGAGCGTTGTGCGTACATCATTTCATGGAAAGCCATGATGTCATCAAAGAAAAGGGCGGTCACGTCAAATATCCTGCTCCATACGATTTGCTTCAACACTTCTTCGCGGATAAAGTGAG
>CAJUGJ010000041.1 GCA_910586015.1 uncultured Lachnospiraceae bacterium
GGCAACTACGGCAGATTTTATGCACGCATATACTGCCGTGAATAATTCAGGTTTATTGATTAAAATGAATACATAATTATCTTACGGATGGAAATTCACCCGGACTCCTGTATTTTTCAGCAGGAACGTTTTTGACGCCTTTCTTTAGACCGGTAGTAACATTTGCGAGTTTTCCTGTACACGAGCAAGTACATGACGCTCCGCATAATGCGCCGCAATTGCATCCTCCCTGTGGTTCGTAATTGTCGTTAAGTAAAGTGTTTTTTCCTAAATTTTTCATGCTGATTTCTCCTTTCGTGTATATGCTATGAGGTACTTTGTTCCAGTGATGCTCTTAAACATTCTTTAACATTAGCGTAAGAATTAAACTCTCCTGAGATGATTTTTTCATCTAAAATGTGGACATTGATTATACGTTCGATATCAAAAAGAATCAGTAGTAATTCTCTTACGGGTAAGTTAATTTTGATACCAAAGAAATTTTCTTCCTGTAAATGGACTTTTTCTGAAAAGTCTATTCCTGTTCGTTGCAGCATTATATTTTTTAGTTGTTCTTCCCATGCTTTCATAAGTGGCCGTCCTTTCATCTGTTATACAGCTTCCAATTCTCCGTAATCTTCTAGCTGACATAATAATCTGTCAATTTCTCTTTTTGTGCTTTCTTGATCTGCAAAACAAAATACATTATTTTCTGTAATTTCTGTAATTTGTTTTATAACGGTATCGACGTCTATCGTTAAGTATCTTGCAGCATTAACTTGTTCTGTCATTTGTTGGAGGATTACTTTAGGAGAAATATTATAACTGTTAATTTTAATTCCAAAATTAACATTATAATATTTATTCCACTTTTCGATATCTTCATCATGATACTGTGCATATGGAAGAGATAAAATGAAATAATCCGGGAGATTTGCTTTTATTACTTTATAAAACATTTCTCCAAAATCTAAAGGTGCCTTATTTGTAAAAGGGGCGGTTCCGCCGGGAACACCGACAAGTATGATATCCGGCTTTTTTTGTATTTCCAACATTTTTATATAGTTGTTTAGGTATATGATTTTTTCGGTAGTATTCAATTTAATATCAGACATAAAATCTGGCCAGGAATTGATTCCCCATATTTCACAACCTTGTACTGTTCCAAAAGCCAGTGTATTGTAACCTTGCTGTACTAGATCCCTATATAAAGCTAAAAGTATATTCATTTTGTCCAGGCCTTCAAATGCACTTGCAACACATACAACAGGAGTTTCAATATGGCACATTTCTTTTATTGCAAAATCAGATTTACCGGAGTAAATATTTTGAAAACAAATCTGCAGGTCATCTGGAACTTTTTCAATTAGTATTTTTGCTTGTTTGGAACCGTTATTAAAAATTATTATTTTTTTCCCATGTTCTACAGCCTTGTCAATTTTTGAAAATATTATTTCATCTATTCTTTGTCCTATGAACATCATATCTTTTTCTTCGGACTCTATTATTTCTCTATTTGGATCATAGAAGACAGGAAGTATTGCAGTACATTCTTCTAACGCTTTTTCAAAGTCTTCGTGAACCAATATAGAATTCCCATTAATTGAGTGGGAAACATTTTGGTGGCCGGACCCTCTAAGGCTTACCAGTGCGGATATTTCATAACCTTCCATTAAATCGCTGTTTCGCACGAAAACGTCTGCTTCTGTTGTATATGGATATATCATAAGTTTTTCCAAAATTTCATTACCTCCTTTGTTAGATTGCTTCGTCCAAAAGTCCCATTTCGAAATCAATGCCTAAACTTTTCAAAACACAATAGTCTTTAAATTCTTCTTCTACTCTTATTCTCATGGCAGCGTATTTTTTATCAAGTTCTTCTTCTGTATCGTCAATACTTATGCTGCCAATACACATCTTGCATTCTGAATAAGCCCAACAGTTAAAGCATTTTCCATTTCGCCTTTTTTCGACATTTAATAGTTGGTTAACTCTTTCCAAATCATATCCGTCTGTGAGATTTCCAATTCTCATCGCAGTACATTGCTCGCTTACCTTTTCGCATGGATAGAAATTGCCGTCAACATCAATAAACAATCTCATGATTCCAGGGATACATGGGCCTCCGTGATGCCATTTTTCCGGAAGCTTCCAGCGTTGTCTTCCAATCTTTCCCTTACGCGACTGGCCTAAAGAAATTATTTGACTAGATTCAAAATTGCTCGTTTTTTTCTTGCTCAGTCTTTCAGCTATATGCAGGCAAGTTAGGAAATAGGAATATTGATTTTCGATTAAAAATTGTTCGCTTTTTTTGATTTCTTTATTGCTGTTGACATCTGTTACTAAAGTTGGCATTAATGCTGCATTTTTAAAAATAGGAGTATTGTCAAAAAAATCTTGCACAATGTTATAATTTTCAGTTTCCAACACGGCATTGTAGCTTACATTTTTTTTGAAATATACAGGATATTTCTTTTGCAATTTTCTTAAATTATTCATAACAACCGCAAATGAACCTTTTTCACTGTTGGCGAATTTTCTGTTTTTATCATGTACTTCTTCAGGACCGTCAAGACTTATTGTTAACAGTACTTTGTGTTTTACAAAAAAGTCCATGACTTCTTCTGTAAGCAATGTTCCATTGGTCGTAAGACTAAAATGTATAATTTTGCCTTCTATTCGTTCAATAGAATAGTTGACACACTCTTTAATTAAATCAAATTCCAGCAGAGGTTCACCACCGTAAAAACCTATATTTATCTGAGAGCAGTCCTTTGAATGATCAATAAGAAAGTCTATTGCCTGTAAGGCGGTTTCTTTTGACATTCTTTTGTTTGTGTGTACTCTGTTTTTATATCCTCCTGAGTAGGCACAGTATTCACACCTCAGATTGCAATTTTGCGTTACTTGCAGGATGATTCCTTCTACCTTATTTGCACAGTGATATTTTAGTAGATGTGTATCTGGGTGTTCTGTTTTTTGGACCTTATCAGCTTTTAAATAACCGTGTTTTTTTAAAAGCTCTATGGTAGGCGGTTCTGGTAAAATGTCTTTGTTGGAGCCTCGCACTTCTTTCAGATAAGAATATTCTGTTTCCGAAACTTTTAAAATACAATCGGTGTTCACATCGTAACAGTATTTTCCCTCAGATGTTTCAAATAAATGAATAAATGGTTTTTCGTGCATATATACGTTCCTCCTTTGTGCTCTCTATTATATATAATCAATCACTGGGAGAAAGTGTGACACATAAATCATAAACGTTTATGCTATTTATGCGCAGCAATTTATATGTGGCATATTTTCAGCATTATTGTCCATTGATTCTTTGTATAGTTGGAAATAATAACCTTCCTTTTCCATCAATTCTTTGTGTGTTCCCATTTCCGTAATTTCTCCATTTTGAATGACAATCAGTTTGTCCGCCAATTCGTTTACAAAATTGGTTTTATGAGATACATAAATTCCGATTTTGTGTTTCATCATTTTTTTGAATAGCAGGATGATTTCTTTTTGGCGGAATACATCCAGTGAAGCATCAGGCTCATCAAAGATATATACATCTGCTTTTCGGATCAACGCTCGTGCAATTGCCAGTCTTTGCCACTCGCCTATTGAAAATTGTTTGCCGCCGAACCAGCTACCTATTACGGTGTCAAGTCCTTCTGTGCCTTTTGCTTTATGTTCGAGATTTACAGCTTTAAGAGCATGGAGAATGGCTTCGTCATTCGAGAGCAGGTTCATATCACCGAATGCGATATTTTCTCTTAAAGAGGCCTCATATTTCACGTAATCTTGAAAAACAGTGCCTATTTTTTCCTGGTAGCTTTCTATTCCAATTTGTTTTAAATTAATATCATTGACCAGGATTTCTCCTTCATAATCATCATATAATCCTAACAATAATTTAGTTAAAGTAGTCTTTCCTGAGCCGTTTTCACCTATCAGCGCCACAGATTCTCCCGGTTGTATGAAAAAACTCGCGTTTTTTAAGGCATATTTCCCATTACAGTATTTGAATGAGACATTGCGGAATTCAATACATCGGATTGCTTCGATTTTTTTTCTGTTAATGCCGGTCACTTCTGCCAGCTCCAGATATTCAAACATCAGATTAATATACATGGATTGCTCTGTTAGCTCGTTAATCCCCGAAAAAATCCCCTCTACAGCATCTTTAATATTATCAGTGCTCTCTATATATGCTGTTACATCACCAATCAGAATTGATCCGATAAACCCAAGAAAGAATGTGTACAGATATATTCCGCCGGTAATCAACCAGTCCGTAATATCTAGCCCGACACTTATCAGGGTGCTTTTCTTATACATTTTATCTTCTTGTGCGATAATGTTGTTTTGGATGCCTTCATATTTTTTGAGGAGGAATTTGCCAATTCCTAGAGTTTTTATTTCCTTAAAAGCATTTCCCGTCATTACAAGGAAATTAATATACCACTTTTGCCGCTCGAGCCTTGTTCGGCCTGTTCTCATCACATATCGTTCTTTATCTATAAAAAAAGTTGCGATACATCTTCCGGCAGGTACGATCAGGATGATCATCGCTATCTGCCATTTGAATCTAAGGAGTATATACGACATGCCGGCAATGGATATAATCTGTTGTAAAATATCGAATATCGAGCCGATATAATCTAAGATGCTGGAACCAGTCTGGTTCTGTGCGCGGTTTATGATGTCATAGGTGTCCGAATCTTCGAAGTCTCTCAGGGATAACCGGAGTGCCTTTTCCATCATCTGCATACCGACATGCTTAGAAAACTTTAAGCTGAATCTGTTGCTATACCTGAAATAAAGCATTTCCAGAATCTCATTTGCAATATGAAGACAAATAAATCCTATAATATATCCTGCGATAATGTTGAAGTTTTCTTCCCTGCGCTGTACCATATTTACAACTTGCTGCATAAATACAATAAACAGCATGGGCATTACCCCTTGTACTGCCTTGTATAATATACTTATCAGCAAATATGATTTGCTAAATCTCAAGAGCATTGTCAGCGAATTACAGATACTTTTCCACAATGTAGAATTTGTAGTCTTTTTAATTAATTTTTTCATGTTATTTCCTCCTGTCCATTTATATTTTATTTGTTTATAAGACCCTTGCTTTGGATGGTTGTAGTGTACAATACCTGTAACGCTTCTTTCTATATAAAGGCGCTCAGCGCAAAAAAAAGAAGCCTGAATGCGTAAATGTACGCATTCAGGCTATGTATTTAGTTTTTAATAACTTTTTACAATACTATACTTTGTGCTAGATTCAGTTCCGCACTTTCCGATTATTTTTACTCGATAACTAATACCTTTTGAAACTGTTTTGGAGCCCTTGACAGTACAACTCCCTATTCCGGAACCTGTCCATGAAATCACATTCACCCAACTGCCATTTGATTTTTTTTGTAATGTTATTGTAGCGCTGCATTTAGTGCCATTTTTACTTCTTACAGTTCCTTTGCATGTGGCTGTTCCATTTGTAATAGAAAGACTGGGGAGCACTGATTCAAGCTGTAAATATTGTACAGATATTTCTCCATTTTGATTACTGTCGACTTTGGCATTGACTTGGATTGGTATTTTTAATGCTAATACACAACTTAGACTTAAGAATGCCATTAAAACTTTACATTTTTTCATTTTCATGATATACCTCCAATTGTTTTTCTATATAATATAATCAAGTGAGTATAGATTTTGTGACACAATTTGAAAAAATTTATCGTTATTTATTTTCCAATAATGTGTTTTCTAAACATTTTATTAAATCTGCCTCATTTAAATATCCTCCAATTTTATAAGCGAAGCCTTTATGCATATACAAAATAATATGATAATTATCGTCATCAGTAAATAAATAGCCTGTTTTACCATTAATGGTTATTTCCTTGGAAACTTCACCATTAGAAGTAAGGTCTAAGCCGTTTGTATTTTCCAACAGCATTTGGTCATATGCTAAATATTGTTTTTGAGGATTTATATATGTTTGCATTAAGTAAAATAAATCTGAATCAATTTCTTCTTGAACTAATTCAAACCCTTCCGGCACCCATTTCAGCTTCTTTGGAAAATCAGCAGGATTAAAGCTTCTGGTTTGTGAATCTGTTTCGTTTTCCTGTGCATCTTCCTTAACTTCCTTAAAAGATATATCTGTGTGGTCTGGAAAAAAGGTTTCGATTATTTGATATACTTTTTCGCGGATTGGCTCTACTGCCATTACAGTCATAGAACCAAACATCATAATAATCATAGCGATTAAGGCTATCTTGAGCCGTAATCTTTTTTTGGGCAGCACTGTATGCGGATATTCTATAATATCCGCAGTTTTAGTGTGTTTTACTCAAACTTCGCACTTGAATAAGTACCTATGCACCTTGAAAATTCAATAAT
>CAJUGJ010000042.1 GCA_910586015.1 uncultured Lachnospiraceae bacterium
GGAGCCGCAGATGAGGGAAAGCTGCTCATTCGAGTAACTGCAGCCATTATCGACACTATTCCGATATCGGAATAGTCAGGAAGAAGCTGTTCTAAAGTTCCCAGCTTACGTACAATTGTAGAAGTAGTGCTACCATTTGCTTTTACATAAGATTTGCAGATATAAAAAGACTCTGCATTTTTAGATTTTGTTATGTGAAGATTCATATATCATCCCTCCTACCTTTTATTATACCACACAATAACATAAAATAACATATATAAAAACAAATTAATTGACACAAAAAAAGCAGGTTTTGTGCGACCTGCGAGTACTTTTTGGATTATTCAATTGTCAAACTCCCGGGTTGGAAAATCTGACCGCCATTTATTTTTATTTGGATTGTTTAAAATGCATAGAACTGTTATACTATTAATATACAGCGGAAAGGGCGTGAAAATGGTGAATACTCATGATATATTATTAAACTTTTCAAAGCAAGTAAAAGATATTCTTGGCGATAAACTTACTAAGATTATTTTGTATGGTTCCTATGCCAGAGGTGATTATAGAGATAATTCAGATATTGATATTATGATATTGACTACCCTTACGGATGAAGAAATTGCAAAGACAGAAAAAGCGGTTTTTAATATAGCTTTTGATTTTCAAATGGAGTATGACGCGGATATAAACGTGATCGTGAAAAATGAGGAACATTTTAATTATTGGCTTGGGGCATTACCCTTTTATGATAATGTACAAAGAGAGGGGATTGTTCTGAATGGATAATAGACAAAGAGAATTAAGTGGTTACCGATTAAATCAGGCAGAAGAAAGCTTGGAAGTTGCAAAAAATTGTTGTGATAAAGGGTTTTATAAAGATTCTATAAATCGTTCTTATTATTCAGCATTTTATTCTGTTAAGGCAGTATTAGCGTATGGAACAATAGATTTTAAACGGCATAAAGATGTTATTGGCTATTTTAATAAAGAATATGTTGCATCAGGTGTTTTCCCTAGAGAATTGGGACGGAGATTAGGAACATTAAAGCAATATAGGGAAAAAAGTGATTATGATGATTTTTACATTGCATCAAAGGAAATAGCGATAGAGCAAATAGAAACAGCAAATTTAGTTTTAGATAAAGTGAAGGAATATTTAAAGATTAATGGATAAGATACTGTTTTCTAGTTAAAGAAGGACTTGATTTCTTAAGCCCTCCATTGTACAATCTACTTAGAAAGTGATCGGAATTGAATTTTCGATTGCCTTCAGTAAAGATATTTATTCACAAAAATAGCATCTAACTTTGGACGGTTGGGATGCTATTTCTTTTTATAGTTGTCTATGTATGACAATGAATTTTAAAATTGGAATGAACATATTGACGTACGCAAATGCGTACGCTATAATAAAGAAAAGGAGATGATAGCATGACCGCAATAAGTGTAACAAGAGCAAGAGAAAATATATATCAAATACTTTCAGAAGTTAATAACAGTAGCCAGCCCATTACAATTACGAATAACCGTGGAAAAAACGCTGTTCTTATATCTGAGGATGACTGGAACGCTATCCAAGAGACACTATACTTGAACTCTATACCAGGTATGACAGAAAGTATTATAGAGGCAGGAAAAGAGCCACTAGAAGAATGTTCTGTATATGATTCGGACGAGGAGTGGTAAATGTATATAATCAGATTTAGTAAACAGGCTGATAAAGATAAGAAATTGTTAAAAGGGGCAGGACTTGTTTCAAAAGCCAAAAAATTATTAGATATTATAGCGGAAAATCCTTTTCGGAATCCACCGCCATATGAGGGATTGGTTGGAAATTTAAGCGGTTATTATTCCAGAAGAATTAATATTCAGCACCGTCTTGTATATCAAGTGTATAATGAGCCAGTTATCATTGACGGGATTGAATATCAAGGAACGATAAAAATTATTCGTATGTGGACACATTATGACAGAATATAATATATAAATAAAAGCACCAACGGAAAGAATAAAACTCTTTCTAAGGTGCTTTCTTTTTGGCCTGTTCTGCGTGGATTTCTTCAACAGCTTTTTCAAGATGGATTTGTTGCCACCTCTGACAGATAATTTCCTGTTGTAATTCCTGAGTGCGTTTATTGATATAGTTGTCCAGCCAATTCATTATAAAAGGCGGTATAAGTGATTCTGGAAGTTTCTGAACGATGGAAAATAATACATCCTCTAATGTATCATGCAGTCTGTTGGAAAATTCTTTGATTTTGTTCCTTGGTCTGATTTCGATGTTTATAATAATCATCTCCTTTACATTGACAGTATATAAGATGGCGTAGAAAAACTCAAGAAATATATTATCGGTGTCATTTCTTTGAAGTTATGACACTGATTTCAGAGAATAGTAAAACAAGGGGTTAGAACGGTGTCATATATTAGTGTCAAAAGTAGGGAGGTTTTTCTATGATTTATGGATATGCAAGAGTTAGTACAAGGGGACAAGCGAAAGATGGAAATAGCTTGGAAGCACAGGAAAAGCAATTAAAAGAAAATGGAGCAGAGAAGGTATATGTAGAAAGCTTTACGGGAGTTAAGATGGAACGTCCGGAACTGGATAAACTGTTAAATCAAATACATGATGGAGATACATTGATAGTTACTAAGTTAGATCGTTTTGCCCGTAGTGTGTCGCAAGCCAGCAATCTTATTACAATGCTCGTAGATAAAAATGTAAAGGTAAATGTACTTAATCTCGGAATACTGGATAATTCTTCTGTTAGTATATTAATGCGTAATATATTGCTGAGTTTCGCACAATTTGAGCGAGATATGATTGTTGAGCGGACACAAGAAGGAAAAGCGATAGCAAGATAAAGGGAAGATTTCAGAGAGGGAAGACCGCCTAAATATGGGAAAAAACAAGTTGCACATGCATTAGAATTGTTGGAAACACATTCATATAAACAAGTGGAAGAAGTAACGGGAATCAGCAAAAGTACATTGATAAGAGCTAAAAGGAAACTGGAAATATAAGTGTAATTTGTTTGACAAGGATGTTTAAGAGAAAATGGAGAATATAAACTTAAGAAGTGTGTATGATTGGAGGGTTGAATTATGGAAAATAAGACAAAGGAAAAAATATATAATTTTATTCTTAGATACATAGAAGAATATGGGTATGCGCCGTCTATAAGAGACATTTGTAGAGGATTAGGTCTGAAATCCACATCAAGCGTACATAGTTATCTCAAAAAACTACAGGAAGATGGAAAGATTGAAATGCGTGGAAATTTACCAAGGACGATAAGGGTAACGGACTATATATTTACAAGGAAAGGTTAGGAGAATGTTTTGAATGAGAATGGTTATCAATTGTAAAATTTATTGAAGTTTCTACGAATAAAAAAAGAGAAATATATTATTGCAGGAAAAGTTTTATATGATTGGAGGTAATGCGGATGGAAGAGCTATTGGAAAATGAAGCATTTTGTGTTGGTGTAGCTGTCGGACTTGATCTCTATCAGCGGAAAATTATTGCAGCGCATGGAAAAGGAAAACCATTATTGATAAATGGGGAATTGTATTATTTACAGAGTGGAAAGGAGCGATTGGAAATGGCAATTGATAAAATTTGCAAATAATTATGGGTTATATTTTGTTATAGGCTATGCATTTTGAGTTAAGTTAAGTCAGGCTGCGCTATGCTAAGATGTGCTACGTTGGGCTTAGTTGAGTTTTGCTGTGTTAGGCAAATAGTTTTTATACTACATAGTTAAAGGCTGTCCCCGATATGGGACGGCTTTTTAAGTTGTAAGTATTATGTTCGGTAGAAATGTATGGGAATGTGCCGGAAAGCCTGTAAATACAGTGTTTGTAGCGATTTCTCTTTAAAGGGATTTATTATTTATATGGTTAAAATTGCGGATTTTGAGGTTAGTTCGAAAGAAGGAGTATAGAAATTGTGGAAAGTATTGATTTTCTTGGATATTTTGTGATGTGTGTGGATATAAAATCTATTGAAATGATAGGGTTATGTGAGTTCGGTGTGCATTTTGAGAACGAGAAACTATTTTGTTTCTTTTTGATTTGTTTGGAATGAGCTTATTTGGAAGTGGTTTAAATGGGAGAAAATGGAAAAATGATTTTTAATTTTAATTTCTAGTATTTTAGTAGGGATTAAAATTAAATGAGAATAATTATCAATTAATAAAAATATTGTTCGGTAATTTAAAAAATTGAGAGAGTGTGAATTTGGCTATTGATATATGCTGTGCTTTAGAGTATTGTGAAAAATTAGGTGTAGTCCATCGAGATGTTAAAAAGGAAAATATTTTCGTTTCGAGTGAAGGAATATATAAACTTGGAGATTTTGGGATTGCAATGTTTTTAGATGATATGGATAAGACTATGAGCGCTAAAGGTACATATACTTGTATTGCCCCTGAAGTGTATAAGAATGGAGATTATAGTTTTAGTTCGGATATATACTCCTTAGGAATAGTCTTATACTGTTTTATGAATAATAATAGAATGCCGTTTTTACCATCAGATGTATCAGTTAATATTACGCATGGAGATAGAGAAGAAGCGATTTTCAAACGTTTAAATGGTGGAACTATATCGCCACCTCAAAATGCAAGTGAGGAATTTTCAAAAATAATAATAAAAGCTTGTTCATATGAAAAAAGTAGTAGGTATAAAAGTGCGTCGGAATTGAAAAAAGATTTATTATTAATTACTAACTCAAACTTCGCACTTGAATAAGTACCTATGCACCTTGAAAATTCAATAATA
>CAJUGJ010000043.1 GCA_910586015.1 uncultured Lachnospiraceae bacterium
AGGGAGGGGTAATAGTGTTTGAGTATATGACTGTGCAGGAAGCATCGAAAAAATGGGGAATATCTGAACGAAGAATACAAAAATTGTGCTCTGAGGAAAGAGTACCTGATTTAATGAAGGTTGGAAGAATGTGGTTGATACCTAGAAATGCGGAAAAGCCCGTTGATAAACGCAGATGCGTTGGAAAGGAAAAATAATTATGGCAAATAATAACATATTAGTTATAGAGGATGACAAAGAAATTAACCATTTGCTGTGTCAGTCATTAAGAAGTAATGGCTATTTATCAAAATCAGCTTATACAGGAATACATGGACTGGAGATGTTAAAAAATGAAGAATTTGAAATGGTGTTGTTGGATATTATGTTGCCATATAAAAGTGGAGATGCCTTGCTGAAAGAATTAAGGACATTCTCGAATATTCCTGTGCTTGTTATATCAGCAAAGGAAACCACACAAAGTAAGATAGATTTGCTTCGACTTGGCGCAGATGATTATATAACGAAACCATTTGATATTGATGAGGTGATTGCCAGAATAGAAGCAAATTTGCGCCGGAATCAGTTGAATGTAGTTGATCAAAGTCAAAAATTAGTGTTTAAAGATATAGAGTTTGATAAGGCTGCAAAGCAAGTGTATGTGGACGGACAGGAAATTACTTTGACAGCAACAGAAATGAAAATATTGGAACTATTCTTATTACAACCGCAAAAGGTTTTTTCAAAAGCAAATTTATTTGAAAGTATATGGAATGAAGAATATACCATTGATGACAATACTTTAAATGTCCATATCAGCCGCTTGCGACACAAGTTGAAAAAGGTAAATCCCAATGAGGAATATATAGAAACATTATGGGGATTAGGCTACCGTCTGGCAAAATAATACTTAGCTTTATGATAAGTTTTCGTAAGGTTTTCTTTAGATTTGGCATTTATAATTATGCTATCAAAGAAAAGGAGGGAACGAAAAAGTGAATGATTATATTTTACAGACGATAGGGCTTACAAAAAAATATGCGAATATGGTAGCACTTGACCATGTAGATATAACGATTCAAAAAGGGCGTATCTATGGGTTTATCGGTCAAAACGGAGCTGGCAAGACTACGTTTATGCGATTGGTTTCCGGATTGTCTTTGCCGGACAGCGGAGATATTATATTATTTGGGAAAACACAGAAAAAAGAATTGGAAAAACAGAGAAAGCGTATGGGGTGCATGATAGAATATCCAGCTCTTTACCCATATATGACAGCTCGTGATAATTTAGAAGCTATGAGGATTGCACAGGGTATACCGAATAAAAATGTAGTTGAAGATTGTCTGAAAATTGTGGGACTTCATGATACTGGAAAGAAAAAGGTACAGAACTTTTCATTAGGTATGAAACAGCGGTTAGGGATTGCAGCTACATTATTGGGGGAGCCGGAATTTTTAATGCTTGACGAGCCGACAAACGGATTAGATCCGGTCAGTATGGTAGAAATCCGAGAACTACTAAAAAAACTTGCCTATGAGAAACAATTAACCATATTGGTATCAAGTCATATTTTGAGTGAGCTTTATCAGCTTGCAACAAATTATATTTTTCTTCATCATGGAAGAATTATAAAAGAAATTTCAAAAGAGCGGTTAGACGAATGTTGTAAAAAACATATATTTATACTTGTGGATGATGTTTCAAGGGCGGCAATGGCACTGGAACGTGTTTTGAATACAAGGAATTATAAAGTTATGCCAGATCAGTCAATACAATTATATGATTATATTGATGATATGCAAAAGGTGATTCTTGCCTTAAATGAACAGAAACTGTCTATTAAAAATATAGGATTAGCAGGGGATAATCTGGAAGACTATTTTATCAATACCATAGGGGGAATGGGAAATGTTTAACTTAATAAAGACAGAACTTTTTAAACTTAGACGGCAGAAAATAATTATTGTTTTAGTTATGGTTGTGATGGCAATTTCTGCTTTCAGTGCGTATTCGGAGATAAATTTATTAACAGAGCCGGGAAATCCAGTAAGGGGCAGAGATAGCTTTGCAAATGCTTTTCAGGATATTTTTATGTTATTTGTGATTGCAGCTTTTTCTGGGTTTTATATCGGTTCAGATTTTTCCAATAGAACGATACAGGCGGAGTTATCTAAAGGACATAGACGTTTAGATATTATTTTTTCGAAAGCGTTTGTATTTTGTATTAGCGCAGGTTTTATCATGTTATTATATCCGGTTACAGTGTGCCTGATTCACACGATAAAATTTGGGTGGGGAGATTTATTTAATATGCAGGAGGTTTTATACCTTCTTCGTGTTTCTTTTTTGGGAATTGTTTTAAATATAGGAACAGCAAGTATTTATGTATGCTTTGCCTTTTTATGTAAGGATATTCCCAAAACAATATGTGTATGCTTTGCTTTTCCCATACTTTTTTCAGTTATAGACAGCACGATTGGAAAAAAGATTGATTTGGTGGGGAGATTATTTGAGTATTCCACATTGTCACAGCTAAAGTATATTGTAAACGATAACCTTTCGATATCTACTATATTGATTGTATTTCTATCGTCCTGCATTACAATTTTTATTTCGATTACTTTAAGTGGTTACTTTTTCTCTAATACGGAAATAAAATAATAAAAAGTGGGGGGATAGTATGTCAATCATTATTATATTAGTTGTTTTGTGTATTGGTCTTACTATTTCCCTTTTTCTCCTGAAAAGAGAAATACGCTGTGTACGAGAGCAATTACAAGAATGTTCCACAGGTGTAGAAAAACTAATAGAGGTTGCTTTTATAGATAAGGATTTAACAGAACTTGCCGCTGAGATTAACCGTCATCAGGCTTATCAAAGGGATATTAAATCTTCAATTTTAAAAAAGGAAAAACATTTAAAGGAATCCATTTCAAATATTTCTCATGATTTGCGAACACCACTTACATCTATGACAGGATATTTACAACTGTTGCAGAAGACTTGTTTAACGGATGAGCAAAAAGAGTATTTAGAAATTTCCATATCAAGAGGCAAGTATTTACAAACACTTATCAATGACTTTTATAGTATTTCGCTTTTGGAAGATGAGAGTAATGCTCCAGTCTTGATTAAAGTAAATCTGGATAATATATTAGCGGATACTGTACTGTCTTTCACAGAACAATTTGAAGAGAAAGGAATCATTCCGAATGTCCGGTCTTTAAATACAGCAACTTATGTAATGGCAGATGAAATTATGCTCAGACGTATTATTACGAATTTGACTTCGAATGCAATACGATATGGTATAAAGAAATTTGAGGTTGAAATCGTAAATACAGATATGGTAGAGGTTAGATTTCAAAATTTGATAGAGGAAGGATATAGAGATGAGCTAGAGATTGAAAAGCTGTTTGAAAAGTTTTATACAGCCGATTTATCACGCAGTCAATCTAATTCAGGATTGGGGTTATATATCGTGAAATTACTTTCAGAAAAAATGAAGGGTGGTGTTTCAGCCAGTTTAGAAGATAACAAGTTAATTGTTAATTTATTATTATGTAGGGCATAAAACACCTATAATGAGTGTTGGGGGTGATACGTTGGGTGAGGTGTTTTTCCTCCATTTAGACAATACAGATGAGGAACTGTATAGAAAGTTGGTGCATCTGTTGTCTGAAAGTGGATACCAAGTAAACCAAGTGCCTTGTGAAAGAGCAGATTCAGAGCGATTATCTTTTGAAGGACTGACAATTATTCCAGAGAGGTATCAGGTGCTTTTAAAAGGAAATGAAGTTGCTCTGACAAAAATAGAATTTGAAATACTTTTGTTACTTGCTAAAAATAGGGGGCGTGTATTCAGCAAAGAGCAGATTTATGATATTGTCTGGCAGGAACCATATTCCGGCGATTACAATATTGTTATGAGCCATATCCGCCATATAAGGGAGAAAATAGAGGATAATCCGGGCAAGCCGCTTTACATACAGACCGTATGGGGCATTGGCTATCGGTTTA
>CAJUGJ010000044.1 GCA_910586015.1 uncultured Lachnospiraceae bacterium
ATATCATGAAAAACTGGTAGATATGTATGCTTCAAAAAAGAAAATGACAATGATGTCAGTGCGTATCAATGGAGCAGATTTTCAATTTTCTACAGGTAAGCACAATGAACTGCAAAAGGCTATTATTGAGGAATTTGCGCCACGATTTGCGCCTAATTCGGAATGTTTGTATGTTGGCGATACCATAGAAAAAGATTTGGTAAAAAATGTTGATAAGTTGGAGAAATTGGGATTTGAAATAACTTTGCATGATAAGATGCCGGATGTGGTTTTGTACAGAGAGGATAAGGACTGGATATATTTTGTAGAATCGGTGACTTCCGTTGGACCGATGGACTCTAAAAGAATATTGGAAATAACTGAAATGACAAAGAATGTAACAGCAGGGAAAATCTTTGTGACAGCATTTCTTGATTTTAAGACTTATAAGAGATTTTCGGAAACATTGGCATGGGAAACAGAAGTCTGGATTGCGGAGATGCCGGAGCATATGATACATTTGAATGGGGATAAGTTTTTGGGACCGAGATAGGAGGGCGCTATATGCAGAATGTAGTTTTAGACGCTTTAATTCCACGAGAGGATTTTGAAATAGCTTCTGATATTGGAAACAGGGGAAATACTAGAAATAAAACAACATTGTCAATTGAAGACTTGAAATATGATTCATTCTTTTTTTCAGCTTTACGAAAGCCTATTTTTCAAAGAGAAACAAATGAATGGGATCCGAATAAAATATGTGCAATGATAGAAAGTTTTGCAGATGGAGAATTGATTCCTGCAATTATTCTATGGAGAAATCAGAGCGGTTATATTTTTGTGATTGATGGTGCCCATAGGCTCAGCAGCTTAGGAGCATGGATTAATGATGATTATGGTGACGGGATTGTTTCATTGTCGTATTATGAGAATTATATATCAGAAGAACAACGAAGAATTGCTGAAAGGACAAGAAAACTGATAAACGAAAAAATTGGTTCGTTTCGGGAAATAATGAGTATTTGTAGAAATACAAATATTACGAATGATGAACATAAAAAAAGAATAGCTAAGAATCTTGGAGCTTTAGCATTACAATTGCAATGGGTGGAAGGAAATGCGAATAAGGCAGAAGATTCTTTCCTTAAAATTAATCAGTTGGCTACAAAAATAAGCGATGCTGAATTAGAATTAATTCAAAACAGGAATTATGCATATGCGATAGCTGCAAGAGCAATTGTTAGGGCTGGCAGAGGATATAATTATTGGTCATCATTTGATGAAACAACACAAAAAAAGATAATTGCAAAATCAGAAGAAGCAAATCATTTGATGTTTGGGCAAGGGATGTCCATAACTGATGATATAAATAGTTTGCCAATTGGTGGTGCGCAAATGGCTACATTTACTTTAGATGTAGTCACACAGTCGGTAAAAATTTGTAACGGCATTACTAAAATTGATACAGCTAAGGCAGCATCCGAAAATGAAGTTTTAAAATGTGTAGAAAATACTTTGATAATACTGCAATATATTAATTCTAAGGAAAAATTTTCATTAGGTTTACATCCGTTTATATATTTCTACTCTGATATTGGTAAACACAAAATAGGATCCTATTATGGAATATTGCAGTTTGTAAAATATTTGGTAGAACATAAAAAGCTAAATTGCTTTATTGAAGTAAGAGAAAAATTTGAACAGTTTATATATCAATACAGTTTTTTAGTTCAACAAATAATAAGAAAATATCGCCAATCTAAGAAAGCATATTCTTGTGTAAAAGACTATTTTCTTATCGTTATGAAGATATTGAATGAGAATCCGGAATATACAGTTGAGGATGTTGTAAATAGTTTAAAACAGGAAGAAAACTTTAAATTTTTGCAGACAGAAATAGTTGACAATGAAGAAGTATCTGTGAAGAGCAATTTTTCAAGGGGGAGAAAGCAGCAAATTAAAATGAGGACTTTTGTGTCAACGCTACCTAAGTGTCCTATATGCGGAGGCTATTTAGACAATAAGTCAATATCAATTGATCATATAAGACGTAAAGCAGATGGTGGAACCAATTCAATCGTTAATGGACAGGTAACACATTTATATTGCAATACAACATATAAAAATTAGTTTTCATATAATTTAATCATTTGAAGATATTGAAACTATAAAATTGTCTAATATGTGACCGTTTACGGTAATGGTGCCAAAACGGTGCCAAGAAATCATGTAAATAAAAATACGCCATACAAAAACAACGATTTTACGCTGTTTTCCGCAATAAAAAGCATAGAAAATACCACAAAAAACGCTATTCAAATACCGTGAGGGTGGACGTACAGTAGGTTCTGGTCGTGTGGCTACGATTATTGAGTAATTGAAAATTCGTTGAATTTATGGGACTTTCCGAGGTTTCTCGGAGAGTCCTTTTTTCGATGCTTGGCGGGATTGGTAAGCCGTGATAACAGAATGATAACAAAAATTCGCTAATTCTAAGAAAAATGTTTGCTGTGTTATTTCATTAAGATTTTGAAGAATCTAACTTGAGCAATTCTTTATTTTTTTCTATATATTCTTTCCAAATAGCTTCTCGGTCTTTCTGGTGTGTGTTCTCATATTTTTCGGTATATTCGTCATGGAGTGTCTTAAGCTGATCCATGAGCGGCGTGTCAGCAGGGAGTTTCCCTCTGCGGATGCGGGCATACAGCCTGTTATATGATTTCGTAAATTCCGTATGAATCGGATGGCTGAATAACTTTTCCTTATAGGATTTCCGGCTGGCGTACTCATTACAGGTAGTGGAAGTGTCTCTGTATATTCTTGTGCAGTATTCTTGGTTGGAAGTATACTTCACACGAAAATATCCATTACATAGTTTGCATTTTTTGATAACGAGTTCATCTTCAAGAAGTAGTCTAATGCCTATACATAAGAACTGTTTGAATGATGTAATAGGGTATTTCCCGATTGCATTATCTGTAATAAGGTTAGAGGCATGGTTTAAATACTCTATCCAATCTTTTGTATTGGAATGGGTATCTGTATGGGTATGAATGTCAGGCAGAAAAGTTTCTTTTATTTCCATAGCGGATAATGCATCCGATTGAAAATCCTGTTTACTAGCATACAGGCAATAAGAATGGTATATTTCAGCTATTGTACTGCTAGGCAGTTGTACATCTTGTTTTGACGGCGCTATGATAACCGCATCTAAATAATCTCTTGCTTGCGTACATAAAGTCTCAAGACTGCCAACTTCTTTGGATAATAGTTTGGCGGCTTGAAGTAGCTCCGTATCGGCTGGTTTTCCGGCTTGCTGATAGCAAGTGCGCATTACCATATGAAATAAAGGATACAGATAAGACAGTGCCGGGTGTTTTTCAAAGCAGGACTGTAATATTGGCATGATTTGCTCGGCAGAAGCTTCAATATCTTTTGGTGTGTGTTCGCAGCAATATACATTGAAGGCTTCTTCGTCAAAGGTGCAGTTAATGCCAAGTAACGGCAAAACAGACTTCAATTTCTGAAATGCCACAACAGCGGATTCTTTTTCCGGCATATCATAATCAAGGATTTCCATAATGTTGGTGTGAATAGCTGCTTTTTGTATTAAACAGACAGTGTTGTTTTTCAGCGTATTCTTATTAGTATAAGATGCAGAAAGCGTTTCTTCGTGTGTGTGGCGGTTAAGGCTGTACGTTGCAACACAAAAGTGAAAATCATCTTTGATGATGTCCGGCGAATATAAATTCATACTTAAAATTCCTTTCTATCAGATGAACGGCGTAAAA
>CAJUGJ010000045.1 GCA_910586015.1 uncultured Lachnospiraceae bacterium
GAAGAACAATGGGATTTTCTGGCTTCTTAGTGGTACAAACTTTCAACTGTCAAGTGTTTAAAAACAATGTATTATTATTTGCAGTGTAACATTGAGGAAGATAGTAAGGGTTATACAAATTCCGAACTGATAGCACATATGGAGATAAGAGAACAGTTTATTCCTATAATACATCGGTGGATAGATATGTTGAGCCTTAATGGTTATATAAGAAATGAAAGAGGAAAATATTATTTTGATTATAGAATGAATTATTTAGATCTTAAAAAAATATGGTCGGATGGAGAATGTAATTGGATCAAAACAAAATTAGGTCAACTATCTACATATGAATATTTTAGAAATAACGCATTAAGGCTCAAGGAGATTATGAATGGAGGCTTAAATCCGACACATTTATTATTTCCGAAAGGTCAGATGTGTATAGCTGATGATTTGTATTCAAGGACACCGATTTCAATATATTACAATTACATAATTGCAGAATATATTCAA
Organism: uncultured Lachnospiraceae bacterium; assembly: GCA_910586015.1. GTDB lineage: Bacteria > Bacillota > Clostridia > Lachnospirales > Lachnospiraceae > MGBC140009. The sequence continues at coordinate 496 of CAJUGJ010000045.1, forward strand.
AAAGAATGTAACCTAAAATCCCGATATATTATACATAGGTTTGCGCAAAATCAAGGGTTATTGCGAACGTAATATGTACTAAAAAGTTTTACTATCTGAATTTCCATGTGTTTTGTGATAATTTTCTTGCAATTTACTCGTTTCAAATGCTATTTTGTAGTTCAAATTTGATAGGGAACTAATCACGACATATGTATAATATCAATGGTTTTTAAATCAATTATACATATTAAAATTCTAAATAATTCTTTATGTAAGCCGTTTAGACCGACCTATGTATAATTTTTTCGGGAGATTAGGATGTAATCATCGAAATAGTTGTAAGCTGTTAGAACTAGGAGGGGGCACTGCTTCAACGACTAAATGTATTCTTGATAGTATTAAAAAATGTGATGTGGAACGGTATTATTTTACAGATATATCGGATTTTTTCGTTAATCATGCTAGAGAATTATTTTCAAATATCCGGTTTGTTGATTATCTGAAAATAAATATTGATGATAACTTTGCCAAAAATAAGATCAAAGAAAATAGTATAGATATTCTAGTTGCTATTGGTGTACTAAACAATGCACAAAATATAGAAAATACCTTAAAAAACATTAGGAAAGTTTTGAAAAACGATGGACAGGCAATTATTGTGGAGGCTATCGACGAATCTGTGCAAATGTTAATTTCTCAAGCTTTTATGATGGTAGATACAAACGATGAAAGAGCAGAGAATAATGAAACCTTTTTGAAATTAGGACAATGGTATGAGTTGTTTCGAAAAGTTGGATTCACTGTTAAGAAAAGTTTGCCAACTATTGATTCAGAATTATGTGTGTATAATCAGAAAGTGTTTATATTAAATTGTAAATCGGAGGTTGAATGCGATGAGAATAAATAAAATGATCCGAAGTATACGGGACCTTGGAGTAAGTATATGGGTTGAAAATGGAAAAATTCATTATTTTAAAAAAGACGGAAAATTAGAAGATGATATAAAATCGGTGTTAGTTGATAATAAAACAGAGATAGTTAAATATTTTGAAGAAGATGGAGAACGTTTTGATAGTTTCCCACTAACCGATATTCAGATGGCCTATCTGTTGGGAAGAAGAGGAGCCTTTGAATATGGAGATGTGGCAAGCCATCTTTATATGGAATTAGATTATCCTAGTTTAGATTGTATGAAAGTGCAGGATATTTGGAATAGATTAATAGCTGAACATGATATGTTAAGAGCTGTTATATCAGAGAATGGCACACAAAAAGTGTTAAAAAATGTTGAAAAATATCATATATATATTTCAGCAGAAAGTGAAGAAATACGCAACAAATGGGCCAATAAGTATTTTAAAACTGAAATGTGGCCTATGTTTGATATTGGTGTGACGAATAGCAGTGAAAAATATACCTTGCATTTGTCTTTTGATTTTTTAATTGCTGATTGGGCAAGTATTTGGACGCTATTAATGGAATTTGAAACGATATATTTCGGCAAAAAAGATGCAAATAAAAAATGTACAGTTACTTTTCGTAATTATATCCTTAATGAGATCGGTATGAAAAATAGCCGCCGGTATGGGGAAGATAAAGAATATTGGGAAAAACGGTTAGATACAATTCCAGAAGCACCAATTCTTCCGTTGCAGTCAAATACTATAAAAACTAATAGATTTGTTCGATTTGCAAAAAAATTACAAGTTGGAGAGTGGGAAAAGATAAAAGAATTTTCAATGCGGGTTGGTGTAACTCCTACAACTACAGTATTATCTATATTTGCATTGTGCATTGAACGATGGAGTTCAAATAAAAGATTTGCACTAAACTTAACCACACTTATAAGAAATGATAAGTATTCAAATATTTATAATACCATTGGAGATTTCACTAGTGTTAATCTTTTGGAATTTGATTTAAGCAAAGAAGTTATATTTAGGGATTTTATAAAAACTGTAAACAAACAGATTTTTGAAGATTTGGATCACAATTCATATTCTGGAGTTGAAGTAATACGTGATTTGCGAAAAAAAAGAAGAAATCCTAAACTTTTTTATCCTATTATCTTTACGAGTTCCATTGGATTACTTGAACTCAATGATATGGTTGGAAAAATCAATGATAATGGTATTAGTCAGACTCCTCAGGCATTTTTGGATTGTCAAGTTATGGATAGTAGTGATGGTTTATATATTAATTGGGATGTTCGAGAGGGAATATTTGAAAAAGATGTTGTTCAAGATATATTTTATACATTTATTAAATATTTGAAAGCGTTTTCTGGAACCTATGATTTATGGGATAAAAAAGTAATCATTGAATTACCAGAGAACCAAATATGTAGAAGAAAGACTGTTAATAATACATTTAGGAAGATAGAGGCAGATACTTTGCAAAATTTATTTGTTAAAAGTGCATCGAATATGCCAGAAAAAATTGCAATTGTGGATGAAGATGGAGAATATACCTATGAAGAATTATTGTGGGTAGCAAATGGAATAGCTAAAGAATTAAAGGAAAATGGATGTAAGAGAGGGGATTTAGTAGGTATTAAATTAGATAAAGGTTTTTTCCAAATTGCTAGTGTTTTAGGAGTCCTATTTACAGGAGCAGCTTTTGTGCCCATAGATAATGAACAGCCAGAACTTAGGGCTAAAAAAATAATAAATACAGCTAAAATTTCGTTTGTGATTAGTGAAAATGAAAACTTTCTAAAAGGAAACGAAGATTGTAAAGTAATAAGAAAAAATCAAATATATATGCAAAAACAATGTATGGAAGTAGTCCTAGACAATGTTTCTGATATCGCATATATAATTTTTACGTCAGGTTCAACAGGAGAACCTAAAGGAGTAGTAATTGAGCAGCAAGCAGTTTTAAATACAATTGTTGATATAAATGATAGATTAAATGTAAAAGATAATGATTGTGTTCTTGCACTTTCTCAATTACATTTTGATCTTTCCATTTATGATATTTTTGGAATGTTAGCTGTAGGAGCTTCCTGTATAATTCAAATATAGGGAATTCCAAGAAGGGTGGTTGATAA
>CAJUGJ010000046.1 GCA_910586015.1 uncultured Lachnospiraceae bacterium
CTATTGTCACACACTTTGCCCTTACAGTCGAGGTATGCACTATCTACCGTTTACACTGGTTGCGCTGCAAGCCCGGTGTAACTGCCCTCCTTCCGAAAATAAATTTAGCGGCAGGAATAGTTTACCTGCCGCCAGTACCAGGCTGCTTCACAATTATAATATATCATTGATTTTCCTGACTTTTACCAGATATCCTTCAATTTTCTAGTCTGAATATCGCAGTTCCTAAATGCCCAACATACTTCTCTTTCAATTTACTGCTTGCATAATCTTCATGAAAAATATCTAATCCGTACTTTCTCTTATATTCTCTTAAATAATCATGTATTTTCTTCAAAACCATAATGTAGGCTTTTAGCATTCCACAATTTTCAATATTATTATTGTCCGCAAATATTGGTAACATCCTGTTCTCTTGTTCATAAAACATTCCGACAGGAAATTCTTCATAATACCCATAATTATCTTTTTCAGTTTGAACAAAACTTAATAGTTGCTCACCTTTTCCAGTAAAAAGATCAAAATATTCTGAATATCTTAATATATTTATTATTTCTATATCTTCCTCATTTAAATAATATTGATATTGCAAAAATATAGAATCTAATTCTTTATACATTTCTTCATATTTTTCATATAAATATTCATACCATTTTAATGGAGACCTATCCTTTTTATGCAAAAAAGCAGTATCTGCTTCCGAGGATACATCAAATCTCTTGATAATCTCTATAAATTTACCATTAAAACTTTCAATATCCTTTTCTCTTAGAACTTCAAACCATTCCTTCTCATCTGCACAACAGTTTTTACACATCAACAGTAAAATATATATCGATTTACTATAAATAGTCGTAAGTTTCCTCATAACAAGTTCTCTAACAGGTCTTTTCTTCTTAACATCTGGAATAAGAACGGTTAAAACATATACAATATAGCCAGTAATATAACCAGTAACTGTATTTAGCGCAGCAGAATCCACCCTGTTCTCATGGACAAATACCATCTCTATAAATTTATTACCAGGTGATGGTAAATCCGACCATCTTATCGTTAAATACGTGCATATTATAAATAAAATATGTATTCCATATTTTGTAAATATCATAAATAATACATTTTTTCTCTTCATTTATTTTTCCACTTTCTGTTAGTCCAATAATTTCTATCCAAAATAAACAGTTATACAATAAATTCTTTCAAAAACCTTTCGCAAACATTCTGAGTAATCATTTATTTTATAATTTCTTTCATCAAAACTGTTATTCTATGAATCGCCATCTTGTCACAACTCTTCTTTATTTCTTCACAATAATGTAAGAATTTTTCATTATCTGAATGATACAAAACATACATTATATTGTAACATGTGTGGTATTTATCTTCACTCATCAAATCTATCGGAAATGAATTTTTGTTATATAGCGGTTCCAGTTTCCTTTTAACAATTTCTTTATAATAATTATTATCAAAACGATTTCTCAATTTATATGAATAGTTAAATGCAGTTTTTCCCTGCGTATTATGTTTTAAATTTGAAATGTATAAATTAATCAAAAATTCTTTCATATAGTTCTTTTCCTCAGAGTATATCTTTTTAACTTTTTCAGAAGACATATGAAATAAATCATAGCTATAATCTAAAATTTCCTCTTTGCCTTCTATAATCATTTTCTCAAACATTTTTCGAACTGTTATCTGGTATTTTTCTAAGATATCCTCATTTTCTATTTGCAAAATATCACTCCATACCACATATTCATCTACGAATTTATTTAATTCTCCAAGAGTTTCTGCACTCTCTATATCCTTCTCTAAATCAGGTAATATAAGCTCAATTTCATTATCTGTCCTATAAAAATTTGCTTTTTTCCCCGCTTGGAGATAAACTCTATATTCTGCGTTCATCTCTTTACTGCTTATTGACACTTCATTTTGATGATATTGCAGCAATATCGAAAGTAAACTTCTACCACTTTTTATCCCGCTAAGGTAATTTAACAGTCTGTGTTCTAATTTATTATTTATTTGGAAAGAATTCTCTCCATTATTATTTTTTTCTGGTTTTTTGTATAATTTCTCAATTGACTCTACTACAATTGCAAAACATATTAGTTTAACTTCTTCAATAAACTGTTCATCTTGAATACCGTCACAGAATAATTCAACATCCTCAAAAAAATGCTGTGCTTTTTCAAGAGTTCTAAGATTCTTCACCTTATGATAACTCAAAAATTCAGTAACAAATCCCGCATGGATATTCAATTTATTCCATTCTATTTTCTCTGCATGTTCTGTAATATAATATTCTCTGTCAATGACCTTCTCCTTATATTCCTCAAAGATTTTTTTATTTTTAAGTTTTTCCGAATTGCAAATTATAATAACCTTAACATAAGGACATTGTTTTAATTCTTCAATAATCCCAAAAACCTCTTCTAAGTTTAAGTTTTCACTCATCCTTTCTAAATCATCTATAACAATCACATGGGGTTGCTCAAATTGTTTTGATAACAGCAAAAATAATTCTCTTTCTTTAGCAAAACTTTGTATTACTTCTTTTACTTGACCAATTGCCGCAGAAACATTTGACAATCCCTCGATCACATTATTCGCAATCTCACCTAATTTTCCACCAATATTGTTTTTTAATGCTAATTGAAATAATACTTCATGATAAATCTGATCTTTAGCATTTAATCCAAACATGGAAATTCTACACACATTTGCATTACCTTTCAATGCCTCATTGACAGCATATGTTTTCCCAATTCCCCATTCTCCATCAAACAGAATTGCTTTGTATGGCAACTTCTCCAGCCTACTGACTATACTATTAACATTATCCGCCTTCACGATTTTCCTCCTCCAATCTTTTTCTTTCTCTATTTCATGCAGAGAATTCTAAAGTATCTAAATTAGAACTTTTCCCCGAACTGCTGAACTATTATTATCACAAAAACTCCGCAAGATAGGTTCATAACTATCCTGCGGATTATTCCATTAAAAGCGACAAAGCAAATTTATATTTTTTTCATTAACACAGCTTTTTCCTTATCAGAAAATTTTAAAGCTGTCATTGCCTGCTCAGCAGTTAGTTTCATAGAATCCATCAGATTCCTAACCATTTCCAATTGTTTATCCAGTATCTTTCTGTCAGCATATTTTTCTACTGCTTCACACATAATCTTCCGGCCTCCTTCTTCCTCTTTAAAATGTTTCACACCTTCTGCCAGCTCTGGATAATAAATATCCTTTGATTCTTTACATCCAAAATCATGCATCAGCTTACCAACTGCATCTTCTCCTTTATAACTGCCGTTCTCTAGTAGATATGGGGATTACTCCCCATACCCCTATACAAAACCGTACG
>CAJUGJ010000047.1 GCA_910586015.1 uncultured Lachnospiraceae bacterium
ATATATGGAGCAACCGCCCCTATAATCCCTTATTTTCGGTCTTTATTACAGGGTTTATATAATTCCTGTAGGAAATCCTCTGTTTAAAGGCTTTTTAAATGCAAAAGACAAGTAACCTGAGTCACTTGCCTTTTTGCGGTGAAGTTGGAGCCATTATAAATGGTTTGGTAAACTAAGATTATATGCTTCTTCTAATTGTGATTTTAGCTTTTTGATTTCTTCTAAAGCTTCTTCATATTTGTCTTTGTATTTATTTTCAGAAACAATGTCATTTTTTATTTTATCCAGAGCTTTTTTTAAATCCCTATTTTCTCTTTTGAGAATTTGAATATAAGTATCGGCTGAATCTTTACTTCTGTTTTTACAGTATCCAGTAGGAGTTATGTATTTATCAGCCAATTCTTTCATATCTGGGTGCTTGGAAAAGTAAGTTCTGCTTACACCTGCCTCCCTACAAAGGTCAGCAAGAGTAAATTCTCCTTCTTTTCTTAGCTTGTTGATGGCTTTCTTCACATCATCAGCTTTTTTCTGTTTAACGGCTTCATTATGCTTTTTAACGCCAGCCATTTTTTTCTCTTTAGCTGTCATTTTTCTTATCCCCTTTCTCTAATTTTGAAATAATCTTTTCCAGAGCTTCTTTTTCCTTTAAAGCCTTTTTGAGCATCATAGTATAATCATTAGCCTCGGCTATCTTAATAGTTGCTTCAATCTCCAATAACTGTATATGATAAGCATTGAGAAACTGAAAACTTGGAATGAACATGGAGCAGTTAAAACATGCATTTGCTTTTGCACATGGAGTAGTTAGTGGATTTTTGCCACAATATCCATTACAAAGAGCAACAGATTTTTCTGGAATTATTTCTGCCATATCTTTTCCTTTTCCAATATTACGAATAAGCATTTCATCTTTTTCTAATCGTGGTCTTAATTGTTCTTTGACAACATCAGTAGTAACAGTTGCATAGTGACTTAATGAGCTTAATGTTGTTTGCCCTAATAATTGTGCAGCAATATCAACACTTGTGCCTTCGCTGATGAGATTCGTAGCAACAGTAGCTCTAAATCTATGAGTGGTAACGTGGAGTATCTTTCCATCCCTGCCTAAAACATTGTTTTTAACAAGTACCTTATTGATGTTCTCATTTATTGTTCCAATATTGACAGGTGTATTTTTATCCGTAACAAAAACATATTTCACTTTTTCTTCTCCAAATCGCTTTTTATTTCGCTCAATTTCTGCAAGCATAATCTTTATTGTAGTTTCAAATATTGGCTTTTCATTAACCGCTTGCGTTTTGTACTGCCATAAATCAAGATAGTATGTGCCATCGTCATTCTGTTTAATAGCATTAACATCTAATTTTGCAAGCTCACAAAAACGCATACCAAGAAATAATAAGCAGTAAACCATTCGACCATAGAGCTTTGGCATTTGTGGAAGGACATTAAGTAATCCTTTTATTTCTTTATCTGTAAGATATTTGCTTTCTTTTTTGGTTTTTAGAACATAATCATTACTCAAAAATAGCTGTTGCTGTGGCATGTTATCTCTTTCAAGTAGCTGCCCCCAATCGAAAAATACTTTTAGATTGAGTATGGCAACATTCGCCTTGTGAGAATTATATCCACTTGCAGTCCTTATCCAAGTAAAGTATTCTTCTACGACATCTCTGGTTAAATCAGCTAAACTTTTAAGCGGATTGTTTTCATCCAGCCAACGAATAAATAGTTTTATATCAAATAAATAAGCATATACAGCACCAAAGGTAATATCACGTAGTTTGAATAAACAAAAAGCCTGTACATTTTTTAGAGTAGCGGGATTTTTTATTTCTCTAAAATCCAAAACCTTATCAGAATCTAAGCCTTTACAGAAAGACAATTTCTTAGGATGCCAGATTAGTTTTTCTGTTTCTGGAATATCCTTTTCATAATATTGTCTTATTATAGATTGAGCATAAGTAATGAATGTGGTAAATCTACTCTTTCTGCTTGCTCTCTTAAATTCCTGACCAACAAACTGAGTGCCATTTTCAATGGTTGTTTTATTCTTCTTATGTGTTGACAGAAAAAACTCAAATATAGATAAGTCCTCCAGCTCAAGAATACTCTCACTATTGACCATATATGTATTGACATATTCAGCAAGAATTTTGTAGCGATCATAGTATTCGGCAAATGTATTGATTCTGATTTGCTTAACTTCGATTATGTAATACATGAAATATTTGAATTCTTCTACAATAAATGGATTTTTGCAGAGAGTGAATTTAAAAATATTATCTGTGGTGTTTGAGCGAGCATTCCAGTCAGATTTTCTTTTTGCAGGAGCATTTTTATAAATATCCCATTCTTTGACTTTCCATTCATCGTCTTTGTATTTATCTGGAATATCAAAGGTTGGTAGTGCTGGTATTAATTTTAATTGTTTCGCTGGCATTATCACCCTCCTTTTCCTCTAGTATTTGAATGATGTTTTCAAGTTCTCTTATTTGTCTTTTGGCTGTTTCAATGTTTGGTGTCCAGCCGTTTGCTTCATATATCACAAGCCTAGACTTAATTGTTGCAAGCTGATCCTTGTGAATTTGCAGGAATTTCCTTGATGTCATAAAGTGTGGACATGAAAGACAAGCATCTACAGCAGGACAAGTGCCAAGTTTCGGAGCAAGTCCACATACACCATTTGGTAATATATTATTTTGTAGATTTTCTTTCAGCCATTCAGCTAATTCTGCTTCTCCAGTTTTTGAAAAATATTTATCAGCTTTCATTTTTCTAAACTCTTCTGGACGTTTTACATAGGAAAGTGTCATTTGTATCTCCTTATGCCAAAGGACAGCTTTTTGTATTGTGACGATTGGCACATTATAATTTTGATACAAGTCAGTAGAAATTGTGCGCCTATAACTGTGTGTCGTGTAATTGTAAAGTGTGCCATCTTCATTTTTAATGCCCCACTCATTGCATAATTTTTTGAAGTTATTTCTGAAAGTAAGTGCATTATATGGGTAATTCTTTTTTTCTTCAGATGGAAAGAGATATTCCTCCTCGTAATCAAGAGCATTTATAATTTTAATTTGCTCTTGGATCAGTTCAAACAACGCTTTAGGAATTAAATTCATAATTGCTTTTTGCATTTTCTGGCAGTTGTAAGG
>CAJUGJ010000048.1 GCA_910586015.1 uncultured Lachnospiraceae bacterium
GCACATCAAATCAGAAGTTGAAACAATGTTTTTTTTGTTTCAACATTATACCATACTAAAAAACAATTTTGAATAGGACGACTTATAATATTCATATAGATATAAAAAAGAGGAAAGGATAAATATGGACAACGAAGAAAAATCTACAGATATAAATAACATAGATTTTGATACATTAGTAGATATCGAAACTATAGAAATTGATCAAAATCTTCCAAAGCAACAACGAATAGAACAGTATCTTCTTCAAATTAAAAATCCCTATTGTTTTAAAGTAGGAGATATTGTGGTAAGTGTTAGTTATTCAGAAGATAATGTAACACTACAACAACGAATAGAACAATATCTACAAAATTTATAATAAGGATTATAATAGAAATTATGAATCAAAAAAAGATTTATCAAACAGCTATTTATATTCGTCTTTCTGCATTAGATAGCCAACAAAAAGATTATGATACGATAGAAACTCAAAAAAATATGTTGAAAGATTTTATAGAAAGAGACCCTAGTTTTTCTTTGGTTGATATATATATCGATAATGGGAAAACTGGGGTAAATTTTAAACGGGATGGTTTTAAACGACTATTAGAGGATATAAAGAAAGGGAAAATCAACTGTATTATTGTAAAAGATTTATCTCGCTTTGGAAGAAATTATATTGAAGTTGGAAGATATTTAGAACAAATCTTTCCTGTTCTTGGAGTTAGATTTATTTCAATTAATGATGGATATGATAGTAATCAAATAAAAAACTCATTTGATGATATGAGAATTCCTCTCAAAAATCTGATGAATGATGCTTATAGCCGTGATATTTCAATAAAAGTAAGAAGTCAAATTAAGATAAGATGTATGAAAGGGGAATATATTGGAATATTTCCTGTATATGGATATTTTCGTTCGAAAGAAGATAAACATAAGTTAGAAATAGATGAATTTGCTGCTATCACAGTAAAGGATATTTTTCGATGGAAAATAGAAGGATATAGTAATAGACAGATTGCAAATCATCTAAATACTGTAGGAATATTATCTCCATTAGAATATAAACGAAGGTTGGGATTCTCTTTTTATACTTCTTTTCAAGAAAAACAAGTGGCAAAATGGTCATCACAGGCGATAGATCGTATTTTAAAAAACGAAGTTTATATAGGAACAATGGTACAAGGAAAGGAAAGTTCTCCAAATTATAAAATAAAGAAAAAATTTTTAAAACCCAAATCAGAATGGATTATAGTAGAACATACCCATAAAGCAATTATACCAAAATATGAATTTGATTTTGTAAAGCAGATTATGCAGTCTGAAACAAAAATTCCACCTGATAAAAAGAAATGTTATCTTTGTTCTGGTAGTTTAGAATGTGGCACTTGTCATAATCTTATGATACGAAAATCCATTACATCAAATCATAAGATCTATTCTTACTATATTTGTAGAACTAATAAAAAAAATTCCTTAGAGTGTAGAGACAGTCATCGAATTAGAGAGAGCGAAGTTATTAATTGTATAGAAAATATGATAAAAGTACAGATTTTAACTTATATTCAAATGGGAGAATTTTTGAATCAATTAGAGATAATAAGTTTAAAGCAAATACAAATAGATAAGCTTAATTTACAAATTCAGAAAAAGAAAGAAGAGTATAGAGATTATCAAAGTATGCTTTTAGAACTTTTCAAAGACTATCAAGATGGAATTTTAGAAGAGGAAGAATATGAATATATAAAAGAGGTATATGAAACCAGTTACAGAGAAAGTATACAGGCAATAAAAGTATTAGAAAATTTATTAGAACAATACCAAAAGGAAGATAGAAAAAGAGAATGGATAGAGGAATTAGAACAAGAAAAAACCATTAGAACACTTAATCGGTTTGCTCTAATAACTTTTATTAAAAAAATTGTAGTGATTGACAGCAATCATATTCAAATACATTTTCGTTTTCAAGAAGAGTCAAAAAATATTTTTGCTGGCAGAGGTGACACAAGTGAAAGAAATGAATAAACTTCATTACCGCACTGCTATTTATGCAAGACTTTCGATTGAAGATAATGGAATTCGAAGTAATTCTATAGAAGATCAAATATATTTTTTAAAAAAATATATTAGTAGGCATATACAACTAAGTTTAGTTGCCTGTTATTGTGACAATGGAAAGACAGGAACAAATTTTGTTGAGGTAAGATAACGTAACCTTTTTTGAAGAGGGCGTTATCTTACCTCTTTTTGATATATGTTAGATAGCATAACTCTTTATGTCGACTCCTATCTGTCTGAAATAGGAGATACTTTCAGTAGGCTTATCGTCTGTATCAACTCTGCCCACAAAGCTATAAAAGATTTCGATTTTGCGAGTGTTCGTATTCTTATCCAGTTCGTGGATAAGAATACGGTCAATAAATTCGTGAACGTTTTCGTAGGTCAGTTCTTCAATCGCTGTGTATCTGCGTACCAGTGCGACAAACCTTTTCACGTCCGCGCTGCGCTCGGTGGCGTTGTCGATTTCCTGTGACAGCTCCGCAATCCTCCGGGTCAGCGTCTTTTTTTCTTCATCATAGCCGGAAGTCAGAAAAGCAAACTGTTCATCTGAAAGTTTCCCTAAAGCGTTGTCCTCGTAGAGCTTGCGGAATAAGATGTTCAGCTCGTTAATACGGTTCTGCGCCTTGTCAAGCTCTTTCCGCTGCTGTGTCAGCGTCTTTTGTACTGCCTTTGCGCTGCACTCGTTGGCGGTTTCGATAAACTCCTGTTCATGCTCTTTCACATAGGACAGCACCCTCTGTAAATCAGCAAGGACAAGTTCTTTAAGGACGCTCTTTCGGATATAATGGGTAGTGCAAAGCTCGCCAGTCCTTATCCTGTTTCGGTACTTGCCGCAAGTGTAGGCGTGTTTGCGTTCCAGTGTCCCGGCTCCCTGTTGCAGATACATTTTATAGCCGCAGTCCCCACAAAAGAGAAGCCCCGAAAAAATGTCGATTTCTTCTGTTTTGGTAGGGCGGTGTTTGGTAGCAATCCGTTTCTGTGCAAGGTCAAAGGTTTCTTCATCAATCAAAGGTTCGTGCGTGTTGGGGAAAAAGTATTGCTTTTCCTCCGGGTTCT
>CAJUGJ010000049.1 GCA_910586015.1 uncultured Lachnospiraceae bacterium
GTAAGAATAATCGCACTCAAACGACTGTTATCAATTTGTTATCAAAAGACCTTTTGAAATGCCGCAAACCCGCATAAACACTGGATTTACTAAGCGTTTTTGTTTACTCGAACTCCTCGGCGGATAGTGCGAACTGGCTACTTTTCTCTGATTTCTAATGGATTTATTATCCATATTATTTAAAGATTATCCTTGTTTTTGTTCCAGTCAAAATTTTTAGAGCCAAATTAGAGCCAAGTTCTTAATCGCTTATAACAGGATATATCCAATATTCTTCATCATGCTTTCTTTGCTTATCAAGCATTATACCAATATCTACTGCATCTTTAGCTTCATATTGAGTATATTTAATATGCTCAACTTCTATACTTTCGATTTTACAATATGTAAATTTCTCGCAATGCTTTTTTATAATAACATCCCCAATGCTTATCGTTGTCCCCTCTATTTTAAAGCAAAGCAACTTTGTCAACTTATTGGGATTATATATTTCATTTATCCTATATGCTTTATTTGTTACATAGGGCAAAATTTTTTCAAACCCTATTTTATCCATTTCTTGTCCAAAAAGCTTTACTTTCTTTATCATTTGTAATTGTAAATCATATGATAAAATATCTGTAACAGAACCGTGTGCAATACGATTTCTCCTATCTGCCAATTCATTTAAAAATGAAAATATGATATCTAGTTTCAATCCTTCATAATTGCATTCACCATTTTGTTGTATATATAACTCTTTTAACTCTTCATTCCGTTTTATACTATTTATCACATCTGTCAAGCCAACATTTTTTAATACTTCTCCAATTGTTTGAACTCTAAAATTTGCTGTATGCTGACAAAATGCTTCATAATTTATTGAACATTTATTATGCTGAATACAGTCATTAAGATTTCTAATAATCTGTTCTTTTGATAAAAAATCACAGTATTTTGATTGTTCTATTTTCCCCATTAGTTCAACTGATAAGCCTATATGATTATTAACTATTATTGCAGGAAGTTTCGAATACTCTTCACACTCATCTACCAATAACATTAAATAATCTTTTACATAGTTTTCTACAAACTGTTCAAAACACCCATATAAACTTACAATAACTACTGCATAATCATACTTTCTTTTATTAAATCCTCTGCTAATATTCTGCAGATCTATGATTTTATCTTTATAGATAGCTTCTGATTTTGAAATATCTAAATTCAAGATTTGGTTATAACAGCGTATACTTTGCATGTAATGTTCTATTTGTTCTATCTCACCCTTAAACGTAACATAAGATGGCAACATAATTATTCACCCATAACTTTGTCTACCGCATTTTTAATCGCATCGCGTCGTTTAATAATATCATTTTTATTAAATCGACTTGTAAACAGTTCAGATTTCTCTATAAATACTTTTTTGACTTCATCACGTATTTTATCTTTCTTCTCATATATTTTCTCTGTTTGCTCTAAGTATTGGCAAAAAGCAAGCATAAAAGCATCATATAAAACTTTTGTTGGCTTTGAAACCTGTTTTACTTCATTACCATCACGTGAAACTTTCCATAACCTAAAAGCAGATTCCCCCATAATTTCATATATAATATCTATTGTTTCTTTAAAACATTTCTCCAAATTTTTTAATGTATCTTCCAAAAACTCATTACCCAATATAAGATACTCATCCAAATATTTCTTGATGTAATTATCAGTCCATTTTTCAATTTGTCTAAATGCAAAAAATCTCAACACCAATTCAACATCTTCCATTTTATCATATAGTACATTTCCTGTTATTTTATTCTTTTTATCAACATTAACAGGTATAGCAAACAACTTACGAAATTTTGTATTACAAGAAAGCTCTAAACATAATTTATTCAAAGCGCCATCATACAAAGCATTTCTTGTTTCCTGATCTGATAAGTCAACACCACCACTGTTCAATCTTTCAAAAACCAACTGTTTCATATTTAAGGCTTCCAATTCATTTTTAGCTGTTTCCTGCAACAAAATAATAGAAGATAAATACCTTCTATCAATACCAAGCTTTATTACTTCTGGAAGTTCATTATATTTATATCCATTTAATTCAGACCATTCTTCTAACCCTTCTAAAGCAAATCCATCATTATAAAACTCATATATTGCTGTTATTCTCTGCAAGCCATCCATTACCTCATATTTAGAATAAGTTGTTTCGTACAAAAATATAGGAGGAATAGGCACATTTATAATAAATGATTCAATTAACTTTGATTTTCTTCTATTATCCCAACGATGCCTTCTCTGAAATCCAGGCTTTAAAATATAATTTCCACTTTCAATTAATCCCACTATTGTATTAAGAGGATATCTCGCTTGCTCTGTAACAATTCTAATTTGCCCTTGATGATATTTTCTAGTTATTTCGTCAAATGACATTTTCACTCCATTTTCAGTCTTATCTTTACCCAATTTTAACGCTTCTCCACTATACAACTTCATATATGGCACTCCTTTATAAGTATGGTATATTATTAGATAATTATTCCTTAAATTTCATCAAGAAACATCAGAGCAGGTACTACCTGCCCCTATGCTTTTCTTTCCTTTTCTGCTGTTTCAGTTCAAACTGCCGCTGCCTTTTTGCCTCCCGTTGTTCCCGGCTCACAATTTTGCGTTCAGTTTTCAACTGCTCCTGCTGTAATTTCAAAGCCTGTTGTGATTTTGTTCCTATCCCGGTATTCTGTACCTGTTTCCGCACTTCACGTTGTACTCGTTTAGGATTGCGACTAGCTTCTTTTACATCAGTTGCCACAGCCGGACTAAATTGTAACTGATAGTAATTTTTCAGAACAAACTCATAAACCTCATAGTCTTTTGGTTCTGCGCCAAACGTAACCTTACATACAGATAGCTTTCCATCTGATACACGTTCAAACACTCCCACCCAAAAGGGTTCTTCAAAAAAT
>CAJUGJ010000050.1 GCA_910586015.1 uncultured Lachnospiraceae bacterium
GATTTTTTCGGCTTTGGTCTTTGCCACGGGTCAATCGCTCCTTTCATGTCTGGTGTGGAATGGATTGGATAGGAATGGAAAAGTACATAACAGGACATCTTATTGAACAAAAAAATGTTCAATAAGCGAGAATTAGCAGACCTTGTTTTTCTTGCCAGGGGGTTCGATTCCGTTTAGGACTTCCCCTACAGGCGGCAGGTCGAAAATACAGACATGAAAGGAGGTTCTGTTGGAATCCCTGAAGGAACAAAAATGCCGCAACCCTTGAAGTTACGGCATTCCAGACGTCCCCGAGACGACTTGAACGTCCGACCCCACGCTTAGGAGTAGCCTCATTTGCTAGTAGACAACTCCCTTTCGGTGTTATCTAATCCCTGTATCTCCTTGCTTGTCACGGATTCAGAATGTTATCTCGTACCGACCTGTGACTGCTGATTTTAAGGTGTTTTAGATGCTCCTTTTAGCAGGCGATTAGCAAGGGGCTTGAATTTAGGGAAATGTTAAGCTGTAAAACCTTTCCCGATTAATACCTGCATTTCACAACTAATCCCAGAATAGATTAAACTGTTTGTAGTTTTGTTTGAAGTCACAAATTGCGACCTCAAATTAATCATTTAACCAATTCCTACTTTAAAATCTTCAATATGATATCCAATCTTTTTATTCTGCTTTTTATAAGCATTTATTAAATATTGTTCAGAAGATAAATTTTCTGTTGCAAATAAACTTAATTGATTTCTATTGGGATAATACATATCTAACAGTCTTTCATTTATATCTTCTTGCGTTTGTATTGTACTATCAGGCATTATATGTTCAATAGAATACCCAGCTTTGTAAAATGCATTAGTTACAAGAATGGCTCTATGACACTCAATTGGGTCTTTTTCCGTACACATAAAGGCTATTCTATTGCCCTGCTCGACACCTTTCATAACACTCGCAAATGCTTTTCTAAAGTTTAAACAGTTAGCAACCTTTTCAAAATCTAAATATCCATTTGATGAATAAAGAGAATCGTCAGATGGTCTTGCACCAAAATAGTTACCCATGAATGTATATGCTATACGATTTCTTTCCAAAATAGTTTTAATATTCTCTCTATTATATTCAGATGCAAATTGAGAATATGGTATACTGCGAACATCTAATATATAATTAACATTATGTTCTTCTAATAATCTAATGAAAAAATCAACTGTATGTTGTGAATGTCCAATTGATAATAAAATCTTATCCATTCTACCCGCCTCCATACGCTACTTCAATATCTGTGCAACAACTTTATAATATTTTCCGTTCCAGTAATATCTATCAGTTAAACTAAAAACAGCAAATACTGTTCCTAATGGATAAGAACCATCCGCCTTATTTCTATAGTAATCTAATAAATCTATTTGGGATATACCCATATACCTATATTGAACATTATTATATGTAAAATTTAAAGAGATCTTCTTTTCCTCAAATGTTTTTACCCAAATAGAAGCATCCCCGATTTTTACTAAACATAAAGAAGGATTACCTTCAAATTTCCAATCAGCAGATAACTTTATATCCTCATTTTCAAAAATATAATCCATCGAATCAAAGTCATGTATTTCTAGTATTTCATCAAGATTACTTTTTCCTATTTTCTTCCATTTCACATTTTCATCGTACAACCAATTTTCAGGCTGCACTTCGGTTCCACATGGTCTTACTAATTCACATGAAATTATATCGTATACTTCTAAAAATTGCCCATTAGAAAATGCTAAATCTTCTCTTGGAACAGCTCCTTCTGTTTCCTTATCGCTTGAAATTAATCTTATCCATTCTCCTGTTTCATAATCAATTCCTGCAACACAATAACCAGAATGTTTTTTTGATTTTGTCAAAATAATAATCGTCTTTTCCATATTACTTCCTCCTATGCATTAACTATAGATGAACTACATTTCCTCCTAATACATCACTAAAATGTCTTGCAACTAAAGACCTATGGCAATTAATATGTTTTTCCTCACTACATAATAAACAGATATTATCATAAGCGTAATTTTTATATTTAATTTTTATATATTCGTCAATTTTTCTTGAATCCATTACCTTGTTGAATTCTAAAACATAATTATCCCATGATATTTTTTTCTTTTTGTAATCTTTAAGAATCTGCTCTGTAGGTGCAAATTTAGTATCACTAATATAATTAATATTACATATTTCATTTAAAAAAAATTCTATATCTGGATATTTTGAGAACCCAGCCAACTGAGAAGTATTATTCAATCTAACATCTAAAACAGTATTAACCTTATTATTTTTTAGCAGTTCAAAAAAAGCCTGTGCTGTTTTTTTTGTAAAACCAATTGTAAATATTGTATTCATCAAAAACCTCTCTTTTAATGCTTAGATAGTTCATATAGTAAAGATATGTTTTCCATATACCTTTATTCTTTATAAATAAATGGGAATTCACTTTGTTTCTATTTGACATTACATTGCTAAATTACTATCTATCATGGCTACTGATTGCAAATTTTATGTACTCTTATTATTACAGTATATCACACATTTTTCTATGAGGATAGCAATAATCTCGCCATATCCAAAAAGATTACAAAACAATTCATCTTACAGAAATTATTTTTCTACAATTTTTCAAAGAAGCATCTACGTAGATGTTATAACTTCGTCCCAACTTGTGACAAAGTTA
>CAJUGJ010000051.1 GCA_910586015.1 uncultured Lachnospiraceae bacterium
ATACAAGGAAGATTGTACTAAAAAAAGTTCGCGAAATATCACCTTTCACGAACTTTATTATAACTAAAGGAGCAAAAGTTATCTAAAATATGAATAAAAATAATGAAAATAAAGAAACTTTTGAAAAGTTTAAGGGATACTGTACAATCACTTATCGACTGCTATTATACCAGACGAATTTAGAAGATTTTCAAAAAACAAAAGAACTTTACAATCAAACTTTGCTTCATTATTTTCAAATTTTAGTACAACATCCTGATTGGCTGGAAATTTCGAATATGCAGTTAATGCGAAAGTTGGAACTTCAAAGTATTGGTTCAAAGAGTCAAAAAAAAGCGAAAGAAGAAGTATTATATCCTCTTAATCATATTTCTGTAAAGATTCCACTGTACTTTCGGCGCGCAGCTATTAATGCAGCAATTAGTATGGCAAAATCAGAACAGCATCAAAAACGTTCTTTGAAATTACCGCTTTCATCTGAAGCCGCTCCAGTATACTATAAAGGGATGTATCGTAATTTTTTAAAACATTCTATTGAATTAAAGTTATATCATGAAAATACTTGGCATTGGAATACTTATTCTTTTCAAGGAAGATCGCTTCCAGCTCAATCAAAAACACTTTCTCCCAGTTTAAAAATTAAAGGAAAAAAGGTTTGGCTTCATGTTCCTGTCTTAATGCCAGTTTTAGATATTCGAAAAGTAACAACAAGGATGAAAGATAAAGAACTTTTTTGTTCTATTATATTTCCAGCTGGAGAAATTTTTGCAGTAGCTGTTATTTTAGACGCTTTTGGCAAAGAACAGCATATCCGTTTTTTTCATGGAGGAGCAAAACATCAACATGAACGAAATGTTCAGATATCAAAATTAAATTATTTATCCTCTGGTGAATTAATGGATAGTAAACATAATCAGTTACTATTAGAAAAAATTCAAAAAATCAATGAACATTATGCTCATTGTATTAGTAGACAGATTCTTTCATATTGCGAATCTTATCATGTAAAAACTCTTGTTGTACCAAATTATTCTAAAGATTTTAGATATAAAAAATTTCCTATGGGAAATACCATATATGAATGGATTGGAAGAAAAATAATTCATTATTTAGATTATAAAGCATTTCAGCAGGGGATTGTTTTAACTCGAGTTAATTTGAAAAATTGCTTTAATACTTGTTCACTTTGTGGAGCAACGCTTCTTTCGTTAAAAAATAAAAAAAAGGAGTATTATTGTCCTAATGGACATTGTGGAAACCGTTATCTCAATGAAGCAAGGAATCTTGCCAAAAATTTTTTAGCTTATTATCCAATAGAAACGAAACTAGAAATAAAACAGACAGAGAAAAAGAACTGATCTTGTTATATTCTTCTGCTTGCAGAATTGGAATATATAAACCGCAGGGAAACTATGCGTGAAATCTGTACCTAAACGGAGCAGATTTTGGGTACATCGCCACCCGGTAACACAGAACTATAGAAATTTTATAGAACGGTAGTGCCAAAGTTTTTAATTTGTTTGCGATGAGAGATATAAAAAGAAATATTTTTATAAAATTTAGAGACAAAAAGTCTTACTTTTTTTCAAAATCTAAAAAATAACTGCATTTTTTTTCTTGTCATTCCAAATCAAATGTGGTATACTAAGTTCGTGAAAGGTGATATTTCGCGAACTTTTTTTAGTACAATCTTCCTTGTAT
>CAJUGJ010000052.1 GCA_910586015.1 uncultured Lachnospiraceae bacterium
CTTTGAATTGAATATGGGCTAACATATGTATAATTGATTTCGGGATTTTAGGATACATTTTACAACATGGGACGATTACGCCATTATGTCTATGGTGGAGAGTGGATTAGGTATCAGCATATTGCCGCAGCTTATTTTACAGCGTGTGCCATATAAAATCATAACAAAGGAATTAGATGTCCCGGCGTTCCGTAATATCGGTCTTGCCTTGCGAAGTAAAAAAAGCAGTTCTTTAGCGGTAAAACGGTTTTTAGAATATATAGAATACAGATAGTTCTCTTATTTTAATTTATCTGTAAATTGGTTTCTAAACAGCTTCTAAGTATTAGTACGGGAAATGACACTGTATAAGCTGCCATTCCCCTGCGTTCCCTTACTCTATATCTTCAGCAGGCAAAACACAAACTCTGCAAATTCTTCTTTATGCCTTTCCCAGAATATCAACGCCAAACAGTCAAGTCAAGGACGTAAACGCCGCTAAAGCGGTAAATCATTGACTTGGCTGTTTGCCATTGATAAAGGGTAATTAAGGCATAAATGAATAACTATGCTGCTTGATAGAAATACTGATCAGATGTAGAATTATTTATAAAATACTAAAAAAATTGTCCAGGAGTAAAAATTATCATGAATAGAGGAAAAAAAAGAACTATGTCACATATTAAAGGTGAGCAAGCTGTCAATTTATTGAAAAAGTATTTTCCTGATTCTTGGGTTGTACGAGAGTATACACCAGATTACGGAATTGATTTAAGTGTTGAACTGTTCAATCAATATGGGAATGACTATATAACAACGGGTGAACATATTTTTTTTCAAGTTAAAGGAACAGCAGATATTCAAATAGAATCTCTAAAAGTTAAAGAAAGAAACAATGTTGAAAAGGAATATTTTTTTTCGGAAAAAGATGTAACGAATATAGATGTTATAAAATTTGTAATTGAAACAGAGCTTTTAGTTACAGTTGAAAAGATGGGAAGTGCGGTTCCTGTTATTTTATGTGTTGTAGATTTGAAAACAGAGAATGCATATTTTGTCTGTTTAAATGATTATATTGAAAAAATTATTGTGCCAATGGATTCAAATTATTTTAATAAGAAAACTAAAACTATTTATATTCCTATGGGAAATAAACTCAATTCTGAGGATGGGGTTCACATTGTTGAATGGTATGCAAAGCGACCTAAATTATATGCGCTATTTAATAAAATAAATTATCAAAAAAGAGAATTATTATATACTAATCAAAACAATATGGAAACAATAATTACTCACTTTTTAAAAATATTACTTCGTTCAGATGCATGGAGTGCCCAAAACTATTTTGGTGCAATGGATGTAGTAAAAAGAGAAATAGATTATTACATAAAATATGGAACTACAGAAGAGACGGAACAATTAATTAATATTAAAATTAGTGAGGGTGTAGATGTTGATAAAAAAGAATGGGAAGCTACATATTGTACTGGATTAGTTTCATTTCGTGAAGCACAACAAGTTCAATCATTGCAACATTTGTGGGATAAATTATGTCTAATGGGTGATGTTTTTGAAGATGTAACAAAAGAAGCCTTTTTGCCCACATGTTTAGGAATTGCTATAAGTGAACCAGAATAATTAAAATCTAATTGGGTCTTGACAGTTGAAAGTTTGTACCACTAAGAAGCCAGAAAATCCCATTGTTCTT
>CAJUGJ010000053.1 GCA_910586015.1 uncultured Lachnospiraceae bacterium
TATTCATCTACCTCCCTCCTCCTGCACTGACGCTGTATATTGTCAAGTTTTTATTTTAAATCGTATTTTTATCTTGACTTGCTTCTTATAATAATTCAATACCGAAAGTTTGTCAAGATAATTTTATTGAATTTATTTTTATCTTGTGATAGTATTGTATCTATAAGAGAAAAATTGCATTTAAGAGGAGCTATTTTAAGCCGTTAATCTGATAGAAAGGAAATTTACCCATGAATTTATATTCGCCGGACATCATCAAAGATGATTTTCACTTTTGTGTTGCAACGTACAGCCTTAACCGCCACACACACGAAGAAACGCTTTCTGCATCTTATACTAATAAGAATACGCTGAAAAACAACACTGTCTGTTTAATACAAAAAGCAGCTATTCACACCAACATTATGGAAATCCTTGATTATGATATGCCGGAAAAAGAATCCGCTGTTGTGGCATTTCAGAAATTGAAGTCTGTTTTGCCGTTACTTGGCATTAACTGCACCTTTGACGAAGAAGCCTTCAATGTATATTGCTGCGAACACACACCAAAAGATATTGAAGCTTCTGCCGAGCAAATCATGCCAATATTACAGTCCTGCTTTGAAAAACACCCGGCACTGTCTTATCTGTATCCTTTATTTCATATGGTAATGCGCACTTGCTATCAGCAAGCCGGAAAACCAGCCGATACGGAGCTACTTCAAGCCGCCAAACTATTATCCAAAGAAGTTGGCAGTCTTGAGACTTTATGTACGCAAGCAAGAGATTATTTAGATGCGGTTATCATAGCGCCGTCAAAACAAGATGTACAACTGCCTAGCAGTACAATAGCTGAAATATACCATTCTTATTGCCTGTATGCTAGTAAACAGGATTTTCAATCGGATGCATTATCCGCTATGGAAATAAAAGAAACTTTTCTGCCTGACATTCATACCCATACAGATACCCATTCCAATACAAAAGATTGGATAGAGTATTTAAACCATGCCTCTAACCTTATTACAGATAATGCAATCGGGAAATACCCTATTACATCATTCAAACAGTTCTTATGTATAGGCATTAGACTACTTCTTGAAGATGAACTCGTTATCAAAAAATGCAAACTATGTAATGGATATTTTCGTGTGAAGTATACTTCCAACCAAGAATACTGCACAAGAATATACAGAGACACTTCCACTACCTGTAATGAGTACGCCAGCCGGAAATCCTATAAGGAAAAGTTATTCAGCCATCCGATTCATACGGAATTTACGAAATCATATAACAGGCTGTATGCCCGCATCCGCAGAGGGAAACTCCCTGCTGACACGCCACTTATGGATCAGCTAAAAGCGCTCCATGACGAGTATACCGAAAAATATGAGAACACACATCAGAAAGACCGAGAAGCTATATGGAAAGAATATATAGAAAGAAATAAAGAATTGCTCAAATTAGATTCTTCAAAGAATTGATGCGCAAAACAAATGGTGAGTTATCGTATACGGTCAAAGATTTATCCGCCAGAATCTGGATAACTATTGCACTACACTTGTTTCTTCAAAATTAGCGAATTTTTGTTATCATTCGTAAACGGTAGATAGCATGTACCTCGACTGATTTGGTCAAAAATAGGATAATA
>CAJUGJ010000054.1 GCA_910586015.1 uncultured Lachnospiraceae bacterium
CCAGAATTTATAAATAATCCATCATTTATCTGTTCCCTTTTTATTTTTTGGCGCAACAAATAACTATTCAAAGAATAGCATTTCTCAACTTTATATTTTTTCTTACTTACGCATAACTCAATTTATATACTTTTCGAAATATCTCTATTTGATAATCTTCTTTATATATCTTTATTACTTCTTTCCTTGCATGTTTCACTAACTTGCTCGCTAGCATTATCATGTCTTTTATTACTGTCTTTATCCTTTTTCTCTCAATTACTCTCTTTTTACTAGTTTCTAATTTACAATTTATTTGTCCGATTAATCTTAAAATATTGTATACCATTCCTCCTAATCCTAAAACAATCTCATTCGTTGAAAACTTCCCAGACGGTAATCTCTCTATATCCATATCTGTCTTTATTTCACTATGGAATTGTTCACTTGTTGCATGCAAATGATAAAGTTCTATTATTTCTTCTTCGCTTGCTTCTTGCAACGATGTAACATATCTTTTGCATTCATATTCTGGCATTAACAAAATTTGTCCATCTGGTTTACTCGTTCTTCTTATCGCATCTACTACAATTCTTACTGGTATATTTATACTTGCTCCATCTTCTTTTTTGCATACATATATTTTCTCATAACTATACAAATATCTTTCTTTTCCTTCTCTTGTTTCTTTTTTTCTGCCTTTCTCTTGCGCTTCATGAAAGTAAAATTCTGGTTTGTCTGCTACTATATTCTTTTTTTTCATCAAAAATTCTACTTCTTTTTCCGTAAAAAGTAGCACATTATCACTACAATCATGCGCACAATCTGTCCTTACTAGTAGCGGTTCTTTGGTCGTTTGTTTGGCTAAATCTATCGTTTCTTTCAAAAAACAGATTGTTTTTGCACATTGTCCATGCGCTTTTCCTTCTCTTAATTCACTTCTCATTAAATACCCTTCTGTTCCTATATATGCCATAATTGGTGCAAATCCTTCCACTTTTTTATACGTATAGCTAACCCCTTCTTTTTTACTTCCTGAATTGTCCATTGGCGTTACATCGATGTCTAGTGGCACACACTTTTGGTAGCATGGTGTTAATTCTACATTTTTGGTTTGTAATATTTCTACGTTTGTTTCATCGATTAGTTTTTTCATATCTTTTAAATTACTTTCTATCTCTCCTATTGCATTAAATCTTTGTCTTAGTATGGAACAGGATGGACTTTTTTCTATGTCTAAGGCTTGTTTAAAATATTGATTGTTTCTATATTCGTCTGCTCTTTCAAATTCTGTTCTTCCTTGTGCTAATATCCCGATGTAGCTCATAAAAATATCTTTATTTGTTATTTCTCTGGATTGGACTTTTAAATAATTTTTGTTATTTATTTTTTGTTTAAAATTGGTTGATTCCATTATATTATTGACTAGGACTAATCCTGTGTTATTACTTATTATTTCATCTGTTTGTTCTATTTCATATTTCATTTTTTTCACCCTTATAGAGTATATCAAAGAAAATATTAAAAATCTACTTTTTTAACTTTTTTCACCTATTGGGTGAGTTTTTTGTTCTTTTGTAGTTGTTTGTTTATAATACTTTCGGTTCTTTGCTTTTAATTGATTCACGGATTCAGG
>CAJUGJ010000055.1 GCA_910586015.1 uncultured Lachnospiraceae bacterium
GAAGAACAATGGGATTTTCTGGCTTCTTAGTGGTACAAACTTTCAACTGTCAAGAAGAATAAAGAAACTGGAAAAAATCCTCAGTACAGAGCAGCGATTTAAGAATGTAGAACGAAGCGCCGTTGAAATCAACGACGCAGTGACAAAATCGAATATGAAGATAGAAAAGGGAAAGGAGTCGGTGGATATGTGTCTTGCGATACAATTTTGACAAACATTGATGAGAGAAGAACTAAACAGTGAGTATTACTAGAATGTAAGTCTATTTTATATAGCCGCGCTCTAATTTTGCGTACCGAGCATGGCATTAATCTTGCTGTGCAAGTCAAGCCATGTTTTTTATAGCCAAGTGTAGTGAACCACAAGTTGGTACCAGTAATGGTATGGATGGAGGAAGTGGTGTGGCTTGATAGGGCGATTAGGTAGGTAAGGCTGCAATCCAAACCGAGTATTTATTGAAATAAAAAATTTGAAAGATAGGGTGATTATATGCTGCATATATTAAATCAAACAGATACGAAACCATTTCATAAGGTCAAAAACGAATTTCCCTATAGCAGAATATTGATGCGCATTGCTTCATTGGATGATGGTGAGGGACAGTTAGTGGCAGTAAGCGATTCGTCAGATTCTGATGATGATTTGTGTGAAAAACTGCATGAGTTTTTAGAAAAAGATATTTTATGTGTCATAATTGGAAGTTATGTTCAGGGGGGAGAAGGAAATGCTATTTACAGTGTCAGATAATGGAATATTTACGGTCAATTGTGAATTGTATATTCTTGAAAAAAGAAATGCAGTAATGCAGTTTATTATCGACACTGGGGCTGCTATAACGTGCTGTAGGGCAAAAGAACTTGGCATAAATTTAAAAGAAGAGGAGTTTATTGCGAGCAGAGCAGCAGTTAAATACTTGAATGGTGTTTTAAAAGAGACAGGCAACGAGTATGGCAAGGACATATATAGTATTAAATTTTATGAGGTGAAGATGAAGAAGTTGAAGCTCGGAACTTCAATTATACTAACCAATGTGTCGGTTTGGGTTACGTTTGACAATAGATTTTATACTTGCCTTATGGGGCAGGATATACTGGATAAACTATATTATATGCATTGGAGTAATACAAGAAAGCTTTTTATCGCTGATAATGCTTTTGACTTGAAAGAATATATAAATTGTATGCTGAACCAAAGGATTTGATCAGATGTACAGCTTCTATGGTTGGAGGTTTATGAGACATAGCAAAAGACATAGAAGTTGAGGTAAAATTAACTGCAAGGATTTTATGCATAAATCTGATCACGCCAAGAGGACTGTCAGATATAGAAATTGATGAATTTCAGACAAGTTTGAGAGAGATTATGCGCTACATCAAGTATTCAAATGACAAAAAGAAACTGGAAGAAATCCTCAACACAGAGCAGCGATTTAAAAATGTAGAACGAAGTGCCGTTGAGATCATCAATGCAGTGACAAAATCGAATATGAAGATAGAAGAAGGAAAGGAGTCGGTG